>JBKCLO010000168.1:0-32760 GCA_046300675.1 Ignavibacteria bacterium
GTATGGTTAAGACAACGCAAATGCTCGAGCTGATAAGGATGATCTTGAGCGCCGAGCTTAATGACTTTTGCGATTTGTTGTTACTCATCGTTGTGTTCTGATGTTAAAGTTTTCTCTGTATGAGCGGACATAATCAATGTAGTTCTGAGCACCTTGCTCAAGCTTTTTGCATTCTTCATCCGTTAGCTCACGGATGATCTTGGCCGGCACGCCTGCAACAAGTGTCCGCGGCGGAACAACAAAGTTCTCGCGGACAACTGCTCCTGCTGCCACGATGCTGTAGGCACTAACAACTGCACCATTCAAAACAGTTGCATTCATGCCGATCTGGGCATAGTCTTCTACTACGCATCCATGCAAAACAACACTATGGCCCACTGTTACGCCATTGCCGATCGTGAGCGAATGCATGTTGCACTGTACATGCAGCATGGCCAGATCCTGAATGTTGGTGCGCTCGCCGATGCGTATCTCGTGCACATCACCACGGATAACAGCATTGAACCACACAGAGCTGTCGCGTCCGATGTGCACGTCCCCAACGATGATAGAGCCCTGACCTACAAACACGGTGGGATCGAGCGTGGGTGTGATATTGGCGTATGGGAGGAGGTGGGCGCGATGTATCGTGCCCGCATCAACCCCGCCGTCCGAATTCTGCTGTTGGTCCATCTTGTTTCCATTGTTCGATGTTGTTCATCAGGTAATCCCGCGCGGCATCTGCATCGTTGGCGATAATTCCATCAAGGATTGCTTCTTCGATCATCCACTTCATGTAGCCAAGCGTGCGGCATGGGCCGAGACTGCTGAGCTGCATGAGTTCTTCTCCGCGAATGGGGCTTTGAAATGCCCGCAGTTGGTCGCGTTCTCGTACGTCTACAAGTTTAGATTCTACGATGTCGTAATTCCGCAGGTACTTCGCGGCCCGCGACGGGTTACGTGTTGTAATGTCTGCGCGACACAACATGAATAGATCGTTGATCGCATCACCTGCCTGCACCGCCAGACGGCGTATAGCTGAGTCGCTGACGCCTTCGTCGACAAGTTTCATCGGACGCTGGTGCAGGCGCACAAGAGTTTGGACATAGTCCAGATGATGAAGAGGGAGCTTCATCCGTCGAAAGATCTTCTCTTGCCAACGGGCGCCAACTTCTTCGTGACCATGAAATGTCCAGCCGGTGCCTTCAACGAACTTCTTTGTCTTTGGCTTTGCAACGTCGTGCATAAGTGTGGCAAATCGCAGCCATACGTTATCCGACATCACGGCCAGATTATCAACCACCTGAAGCGTGTGAAGAAACACGTCCTTGTGCTGAAACTCACGCGAGCCCAGCGCTACGATATCGACTCCTGCAAGATTGTGTACTTCCGGAAAGATGTGCTTGAGAAGCCCCGTGTCATAGAGGATCTTCAGTCCAACACTTGGCTTAGGGGCGCACATCATCTTGAGGAACTCATCCGATATCCGCTCCTGTGATATGATCTTGATACGATCTGCCATTGATGTCATCGCATCTAGCACAGCCTGTTCCACCGTGAATCCCAGCTGCGCTGCAAACCTTGCAGCACGCATCATGCGCAAGGGATCGTCGCTCATCGTTACTATTGGGTCAAGGGGCGTCTTGAGCACCTTACGAGGGATATCGTCAATTCCACCAAACAGGTCCACGACCTCTCCAAGTGTATCTGCACTAAGGCTTGCAGCAAGAGAGTTGACGGTAAAATCACGTCTGCGGAGGTCATCTTCCAACGTGCCCTCAACAACGATCGGCTTTCGCGAGTCTTCGCGATACTCTTCGCGCCGAGTTCCAACGAACTCAATCTGATGCTCCCCGATCGGAACCATGGCCGTTCGAAAATTTGCGAACTCTACGGTCTTTGACCGGAACACATCTGCAACGATGCGGGCGAACTCCAGTGGATCTGCCTCCACCGTGATATCGATATCAGTGCGCAGTCTGCCCATAACGGCATCGCGTACATAGCCCCCTACCACATACGCACGCACATTGTGCTCATGAGCAAGCGCGGCAATACGCAACAGCACCGGATCGGTGATGTCGATCACGGTCTTTGGGGTGGTAGACACAACGGACTCCGAAGGATGCTGCTTAGGCTGTGTACGAGGCTACTTCTTTCAGTGCACGCACGCCAGAACTTCCCTTATCACGACGTTCCATGGCAACAAGCGCCGAGGCGTAGATCTCTTTCCATGTGAGACCGAACTTCACCATCAACTCTTCTGGTTCGCCAGAGCCACCAAACGAATCCTTCACACCAACAAACTCGATCGGCACGGGTGCGTTCTTGCCTGTGCACTCAGCAACTGCGCCGCCGAGTCCACCATGCACTTGATGCTCTTCTGCCGTTACGATACAGCCGCACTCGCGCGCTGCTGCTGTTACTGTTGCATAGTCGAATGGCTTTACGGTATGTACGTTTACAACACGCGCCGTGATACCCTTCTTAGCGAGTTCCTTCGCTGCGAGAATACTCTCCCACACCATGGCGCCGTTAGCTATGATGGCAACATCCGATCCATCCAGAACAACATTGGCCTTGCCAAGTTCGAATGGTGTATCTGAGTTTGTAAACATCGGTACTGGTGAACGTCCAAAGCGGATGTACGCCGGACCCACCATTTCGCCCATGGCGATAGTGGCCTTCTTTGCTTCTTCGTAGTCGGCTGGAACGATCATCGTCATGTGCGGAAGTGTGCGCAGGAACGCAACTTCTTCGAGCACCTGGTGCGTAGCGCCGTCCGGACCAACGCTGATACCTGCATGGCCCCCACCGATCTTCACGTTTGCTTCGTTATAGCACACCGAAATGCGCAACTGGTCTGCATTACGCAATGCGCAGAACGCACCGTATGAAGCAAAGAACGGGATCTTGCCGCTCAGAGCAAGACCAGCAGCAATCGTCGTAGCGTTTTGTTCAGCGATACCGATTGAGAAGAAACGGTCTGGGAATTTCTCTTTGAAGAGCGACGTCATCACAGAGCCTGTGATATCGCCGCCGAGAACGACAACGTTGCTGTGGCGTTCTCCGAGCTCTACGAGTCCGTCGCCAAAGCCAAATCGTGTGGGTTTTGATCCAAGTAATTCCATGTCGATTCCAGGGTATTCGTAAGGTTAGGGGTAGAGCCGTTTACGGCATGTTGGCAAGCTCTTCAAGGGCGGCAATTGCCTGGTCCTTTGTAGGGGGCTTACCATGCCACTCGAACTTGTCGTTCATGAACGAAACGCCGTGGCCCATGTAGGTCTTGGCGATGATCGCTGTTGGCTTACCTGTCTTGTTCTTTTGGTTCTCGAGGAACCTGTCAAAGCCGCGCATGAGGTCTTCTGGGTCGTGTCCGTTTACCGTGATTGTGTCGAATCCGAACGACTCGCATTTGGCGTCGATTGGATAAACGTTCATCACATCCTGCAGACGTCCGTCGATCTGACAGTCATTATTGTCAATGATCCAACAGAAGTTGTCAAGATGGAAGTGTGCAGCAGACATTGCCGCTTCCCAGATAGATCCTTCCTGAAGTTCGCCGTCGCCTGTGAGCGAAAAAACGCGCTTGTCTGACTTGTCTACGAGCTTGTCGCTCATGGCCATGCCCACGGCGATTGAGATGCCTTGGCCGAGTGAGCCCGAAGACGTCTCAATACCCGGCAGGTGCATGTCGCGTCCTGGGTGACCCTGCAAACGTGTGTTGTACTTGCGCAGGGTTGACTGTTCTTCCTTCGGGTAGCATCCAGCGTTTGCCAATGCAGCGTACATGACCGGTGCCATGTGTCCGGCCGAGAGCACAAAACGATCACGTGATGGATCGTTCATGTCGGCTGGGTTGTAGCGCATGTAGCCGCCAAAGTACAACGTGGCAAAGATGTCTGCCGAGCCGAGTGGACCGCCACTGTGACCCGAGCCAGCACGCACGAGCATGCGGATGATATCGCGGCGGATCTCATTGCCAACGGCCTTGAGGTCCTCTGCCGACTGACGCTTGTTCGGAAACGTCGTGGTGTTAAAGTCGAGAGATGCTTTTTCTTCAGCTGTCATATGTCAGCACTTTGTGTGTCGTAAGAAAATCAGCTCCAAACTTACGTAGAAAGGAAGTATGGTATCGTTTTTGTTCGTTACTTCGAATCATGATGTTTCTGGCAGTCTTCGCATCAATCATTGTTCTTGCAGCTCCTGTTGCACTGCGTTCGCAAGCCCCCTCCAGCTTCGGCACGGAGTTCGTCGTTGCTATCCCGCCAAACGACAACCAGTCAGCGCCAACGCAGGCACTGCACATCATGATATCATCGCCGTTTGACACAGAGGTTACGGTTTACGATTATGATAGAGCATCCACGAAGAAGCGGCCTGTGAAAGCCAATGTGCCGCTGATCCTGCGCGGCGATAACGGAGGAACTTCATGGGGCTCGGAAGTGTGGGAGTCTGAGATTGGTGCGCCCAAGGCGATTCGAATTACATCCGAGAAGCCAGTTGCAGTCTGGGTGCTTAACTCTAAAGTGGTCTCCAGTGATGGTTACCTGGCTCGCCCCTTGTCATCTTGGGGACGCGACTATCGCGTCATGGCGTACTATGATTTCAAGGAGGCGCGCTCGTGGGCAGGGGGCTTCATGATTGTCGCAAACGAGCAGACGTCGGTGCGGATCAAGCTACAGGGTGCAGACAACGGTTCGCGCACCAGCGGTGGGAAGAAGATCGGCGATGAGATCAACGTACTTCTGCAGGAGGGCGAGGTATACCTTGTTACAGGCGACGGAACAACGCGGGGATCGTTCGATCTATCGGGCACGCACGTAACGTCAGACCGGCCCATCGGCGTGATTGGATTTCACCAGCGCACCACCATGCCCAACCTGCTTCTGGATGGCAACGGGCGCAACCACCTGTCAGAGATGCTGCCTCCGGTGTCGGAGTTCGGCACATCGTTCACAACTCTTGAGTTTGCACGAGTTCGAAGCAACGGACAGGGCGGCGGCGACGTGTTTCGGATCGTTGCTGCAGAAGACGCAACTCGTTGGTCCTGCTCGTTTTACGATAAGAAAACAGACAATCTTCTGGGTAAGCAAGGGGGCTTGCTGCCCCGCTCTGGAGATGTGGCAGACATATCACAAACGCAGTTACCGTCGGCACTCGTCCAAGGGTTGGCCTTTTGGGAAATGGACAAGCCATCGATGCTGATGCAGTACTCCTGCTCGTCCAGCTTCGATGGAGACGTTAATCTCGACCCGATGATGATCAATGTTCAGCCAGATGCAGCATGGTCGAACTCGGCCGTGGCGATGACCGCCCGGGCTGAGCAGTTCACCCAACACCGCATCTCGCTGCTGTTCCGGACGAATGTGAACGACTCTCGGTATGCCGAAAACTTGGGCTCCATCCGAGCAAACGGCGGAGCGCTGTTTGTCAAACATGTGCGGGACAACGTCCACATAGCCGAGATAGAGGTCGCCGCAGGACAACCATCGCCAGAGTGGCAAGGCCAATACCTGCTTTCAGCCAACGAACGTGTTACGATAAGCGGAACCGTCTACGGGAACAGCTTCGTGGACGCTTACGGTTGGCCTTTGGCAGGCGGAGTGCCACAACAGGGAACCTCTATCGGCCCCAACAGTGGGCCAGATTCCCAACTGGCGCGCATCGTCTATGATCAGCGCAACACTATGCTTACTATAGACTTAACCGCTTCGGCGCCCAGCACAAGCGTTGTAGTGTCGGATATGGTGGGCAGAGTACTCTACTGGCTTCCGGAGCTCCACGGACAGCGCCTTGCGCTGCATGTTGGCGACTATCCCGCCGGCCTTGTAACTGTAAGCCTAAGATCTCCCCGATTTTCCTGGTGCCAGACCGTGTTGATAGCCCCCTAACAACTCAAAAAAATAGGCCTTCAGGGGGCGCGCATAACAAAGATTTTGGTTATCATAGTAACCATGGGCTCGGAATAGGCTTTCTACGGCCTATGTCTGCGTCTATTATATGCCGAATACAAAACGTTTTTTGATGTTTGGAGGCTTCATGTACCAGCGATACGCATCGCGAATTGTCGTCATTGCCGCGCTCATCCTCGTGGCATTCAATTCTGCGTCTGCCCAAAAACGGAAGATTCCTTCTGTTGAACAGATGCTCAACACCGGTTCTCAGGGAACTGAGTTCTGGATCGCTGTTCCACCGAATGAGATCAATCCATATCCGGTAGACGAGCTCGAAGTGTATATAGCATCTGCCTTCGATACAGATATCGAGGTGTTCGATGCTGCAGGCGACAAGACATACCGCCGCACGCTGAAGTCATACCAGGTTCGTACGCTCTCCGACTCGAAGGGCGAAACAAACTGGACATGGGAGCTTCGCGAACCTGAGCAGGTTGTTCGCAAAGGTATCCGCATCCGAGCCAAGCAGCCAATCTCCGTCTACGTTCTCAACTCAAAGGCTGCAACGTCAGACGGCTACATGGCCATCCCGGTAAACGGATGGGGCAACGAATACATCTGCACATCGTATTACGATTTTCGCGAGTTCGATCAATGGGCTGGCGGCTTTGTGATCATTGCCCGCGAGCAATGTCAGGTTGACGTGCTCCTTCGCGGTACGGGCGGTCAGTCCGCAACGACGGCACTCGGCAAGAAGATCGGCGAGCGTTTCACACTCACCATGGATGAAGGTGATGTGTACATGATTCACGGCGATGGCCAGACGCGTGGCGAATTCGACCTTACAGGTTCTTACGTAAAGTCGTCTGCACCAATCGGATTTATCTCGTTCCACATGCGCTCGACGATGCCGAATCTGCTCGTGAACGGTAACGGACGTAACCACCTTGTTGAGATGACCCCTCCTGTTACAACATGGGGTAAGCGCTATGTGACGGTCGAGCTTCAGCGCGAAAACCGCAACAACATCGGTAAAGGTGACGTCTTCCGGGTTGTCGCCAAAGAAGGCGGAACGCAGTGGAAGATGATCTATTATGACAAGGTTTCGAAGAAGATCCTTGGTCAAGGCGGCGGACTGCTGCAAAAAGATGGTGAGTTCACGGATGTTGCGCAATCTGGCGCTCCAACGACACTCACGCACGGTTATTCGGTCTGGACAGCTAACAAGCCGATCTTCGTGATGCAGTATTCATGCTCACAGAACTGGGACGGCGACCCGATCCTTGACCCGTTCATGATCAACGTTACACCTGAAGAGCAGTTCCTGACCTCGACGATCTTTCAGTTCCCAACTGCACCAAAGTTCACCAAGCACCGCTTGAACCTGATCGTCAAGACCGACACATCAGATCCGAACTACATCGACAACTTGAAGTCGCTCGAAATCGACGACATCCCAGTTTGGAAACACCCGAAGGCACAATCGCCTACGCTGCTGTTTACCAAGATGCCGAATGGTCTCCACTGGACCACACTTGACTTCGGTAATGAGCCCCTTGCCCACAAGATCAAGAGTAACGGACTTGTGAGCTTTGGCGGGTACATCTACGGATTCGGTTTTGTTGATGCCTACGGATGGCCGGCAGCTGCTGGCTTTAAGCCAACGACCTCTGTTGACACCATGCCGCCTGTTATCAAGGGTGATTCGCTCTGCGGCGACTATGAATTCGAAGCGTCAGAGCTGCGCAACATTCCAGACCCACCGCTGCCGGTTCCAAAAGACACAGACCAGGTAGAGACGGGCATTGCTCTCATCGACACACTCGACGGCGGAAACAGCTACAACTATAAACTCGTTCTTATCACCGACCAGATCTTCCCGAAGAGCCCTGCATTCAAGCGCTTCAAGTATGAGTGGCAGGTAATCGACAAGAGCAAGGATGCCTACTGCGTGTACTTTGTGGCCGACTGGGCAGGCAACATCACGCTTGATACGTGCCGCTACTTTGCGGACAAGATCGTGTTCAACCCGGCGCCGCTCAATTTTGGCAAACTGCGATTGGGGTCGAATAAACAGCTACTCCTGACGATTACAAACAACTCTGATGCACCGGTCAAGCTCACGGAGTCGAAGATCAAGGCAGGAACGTATTACAAGATCATCAGCGGCGGATTGCCACCTGTTGCTACGATTCCGGCTCGCGGCAAGCATGAGATCACGATTCAGTACGATGGTACCCGCGAAACATCAGATGTAAAGACAGACTTTGACAAGGACACACTCATCGTTAAGACGGAGTGCGGCGAATTCAAGCATCCACTTGTTGGTGTTGCGGCTATCCCGCGCATCAAGGTCAAGGATTTCGATGCCGGCACACGTTCGCTGAACGAGAAGTACTGTGCTTCACTCACAGTCGAGAACCCCGGCTCTGATACACTCATTGTAACATCGTTGAGCGGTTACCAGGGAACAAACTTCTCGCTCTCGACACCGTTCACACCTGCACTGCCGTTCATCGTACTTCCGAAGCAGACGATCGAGATCAAGGACGTATGCTTCCAGAGTGCAAACATCACGGACGACAACATCAATGTAACGTTCAGCAACAACGGCGAAGGTCCAGACTCTGTGTCTAACTGGCGTGGCAATACGCAGACACCAGGTCCTGGCATCATCGGTTACGATTGGGGTGCACGTCGTGTAAACACGCTTCATGCAGCAAAGGCACGCGTATTCAACACGGGCAACCAGAAGATCGTCCTGAACGACGTCACATTTGCTGATGGCACAAAGTACTGGCCAGCTGGTTCTAACGACAACAACTTTGTCTTTAAGATCGGCAGCCTTTACAAGGCAGGCGTGGCAGTTACGACTGCAGACCTCGTTGGTGATACTGCTGAGGTAGACGTATTCTTCCGTCCAGCTACAGACAATCAGCCATACCTCGTGGACATCAAGCCTGTATGGGCAGACAAGCAGGAAGACCGCACTGCGAAACTTGCTGGCGAAGGCATCATCCCTCGTATCAGCTCGCAGCCGATCAACCTCACATGTGCAGAGACACCGGAATTCACGGAAGCAAAGCGCAACTTCACGATCACAAACGGCGGAACGATGCCGCTGACTGTTACAAGCATTCAGCTCCAGGCGCCGGTTCCTCCAGGATTTGCGATCACGAATGCGCCAGCGACACCGCTTACAGTTGGACCAAACGGCGGAACTGCAGTTGTTGAGGTTGCGTACACGCGTCCAGCTGGACAGACCAACGCGGCATCAACAACGATCGAGTTCGTTCACGATGCAACGCCAGGTACAGGCAAAGACGCAACATCGCTCACACCTGTTGGTCCACACACACAGGTGATGTCGGTAGGCCAGTGCGGAACACCTGACTTCAAGCCAGACAACGTTACCGTTAAGCCTGACGCTCGTTTGGGTTGCGACAAGCCAACGGTGAACATGCCGATCAGGTATGTCGAAGACAACAACTCGGTAGACCCGGTTCGCATCACCGGCGTTACGAAGAGTGGCGCTGATCAAGCCAACTTCAACATCGTAAGCTACCTCGACGCAAACAACAGCCCAGTTGGTGCGCTTCCAATCCAGATCAACAAGGGTGAGACAGTCTACGCAGTCATCGAGTTCAACCCAGATGCGGCTCGCCTATTC
Source organism: Ignavibacteria bacterium (assembly GCA_046300675.1). GTDB lineage: Bacteria > Bacteroidota > Ignavibacteria > Kapaibacteriales > Kapaibacteriaceae > UBA10438. The sequence goes on from JBKCLO010000168.1 coordinate 9,547, forward strand.
ACAGCAACATTTGCCTTTACTGGCGAGATCGTAGGCAACTCAACACCGCTTACGCCAAAGTCTGCAACTGTTGATGCACGTGCCTATACGATTCCTCTCACGTTCAACCTGACGAACGACTTGAACGGTACAAGCCGTGAGCCAGGAAAGAACGTTCTGTATACGGTTGATGGTGAGTGTGCTGATTGGACAAACGCGAATGTGAAGGCACTTACGGCAACTGTGATTTACAACCCGAAGAACATCTACTACAACGCCGGGTCTGTTCGTACAGCCGCCGGAATGAACGGATGGACAATTACGGGTCCAACGATCGTAAACGTCAATGCAACCGAATCACGCATGACCTTTACTGCTACAGGCAACAGCCCAATCACATCAAACAGCAAGCTCTTCACCTTTGAGGCACTGCTTCTTTTGGCAGACGATTTCAAGAGCAAGCAAGACCTCGAGGTCAAGTTTGATCAATTCCCATGCTTGATCCCTACAACAACAGGAACAGGCACTGAGATCTTTAACTGCGCTCTCACACGTCGTGTTATCGAGGCCACAAAGACCACATCGGTCATCAAGCCGATCAACCCGAACCCTGTTACCGGCGGAAGCGCACGTGTAGAGTTCGGCGTAGGTATCAGTGCACCGGTAACGATCGACCTGATCAATGCTCAGGGCCAGATCGTACGGACGTTCGTTAACGGCATGATGGATTCGGGTGCCTACGACATGACCTTCAACACTGAGGGCTTGGCTCAAGGCACGTATATCCTACGTATGCGCAGTGTAGAGTTCAACGGTTCTCAGCGCCTGGTTATCGGCAACTAAGACCAGACAAGCATAGCAAGCATCAACGGCAGTCCAAACGGGCTGCCGTTGTCGTTTCTGGCATGGTTGTTGGTTCGAAGATTTTAGTATTTTTGACCCAACTATGAACGGTTACACATCACATATCGGCTCGCTTTTCTACCGGCTGCTCATCGCAGTTGTGGGGCTCGCCATAGGTGTGTCTACCGCCACTGCCGATAATGCCAAAAAGGCGCCGCTAACAGGTAAGCCAAAGGTTGTTGCAAGTACCAGCATCATGCCTATGGCATCTGGTGCTGTTTACGCATCTATCAAGGCCGTTACAGGACGCACAAAGGCGCTTGCCAAGGTGGCAGGCAAAACGGCATCGGGCAGCGACAGCAGCGGACGTGACAATCGCATTGTGTTCTCTCGCACTTCTGGTGACGTCTTCTCGACACGCATCGAATTAGCCACTGATGAGCCCCTTATCGAGATTGGAATCTATAACATGCTTGGTAAGCGTGTGATGGATGTTTTTAAAGGGGCCTCTGCTCGCGGACAGCAAGAGTTTTCTCAGAGCGTTGCGGAATTGCCTGAAGGGGTATATATCTGCATTCTCCAGGGAGACAACTTCCGTAAGGCAGAAAAGTTCTATTTCCGTCGATAACCTACTCAGCTAACGACATTCCAGAGCCGCCTTGAGCGGCTCATTTTTTTTCGAGGTCATCATGAAATTCGCAACAAAAGCAATCCACGTTGGACAAGAGCCGGAGCAGCTCACAGGCGCTGTAACAGTTCCCCTGTTTCAAACATCTACCTATGCTCAGCTGGAGATCGGCAAGCACACAGGGTTTGAGTATGCACGAACGCAGAATCCTACGCGCTTTGCCTGGGAAGAGAATCTAGCAGCAATGGAAGGCGGCATTGATGCTTTTGCGTTTGGTAGCGGCTTGGCGGCGGTCGATGCGGTAATGCGACTTATGTCTGCCGGCGACCACATTGTCATGGCCGAGGATATGTATGGTGGCACCTACCGCCTTGCAGAGAAGATCCTAACGCGCTTTGGACTGTCGTTCTCTTACGTAGACATGCAGGACATGAAGAACATCGAGGCGGCAATCAAGCCGAATACTCGCATGGTCTACACAGAAACGCCAACGAACCCAATGATGACAATTACAGACCTCGCAGCAGTGTCTGGAGTTGCCAAGGCGCATGGACTTATGATGGCCGTTGACAATACATTTGCCACGCCATACCTGCAGCGTCCGATAGAGCATGGCGCAGACATCGTCATTCACTCTGCAACGAAGTACCTGGGCGGCCATAGCGACCTCGTGAGTGGTATCGTAACAACCGGAAGTGAAGAGATCGCAGAGAAGCTTGGCTTCATCCAAAATGCAGCAGGTGCGGTACCGGGTCCGTTCGATACATGGCTCCTTCTGCGTTCAGCCAAGACCCTTGCCGTGCGTATGGATCGCCATTCATCGAACGGCATGCAGATCGCACAGTTCTGTGCTCAGCACCCGAAGATCAAAGCAACTCATTACCCTGGCCTAAGCACGCACCCGCAGCACGAGATCGCCAAGCGTCAGATGTCTGACTTCGGAGGCATGATCTCGATTGAGCTTGGCTCGCTTGAACGCGCCATCGAGGTTACCAATAAGCTTAAGCTTTTCACCCTTGCCGAGTCTCTCGGAGGCGTAGAATCGCTGGTATGCCACCCAGTGAGCATGACGCACGGATCGATTCCAAAGGAGCAGCGCGAGCGTTTGGGTGTTACGGACGGACTGATCCGCTTGTCGTGCGGCATAGAGGATGTAGAAGACCTTATGGCCGACGTAGAACAGGCGCTTGCCTAAACCTATATTTGCACATGATTCTAACAGACGCAGAAATACTTGCCTGCATGGAAAACGGCAGTATCAAGGTCGAGCCGTTCGACCGTGCATACCTTGGCTCGAATTCCTACGATGTTCACCTGGGCGGCATGCTTGCCGAATATGTGAATCGTGAACTCGACGCTAAGGCCCATAACAAGATCGAGCTCTATCCGATACCAGAAGAGGGTATCTTGCTGCAGCCCGACAAGTTCTATCTGGGTGTTACGCAAGAGTACACTGAAACACATGCCCATGTGCCGTTTCTCGAAGGGAAATCAAGTGTCGGACGTCTCGGTATAGACATCCATGCTACGGCAGGCAAAGGTGATATCGGCTTCTGCAACTACTGGACGCTTGAGATAAGCGTCAAGCAGCCGGTCCGTGTCTATGCAGGCATGCCGATCGGACAGCTGATCTACTTCAAGGTAGAAGGCAGCGTCATCAATCCATACAACGCGAAGCCATCGGCAAAGTATAACGATCGCGCCGCGATTCCCGTTGAGTCTATGATGTGGAAGAACTTCCCACCAGAAGAACAAAAGTCATGACACTACTTCGATCACTTCTGCTTGGTCTTTGCGTGATCGTTTTGGGCTGTTCTTCGAATGGCTCTGATGGCGAGTATGACGAGGGAGAGATCATCGAGATGCGTCAGGAAAAAGATGCACAGTTTCGGGACGGCGATGACAGCCCCCTACCGGCAGATAAGCGAACATCGTTTACGGGGCTTTCATACTTTGCACCAGACCCCGAATACGTTGTGATGGCAAAGTTTGTAGAGTCCACGTCGCAGGACACGATAGCGCTTCAAACGTCGAAAGAGGATGTTCGAAAGGCCTTTCGTGCCGGAGCCTTCACATTTAGACTTAACGGCAAGGACCTTAAGCTGTGGGCATACACCTTTGCCGATAGTGAAGACACCGAATCATTGTTTGTGCCGTTTACTGATAAAACATCTGGTCACGAGACCTACTATGGTGGACGTTACATGGACGTACCCATGGTTGATGGAGACGACTACGTGCTTGATTTCAACATGGCGTACAATCCGTACTGCGCTTACAACGACAAGTACTCATGTCCGCTCGTGCCGAACGAAAACGACCTTAGCACAGCTGTGCGAGCAGGAGAGAAGAAGTGAGATCACTTCTTTGTGCGCTTGTATTCTTGGCAGTTCTGCTGCCATCCTGCCTGTTTGTCAAAGCCCCTGAAGACAAAGTCGAAGTGCAGAATGTTGCACTTAGCCCACGTCCAGAGATTGAAATGAGCGACAACCTTGTCCGCACGCGTGCCGGCGACCTGATCGCATTGCTCCCCAAGAACTGGGTCTTTCTCGATACGCGCAACGAAGCATCTGCCGACATCATCACTGTTGCCGTCAACCCAGACTATACTCTTTCCATGGTAGTCTCTTCAATTCCAGCAGCAGAATCTTCCCGAGAGCGCATGGCCAACGAAGGCCTACTAGGTCTTGCCAGATCAGCGTATCAAAAGCACGTTCGGAAAACGGGTGGTATGGCCAAGCTGGTAGGGGGCTATAGAATCGCAGAACTCGGGGCGCGCACATTTGCCGGATTTGACTTCAGCACTACCGGCGGCGGAATGCGCACACGTTGTGCAGTATGCACCTCGTCTCTGGGCAACCATTACGAGATCTCATTGGTGCCGCTCAACGTCACAGGCCGCGATCTGCCCGATGCTACCGAGCAGGAACGCATTTTCCGCTCTATCCTTGCAACCGTACAGTACTGATGATGAAGATCTCAGAAGACACACTAGCAGTTATCAACTACCTTCATGAGGCCATCGAAGGGGGCTTGCGCAAACGCAATGATGTGGCAGTTGTGCTCGAGCTCGCTGCAGCATCTGATGATGCAGAGACCTTCAACAGTGTTACCCGTCTTGGCACAGGGGCGTGGAAAGTGTACTCTACACTTCGGCGCGTTAAGCCCGGCGACGAGGGCTATCGTTTACTCGAGGAAGAGTTCGCACGTCAGGTTAATGATCTGCGCGAAAATCTTGCTGTACTGGTAAACACAGCAGACGATGAAACGTTGAAACGTTTTGACGAGATCTACTTCGGGATGACGCAGGGCGTACTGCGTAACCTGGTCGATCTGTCGCACGATCTATCAAAGATCAAGGATCTGCAACGGGGATAGACTCTATCCCAAAAAATCGCCGGGCCAGTTGCAGAGCGCGCTGATGTCTCTTACGCATCGTAGGATGCGTTACATGCACCTCATCGGCAATCACGCGCAAGGGAGCCCCCTCGAGATAGTGCCGTCGTAAGATCATCGCGTAGTGATCAGGCAGCACGCTCAGAAGCTGCTGCACATCCACACTGGCATCCGGGGTATGCTCCTCGACCAGACACTCTTCCTCTTCCTGCAGCGTTTCCCAGCCGTGCGCCGATTCACGGTCTGGGTATAGGTAGCGCCTGCGCTGCATCACAAGTTTGAGCATCATGCGCTTTGCGATCACCGTCGCATATGCCTGAGCGTTCAGCGGCTGCTCTCGCAACTGCGAACGCTCCCATGCATAGGCCATCGTGGCCTGTATCACATCATGTACGTCGTCAAAGTGCGACCTTGGAAAAGTACGCGTGATCATACGGTACAGTTCAGACTTGTCGATCTCCATACAGAACACCCCCTAAAGCTGCAATTGTTTGCAACGTATAGGGGGTGAAGAAAACCTGCAATCAGCAAGCTGTTAACGCGCAGTATCAGTATGTGATCGTGATCTCACCCGATGTAAGTGGCGCTGTGATTGTAGACACCGGCAGTGCTGTGTTATCGGAAGCACCGCCAAGTGGATCAAACTTTTGAATACCACCCAGGAATGCATGTGCATCAGAGGTCACCCGAGCTGGTGCATTGTTAACAGCGGCCGAAGTAGACTGTATGTTTCCGTGAAGCACGATGCGAACATGCGTAAAGACCGATTGAAAGGGTCCACGTGCTGCACCGATGGTGATGCTGCGCTTTGACGCGTTGTGCGTGAACACGCGTGATACGCTTGCCCCCTTCTCATAATCGAATGTCTTGCCATCATCGTCATACCATGTGGCGGTACGAACAGCGTTGCCCGGCCATACATGCACACGGAGTGTATCCGAGGGCTTTTCGTTCATCGATTGCACGAGTGACTGTGCAAAGAGAATGCCACCGTCGCGAACGAAGATCGGCAGCTTCTCTATTGGAGAGTCCACGATCACGCTTGTACCGCCGCTGTATGGGGCGTCATCATGAATCGAATACCATGTGCCGCCCACTGGGAAATAGACGCGTGTGAAACGCTCGTAGCTCGGTGTAGGGCATACCATAAGATCGGATCCCAGCGTAAACTGATGCAGGTACTGCCAATCGTACACATTGTTATCAAATGGATGGTTGATAGCCATTGCGCGCATAACAGGCATACCCGTCATAGCAGCCTCGCTGAACGCCGAATAGAGTGTCGGCATAAGGACATAGCGCATCGAAATGTAGTTGCGACAGATCTGCTCTACGCGCTCGCCGAATGACCATGGTTCTTGACTCTTGTTGTCGATAGCAACATGGGCGCGGAAGAACGGCGTAAATGCACTGATCGTGGTCCACCGCGCAAACAGCTCCTTGGATGGGTTTCCTGTAAAGCCCCCTACATCCATACCAACAAAAGGCACACCGGTTAGACCCATACTGTTCAGGAGTCGTATGCCGGCCATCATGTGGTCGTCGTTCGATTGATTGTCGCCCGTCCAAACAGCGCTGTAGCGCTGAATACCACTATACCCGGAACGAGTTAGGATAAAGGGGCGCTCATTGCCGAGAAGCTTGCGCGTACCCTCGTAGGTAGAGCGCGCCATCTGCATACCATACACGTTGCGTCCGAGTAGGTGCGTAGCACCCGTGCCTTCAAAACCGAAGTTGATGTTGTCGGGCATGAACTGACCCCACGTCGCGATCTCATTCATGTCGTTCCAGAAGCCCTGTACGCCATCGTTAACAAGTCCGGAGAACTGTTCGCCCCACCACTGGCGTGCTTTCGGCATGGTAAAGTCGGTAAAATGACACCATCCGGGCCATACCTGACCCTGATAAAGGCTGCCGTCTGAATACTTGAGAAAGTGATCCTTGGCAACACCCTCGTCATACTGCTTGTAGCCCTTTTCTACTTTGATACCGGGATCGACGATTACTGTTGTGTGGAAGTTCAACTTACCGAGTTGCTCAAGCATTCCTTTGGGATTCGAAAACCGCAGCGAGTCCCAGGTAAAGAGTTTGTAGTCCTGCATGTAATGAATGTCGAGATAGATCACGTCTGCAGGGATCTTCCGCTCGCGGAATGTGCGGGCAACGTTGAGCACCTGTGTATCTGGGTAGTACGAGTAGCGGCATTGCTGATACCCCAGTGCCCACTTTGGAGGGATAGGCGTAGTGCCTGTGAGCTTTGCATACGAGCTGATGATACTTGGGATAGACGAGCCGGCGATCACATAGTAGCGCAGGTCTCCATCTTCGACGCCGAACGAAGAGAACCTGTTGTTCGAAGCACCGAAGTTAAACCGTGTGCGCGATGAGTTGTCGAGGAATAGTCCGTACATCGACGAGCCGGAATGCAATCCGATGTAAAATGGCGTAGACATATAGATCGGATCTGCGCCGCTCGGGTAACCAAAGAAGTCTGTGTTCCAGTGTGTGTAGCCGTTGCCGCGTCGATCAAGTGGACCCGTCTTTTCTCCAAGCCCGATAAAGCGCTCGTCGTTATGCATCACTTTATAGTTCGTGATGTGCGATCCAGCCCACGATATCCCAAGTTTTGCATCGTCCTCTACCAGAACATTACCGCGTTTGTCGAAGACGCTCACAGCAAGGGGCTTAAGGCTTACCTCTATCGTAAGCGAGTCTGTTGACAGTTTGTAATACTCGTCATTGTTCTTCTGTTCGATGACGGCCTTTTCGTAGGCAGACGGTATCACGGCATACGACAGCGTATCATACGCGTTAGACTTCGTCAAATGGATGCGAACTGTCGAGGCATTGATCACAGTGATCATCAACCTGCCATTCGGGGCGATGATCTCAGCACCACGGTCGTTTTTAACAACCCTTGTGGCATTTGCAAGCCGCTCAATTGTTAGTCGTTGTGAAAGTGCAGGTACGGCAAGCAAGGCCGCACATAGAAGCAGGGCAAGGTGTCTCATACTATCTCTGTATCACAAATGACGTGATGTATTGTTGTGTTGCTGTTTTGAATATCGCCACATACGAGCCATTGCTGAAGCGCGATGTGTTGACAGTAATGTTCTGAAGATCAAACTCTGTGACGTTAATGCTATCAACTGTTCTTCCAAGAGCGTCAACTATGCGGAGAACTCCGGCTCTGCCCGGCAACAACAGAGACAACTCATCTGATGCGGGCTGCGGGTATGCAGAAAACTGTTCAGTGCGACTGTCTGTCTCTTGATTGACGCTCGTGATCAATCCATACACTGGTTGCGTCGTATACAATCGATATTCGCCCGGCTGAAGTGTTGTAGAGTTGTTGTCGAGATACACGTTGTACTGACGTCTGCCCGTGTAATCGTACCACGTGCCCTTCTTCGTGAACGGCAGGTTGACCGTTTTCGGCACAACATCAAAATTGCCAACGTACAACAGGTCGCACGATGCGTCTTTGAGAAGGATGGTCTTTACCAGGTCTCCAGTCTGCAGAGTTGCCGAGAGCGTCGAAAAACAAGGATAGATCTTGCGGGCTGCTGACAGGTCTGCCACTGCCTGGAAAACGTTCATACGTCGCTGATCTCGCAGAAGAGGCCAGGCAAGGGGCTTGCGTCCCAATCGTCCGTTAAGGTCAATGTTGTACGGGTAGCCAATCTCATTGTATTGCCAGAGCATCTTGGGTCCGGGCACACATAACGTTGCAACCATCAGAGCTTCAAGTCTCTTTAGCGCTGTTGCTGTATCCTTCGTCGAATATCCTGCTTCTACTTTGCCGTAGTTAACAGCACGAAAGATCGTACGCTCTTCGTCATGACTTTCAACATAGCCGATCAATCCGTGCCGCGTAAAGCCCCTTCGCTGAGCGCTCATTGATGATGCGATATCGTTGTTCGTAAACGACATTACCGCCTGACTTCCAGCGTAGTTCGCATTGGCCCACAGAATGGCACCGTCCTTCGACAGTTCCTGCTCCTCGCTATTGTCGGCAAAGTGCTCCAGAATATTGATGAACGATGGATCTATCTCGCGCGTTGCCGCCATGTAGCGTTTCAATATGGCTATACGAGAGGCATCATACTTGGCCATGAGCGAGGCGTCGCTACCGGAGAAGAACTGTGTTAGCCCCTTGGAGAGATCGTAACGGTATCCATCGATCTTGAACTCACGAATCCAGTGCTGGAGAAAGCGGATAGAATACTCACGCGTTGCGATGCTCTCGTGATTCATGTCGTAGCCAACATTGAATGGATGCGTTGGCGTCACATTGAAATACGGGTTCTCGGAAGAAGGACCACCTACGCTACCCCACAGGTTAACAAGGGGCGATTGACCAAACTGGTGATTGAGCACGATGTCAAGAATAACAGCCATGCCACGAGCGTGGGCCTCATCAACAAGACGTTTGAAGTCATTGGCTGTACCATAATACTTGTCGACAGCAAAGAGATGACTTGGGTTGTAGCCCCATGAATCGTTGCCTTCGAACTCTGTTACAGGCATAAGCTCAATGGCCGATACTCCCAGGCGCTGCAGATAGTCAAGCGAATCGATCAAACCCTTGAACGAACTCTTGTCTGTAAAGTCTCGCACGAGAAGCTCATACACGACCATATTATCACGATTCGGACGCTTGAAGTTCGTCGTGCGCCACGTGTACTGCTCAAGCGCCGTATTGATCACCGTCACGATTCCCTGCGTCTTGCCCGTTGGATACGTCGGCAGGTTCGGGAACCGCCATGATTCAATGTACCGATCGTTTGGATCGCTCACCTGCCATGAATACGGATCGCTGATGCGGCGATCATCATCAAAGGACCACTGGAACATCGTTTGTCCGCCGCGCTCGATAGGTAGTTGTTTCCACCAACGCTGATTATCGGGCGTTACATTACAGTAGAACTCCTCTGTGCGCTGCCAGTTCGTAAAGGGTCCAACAACATAGACCTCTTGCTTCTTTGGGGCATAGAGTACAACAATGGCCGTGGTATCGTTGACGATGTTGATTCCGTCTTTTACGCCTGCAGGCAGGGCAACCACGCGTGGACGTGGGCGCACGCGGATCATGAAGGTATCTCGTATCGCTCCGCCAAGATTGTTGTATGTGAGTACTTCTATCTTGGTTGTCTTGACAACCGTATACGTCGCAGAGATCGTGTCATTCTGGACCTTTGCGATCTCTCGGTTGTCTGCATTGATCTGCATCACAGGTACATTGTCTGATGCAATAGCCTTGATTACCACGACTGCCCCAGAATCCACGACGCGCTCGCCAGCAAGGGGCGAGAGCACGCGCAGATACGTTCCTGGTGCATAGAGCTCAACGTAGATATCTGATCCGTTCTCTGCTCGTCCGACGATGTTACCGTCGCTCGAACGGAAAACGAATGCCAGCTGGCGAATCACTTCCGTACCTGTAACGCCATAAAAGTTTTTAGGATTATTGATCTTGAGCGAATAGACATCCTTTGCTATACGCGTAAGCTTGCATTCGGGAAGATTTGATGTCCACGGTGCCTTCACAAAACGCCAATCGGTAGGCGATGTGCTGAGATACGTGATCACGCCAGTGTGCGCATAGACATCGCCACTGTATCCCGCGAGTGCTCTATTGCCCTTGCCAGCGTCGAAGAACACCGTGATAGAATCCGTCTGCGTTGGAAACGTAGGCGTCGTGTATACGCCCTGTGCGCGCAAGACTCCACACGTAGCGATAAAAAGCGCGGCGAGATACAGGAACAGTTTCATAACTCTTTACACACAAATGAAGTGGTGATGACAGACAAAACCTGCCCTCATCCGAAGACAAGGGCAGGTTTGATAGACATGCTACAGGTTGAATTCAATTAGCGAACGATCGACAACGGCATTACCGCTGTGGCTGTTGCTGATTGAACGTGTACATAGTATGCACCCGGCGCAACAATGTTGCCGCTCATGTCCATACCGTTCCACATGATCTCGCCAGTTGCAGTTGTGCGATAGAGTACCTCGCCAAGTTGGTTGGCGATCGATACTGAAACTGCTGCTCCATTTGGAATCGTGATGCGAGCCATTCCCGGTGTCGGGTTTGGATACACTGCAACCGACGCAGCAAGCTTCTCATCTTCAACTGATGTTGGTTGGTCAATTGGGATCTTCACATCTGCACCTTGGCGTGTACCTTCTGCATTGCGGAAGACGCAAAGAAGTTCCTTGAGCTTCTTACCAGCTGGCACGTTATACATCGAAACCATATCTGGGATGTTCCACGTCGATGTTCCATCGGCATTGGCTGTAAGCTTGAGTCCTTCGTTCGTTCCAACGTTGCCCCATCCGCTTACTTCCAGGTACGTACCATCTTCGCAGATACCACCTGTGTATACGTATACCTGTGGAACGCCGACCATCTTGAATGATCCGTCCTTCTTGTCGTTCCATGGATAATACGTTACGGCAAGCGCCTTTGATGCAGAGGCATCCTTAGGATCTGTTGTAACTGTTGGACCTGATCCATCGCCTACTGGGAAGACCACATCGCCACCCTGCTTTGATCCATCCGCATTGCGGAACACGAACAGCAGTTCCTTAAGGATCTTTGCTTCTTCTACGCCTGGGTAGAACTGCCAGATCGGGCTTGGAATTGTCCAGCTTGATGTACCGTCGGCATTCTTTGTCAGCTTGAGTGCTTCTGTTTGACCAACAGCACCCCAGTCTGCCTTTTGGAAGTAGCCACCTGAGTAATCACGAGCGCCTGTGTAGACATATGCATCTTCGCCAACCATTTTGAACTGGCCGTCCTTGACGTCGTTCTCTGGGTTGTACTGGATCGTTACGCCCTCGTTCTTGCTAGGTACTTCTGGGTTCGCCTTGATGATCCAGCCTTCTCCAAGTGGAAGCAGGTCTACAAAGTCGCGTCCGTTACCGTTGTCGATGAATGCACGAACCTTTGTGAGCTTGTCGGCATTACCGAAGGCAACAACTGTAAGGTTCGTGGCAGCCGGCAGATCGATTGGGTTGAATGTGACCAGCGCTGTTGTTTGTCCTGCGGCTGTAACAGCAAGCTTGTAGGTGCCAGCTGGAACCGGGAGGTATGCCGCAACATCACCAAACTTTGCATTGCCGACAATAGGATCAGAAAGTGCGCCCGTTGGCAACACAGCACGAATGTCGACTGCTGGTGTTGTTGGAGACCAGTGAATAAAGCGAACCTTGGTTGTACCTGGTACTGTCTCTACATCATCTGCAACAACCTTAGCAACGTATTCATCGCCTGTTGCATCTGCACCAACGATAACTGTGTACTTGCCGTCCTTGACAAGCTTTTGCGTAAGGTCTGCATAGATCGGTGCCGGTGCGCCGTTTGCCTTTACCTTGATCTGCGTAGCGTCTCCGCTTGGCACATCTTTGAATACTGAAGCAAGTTGGAAACCAATGTTCGAGATCTGGGCTTCATCTGCTTGCGCGGCGATCACATCAACACCGGTTGAGGTGAAGACGCCATTGATCAGACGCAGGCCGGCTGTTGCCGAGCCCCCTACTGGGTCTACTGCAATAAGGCGGTCGCTGCCTTGTGCTGTTCCATCAACGTTGCGGAACACGAAGAGAAGTTCGCGAACTGGCTTATCATCTGGTACGTTGTAGAACGCCTTGATGTTGTCGATCTTGAGCGTAAACGTTCCGTCGCCATTGTTCGTGAGCTTCATCTCAGGATAATTCTTGAGATCGTTCCATCCGTACTTTTCATAGTACGGGGCTGTTGGGTCTTGAGCGATGGCTGCGCCGCGCGCACCTGTGTAGACCCACACTTCGGTAACATCCTTCATGGCAAAATTGCCGTCTTTATCGTCCAGCGCAGGACGATAGGTGATCGTGACCGATCCGGTTTCGACGGGACGAAGCGGATCTGTCTCGACAACCTTTTGTGCGAATCCTGCAGTCGTCAGCAACAATGCCGAGACGCAGTAGAGAAACAACCGTTTCATGGTTACTCCAAGGTTATTGATACGTGAAAGAATTATGGATTTTGCGTGCAAAGCGTATTTGCATTTACTTCGATATCGGGGATCTTGAAGATGAGTGCGGCATCGTTCCATGGACGCAGTTTGAGATTCCTGCGCTGACGCTTACGCTCAAGGAAAATGTCGCCTTCAAATGCGAGTTCAATGTTGCGCTCTTTACGGATTGCGTTCAACAGCGAGTTGCCCGTTAAAGTTGCGGCAAGAGGCTTTAAACCTGCCCGCTCACGAGATTTATTGGCATCTTCAACGGCACCGGCCGCATTGCCTTGCTGGGCACGGCATTCAGCACGGGTAAGATACATTTCGGGAAGTCGGATCACCGGAATGTTCATCGCAATGCGGTCCCACTTGGCCACATAGAGCTTGTTATTCCGGTACACATACAGCTTAAGGCGCTTGTCTGTGGTATCGGTGTAGATCTGGTTCACGAAGTCCGTGCCCGCCCAATAGCGTGGCAATGAGTTATCGGCCTGACGGAAGTCCCAGATGATCGAGGCTGGATTGTCGACGGGACTGTTAACGATCTCGAAGACCACCTCGGGCGTGCTGTTCTTACTAACCACGTCCGCTACATCTGCATTCAGTGAATACAGTCCGCTTGCGATAATCTCACTGCAAACAGCTTCTGCTTTTGCATAGTCGCCCATGTGGAAAAACACGCGCGCAAGCATTCCCTTAGCGCCCATCCCACCCATATATGCACCATCTTTTGCCGGCAAGAGGCTCGCGGCCTCTGTTAGATCAGCAATGATCTGGTCGTAACATTCCTTTACAGTGCTGCGCGCCTTCTTGGTACCCTCATCACCGAGAGTTGGCAGCGTGCGTATCACAACACCGGGATGCGAATTGTCTGCTGTAAAGCCCCAGGGCTGAGCGAAGTACGTGCAGAGCGCCCAAAGCGAAGCGCCGCGCAATGCAAGTGCACGCCCCTTGAAGAGCTGCTTCTGGTCCGCATTGTCAAACGGCACGGTTTCAAGCGCAGCAATCACATTATTTGCGCGATTGATCACGCCGTATGCGTCGCCCCACATCGAACGGCCTTCGGGATTGAAGACGTTGAGGTTGTATGACAAGATCTGAAGCCGGCCGAAGTCTGCACCCACGTTTGACTCAACGTTGTTCGACCACAGCTCACCAATCGACATTGTATTGCCGCCGTAGAATGCGCCAGACGAGAATTGGTCGGCAGCTCCCGTTAGAGCAGCAGAGATCCCGCTTGGGGTTGACAATGCAATGCTGTTCGAAATGTCCAGTGGCGGCGACTTGTCAAGGAACGAGTCACAGCCGCTGATCAGAACCGTCGCAGCAAGCGCAGCGGCAGCAAGAATTCGGGTAGTCGTAGTACGTGTTTTCATGTTAGAACCCCGCCGTAATGCCGATGACGAGTTGACGTGCCTGTGGTGGCGTTAGGTATGTTACGCCAGCTCCAAGGTTTCGGCCTTGTGCACCATCTTGGTCACGCATGATTTCTGGATCCCACCCCGGGTAATTCGTCCACGTCCAGAGATTCTGTCCCGTTGCATAGACACGCAGGCTTGCAAAGCCCGCTCCATCTACTATATCTGCTGGGATCGTATATCCGATTGTTAGCTGACGCAGTCGAACAAATGATCCATCGTAGATGAAGCGATCCGTGTTGATGTCGTAGTTCTCCGTGAGCGAAAGTCGAGGCACTGTTGTCACATCCCCCTCCTTTTGCCAACGGGGCTCTGTGAGATCCTTGTTCTGATTGAAATTCGAAGCAAGGTTGCCTACCTGACGCTTACCTGCATCATCATAAATCTGATTGCCAAACTGGTAGTACACCATGGCCGTAACATCGAAGCCGCCATAGTTAAACGTATTGGTAAGCGAACCAAACCACGTTGGATATGGATTGCCAAGAGCAACACGGTCGTTCAGATCATACCCATCAGTGATCTTGCCGTTGAGGTTATAGAAGAGCTGCGAGCCCCCTGCCACAACTATTGTCGTGTCGTAGAACTGCTGCCAGCGTGGATCGTTTGCATCTGTTCCAAACGAGACATTGTTGCCGGATCGACGGCGCTGCACGGTTACAGAATCTGTGCGCGACTGAACACCTGCCGAGCGGTTGATGAAGAACGTACCTACCGGATATCCAACAAGAATGCGCGTCTCGCCTGGGCCGCCGATTGCATCGGGAGGAAGTTCGGCATTGTCGAGCACCTTGTTCGTGTTGTGCGCAACAGACAGATCTGTGCGCCACGTGAAGTCTCCTGAGCTGATCGGATAGCCGCTAAGTACAACTTCAACACCCGTGTTCTCGAAGGAGCCGACGTTTTTCAGGATCGATGAAAATCCTGTCGAAGCCGGCACAGCTACATTGAGAAGTACGTTCGATGTAAGCTTGTGATACCACGACACTGTTGCCTGCAAGCGCCCGTTAAAGAAGCCCGCTTCTGTTGTGATGTCGATTTGGCGTGTTGATTCCCACCCGAGGTTTGGATTAGAGAGCCTATCTGGACGTATACCCGGAACACCCGCATAATCTGCTCCAGCCTTGTAGGTTCCCTGCCATTGATAGTCATCTATGCCGTCTGCATTACCCGTAATTCCGATGCTGGCACGCAGCTTGAGAAGTGTCAGATCTTCGACGTCTTTGAGGAAGTCTTCTTTTGACAAGATCCATGCTGCACCAACAGATGGGAAGAAACCATATCTGTTTGCACTTCCAAATCGTGAAGATCCGTCCATACGGCCAGTCAAACTCAGATAGTACTTCTCATCGTAGTTCATGTTCCAACGCGTGATGTACGACAAGAACGTAAAAGCTGTTTCGTACGAGTATGCCTCGCGAACACTTGCCGATGTTGGATTCTTGAATGCTGGATTTGGGAAGTTGCGTCCTTTCAATCCAGTTACAAGCTGCTCCGAAGACTGGCCCTCCATGGAGATGAGACCATTAAGCTTGATGTTGTCCGTGATCTTGTTGTCATACGTGAGTGAGGCATTGAGAACCAAGTTGCTCACGCCAACCTTGCGCGCTTCTGCTTCTGCTTCTGATTGAACGATTGCAGATGTGTAACGTCTGTCGGTAAAATTCAAGAGGTCGATACCGCCCTGAACACGAAACGACAAATGCATCGGCAATGCGATCTGCGTGTACAGGTTCGTGATTAGGCGTGTCTCGGCATTCTCAAACTGATTTTCATTGAGCTGCGCAACGGGATTATACATCGCATACCACGGACGTTGTGGCTCGAAGTATGTTCCATCAGCATTATACACAGGGAAGAATGGAAGAGCAGAACTTTGTGCAGCCCCCATGCCCCCTGCCCACGCTGCCGGCACGCGCGTGTTGAGTGCGTAGTTAAGGTTTGTCGCAAGACCGATCTGCACATTGTCTGTTGCCTTGAAGTCTACGTTCGTGCGTCCGTTGATGCGCTCGAACGTGTTACCTACAGCAAACGATGATTCTTTGCGGTATCCCAAGCTCGAGAAGAACGTAACCACACTCGAGCCTCCGGATGCCGTGAGCGCCGCATCAGTGATCTCGCCTTTCTGCATCGTAAGACCAAGCCAATCGGTGTTCGCATATGCAGACGTAGGGAGTCCGCCGGGAAGCGGCTTAGCAGTGAACTTTGCAGTTGGACGCAGTATGGAAAGTGCTGTAGAGTCCTGACGGTTTGCTTCTGCCCACATCGACCTGTATTCGTCGCCGCCGAGCAGATTGATACGGTTTGTGGCCTCGCTTTGTCCTTTGAACAAACTCACGTTAAATCTTGTTGCTCCTGCTGCTCCCCTCTTGGTTGTAATGAGCACAACGCCGTTTGATCCGCGAGATCCATAGATGGCTGCCGCATCGGCATCCTTGAGAATGTCGATAGACTCGATATCGTTCGGGTTAATCGAGGCCAACGCATTGGTCTGCGTTGCCAACCTGTCCTTGCCACCGAAGTCTCCCTGCGTTACCGGCACGCCATCGATAACGTAGAGTGGCTCGCCCGAGGCCGTTAACGATCCAACACCGCGCACACGAATCGTCATCGAACTACCAGCCATTCCATTGGAGTTGATAACCTGCACACCAGGTGCACGACCGACGATGGCGTTTTCAAAGTTGCCATAGGTGTTCTGCGCGATCTCTCTGGAAGAGACCTGTGCAACAGAGCCTGTAAGTTCCTGACGTTGCTTCGTGCCGTAGCCGATCACTACTGCCTCGTTTAGCTTGAGGCGATCTTCGACGAGTTTGATGGTAAGGGGCTTGTCAAACTCTGATGATGCAACATCCACTTCGAGTGTCCTGTATCCAAACATCTGCACAACAAGCTTTACGTCTGTTGCTGCGGGCATCTTGATAGAGAACACGCCTTTGCTCTTTGAGTAGGCACCATAGCGTGTGTTGGCAACCTTCAGTGTTGCGCCAACAATGGGATTGCCATTCGACGCTGTTACCGTACCCTTGAGATCAACGTCTGCAAGGGCCGCTGCCCACGATAACAACCACGCACTTGTAAGGAGTACGAAACGCATCAAGCCGTACCTCGTCCTTTTGATTGAATATGAGAACCCGAAAAACCGTAATAGGCGATATACACGTAGCATGCAGTAGCGAGCAGATACGACCACTGCAGCGAGCCCATTGAATCAGCAATTGCACCTTGAAGTTGTGGCACGATCGCTCCACCAAGGATTGCGGCGATCAGCCAGCTCGAACCCTTATTGGTCATCACGCCGATGTCTTTGATGGCAAGCGTAAAGATCGTTGAGAACATGATGCTGTTGAAGAAACCGCATGCAACAAGCATCAGTGCGCCCACCATCGGCGGCGCCATGGTAGAACCTGCCGTAAGAATAACATTGGCACCTGCAACCAAGCCAAGAAGATAGCCTGGCGAAACTCTCGAGAGCACAGCTGAACCTACGAAGCGTCCAACCATGGCCCCGCCCCAATAGTAGGCCACGTACTTCGTAGCTGCCATCTCGGCCATACCCAGACGTTCTCCGAGGTAGTTCACCAGGAACGAACCAATGGCAACCTCAGCGCCTACATAGCAGAAGATGCCAAAGACACCTTTGAACAAATGCGGCACTTTGAGAGGATCAAACAGTTTGACGTTCTTCTCGCCATCGCCCTCGACTGAAGCGATGCGCGGGAGCTTGAAAAAGGCAACGACAACTGCGAGCAGAACCAGCATGCCCGTAAGAACAATGTATGGCATCTGAACAGAGGCAGCTTGGCTTGCTTTGTATGCTGCAACGGCTTCTGCCGGCATCGAAGCAAGATCAGTAGACGAAAGCACCTGCGATGCAAGGATCAATGATGCACCCAGCAGTGGAGCAATCGTAGTACCCACCGAGTTGAACGCCTGCGATAGCACAAGACGCGAAGAGCTGCCCTCTGGCGGTCCGAGCACAGCTACGTAAGGATTCATGGCTGTCTGCAACAATGCAAAACCGGAAGCAAGCGTAAACAGCCCGATCAGAAACAACTCGTACGAAGCAATGATTGAAGCAGGATAGAACAGTGCTGTTCCGAGTGCTGCAATGATCAAGCCTACAACGATCGACCGTTGATAACCAAGTTTAGATATTACAGCTGATGATGGGAATGCAATGATGAAGTATGCGGTAAAGAAGCAAAACTGAATCAGCGCCGCCTGCGTGTAGTTGAGATCGAACAGACTCTTCATGTGCGGAACAAGGATGTCGTTCAGGCACGTGATGAAACCGATCATGAAAAACAACATACCCATCGCTGCAAAAGGCCCGCGATAGGATTCGCCGTCCGATGAGCGCGATGCCCCTGTATCGACTGTCAACATTGAGTTTTTCCTTGTTTTACGAGATGGCAAAAGTAGGCAACGGCATCATTACGATGCGATAATTTTGCCCACACAGCGTCTTGACAATCCCTGGCAGACAGCTGTTCCGCCCCCTGTGGGTATTTTTGCCAGTCCATTAACAGAGCAAACAGAACCATGTTCTTCCGTCAGATCTACGAGCCGGGCCTAGCCCATGCATCCTATATGATTGGGTGCCAAAAGACCAAGGAATGCCTCGTCATTGACGCCAAACGCGACATCGACACCTACCTTGCCATCGCAAAGCAAGAGGGTCTCAAGGTTACGCACCTTACCGAGACCCATATCCATGCGGACTTTCTTGCAGGCACCAGAGAGCTCGCGGCTGTTACGGGAGCACCAATGTTCTTGAGTGATGAAGGCGGCTCTGAGTGGCAATATGACTTTGCACATCAAGCACTTAGAGACGGCGACACCTTTATGGTGGGCAACATCAAGGTACAAGTGATGCACACTCCGGGCCATACGCCAGAGCACATTTCGTTTTTGGTCACCGATACTCCCGCCATAGCCGACCAGCCAATCATGATCTTTACGGGCGACTTTGTGTTCGTGGGTGATGTTGGGCGTCCGGACCTACTGGAAAAGGCCGCCGGCTATCGCGGCACGATGGAAGTTGGCGCAAGGCAGATGTGGCAGTCACTAAAGAAGTTTAAAGCACTGCCTGATCACATTCAGGTTCATCCTGCTCATGGGGCTGGATCGGCCTGTGGAAAAGCTCTTGGCGCAATACCCTCGTCAACTGTCGGTTACGAGAAGCTGGTAAACTGGGCACTGCGTCACACGGACGAAGATGCGTTTGTGGCCGAGCTGCTTTCCGGGCAGCCCGAGCCCCCTACCTACTTCGCAATGATGAAGAAGCTCAACAAGATCGAGCGCGCGCTGCTGCCCGAAGTACCAGCGCAGAAGAGCCTGTCGTTGAGCGAGTTTGAGGCGTTGCGTCAGCAAGGAACAATGATCATCGATGCACGATCGAACGCCGCTTTCGCTTCTGGGCACGTACCGGGATCGATCAACATCCAGAACAGCAAGGCATTCTCGACCTGGGCGGGGTGGATGATATCCTACGACAAGCCTTTTATACTCGTTGCACCTGAAGACGATATTGACGACATCACACGTAAACTCATGCGAATTGGACTCGACAACACTGCTGGATACATTACTGGCGTTTCGGTCTGGCAAGGCTCGGGCCACGCGCTCAGTGTGTTGAATCAGATAGGTGTAGAAGAGCTGAAGCAGATCTACAACGACCCATCGTACCATGTTCTTGATGTGCGGGGCTATGGCGAGCACGAGAGCGGGCATATACCTGGAGCAGCCAACATCCATGTGGGATACCTGTACAACCATCTTGATGAACTTCCTCGTGATAAGCCCCTTATAGTTGCTTGTCAAACGGGCTTTCGATCCAGTATTGCCTCGAGCTACCTGATGCACGAAGGATTTACAAACATTCGTAGCTTTCAGCAAGGGTTTGCAGGTTGGCAGGCGTCAGGCGCACCAATTGAGAAGGGGCATGCATGAATATGGAGCGAATCACAGTTGAGGATCTTCGTGCCAGAATTGAAGCAGGCGAAGAGCTGAATCTTTTGGATGTGCGCCAGCAAGACGAACGCGACGAGATAGCAATCAAACCATCGCTGTTCATACCGCTCAACGAATTGCCAGAGCGCATTGCCGAGCTGGATCATCTGCGCAACAGCGAGATTATCATCTATTGCCGGTCGGGCAACAGAAGCGGTCAGGCGCGTATGTTTTTAGATCTCAGCGGCTTTACTAATGTTCGCAACCTCTTTGGCGGCATGCTCGCCTGGGCCAAACAATGAGTCCGGTTCTCGCACTGATTGCAGCGCTTATAGGGGTTTCACTTGGTTTGATAGGTGCCGGCGGAGCAATTGTTGCTGTACCGGCCTTTGTATACCTAGGTGGCATCGATCCAGAATTGGCAGATGGCTATGCACTTGTTGTAGTTGCAGTTTCCTCTGCTGTAGCTGTTGCTATGCAGCTGAAGGAAAAGATGATCGAATGGAAGACCATTATATGGTTTGGTCCCTCTACGATTGCATCACTGATTATTGTGCGGGGGCACCTTGACCAGTTCGTTTCGCAGTCTACACAAATGCTCCTGTTTGGACTGGTCCTGATACTTGCTGCAATTGCCATGATGCGCAAACGTTCAGAAGCAAAGTCTGTGAATAAGAATAATCCGGCAAAGCTGGCGGTTTTTGGTTTGCTCGTCGGAGGAATTGGTGGGCTGCTTGGCGTGGGTGGAGGTTTTTTGATGACGCCTGCCCTGGCATTGTGGGCTGGTCTAGATATGAAGCGTGCTGTGGCATCATCACTCGTACTGATATGCGTGAATTCTGCTACAGGTGTGATGGTAGACCTTGCTCAGGGATATGCTTACGACTGGGCACTCGTTAGCGGATTTACTGCTGCAACAGTACTCGGCATCATCACCGGCACACTGCTGTCGCGACGGGTAGACAGCAAGATCCTTCGTGCGATCTTTGGGTGGGTTGTGTTGGCAATCGGGATCTTCGTCCTAAGCAAAGAACTCCATGTCTTTTAATCGCGGCTCTTTTTTCTGAAGACAAAGCTGATGGGCACGCCTTCGAAGTCGTGCAGCTTGCGCAGCTGACGCTCAATAAAGCGCTTATAGGCATCCGGCAACAGTTCTGGGAAGTTCAAAAAGAACGCGAACAGTGGCGGCTCGGTCTTGACCTGAGTT
Organism: Ignavibacteria bacterium; assembly: GCA_046300675.1. Classification (GTDB taxonomy): domain Bacteria; phylum Bacteroidota; class Ignavibacteria; order Kapaibacteriales; family Kapaibacteriaceae; genus UBA10438. Next base: position 30,979 of record JBKCLO010000168.1, read on the forward strand.
ACGTAATTGATGCGTAAGTCACGGCCCTTCACGCTTGGAGGGGGCGTCCGCTCCAGCATTGCAATCAGTTCTTCGTTAAGCTCGTGCGTTGGAATTCGAACGCATCTGCGCGCTTGTATCTCCTTTGCCATCTCGATCACCTTTGTGATACGCTGCTTGGTCAAAGCAGAGATCGTAATGATCGGTACATAGTCAAGTGTCGGGAGCTCTTCTTTGATCTTCCTGATGAATGCATCGGCCGTCTTTGTATCCTTTTCGATCAGGTCCCACTTATTGAGCGCAATGATGAGCCCCTTACGAGCTACTTCTGCGTCAGAGATAATGCGCTTGTCCTGAGCTTCGAGTCCTTGCGTAGCATCGACCACAACGATCGTTACATCAGACCTGTCAATTGCCCGTGCTGTGCGCATCGTGCTGTAGAGCTCGATACTTTCGGAGATGTTACTGCGACGACGAAGTCCAGCCGTATCGATAAGAATGATCTGCTCGCCGTAATACGTAAGCACACTATCGATAGCATCACGTGTTGTTCCGGCGATCGGCGTAACGACCATGCGGTCTTTGCCTAAAAGCGCATTTGTGAGCGAACTCTTGCCCACGTTTGGTCTGCCGACGATGGCAATCTTGAGTCTTGTATCCTCTGCATCTGTATTATCTTCGATGTCGGCTACAACGGCATCAAGAAAGTCGCCGGTAGAGCGTCCGTTGAGAGCTGAGATCGCAAAAGGTTCACCCAGCCCGAGCGAGTAAAACTCGGCTGCGTTGAGATCTGCCTTTGCATTGTCGCATTTATTGACCACCAGAACTACTGGCTTTGAAGACGACCGAAGGATCTTGGCAATGTCTGTATCAACCGGCGTTACACCATCTCGTCCGTCAACAGCAAAGACAATCACATCGGCTTCTTCGATTGCAAGCATTGCTTGCTCTCGGATTGCCTTGTCAAAAACATCCTCGCTCCGCGGAACGATACCGCCTGTGTCGACGATTTGAAAGTGCTTGCCTGCCCATTCGGCCTTGGCATAAAGTCTGTCCCGCGTAACTCCGGGCTGCCCTTCCACGATTGCGTGGCGCTCCTCGATGATACGGTTAAACAGCGTTGATTTGCCAACATTAGGTCGGCCGACGATTGCAACAAGGCCCATAGTATGGGCAAAGGTACGGCTTTTAGACGCTCTTGATGAGCTCCTGCACGATCTTGTCGGTCGTTACACCTTCGGCTTCGGCCGTGAAGTTGGCAACTATGCGGTGTCGCAGCACGCTTAAAGCAACGGCATGCACATCGTCCATGCTTGGCGTAAATCTACCGTGCAGGGCAGCACGGCTCTTGGCACCGAGCACCAGATACTGAGATGCACGTGGGCCAGCACCGTAGCTTATGTAGTTCTTGACCATCTGCACAGACGTATGGGCTGGACGTGTTGCTCGAACAAGCTTAACTGCATATTCGATCACGTTGTCTGCAACGGGAATTCGGCGGACTAGTTCCTGGTATGCGATGATCTCCGCAGCGCCGACAACCTTTTGCACCTTCGCAACGGCACCCCCTGTGGTAGACCGTACTACGCCCACCTCTTCTTCGTATGATGGGTAGTCCAGCATGAGATTGAACATAAATCGGTCAAGTTGGGCTTCCGGCAACGGATACGTACCCTCTTGTTCAATAGGGTTTTGGGTCGCAAGAACAAAGAATGGTTGTGCGAGCTGATATGTGGTCCCAGATGCCGTCACACTGTGTTCCTGCATCGCTTCGAGAAGTGCAGCTTGGGTCTTTGGCGGTGT
>JBKCLO010000169.1:0-98083 GCA_046300675.1 Ignavibacteria bacterium
CAGCGAACAGCGAACAGCGAGCAGCGAACAGCGAGCAGCGAGCTGATGCAATCAGCTCTGAAGCCAGGCGATAGCGTCGTTAACGCTTGGCTGGAACTCGAAGAGATATTCGATCTGTGAGATGCGGAACATCTGGCGTACGGTTTCCTGTGTACCTACGAGAATGACGAATCCTTCGTTGTCTTTCATTTGGCGATTAGCCAAAAGCAGAGCCGAAAGACCCTGTGAGTCGCAGAGTTGCACAGCTGAAAGATCAACCACAAGAGCCTTGACAGACGGCTGACACAAGATGAGGATCTCGCTTTTGACTTCAGGTGCTAGGAGTGAGTCGAGTGCTGGTTCTTTGAGGGTAAAGACGACCAATTCATCGTCTTGTTCAACAGAAAATCGCATACTTGCGCTTGCCGAGTTAATGAGTACTGAAACAAAGATCGCAAAACCGCTTCAATGACGTCAATTCTAGTGATACGACTTACATCGCTTGGCGATGTGATTCTTGCAACGCCAGTTATCGCGGCGTTGCACGAGGCGTACCCGGATGCCGGCATAGACGTTGTGGTAGATGCCTCGTATGCAGAGGTGTGGAGGCACAATCCACATCTCAGGTCTGTGCATTGTGTGAGCAGAGGCGATGATGCGATACCTGGGCTGCCAGCGTACGACCTTGTGGTAGACCTTCAGAAGAACAAACGCTCATCCAGAATCATCAACCGTGTTCGGTCAGTCGCCAATCCCAAGGTTATTGCGTACTCGAAACACCGACTGGAAAAGCTGGCATTTGTTTACCTCAAGCGCAAGCCAACGGTGGTTACCCATATCGTTGATCGATACATGGATCCGCTGCGTCAGTTCGGTGTAAGCATAGCAGATTGCGACCTTGAGTTATGGACGGCCTCTGGAAGAGCCAGAAAACTTCAGCAGACCACGAACGGCTCTGCCGTGCGCATTGGAATTGCACCCGGCGCACAACATGCAACCAAACGGTACCCGGCAGCTCTCTTTGCCCAACTGGTTCGAAGTTTGGTTCTCGACCATCACGTTGAAGTTGTCACGATAGGCGGTCCGGCCGATCGAGCAAGCTGCGATGAGATCATTGAGCTTGCAGGCGTTTCGGTTACGCGGGCCGACGGATCGACGTCTCTTGCTGCGACATTGGACGTGCTCACTGGACTAGATGCGCTTGTTTCGTGCGACTCCGCAGCTGTCCATATGGCCTCTGCCTGCAAGGTACCAGTTGTTGTCGTATACGGCTCGACGGCGCCTGAGTTTGGATTTACGCCCTACAAGGTCCCGCACGCGATAGTCCAAACGTTAGGCCTTGACTGTAGACCCTGCACGCACATTGGACGCAGCAGATGCCCGAAGGGACATTTCCACTGCATGAGGCGCATCATGCCAAGCACGATTATTGAAGACGTGTTGCGTCTGTGCCCGACATCGAACTGATAGCGACGGCACGATTGTTGCTTGTCAAATGGTATGGTAGGAATCATCATTGTAGGTGCAGGGAACATCGCGCAGAGCGTTCACCTGCCGATTCTCGCGGCGATGTCCGGAGTAAAGATCCTTGCAATCTGCGATCGTCAGGTCTCCAAGGCACGCATACTTGCAGAAAAGTACAAGGTGCCGCACGCATTCCGCACGCTTGAAGAGGCGTTGCATTTGCAGGGGGTGCAAGCTGTGCTTGTTACAACGAGCACGGATGCGCATGCTCCTGTTGCAAAGTTGGCCATTGCTGCGGGTAAACATGTTTTTGTGGAGCGTCCTGCTGCGCGCACACTCGAAGAGGTGATGGAGATCCGCACGCTATCTCAGGAACACGGAGTTGGTGTGATGGTCGGAATGAACCACAGGTTCCGTCCCGACGTGGTGAACATGAAGAATGCGATCGACAGAGGCGAGATCGGGCCGGTTTTCTATGTGAAAGCAGGTTGGGTTAAGCAGCGTTCCACCGACGCACGGTGGATGGCAAACGCTGAGAAGTCTGGTGGGGGCGTGGTAGTTGATCTCGGAATAGCCGTTATTGACATGATTCTGCACGTCATGGATTTTGGCCGTGTGCGCTCGGTAACAGGTTCAGTGTTTCACCAGGCCACGAAGTCAGTTGAAGACGGCGCAGTGGCAATCCTCAATTTCGAGAACGGGGCTGTGGCAACGGTCGAAACAAGTTGGTCTATTATTCGTGCCGAAGACCTCTATTACTGCAACGCATTCGGCAAAAAGGGCAGTGCCTACATCAACCCCTATCGCCTTGTGCGCCGAACAGGCAATACCATACAGAGCTCATCAACTCCCGATCGGCGCTCCCAATTGGAGATCTACATGAAGTCCTACTCTACCGAGCTTAAGCACTTCATCAATGCCGTCAAAGGCGTGGTCCCTATGGTAAGTACAGCAGACGAGGCAATCGAGCGCATGCGCATCGTCGAGGCGATCTACGCAAGCGCAGAGCACCAGCGCGAGATCGTGATACCGTAGGAAGAGCAGCGAGCAGCGAACAGCGAACAACGAGTAGCGAGCAGCGAACAGCGAACAGCGAACAGCGAACAGCGAGCAGCGAGCAGCGAACAAATCGGTTACATCATCTGTCATTGGTAACTAGTAATTGGTAATTGGTAATTGGTGATTAGTAATTAGTCCTCGCCGCTCTTTCCCCATCGGCTGTGAATAACTCTGCCTGCCCCTTGGCATAACTCTGGTATAAGTCGAATGCTGGAATCCCTAGATTTCGGACATGTCGACATCCGCTTCTCAGAGGGTAACGCCTCTACATACTGACGATCCGATTGGCAATGTTCCACCGCACTCGACTGATGCCGAGGTAGCTGTCCTTGGTGCGATGCTTCTTGACAAAGAGGCTGTGCCCAAAGTGGTCGAGATTCTAGACGCTGACTGTTTCTATCACGATAAGCACATCCGCATTTACAATGCCATGATGGCAATGTTTGAGCGTGGAGTAACGATAGATCTTGTCTCGCTTACAGACCAGCTGCAGCGTGATGGCATGCTGGAGCAGGTAGGGGGCATGTTTGCCCTTACAGAACTGACGGTGCGCACGGTATCTGCAGCGAACGTCGAGAACCATGCACGGATCGTGCTTGAGCGCTTTCTTAAGCGTCAATTGATTCGTGTTGCAAGTGAGATTGTTCGTGATTGCTACGATGAAACCACTGATGCTTTGGATGAAGTCGACAGAGCAGAGCAGCGAATCTTTGACGTTGCCGAAAAGCGTCTGCGCCGGTCGTATTCTGGGATGAAGAAGCTGACCAAGGATGCGATCGAAAAGATCTTCTCGATGGCGTCGAAGGAGAACGACGGCATTACGGGTGTGCCAACAGGGTTTACACAGTTAGATCAATTGCTAAGCGGACTCCAGCCATCGGATCTTGTTATCGTGGCCGCGCGTCCGTCGATGGGTAAGACAGCATTTGCGCTCTCGATAGCGCGTGAAGCTTCGCGCAAGGGTAAATCAGTTGGCGTATTCTCGCTTGAAATGTCTGCTCAGCAGCTTGTGCTGCGCTTGATCTCTGCTGATGCTCAGATCGGTCTGCAGTCGCTTCGCAGTGGACGTCTATCACAGAGCGAGATGCATGGTCTTGTTACGCGTATCGATGATTTGATGAATGCCAACATCTACATCGACGATTCTGCCGGTCTCTCACCGGTGGAGTTTCGCGCAAAATGCCGTCGAATGAAGATCGAACACAAGATCGACCTTGTGATCGTTGACTATCTCCAGCTGATGCATGCTCCACGTGCTGAAAGCCGCGAGCGAGAAATCTCGATGATCTCTCATGCACTCAAGGCTGTTGCAAAGGAGCTACAGGTTCCTGTTATGGCTCTATCGCAGCTTAATCGAACCCTAGAGTCGCGTGCTGATAAGCGTCCGATGCTCTCTGACCTGCGTGAATCCGGATCTATTGAGCAGGATGCAGACGTCGTGATGTTCATCCACCGTCCGGAATACTATAAGATAGCCACCTTCGAAGACGGACGTTCCACAGAGAATGTTGCCGAGGTTATCGTTGGCAAACAGCGTAATGGTCCAACAGGAGACGTAAGGCTGTTCTACCAGAAAGAGCTTGCTGCGTTCCATGACATGACCTATCACCGTGATGCCTTTGATGTTGCACCAGATGTTGGGCTTATCGGCGACGGCGAACCGGCATTCTAAATCCTTGCCATACGTAGTCTTTCGTCGTAGTTTATCCCTACGTTTATCTTTTTGGGGACCTCTCGATATGCGATTTGTACACGTTGTTTGCGCTTTCGTCCTTAGTGCGTTGTGCGCTTACGGTCAAGACCCAGTGCTCAACCTCGAAGCACCGATTGGTGGCATCACCTATTATACTACGCGTGATACGAGCATTCAGATCCGCTGGAGTGGAGTTGCCGATACCATCCCCATACAAATTGAATACACCAGCGATGATGGTCGCAATTGGGTCACGATTGCCGACAGTGCCAAGGGGCTCGTCTATGATTGGAGCATCAAAGGGCTGCAGCCATCGACGAACTACCGTGTTCGCGTGGTGCAGCTGCGTCCTGCAGGAGCAAATGACAATATCATTTACAGCGGACACTCCAGTCCGGTCGAAGATGCATTCTGGGCACCCAAGAACGACCGTGTTGTCAGTGTTGCAGGAGAGGCTCACGTATGGGACTCTCGCATAAATTCCAACACACCGCTTAGCATCTTGCCTACTGGAAGGGCAGCCTATTCCGGTGTTCGCTGGAGCGGCGATTCGGCACGCATCGTGACGTGCTCTGACGATAATGCCGCCAAGGTCGTAGATGCGGCATCAAATACACTGCTCTCAACGATCAATCACCCAGATGTTGTAACCAAGGTAGAGCTTGATCCAACAGGCTCATGGCTGTTCACGAAGTGTGACGATAACCGTACGCGAGTATTCAACCTTCCAGGAACTGTGCCGCAAGCGGTTCACAATGCTCGTTCACCTATGGACGACATGGTGATTAATGCTGATGGAACGCGAGTAGTTCTGTGCGCAAACGAAGCCAGCGTTTTCGGACGTAAGATCGGTCTTCCTAATACGTTCAATAAGCATGCAATCGGGGTGCTAAGTGCTGCATTCTCGCCCGACGGAACCAAGATCTGCTCCATCGGTGGTGATGCTACGATCCGTCTTTGGGATCAATCCACGGCCGTTGAGGTATGGAACGCCAAGGACTCTGCATACAATGAGGGTGTGCGCTGTGTTGACTTTTCTCCAGACGGCAAAACTGTTGCTGTTGGCATGGCAGACTCAACAGTCACCATTTGGGATGCGGCAACTGGTAAACTTCAAGGTAAGCTCAGCGGGTACAACGGCGCTGTGCGCATGGTAGCCTACTCGCCTGATGGTACCATGATCGTAGGTGCATCTGACGACAATTTTGCCCGCATTCACTCAGCGATTACCTGCGCGCCCCTTCGCAGCTATCAACACGGCAACGACGTAAACATCGCGCGTTGGTCGGAGCGTGGAGATCGTCTGCTGACAACATCAAGGGATGGCACGGCACGGGTATGGCAGGTCTTGCCCGTTGAACTTCAGGCCGACACAAGTCAGCTCTTTGCTATTGCTCCTCCTCCGCCGTCATTTGTCAGATTTACTGCCACTGGCGATACTATCGAGATCGGCGACAAGACCACGATCAACTTCCGCACCGAGGGTGCTCAGTTCTTAGGGCTTGCAGACATCGACAGTGTTGAGTTGCGGATTTCGTACGACGCTTCTGCGCTCCTGTGGGTTTCGAGCTCGATTGCTCCAACTGCAACGCTTGATGAAATTGTCACAGACTCTGCAGGTATCAAGCGTATGCGAGATATCGTCTTCTTCCGCATCCCTCTCGACACGGTCGATGCAGATCTGTTCACCATAACACTGCAGGCTACGTTGGGGCAGGACAGTGTAACTGCCATGACATATGACCGCATTTCACAGATCGGCAATGGCCCCGGCATGCGCGTCGAGAAGCGCAGCGACCCTATACTGATTCGCGGAATCTGCCGCATCGGTGAAGGTCCGAGAATGTTTAATCCGCTATCAGAGCCCCTTGCAGTAAAGGCTATCGTAAGACCAGTAGGCATATCGATCGAAGGCACGCTTTCTGAAGCAGCGCCTGCATCGGTGGAGTTGTTCGATCTTACAGGACGGCTGCTGTGGTCTGACTGCACAACAGCTCAAGAGGGGACACAGCGCAGATTTGTTCGTCAGATCTCTCCAGATGTACTCTCGGGCGTCGGCATCGTGATCGTTCGAACGGAGCGTCAGCAAGCATCAACTCTAGTTGTTGAGGTGTCGCGATGATGCAGCGCCTACTTGTTGTTATAGTTCTGCTTGTTTCTACACACGCCTGCCTGCAAGCACAATGGTGGAAGGTAACACTCCCAGAAGACGTGTGGCTTTCACAGATTGGGTTTAGCGCCAACCTTGGCATGCTCCAGCATCAGGGAGTGTTTACTATTCCCGAAGCGCCCATTTGCTGCAGTCCCTATGATGGAGCCAGCGGCACCACGTTTGCCATATCGGCTTTCGTCCGGCACGAGATCACAAAGCATATGCGCCTTACTCTGCGCGGAACATTTGTTCCGATGAGTGGTTCGTTCACGCAGGATCAGCGATTGCTGGTAACGGCCGGGCAGACTGCGCTAACCCGGAATTATCTGGAAACAAAGATGAATTGGGTAGGGGGCGAATTCCTGATAGACTTCCGTGCTGTCAATCCACTACGCCTCATGGGTGGTCTGGCTTTCGGTAGCTATCTCAGCCCAACATATTCACAAAAGGAAGTGCTCTTGGAGCCGGCTGTTGGAACATTTGAAAATGGTCTGCGCGAGCGAAACGTTACAGCAAACAACGAGCTCAAGAATGTAGTCTCACCGGCACTTGGCGCAGTAGTTGGAATTGGATACGATCTGCCGATGACCGAGAACCACTCTGTTGTGCTTACACCTGAATTGCTCTACACACTGCCGTTGTCAAAGAATGTTGAAGGTCTAGAGTGGCAAACGAGCCTTCTTCGCGCCGGAGTAAGTGTGGCCTTTACAATGAATGCCCCAGAGCCCCCTACTCCTGTTGAGCGCAGGAGAGAAGAGTTCGTGGACTCATTGCTCGTCGAACTTGAGCCAGACGCAGAGGAGTCTCGTGCGCGTGGAGTGGACCGTATCGTCCTCGATACAATCATCGGAACAGACTTGGTAACGATCACCGAACGCGCCTACCGCACTGATACGGTCTACTATCCGAAGCCGCCAGAACTTGTTGCCGCCATCAAGGCGCGTGCTGTTGAAGCATCAGGAGCTCTCAAGGATGTGTTTGCCATCAACGTCTCAACACAGTACGTTACAGAAGCTCTGCCGGTCTTACCGGCGCTGTTCTTTGAGTCGCAGGCTATTACGATTTCCTCGCGTTACCGCCAGATCGGTAAGGGGTCTGAGTTCCAACTCGCCGATGTTGCCCCACGCACTACCGCCGTACACAGAGACATCCTAAACATTCTTGGTGAACGAATGCAGAAGCTGCCTTCGGCAACCATCAGACTTCGCGGTACAGCAGACCCAACTACGGAAGGCTCGGACTGTGAACTTGCGCAGCGGCGTGCTACTGCCATTAAAGAATATTTGATCCGTGTTTGGGGCATCGCAGACTCGCGCATCACGATCCAGTCGGGAAGCGGCACGTGCGCGCCAGATAGACCAACAAGGAGATTGTCAGAAGAAGGATATGCCGAGAATCGCCGCGTTGAGATCTACTCCGACAATCTGGAAGTTTTGGCATCTGTTGCAAAGCGCCGATTTAATGAGGCTCGCACGATTGATCCGCCTCGCCTGCAGTTTGACCCAACAGGCACTAGCAGCAAGTTTGTGACTGACTGGGAGCTTGAGGCCACAACAGGGTCGCAGCAGCTGTTTGCCCAAAGCGGCAAGGGGCTGCCAACGGTTACCATGCAGGACCTTTCGATTGCCGTGGCTGACAAGATGCGCTCCAAGGAGCCGGTAGATGTTCGCTTGAAGATCAACGGTATCCGCCGATCAACTGCTTCTGCAACAACGCAGCTGGTAGTTAGGAAGGACACGATGAATGTAGAGCTTGAGCGTCTGACGCTAACCTTGTTCGAGGTGGCTTCTGATGAGATCTCTGCAATTGCTGAGGAGCAGATCAAATCCTTTGTCGAGAATGTACCAACAGGTTCAACTGTTATCGTGCGCGGCTTCGCAGATATGCTCGGCAATGCTGAGTTCAACAAAAAGCTCTCTCAGAAACGTGCCGATGCTGTTTGCGAGACGATCAAGAAGCATCTTCGCAAGAAGGTCGACATTCAGTGCAACGACATCACAACGGACAAGTTCCCTCCTGGGATTGAGTCGTACAATACACCAGAGGAACGATTCTTGAGTCGCACGGTTCAGATCGAGGTCAAGAAGACGCGGAAGTGATCTGCGCTGCATAACATTGTCGAACAATGAACTGTATGCAGGTCTTGGTGCTTACATCGCGCTGAAGGCAGCGATGTATCTCATGCTGATCAGATACCCAGCCAGGATGAGGCCGCCAATATTGATCGCTGCAAAGACATAGGCTGCGGCTCCGTTTCCAACCGGCTTGATCACCGTGAACAGTGCGCCCGGAGAGGCAATCTGTGATAGTGTTACATCCTGAACCCGGCAGCCAGACTCGTCAGCTATGGCAATCAGTTTCTTCAGCCTCTTGGTCTCTCGCATATACTCCATGCCCCAAAGTGTGAGCAGTACGAAGTAGATCATCGTTTGCCCGCCACGTAGCGTCTTGAGCTTCTCATGGTCGATCCAGCCTAAGACCTGGAACCCGTATATCAAGATCCAATAGCAACCTGCACAAGCAAAGAGCCCCTTTACGGGACGTGAAAACTGGCGTTGCTGTCGTAGGTATGGGGCAAACGAGGCGTGTAGCATACGGCGCGGTGGGGGTAGTCGGAATCTGGACGAAAAGACAACAGCGCGATCATAACACTATGACCGCGCTGTTTGTTTCTTGCGAGCGTATAAGCGGCAGTATTATTCTGCTGCTGCTTCAGGAGTAGCTTCAGGAGCAGCTTCTTCAGCTGGTGCTTCAACTGCTGGAGCTTCTTCGACCGGTGCTGGTGCCTTGGCTGCTTCTGCCTTAGCACGGGCGCGGTCTGAGCGTCGCTGCTTCAGGCGTGTATAGCGAGCTGCAGCAACTTCGCGGTGCTTTGCCACTGCGGCCTCAATCTCTTCGGCAGTTGCGCCCTTGAAGCCAAGGTGACGGCGAAGTAGAACGCCTTCACGGCTCAGGATCTCACGTACGACCTCTGTTGGCTGAGCGCCAACATTCAGCCAGTAGAGTGCGCGGTCAGCATCAAGCGTGACTGCCTTTGGGGTTGTCATTGGGTCGATATACCCAACGCGTTCAATAGATGCGCCGTCGCGACGGTCGCGTCCGTCGATCGCAATGATGTCGTAGAACGGATGTTTCTTACGACCTCTGCGACGCAAGCGGAGTTTTACCATGATGTTCTCCTAGAACTTGGTAAGTGAATAAAAAATCAATCAGCGTTTCATGCCAAACGGCATTTGAGGTAGGCGTCCACCCATCATGTTCGCCATCTTACCCTTTGTCATGTTACGCATCATCTTCTGCATGTCTTCAAATTGTTTGATCAGGCGATTCACGTCCTGAATGGATGTTCCGCTACCGCTGGCAATTCGCTTGCGCCGGCTTCCATTCAGTAGTCGTGGATTGCCACGCTCTTCCTTCGTCATCGACAGAATGATCGCTTCGACGCGGCCAAAAGCCTTGTCGTCGATCTCCACCCCACGAAGGGCTTTGTCGACACCTGGTATCATCCCAAGAAGGTCCCGAAGAGAGCCCATCTTTTTGATGAGCTTCATCTGATCGAGAAAATCCTCGAAGCTAAACTCGTTCTTTTTGAGCTTCTCTTCGAGACGCTCTGCCTCTTTCTCATCAATCTGGGCCTGCGCCTTCTCAACAAGAGTAACGATATCACCCATGCCAAGGATGCGCGATGCGATCCGCTCTGGATAGAACGGCTCGAGTGCGTCGATCTTTTCTCCTACACCAACAAATTTGATCGGCTTGCCAACGACTGCACGAATCGAGAGCGCTGCGCCTCCGCGTGTATCGCCGTCGAGCTTTGTTAGGACAACACCCGTAAGCTCGAGTTTGTCGTGGAATGCCTGCGCTGTGTTGACGGCATCTTGACCTGTCATAGCATCGCAGACAAACAGAATCTCGTGTGGTTTGAGCTGATCACGAAGGTCTTCAACTTCCTTCATCATCTCTTCGTCGATCGTTAAACGACCGGCGGTGTCAACAATCACGGTGTCTCGTCCAAACTTTCTTGCATACGCCATTGCCTCGTCTGCGATCTCAGAAGGTTTAGCCCCTTCCTTGGAGAATACCGGCAGTGATATGCTTTGGCCTAGCGACTTGAGCTGGTCAACGGCGGCCGGACGGTAAATGTCGCACGCAACAAGTAGAGGAAGTTTGCCCTGCTTTTTGAGCGAGTTGGCAAGCTTGCCGCAAAACGTCGTCTTGCCTGATCCCTGCAAGCCTGCAACCATGATCACAGTTGGAGCTTGCTGGGCTCGAATAAGGTCCGACTTGGAAGAGCCCATGAGCGCAACCAGCTCATCATGAATCAGCTTGATCATCAGCTGACCAGGAAGAACGTTGCCCTTGACCTCCATGCCAAGAGATTTCTCCTTAACGTCTTCAATGAACTTCTTGACAACGTTAAAATTCACATCTGCGTCCAGAAGCGCACGGCGGACCTCCGTCAACGCTTCGTCGACGTTCTGTTCGGTGAGTTTGTTCTGTCCCCGAATCGCCCGTAAGGCGGAGTCGAGTTTGTCGCTCAGTGATTCAAACATTGTGGTCCCAAAAAGGACCGCAAAGATAGGAAAAATTTAGCGTGTAATCGTTACTCCCCAAGCTGCACTGGTAGATCCGTCAGCTGAGGTGAAGATTAGATTGTATGCGCCCTGCGGAATCGTGCTTACGTCTAAGCTAAGTGCATACTGCACATTGACTTGCGCGATTGTGCCAGTGGCGAATTGTTGTCCAGCCGCATTTACCAGCGCATACCCAAGTTCTCCTTGGTTGTCTCCTGCTGGAATCTGAGCTCTCAAAACATGTGATGCCGGATTAGGACCAACAGACCATCCACGGCCGATGAGCACATCTTCTTGAACCGATGTATTGCCCCCTGGATCAACCTCCTCAGCCGAGGCGTTCACACTTCCATTGGCATCTACAAGGATCAGCTTTAGGGCTGCTCCGGAGTTGTTGTTGGCAGGGTTGAGAAAACCAGTTGCCAGGGCAAGCGTGGCCCTGTTAGAACCCCGCAGGTCGCAAACGTATCCTTTGAGTTTATTGCCGTCTGCATCTGTAAGCCATAGCGTATCGATGGCAGGGTCTACTTCGACGTACGTTGGAGACTGGTCCGTGAATTTGACCTTGGAGGCATAGGTAGTCTTGCTGCTCACGATCGATGCAACCGGTGCATCGCTCACGAAGTGTCCTGCTCGTACCGATGTTTTGGCAGAAGCAGACTGTTCGAGGGCACCATCGATCACCGACAGGTTAACACCGGTGTAAACACCTGTGGGGTTCTTTGCAAACTTTGATGTGTCTGCAACGCCTGAGGCAACGATTGTATATGTGCGCGACGGACGCAGGGGATCGAGGGTGATCGTCAGTAGTGTGTCTTTGTAGCCTGTAGAGGTTGCCGGAGCAAAACCAACGACGATTGGTGAATTGGCAATCACTGGTGTAAATCCAGTAGCCTTGCGAAAGGCCAAATTGTCAGCCGCCTTCATGCCGTTGATGTACACATCCACTTGTGTTAGTGCAGGGTCGGCTGCAGCATGTACAAGCTGCACACGGCATGTTTGCGAGCCGGCCATGAGTGGCGAGCGCACCACACGCCCATCTTCGAGAACAGAAAGCAGAGCCAGCGTATCGGTGCTCTTGTTGTTGTCTTCGAGAGTCTTGAAGCCGCTTACAGCGCACACGATAACCGAGCTTGCCAGTGATGCGAAATCAACACTGAACGAGGCAAGGACTTTAGCTTTATCGCCGGGCTTTGTGCAGTCGATGGTCAGAACCTTGCGCTCGACCACGGCCGCTGTAATGTTGCGATCTGTGAATGTCATGTTGGCTGCAGCAACCTTTGCACCACCGCGTACCCAGAAGTCACACTTTTCAAGATCTGTTGCGCCATGGAAGAAGTATACTGCAGTCTTGCTTGGATCCGTGTTGGTATTCTCCACCGAGTACGATGTAATGGCAAGCTTTGTTGATTTGCCGTCAGGATTCGCTGCGTAGCTCTGGGGAGTCTGAACGCCATGCATGATTGCCATGTATCCCATGTCGGGTGCAGGCGTAAAGGCATGCTCTAGAACCACTTCAGACATTGTTGAGCTTGTCGATGGCGCAACACCAATCACAACCTCGAGGTCGCCAAAGATCGCAACGGAATTGAGGTTGTCTGCGCTCTGCCAGTTAACGTCTTCGACCTTCGATGTGATGCCAGCTTGCGTGATGTACAAGTCAACGGTTCGCAGATCTGCGTCCGGACTGTTGTGCAGGAAGGTAATAAAGCTGGTTTGAGCTGAAACGCTGTAAGCGGACATGCAGAACAGACACAGCGAAAGCAGAACACGAATCATGTATGTCTCCAGTAAATCGATCGAAGTATGTCAATCCGAAGTAATAAGCCCTGAAACTTAAGAAAGTTTCAGGCATTCTCTGGGTAGCGCAGCAAACCTGATTCTATGGGGCTGAGCATGCCTGGGTGGGTCGGCATCACCCGCACAGTGCAGCCATGGAAACCACTGGATGTGCACGTAGTGGCTCCCACATAGTGTGCATGATGGCCGTTGAGCGAAACAAGGGACATCTCTGCTACCGATTCTTTCATGATCTCGTGACGGGCGTTGACGGGACCGTTAATGATCTGCACACGCAGATTTTCAGGCGCAAAAGTGCCTATTTCGATTTGTGCGTGCACGTTGATCACATCCCCAACACGCGAGTGTTCGTTCGTGTGCGACTCAACCTGATGAACACGCACCGTGCTCCATTGCTCCTTGAGGATATGCTCAAAAGCAACAAGCTCGCGAGCCAATGCTCCGTTGTCGGCCGCATAACGACGTGCGCGCTCTTGTGCAGGTTGATATGCTTGCAGATGATAGTCGTGAACCATGCGCTCGGCCGCGAATCGCCATGCGTTGGTGCGTATAGACTCCTTCATCATTGCAACCCATTGGTGTGGTATCCCGTTACTGCCACGATCATAGAACCGTGGAATGATGTCGTATTCAAGAATGTCGTATAACGTTGCACTATCTGCGTTGTCCTGCTCTTCTTCATCAAACATTTCGCCTCGGCCAATAGCCCAGCCGTTAGTGCCATTGTATGCTTCTGCCCACCAACCATCGAGGATCGAGCAATGAAGCACACCGTTGATGGCCGCCTTCATACCCGATGTGCCTGATGCTTCATGCGGTTTGCGCGGTGTATTAAGCCAGACATCGCATCCACGCACGAGCAACCGCGCAACGTCCATCTCATAATCTTCCAGAAACACAATGCTGTGGTCGAGATCATATTCGCGAATCATTTGATGAACGCGCTGAATCAATTCCTTGCCCTGTACGTCCCGCGGGTGTGCTTTCCCGGCAAGAATGAATTGCACGGGACGTGATGCATTGCGCACAATTCCAGACAGTCGATCCATATCGCGCATAAGGAGGTCTGCGCGCTTATAGGTAGCAAAGCGGCGCGCAAACCCAACCGTTAGTGCCTCTGGATCAAGGCAGCGATGAATTGTGAGAGCCTGTTTCTGTGTAAGCGAGGCATGGTGCTTTTCTACAATATGCTTTCGCGTACCATCAACAAGCCGGCGGCGGCGCTGTGCATGTACCGTCCACAACTCTTCGTCTGGCACCGAGCGTATATCCTTCCACGAGGACTCATGCCATGGCGTCGTTCGCCAGGCTATTCCCAGATGCCGATCATAGAGCTTAGCCAGCTCTGGAGCAACCCATGTGGCTGTGTGGACACCGTTGACGAGCCCATTGATCGGTGCTTCGTCCACGGGATAGTCTGCCCAGATCTTGTGCCACATCTCACGGGCAACGTGTCCGTGGAGTGCACTAACGCCATTGCGGAATGACGATCCACGTATGCCGAGAATTGTCATCGAAAAGCTGGTGTGAGCCCCGTGCCCAGTATTGCCGAGATCTGCGAACTCTTCCCACGAAATGCCCATTGCCGTTATGTAGTGGCGCAGGTATGGCAGCAGCGTTGCCACATCAAACACTTCGTTGCCTGCGGGCACCGGCGTGTGTGTGGTAAAGATGCTGGCTGATTGCATCACCTTCCATGCTTCGTGAAAGGAAAGATGATGAGCTTGCATGATCTGGCGCGTGCGTTCAAGCATAGAAAATGCCGCATGCCCCTCGTTGATATGACAGGCCTGAGGATTGATGCCCATGGCTTCGAGTGCTCGCATGCCCCCTATACCCAACATCAATTCCTGCATGATCCGTGTATCGGTAGTACCGCCATAGAGCCTGTCTGTAACATCTCGCAGCACCGCTTCGCTGTTCTCGTCAACATTAGTATCGAGTAGATACAGCGTCACACGTCCAACAGTGGCCTTCCATACTCCAGCATGACAATTCCCAAGGGGCATCTCAACGCTGATACGCAGTGGTTTGCCATCTGCCGTGAGAACCTGTTCAATGGGTATACCATGAAAATCCAATTCGTGATAGTGCTCGTTCTGCCAGCCGTTTTCTGTGAGGTACTGACGGAAGTAGCCCTCTTGATACAGAAGGCCAATCCCAACTAACGGCACGCCAAGGTCACTGGCACTCTTCAGGTGATCTCCAGCCAGCACGCCAAGTCCGCCGGAATACATTTGGAAACTCTCATGCAGACCAAACTCAGCGCAGAAATATGCGATCTGTGGTTCGCATTTTATGGAAAGGTAGTCTACAAAACGCGCGTGGACACTGCGCATGTTCTGAAGAAACTGCTCATCTGATTGCAGCGCTTGCAGGCGCGTATGCGAGACCTGCTGCAGCATCAGCACTGGGTTATGATGCGTTGAGTCCCAAAGACTATGATCTATTGAAGCCCAGAGAGCGATGGCATCGTTGTTCCAGCACCACCAAAAGTTGCGGGATAATTCTGCAAGTGGACGAAGTTGGTCCGGTAACGTTGCAGTGACAAGGAATGTTGAAACGGGGCGAATCATGGCGCAAAACTACACATGGTAGCGGGCATGGTTCATGAGAGTTATACTTGTCGTATGATTTCCTCGCCCACACATGAGAATATCCTTGCTGCTGCGCAGATCCTGCGCATGGGTGGAATTGTGGGTGTTCCAACCGAGACGGTCTATGGACTGGCTGGATGTATCGATAGGCCTGAAGCAATCGACGAGATCTTTCGTCGTAAGGGGCGTCCGCAAGACAACCCTCTTATCGTTCATGTTGCGGATGTTGAAATGGCCCGTGATCTTGCACGTGCCGAAGGCGCAGATGCACTTCTTGCACTGGGCAAGGTGTTTTGGCCGGGACCACTTACGATCGTAGTGCCAAGTGTGGAGAGGGTGCCGATGAACGTACGGGCAGGTCTTGATACGGTAGCAATTCGTATACCGGCCCACCCAGTGTTTCAGGATCTTCTGCGGTCTGTTGGATGTCCGCTTGCCGCTCCAAGTGCTAACGTCTCGGGAAGGCCAAGTCCAACTCGGGCCGAACATGTTCGTCATGACATGGGAGATGACGTATGTATTGTCGATGGTGGATCATGTCAACATGGTATTGAAAGCACCGTTGTTCGCGTCATTGGAGATACCATACACGTACTGCGTCCGGGAGCCGTGCGCGTCGAGGATCTGCAGTCAGTTGCTGGGTTTACTGTTCTTCCGTCGTGGGATCTTGCAAGTCAGGCAGCTCCGGCATCGCCCGGAATGAAGTATCGGCACTATGCCCCGGAGGCTCGAATGCACGTATGCTATTCGCTACAGGAGCTGCATCACATCGTGCATGAATCAGACCAGCGCACGCTGGTGCTGGCCCCGAAGCATTGGATCAGTAAGGTAGAGCATGATCGTGTTCACGTCTTGGAAACATCAACGCTTTATAACGAGCTGCGTCAAGCGGACCTCTTGCAGACTGCCATGATTGTAGTACTTTGTGATGATGCCGTCCTGGCCGATGAAGCGCTGATGAACAGGCTTACGAAGGCCGCCGGGATAGAGAAAAGGGGACTCTGAAATTATGATCCAGGAGACATTGACGATTGTTAACCGTGCAGGTCTGCATACGCGGCCGGCAGCTATGCTTGTCAAGTTGGCGTCGACATTTTTCAGCGACATCTATCTTGTCAAAGACGGATTTCATGTCAATGCCAAAAGCATTATTGGCGTGATGACGCTTGCTGCTGAGTGCGGTAGCAAGGTCATGCTCCAGGTTGATGGATCCGATGAACATGAAGCCTCTGCTGCGATCGTCAGTCTGTTCACATCAGGTTTTGGGGAAGACTGATCTGTGCATGTGCTTCGCGCCATAGGTTCTTCACAGGGAATTGCCGTTGGGCCGGCATGGGTCGTTCATCGGGGGGCATATACACCAGCCCTGGAAGCAACTGATGCCGAATATGAAAAGTCGCTGTTTCGCAAGGCACAACAAGCGATAGAGCGTGAGCTTCTCAATGTTGTTCAGCGAGCACAGATGCACGCACCCACGTTGGCCTCTATCGTCGAAACACATGTACTGATCGTTAACGATCCTGTTGTGTCTAGCGATATTGAGGCCCGCATCGACACTGGTGAGTCTGCCGGCAAAGCCATTGAGATGGAGTTCTCAAAACAGGCGCGCCTGATGCTGCTGTCAACAAACTCCATGATCAGGGACCGAGCAACAGACATCGAACATGTAAAACAGCGATTCCTCGCAGAGATTCAGCCCACAGCCCATGAAGTGCGTCTTGAGCATCCTTACGTTGTCATTGCCCCAACCCTCACGCCCGCAGAGATGTTCCGCATGGCAGAGCAGGGGGCTTTGGGATTCGTGTTTGAAGATGGCGGGATCGACTCACATATTTCAATTATTGCCAGAGAGCTGGGTCTGCCCGCTCTTGTTGCTGCACGCGATGCCACCTCGCTGATTCAGACCGGACAGCAGGTGATTGTCGATGCTGCACAAGGTGAGTGCATCGTTGCTCCGACCGACTCGGTAGGCGCGAGATACGACGATCTCTACCAGCAGGAGCGTATTCGGCTGGATCATGAGCGCATGCCGGTGCTCACGGACGTAGTAACCACAGATGCAGTTACCGTTGATGTTCTTGCCAATGTGGACACCCCGGCTGCTGCCGAGTTGGCACACTCATACGGTGCAAAGGGTGTCGGACTCGTGCGCACCGAGATGATGCTTTCCGGCGATGGCACCTTCCCATCAATCGACGAACAATCGTACTGGTATGCCGAGATACTTCAGCGCTGTCCCAATGCGTATGTAACGTTTAGAGCATTCGATATCGGTGGAGACAAGTTTGGGAACTACTCACCCTATAAAGAGCAAAATCCAGTGCTCGGTCTTCGAGGTATTCGTTTTCTACTTGCCCAACCTAGGATCTTTGAGCAACAGGTAAAGGCGATCCTGCGTGTTGCCGCCACGGGACGTGCAAGGCTTATGCTGCCGATGATCACGTCGTACATTGAAATCGTTGCTGCACGTGAGATCATCGATGCATGTAGAGTCGAGATTGAGTCGGAGTTTGATGCCCCGATCGACCTGCCAGTTGGCATCATGATAGAGACTCCTGCTGCGGCGATCATGGTTGATCTGCTGGCACCATTTGTAGACTTTATCTCGATCGGAACGAATGATCTTACTCAGTACACACTTGCGGCCGACAGAACAAATGAACTCGTATCCAACATGTTCGACTGCATTCATCCTTCGGTCATCAGACTCATGAGCAGTGTTGTTAACGCGGCAGACAATGCAGGCATCACAGTGAGCGTGTGCGGTGAAATGGCCGCTCAGCTCTCTGCCACAGATATCCTGCTGGGAATTGGAGTGAGAAGCCTTAGCGTTACACCGCACATGATACCAGAGCTGCAGCGTCGAATTCAAAGCACATCAATCGCATCGTGCAGGCAGCTCGTTGAAAGTGTTGCATCATGTAAGACGTCAAGTGATGTTCGTGCCGTGATTTCAGAGTATCAATCCAGCAGACAGGGATAATGGTAGAATGAAACTCCTATTGCTGGTTGTGTGTGCATATGTACTCAGCGGGTTAAGCTCCGGCGTGGCAGCGGTTCCGGACGAGCTACTACCGATTGTCCGAACTATTCGTATCAAGCGGATTGACGTCTGGGACACGACACAAAAAGATTGGTTCTTTGCTGCCAAACTGATGAATGCGCTGCATGTGAAGACCCATGAATATGTGATCAATGATGAGCTGCTATTCAGTATCGGGGATGAGATCGACTCGGTAGACCTGCTCGAGACGGAGCGTGTGCTTCGCCGTATTGGCATATTCAGTAGCGTACGTGTCGAAGATACCGTTGTCAATGGGCAGGCAGACATACAGATCACTACGCAAGACAGATCATCATTTAATCCGGCGGTTATCTTTAACACTGGCGGAGGTATCGCTACGTATGGAGGCCAGCTAGAAGAGTATAATGTGCTCGGAACTGGATCGACGCTTGCTGTAAAGGGAATCTACCGGACGGAAAACGAGATAGGCCTCGAAGGCACATTTGAGGGTCATTGGCGCAGGGTCTTTCGTTCATTGGTTGATGTCGGAGGTACAATCCTTGCCAACCGAGTGCGTACGCGACAAGAGCTAACTGTGGCGCAGCCCTACAGATGGTTCTCTACGCCCTATGCGTATTCCGTGCAGTTACTCAACGAATTCGGCAGTGATTTTAAGTACTCGAATGATGGCCAGCCCCCTGCTCTCTTGCCGTTTCATTCGCGAGAATTGTACGGCTGGATATCACAGTCATATGGGCTTCGCGATCAGCTATACTCGAATTTGAGCATCCGTCTTTCCGACGTTTCCCGTGCGTTGCCGACCTCGAAGCAGGCATTCGATAATACCGGACACGTGCTGATCGGATTTTCCTCGATACGGCAGGATTATTCACGCGCTCAGTTCCTCAACGGATATGAAACAGAAGACGTGATGCATGGAGCATGGGGCTCGGTTGCTATGGGCCGCGTCTTTTCTATGGGACAAGGTGGGGTGTCGATGTGGTACTTGGGTGCCGAGGGAGAAGAGTCGGCAAATGTTACGAAGGACCTCTACCTCTTCGGAAGGATTGCTGCTGGTTCTGGATTCCAAACCGGTGCGCGGGCTGTTAACACGTACCTGGAGATTCACGGACTTTCCTATCTGCGCCTCTCAGAGGGTGTGGTGCTAACCTCGCAGGTAAAGACGCAGTCGATATGGAATTGGACTGGGTACCGTCAGCTGGTGCTTGATCTGCAGTCTGGTCTGCGTGGATATGAAGCAAACTGGTTGGTCGGCGAGCGCAGGGTAGTGGCAAACACAGAGTTCCGCTGGTTCCCGAAGATCAACATCTGGATCTACGGACTTAGTGCAGTCGTTTTCCACGACATTGGAACAGCCTTCAATCAGTCGTCGAACTACCTGAACGCACGCTACTATAATTCTGTGGGTGCAGGTCTGCGCATTCATAATCTGAAGCAATCAGGTAAGGATGCCTTGTACCGATTTGATTTTGCCTACAACTGCACGACGCAGAAGTTGGCCGGAGTGATCTTTTCTGTAAGTCAACATTTTTCAGCATTCTCACAGCATCGTTTCCGTCCGCCGGATGTGTACGGACGCGATATGGATAGACAATAAGGATGTTTATGAACATTGCAGCTACGATCGATCATACGGTCCTTAAGCCTGATTCAACACTTACTGATGTGCAGACGGTATGTGTCGAGGCGATTACCCATCGCTTTGCAAGCGTATGCATTCTCCCATGGTACGTGCAGCGCGCACATGATATCCTCGCGCCTGAGGGCATCCCCGTCTGCACTGTTGTTGGATTCCCGCTTGGTGCATCCACAACATCGAGTAAGGTGGCGGAGTCCGAGATTGCACTTCGTCAGGGGGCCCGTGAGATAGACATGGTTGCCTCGATAACCGCACTGAAGAGTGGATTGTTCGACGAGGTCTACGATGACATCCGCGAGGTAACCCAGGCAACACATGCCCTTGGTGGTATCGTCAAGGTCATCATTGAAACATGCCTGCTTACCGACGACGAGAAACGACGTATGTGTTCGATTGTTACGCAGGCAGGCGCCGACTTTATCAAGACGTCGACGGGTTTTTCGACCGGAGGAGCCACCCTTGACGATGTCAGACTGCTTCGTCAATACGTCGGCCCGAGCGTAAAGGTCAAAGCCAGCGGGGGGATCCGCGACAGAGAAACAGCACTTGATATGCTCGAGGCAGGTGCAGAGCGGCTGGGTACCTCGTCAGGCGTCAAGATCATCGCTTCGTAATTCTTTCACGAAAGTTTTTAGCAATATGTGTGCGAACACGCATCGTTCGTATATTTGTGTTCAAACACACTTATAACAGGAGGCCGTTATGGCAACGTGGATAGCAGATACCATGCACTCAGATGTGCAATTCAAGGTTAAGCACCTGATGATCAACACCGTCACAGGGGAGTTTACATCATACCGGGCCACCGTAGCTGCGGAGGCCGAGGATTTTTCCGATGCAAGCATTTCGTTTGAGATCGATGTAAACAGCATCAACACCAAGAACGAGATGCGCGATGGTCATCTCAAGAGCGACGATTTCTTTAGTGCAGAGAAGTTTCCAACTATGTCCTTTCAATCCACGGCATATCAAGCCAAGGCCGACGGACAGTCCACACTCGTTGGAGACCTCACGATCCGTGATGTAACGAAAACTGTTACACTCGATGTCGAGTTTGGTGGTGTTATGGTGGACTTCTACGGCAATACCAAAGCAGGCTTTGAGATAACAGGCTCGATCAATCGTAAGGAATTCGGTCTGGCTTGGGATGCTATAACCGAAGCAGGCGGTATTGTGGTCTCAGACAATGTTAAACTTGTAGTCAATCTTCAGCTTCAAAAGCAGTGATCTTGCTACGACCCGTTCGCATCATTACGAATTCGCACTACACAGGCGTTGGCCCTTTGAGAGTTGCTCAGCCCCTTCCGGTGAATGCTCTCAGAGGGCTTGACCCTTTTATACTTCTCCACCATGCAGGCCCTCAAAGATTCGATGCATCAGGTGAAATGCATCGGATTGATCCACATCCGCATCGTGGATTCGAACCGGTAACATTTGTATATCGAGGAAGCGTACACCACAAGGATTCACTGGGCAATTCCGGGGTTATCCATGCAGGAGAAGTGCAATGGATAACAAGCGGCTCCGGCATCATACACAGTGAAGGACCAACCCCAGAACTCCAGCGCTCGGGTGGAGAGGTTGAGATCATTCAATTGTGGGTTAACCTACCGGCCAGCGATAAACTGTGTCAGCCATCTTATCAGGAGATACGAAAGGCTGATATCCCGGCTGCGGTCTTGTGCGACGGTCAACTGGTCGTGAAGGTCGTCTCTGGCAGCTTGTTCGACGTAGCTGGACCTGCGACAACGCATTCAGTTGTGGCAACGGCTATGGGGTCGTTCACAGAAAATCTCGACCACAGACTGCAAACGCCAAGAATGTCTACGTTTGCGATCTACGTGCTCAACGGCTCACTTGTTGTCAATGATCAACATCGTGTCGAGCGACATCAGCTGGTCGTGTTTGATGATAGCTCTGATCATACGGAGATCGTATTGCGCAGTGAGCAGGCAGGAGATGTGTTGATTCTCGCCGGCGAACCAATTGGTGAACCTGTTGTGCAATACGGTCCATTCGTGATGAATACGGAAGAAGAGATTCATCAGGCAATCGAGGATTACAGAAACGGCAGGATGGGACACCTGGATTCGTAATCAGTTCCTGATAAATGGTAGCGAGACCACTGTGGATGTATCTGAAATGCAGATCATGTACATTCCAGTTGGGATACTCGATACGTCGATGCGTGATTCATTACTTGCCGAAACTCTGAACATCACGCTGCCCAATGCGTCATACAACGTTATCTCGTATACGCCGTCAAACACGCTTGTGTCGGGTTGTATAGCAACAACATCGGATGCTGGGTTGGGAGTTATGAATACAGGTCGTGCCTGACCGATGCTCACGAGTCGTATCAGCCGGCCGGAGCAGATATCGCCCAGCATGATCGACCCATCTCTGTACTCGACATCGCACGGCTGATCTTTCCACCGAAATTCTGGTTGACGCACAAAGACAAGTGGTGTGGTTGTCGATGACGACAAGAGCGTCTTCATTGGAAGAACTGCTAATGTATCGCCCCCTAACCAACGGCCGTCAACGGATATCTGCGTCAGCGAGTCTGTAACATTGGTGCTCCATATGCACCGTGCCGACGAACCGCCGCCCACGGCCAGGTCTGCAGAGCGAACTACGATCTGTAAGCTAAATGAATCGAGCAATGTGGAATCGATCAATGGCCTTCCATCCATCAGCACAGGCACTAGCTCTGTTCTGCCGATACCAGATGAAATGTCGGGCATGTACAGGCGGGTTGTTGCGTATGCTTCGGAGATTAGCACCACCTTCTCACGTGGCATGCATGGATTAGTTGTGACCAGGACAAGTGAGTCTACGTGTTTACCATAGCGCTGGGTTATCTCAACGTCGCACTCAAGAACATCTCCGGGACGCAATGAGCAGGGGACAAGTGGTCTGCTTGTGATAAATGCAAAAGGCCTTGGTGAAGGGGGCTCAACAGATAGAATATCTATTGGTACATCACCTGAGTTGACGAATCGAGCGGTCAAACGCTGCTTTCTGCCGATCACAGGCTGCGTAAACACCAATGTATCAGTGTGCGTTAGACTGGCGTCGATGGCATTACCGACAAGAACCACAGTGATGATAGTATCGCATGGTATCAATCTGATAGCAACGAGCACGGCGTAGCGTCCGAGGGCGGTAGGCAGAACGTTGGCCTTAACAACCCGCACTCCTCGCAGTGAGTCACCTGGTGCAATATCAAGTGTCACGCCTACGGGCGCGATGATGGAGTCGACCACCCACGTAGTTGAATCGATGGATGTGAGAGGAACATCGACTACAGCTGGTAGACCCTCACATAGCACAACATCGGGAAGACCAATAGTGTCCGGTGCGCTCATGCGCGGCATCTGAACCTTGCCATCGACACGAACCCAAAGCGTATCATAACAGCCTTCGAATTCGAAGACTATGCCTGCACGTCCTTGAGACTGCTGAGCAGTCGGAATCCATGTAAGTGCAAGCGCAAACGGAACACCATCGGCAACAGGGAAGGGCACTGTAGTTGTCGATGTAACGCTGCCTTCCCCAATGATCTGACGCGCGGTGCCGCTGCTTCCCGTGATGCGACAGTCAACGATGGTATCCCTTGTGGCACCCATGCATGAATAGATCTCTGGCATGCGCACATCGCGTGGTGTAAGGCTATTCAGGCGATTCTGACGATTCCATGTGATCGTTGTCGTTACCACCGAGTCACAAGGCGATAGCGTTACAGAAACTGATGCTGTGTTGGGCCCAGCACGATTGCCGGTTGCTATCCGCATTCGAATGCGGACACTATCGCGTGCACCAATGCGCAGCGGCAGGGTATCAGATACGAAAGCATTGGGATTGGTAGATGCAACCTTACTCACAAACCCTGGTGCACTTCCGAGGTTAACGACAACCAACGACGTATCAATGAACTTATCGCAGAACACGTCGCCCAGATCAATGGGGCGGGCAAGCCCCTTCCAACCATCAAGCACTGTTACGGTTGCTGTATCGAGCGCCGTGCATCCGGTCTGATCCGAGATTGTAACCACATACGCTGTAGTGCGCGTAGGTTGGACGTCCACCACACTCGAGGTGGAGAATGATTTCCCGTTGAGCTCACTCCACTCGATTCGCGCAACTGCGCCGGCTGTGCGCAGCGAAAGCTGAACCGTTTGATTCGGACATATCGTGGTGTCGGATAGAATTGTGACACCAAGCACAGGCTTGGGCGTTGTGTTCTCGGGAATGACTGCACGAAATGCAACCGACCCGGGGTCTCCAGGTTTAGAAAGATGTGCCGCCTGAACAGCGTCTGTAAATGCGGTGCAACGTCCGGATACGCCCCCTTCTGCGCTGAAGGTTACACTGGCAGGCAGGGAGCTCCCTGAGTACAGCACGCCACCGCCACCGCCCCCACCACCCGGACCATGGAGGCCTCCATTTGACATGTTACCGCCTTGCGCGCCATTAACGTTGATGTGTAGGGGGCCAACAAGGAGTGAGCTTGAGATCAGTACGCAACCACCTGCACCGCCACCACCAGCACCATCATTTCCTGCTGTCTGTGCAGCAGATCCAATTGCCTGAATGATGTTTTGGTTCCCGTACACGGTGTCTGCTTTGATGATAACGATACCGCCGCCACTACCGCCCGAAGTACCGGTGTTGTTGTTCATGTGGCCAGCTCCGCCGCCTCCGCCAAAGCGCACATATGGCAGACCGTTGAACTGGATTGGGAGGCTGGAACCACCACGGCCGCCATTATCGAACGGTGCGCCGCATCCCTGCCACTGACTGCCGCCGTTGCCGCCGCGTCCACCATTACCGCCCCCACCACCGCCCGAGTTGTGTCCAACGCCGCCGCCGCCCGCACTAAAGAGCTCGGCGTTGCCTGCAACATTATCGATGCGAGGGTAGACAAACGTAGCGCCCTTCATCGCAGCCTCGGGATTCGCAATTGTTGTATTGCCAATCGTGGTCGAGCATTGTGCATTGTTGACGTTGCGCGCCGCACCACCCTGATACCCAATCGAAGAGGCATCGATCGTACTTCGCAAGTTGAGTACACCTCGCACTTCGAGAGCGATAATCCCGCCACCCTTGCCATCCCATGGCTTGCCGCGCAATGGAGTTGTTACGAAGGTTGTCCCATTGTATGATGGCACGCGCACGAGCTGAACAAAATTGCAGCGTTGATATGCATGCACGAGTGTGCGCTTGAGTTCAATCACTCTGTTGGGGCGAACACGCTCGATGGTGGCAAACTCAAATAGGCCTACGGCATCGACTGTGTAGTCCGAGGCACCCGTGCAGCCCATTGTTTGATGAAGCAGCACACGGTCGCCTGCTCGAAACCCTGTCGTGTCCTCGACTTCCAGCAATGCAGCGCACGCATCTGTGGTTATCTGTAGTACGGGCGTATAGATATTGATCACACCGCCGATGTTCGATTGTGCGCAGAGTCGGCCAGCACAAGACACGCCTGCGGTGATCGCAATCAACGCTAAGAGTAGACGTCGCATCTGTGCAGAAAACGTATCCATGTTTACCACATTACGGAATTCGATCGACCTTTCTGTCGATGAAATGTTACACAGATGCCTGGGGAGGTCGTTCAAGCAACTGTAGCCCTTCTGTGCGCTGGAGCGTGTAGTCAATCTCCCAGTCACTCTTAAACAAGACAGCCATGCGCCCCTTATCATCAATCACAACTGGCGATGCAGTTGCGGGTCTGACGTCAGAACCAAGCCACCTGGTCCGAGTAAAGGGCATTCGCTCGAGCTTGACCTTTTCGTTGTATTCATTTTCCATGCGCCAGGCAAAGAGTTCCAGCTGCAACTCTCCAACAACGCCAACAAGGGGCACAGGGTTTCCATCGGACTCGGTGAAAATCTGAATGACACCTTCTTCCCGGAGTTGCTCGATGCCTTTGCGAAAGGACTTTGAGAATGAACCAGTAGACGGCCAGACCTTTGCGAAGATCTCTGGGGCAAATCGTGGGAAGTCCGGCAGCTCTGACTTACTGCGCTGAGTTATGGTATCTCCAACCTGGAACAGGCCCGGATTTGTCAAGCCTATCACATCGCCGGGAAACGCTTCATCGATGATCTTACGATCTCGACCAAAGATCTCAAACGGATAGGTCAGCTTCGTCTCCTTGCCAGTGCGCGGGTGGTAGGCGGTCATGCCGCGCTCGAACGTTCCGCTGACGATGCGTACGAATGAGATTCGGTCACGATGGGCCTTGTTCATATTGGCCTGAACCTTATAGACGAAGCCCACAAACTCTTCATCAGAGGGGGCTATACTACCTGTTGACGTCTGATAGGGCTGCGGCGTTGGAGCAAGATCCAAGATCGACTGGAGAAAATGTTCAATACCAAAGTTTGTAATTGCAGAGCCCCAGTACACAGGCGTGCATTCTTCGCGCAGGTAGGCCTGCCGGTCGAACTCTGGGATAACGTGATCGACAAACTCGAGATCTTCGAGCAGCTTGTTATGCGACAGTTCACCGATGGACGAGCGCAGCTCCTGACCGCGGATGTCGCCAATCGACACCGGCGCTTTGTAACGATTCCCAACAGTGCGTTCAAACTCGAAGAACTGTTCCGATGCGCGGTCATAGATACCACGAAAATCCGGTCCGTTGCCGATCGGCCACGTGCGCGGAATGGCAGTGATGCCCAGTGTCTGCTCTACTTCGTCGAGAAGTTCAAGTGGATCGCGCGCTGGACGGTCCATCTTGTTCATAAACGTGATAATGGGTATGCCACGATCGCGACACACTTTGAACAGCTTCAGTGTCTGTTCCTGAACTCCGCGTCCAGCGTCAAGTAGCATGATGGCCGAATCAACAGCCATAAGAGTGCGATACGTGTCTTCTGAGAAGTCTTGGTGGCCTGGAGTATCGAGGATGTTTAACAGAAGATCTCCGTACTCAACCCGCATGGCGCTTGAAGAGACGGAGATCCCGCGTTGCTGTTCTATTTCCATCCAGTCCGACGTGGTCGAACTGTGCTTGCCCCCGGTTACAGCACCTGCTGCATGAATTGCACCAGAGTAGAGGAGGAGCTTTTCGGTCATCGTGGTCTTACCAGCATCCGGGTGAGAGATGATGGCGACGGTTCGACGACGCTGTATTTCGGCAGGTTTGTTGGCCATAGCCAACAAACTTACGGCGCTATCGGCGTAGAAACGGCCTCGAGTTTGGTCATGTTCATGAAAACACCCACACCGATGCGTAGTGGCGTCGACGTCCACGATGCGTCTGATACGACACTTGTGAACATGGGTGCGTACGAAACCTCCGGCATGATCGTAAGGCTGGAACCCAAAGCAATTGCAGTGCGCACGCCCACGACCGCGCCGAATTGGAATCCGCTTGTGTTCGGAATGTTGCCACCCGACGTATTCCACAGCGCGCTACCGTTGATGAAGTCATATGGAAGCGTAGGATCTGCCAGCTTCTCTGTTTGGTCGTAGGTGCCGCTCATGATCGTGCCAAGACGAAGGCCTCCCGTGAGGTAGAGTCCGTGAGTGAGTTCGTAGTTGATAGTCGGCTCGACAAACAATGCCGCAACACTTGTGCTGAGTGAATGTTGAATTGACGAGGTAACGGCGTTATTGCCTACACGTACCGTGATCGGCTCACTTGCAGTAAAATCTGCGCTCGATGACTGGTACGCTACCCGGGCACCGAACTCGAGTCCTGACGAGAGAGGCATCAGTACTTCGGCGCCAATCATTACGCCTGAGCCGGATGTGCCCTCATAGCCCGGACAGCATGATGGAACAGTAGGAAACCGAAACCCAGATTCGACACTGTTGCTGATCATTGGTGCAAGCAGTACCGAAAGACCCACCGACATGGTACGCTTTTCGACCATGGCCGGCTTCGGCGCTTCTGGTTCAGTCTTTGGCTTGGGCTTTTGCTTTGAAAGGGTCTCTTGGGCCATTAATGCCATGCTTGCGCAGAACATCAGGATGATGACCGACGCAAATCGACGAAGGGTTGTGCTCGTGTTCATGGTTGTCTTCCTCATCGATTAACGTTGAATGAATACTGTGGTGTGGGAAGTCTCGCCACGTGCAACGATTGAAAGAACGTATACACCCGACGGTAGCATACGGACATCAATCGTTTCTTTCAGGCTGCCGCCTGCATCAGGAGTTGCATGGCCAGTTGAGATTTCCTGACCAAGTGATGATGTAAGCATCCAGCGAAGATCATCGCTGCCCATGCCTGCCGCATCAATTGTTAGGTCGTTTGATGCTGGCGTTGGATACACCTGCAGACGCACTCCCGATGTACGTGGTTTGAGCAGGCGCGAGCCCCCTTCCTGACAGATGTCTACAATAGTGACCTTGCCCGGAGCAGACGTGATCGAGGCGCCCGAGGCTTCTGTCCACGCGAAGTCGCTGATTACCAACGATGTCGTCGAAGCTGTTCCCAAGATGGCTGTGAAATTCAGTGCAAACAAAACACCAGTGGTGTCGTTGCCGCGCACGCCGCTGATCTGTGATGTGCATGTGCCTGTGCTTGCAGGCACGTAGCAGTCTGGCGTATTGCCGCGTCCGACAACAACCATTGGGTCGTAGGTGATCTTGGCTGACCATGTCTTTGCCTTTGAAGCATTAAGACCGGAGGACGAAACGATGCGCACTGGCACCACAACAAGATCACCTACCTTGACGGCAACATCATCAATGGTAAGGGTGGTTGATACCTTCGTCGTTTGCTCGCATGTTCCGGTTATCACAGAGGCCGCCTCCGGTATACATGAGCCGGCCGCAACAGCATAAATGGTATCTGATACTGCTATGCGCGTATCACAACCAGTTGTAAAGTCGACCTCTACCTGCGATCCCGGCAGAAGTACCGAGACGTTGGGTGGACGGGTTCCGGTGACTGCAGTGCCTGTAGAAGAGCGCAGGCCAACCACGAGTGTATCAGATCCTGTATTGGTGTAACGCACAGTGCCGTTTGCAGTCCCCGAAATCGCACCAAGAGACGTTAGCGGATTATCTGCGCGAAGACCCGGACGAGTGCGTGAACCTGTTACACGGATGACACGCCGCACATCGCACGGTTCGAACACAACCACAATACTGTCGCTCAGAAGTCCTTCTGCTGCAGGTGTCCACGTGATGTTGAACGCTAGGGCAGTACCAGGTGTTAACGGCTGCCCTTGTGATAATGTAGCCGCCAGTACCGGTCCTGCCGTTACGCTCTTGATCGATGCACTGCCGGTACCATCGAATGACAATGATGCGGTACGTGTGGTGCTCGGCGCTGTCTCGCATGTAGAGAACTCACCAAAATCGATCGAAGAAGGTGTCGTGAATGCAACACCGTTCTTCTGCGCAGAATACCTGACCGTTAGCTTCTTTGCGCATGGCTCAACAGAAAGCTCGCTGCTCTTTGCAAAAGCGCCTGTTGCGCCTGGGCGGACGGAGACTTGAATCTCGACAGCTGACTTTGCTAAAATGTCAATCACCCCAGAAGGTGTATACACGATCTCCGGGTCGTTTGGCAGAGTGACCTTTACAGCAACATCTGAATTGTTCGTGAGCGTGATGACGGTATCCTTCTGGTTATCGCAACCGGAGAGTGTGCCCACGTTGAGATTCGTTGCATTGGCAATCACAGTAACAGCCGACGTTACGGCATTTAGCTTCACCCGCAGGGTGTCTTTGCAGGCGCCCGATGTATAGGCAAACTTGCACTCAGAGCTATACACGCCTACGGCTGGCGAATACTGGAACCTGACCGTGGCATCCTGCCCCGGTTGGATAGTGATCTCTGTTGTTGGCGAGATGATCGAGTACGGAGCCGCAATGATGCCAGGCTTTACAACTAGTGGCTCGATACCGCGATTGCGAATAACTACCGTATCAATTCTCGGTGTGGTCTCACATTCAACTGATGCCCCAAAAGAAAGTGTGCTTGGCACTACCACGGCGGTAACTGCGGCCTTTGTTACGCTATATGTTGAGCGGGCAGACCACGAACATGGCGTTCCTGTAACGTTGAACGATCCGGTGGTAAGTCCCGATGTAGAGGCAGTAATGCTGATGCGAATGTTGACCGAACCCTTTGGTGGGACTGCAATGCCCCCTGCAAGGTTGGTGACCAAACTCAGGCGTGGGTCGTCTGGCGTCATGCCGGTGATGCGGATCTCATAATCGTGTGGATTGTTGATAGTCACATCCTGCTCCGCTGAAGAGGTGCAGGCATCAAGTGATCCGAAATCAATCGACGATGGAGATACGATTGGCCGTGGGTCGATGACTTTGATAAGCACTGTGTCGCGGGCCGAGCATCCATTGCTGTCTGTTACCGTGATCTCATACCTTGATGTCGAGCCAGGATTGACAAATGGATTCGGAATCGTGTCGTTGTCGATGAACTCCGTGCCTGTTTCGATTCGGTTCCATTTGTATTTGTACGGAGACTTCCCACCTGTAGCAATGGCATTGATCTGTATCGAAGACTTGTTGCAGAG
The DNA here is from genome assembly GCA_046300675.1 of Ignavibacteria bacterium. Lineage (GTDB taxonomy): Bacteria > Bacteroidota > Ignavibacteria > Kapaibacteriales > Kapaibacteriaceae > UBA10438. The sequence goes on from JBKCLO010000169.1 coordinate 30,497, forward strand.
GTTCGTGTCTCTGCTGGCTGTTACGCTCGGTCGTGGATTACGTCCAATGAAAATGGTGTCGCGATATCGGCAACCTTCGGCTGTGGTGCACAATACGATGTATGATCCAGTGTCACGGACAGTGATAACTCGCGTACTCTCGCCCGTAGACCATTGATAGCGGGCAAAACCATTTGGAGCAAGTAGTTGTCGGGCATCTACATCGCAAAGCGTTGCCGGACCGTTCGGGATGATGCTGATGATAGAATCCTTGCACTGCGTCAGGTAGGATACAAATGGATGTATGCGGGTTGTATCCTTATAGAGCGTCGATGAATCTTGGAATGCACCCGGTGTTGTGACCATGCGGAATGTTTCGGCCATGGTAGCAACTGCCACGTATGCGCTGCGATCGCATGCAATGTCTACTGCTTCATCGGCTCCAAAGTCTGTATTCGGCGGAATAGGTGTTGGATTAGCGCGATCGATCACTGGAAGTGTACCCTGAGCAGGAGCTGCAAAGAACGATCCGTAAAGTACCTTTTTGCCAGTCGAATCAAGCTTGCCGATAAATCCATCTTTGAGAACAAATCCGGCGGCCGTATTCGGCGTGTTCTGAATCGCGTCGGCAGTCAGCGGAATGTTTGGCGATCCAAACGTTGAGCCCGAAACCCAAACGTTGTTGTTCTTGTCTGTTGCAACACCGTAGACATAGTCTACCGAGTCTCCGCCATAGTAGGTAGACCATTGAACGACGCCGTTAGCATTATGCTTGCGAACATAGCCGTCGGTTGGTCCGCCCCGTGCCGTCATCAATGCACCTGCAGTGGTTGGGAAGTCCGTGCCAAACGTATAACCAACAACCACTACGGAATTCGTACCATCCAAGGAAAGGTCGCACATCTGATCTTGGCCCGTGCTGCCGTACTGTGTGGCCCAGATGCGTGTTGGCGTTGGACCGAACTTCACGATAACGTTATCGTCGTCACCCTTGCGCGTGGATCCGTCGGTAACTGGGAAATTGGTCGACTGTGTTAGACCGTTGAAGACGATGTTGCCATCGGTATCTACGCCAACCTTGCCACCGTAGTCCATGCCGCCACCGCCATAGAACACGTGATAGTTGCGCACCCAGCGCCCTTGCGTGTTGAGTTTGAAGACCACAAGGAAGATATCGTAGTTCTTCGAGAAGATGGCGGTGTCCTTCTTAAACCCACCGTCGCCATTCATGCGGCCAAGCAGCGGACTATTCGTCGAGCCGACGATGGCGATTTTGTCTTTTGTTACGGCAATACCCGTTACGATGTCGTTCTCGCGGTCGTCGACCTTCCAGCTGTCGCCCCATTTGCCGTCGGGCTGAAGCTTGAGCACAAAACCAGCAACAAATGCTATCGAGTCGATGCGCTTTCCTGCAGCGTCAAATGCCCATGCCTGAAGCTCTTCGTTGCTGCCAACAAAGAGTGTGTCCGGAAGGTTGCGCGACTTTGTCTGTCCGCACGCCCAGATGTTGCCTGTAGGGTCGGCAGTAACATCGTGCAGAATATCCTCGAGCGACCCTCCATAATACGTGTGCCACTGGAAGGCGCCTGATTCACTAAACTTGGCTATGAAACAATCCATGCGGCCTTTGAGACGGCGCTGCAGCACACCAGCAACATTCGGCATGTCTGTTGCGTATGTGGTGCCGGCAAGAATCGTGTTGCCCGTAGAATCAAACGTGGTGCGAAGTGATGTTGGTGATGTACCATTGATGGCTGTGTACAGAGAAAGGGAGCCGCCGAGGTATGTTGCCCACAAACGCTGCGGGTCTACAACAAGTGTCTTCGTGCGATCATAGCTGCCAATGGCAAAGCGCACTGAGTGTCCTGATGTTAGAAACGAGGCTTTGACCATCGCATGAAAATCGCCGGCTGCGTTCTTGGTGAACACAACTGGTGCCTGCTCTCCAAGCTTTCCAACAGGAGTTGTGATGTCGATGCCGCCTGCCTCGTTCAAGATTGGCGCACTGCCGCCTTGATACAACATGGCGATCTGCGAGGGGTCTCCTCCTGGATGTACGATGAAGTCGTATTTGATACCGGCGGAGGTAAGGTACATGCGAAGGTCGATCTTTGGGTAGACCTCCCGGTACGTGATAGAACGAAACCTCGGGGCTTCTATACCGGTAATGCCCGTATGCTCGTTGATGTAGCGCACAAGGCCTGGGAGCTGCTCGCCGAATTCAGACCGAGCCGCCGGGTTGCTTCCGATCAGTTCCATGTCTACGCGATACCTGTCCATCTCGTAGTCTGGGTCGCTCTTGGTGTGGGTTTCAGATGCATACATCCGCGCCTGAGCCATATGCATGCCCTTGGGGTGGATATATGCAAGAGTGCCTCCAACTCTTACAACTGCATCGACGGAGGTTTCCTGCTGGCCCCCTTCATAACGTGCCTGTCCAACATTCTTCTCGAAGTAGATCAGGCTCTGCGCACCCTGTTGCAGGGGGCGAGGGGTTGTCTGCGAAATGCCCTTCTGTGCAGATAAGGCCAGGCAGATGAGTAATGCAAACGGGGTAACCATCCTGGAGAGGATCATACGGTTCTCCAAACGAACGAAATTGATGTATATAAGAGGCGAGAATACGACACAATGGCCGGATAGACAAGGGACAACCAGCGCTATTGCGTATCATTGAAGCATCGAATCTTTCGCATGATGGAGTTATGGTAACCTACGAGACGCTGGCAACCCCTCCGGGCAGGGCACTGCTTCGTGATATTTACCGGGATTTACGTTTCGAAAAGCACTTGGGACCGCTTGCAGCCCTGGGTTTGATGTGGCGTATATGCACGCAGGAGCGCGATCTGTTTCGCACAATCAACCGTGACGTTACAGTGCTCCATCCGCTGGGTATTTGGTCTGGCACAGGTTTGTGGATGCAGGAGATCGTAAATAGGTATTTCTACTCTGCCATTAATGCCTTCGTCTATATCGGCGCCGCCTTTCTGTTGGTGGCCATCGGATTAAACAGAACAAAGATCATAGACTCGCCAGGCATTGTTGTTGCCGCTATCATTGTCGAGGCATCGCTTCTGGTGGTGCTCTTTGCTGTGATGTTTTTTACGCCTCCTGATGATGACGTGATGTCTGCCGAGGGGGCACAGGACGACGTGTCGCGCGAACTTCTTCGCGAGCTTGGCGAGATCAGCCGGGATTATGCTGCCATGGCCGTGCAACTGGAGGCAATTGCAGGCACCCTGCAGGATGTTGTCGAGCGTCAGCACGAGATGTCGCAGAGTATGCAGACAAGTGTTGATGCTGCCGTGCAGGCAGTTGCGCCAAATCCGGCACTGATGGGGGCCATGACGCAGACCACCAATGCACTAACGTTGTTCACCAGCAGCGTGAATACTCTGGGCGAGCGACTCCAGGCTGTCGAGCGACAAGAGGTCGAGCGACTCGTGCGCATTGAACTCGAGAAGTTGCTCTCACGCAATATCGTTGAACGGGATGGCAAAGCCAATTAAACGTCGCAAGAGCGTCGAGATCTACTTTGTGCTCTACCTTGTGGCGCTGGTCCTTCTTATGCCCGATCGCGACATGGGGCTTGCCAATGCCGGTGCAGATGCGGGCCAGAAGCGTATCGAGCTCTATCCGGAGAAGATCCGCCTTGAGTGTAAGATCGAACGCGATTCTGTGGGGCCGGTCAAAGTACTCTCCAACGATACGATCAACATGATCAGGTACTCACCTGCATTAACTGCAATGCGGGTGCGAGCAACGATCGAAGACATTGAAACTGGTCAGGTGCTGACCATCGAGGACTCGTCATCAAGCAGCGCACAGTTCGCATCACTTGGCGTTGTGCCTGAGAGAGGCATCATTACGTTCGCATGGAGACCGCCGATTGCAACCATGACGTCGAAGACCTTTCGTGTTACCGTGCAGGTAAGCGGCATTCCGCAAGGTGATCTGGCTGAATCTACGCCGGCGCTTGGAAGCACACAGTTCGTGCTTACAACAGTTGTAAACGATCAGCTGCCGCCGCAGATCGTGCTGCTTGGTGGAGGCACAGACACGTTGATCATGCGGGATACGTCGACACGTCAGTTCGGGGAACAGCTCAGTGCCGATTTCTGGATGGAGCCGTCACGCCCTGCGATCATGGCCGCCGCTGCACGAGAGTGGGTAACCAGAATAAGCGTTGGCGGTGCTGATCCAAGTAGAGACTTAGTCCAACTGCCCAGTGTTCGTGTCGTTAGCGGACCAATGGTTGATGTCGTGCGCTACTTTGAACAACGCACGCTGATCATCAAGGGTAAAGCACCACTTAATGGCACGTCTGTAATCGAGGTAACTGCTACCAGAACAGATGGAAAGCAGGCTCGCGCAACATTCTCGGTGCAGACGGTTGTAACTGCAACACCGAAGATTCCCGATGCTGTCTATGCGGGTGTCGAGTTTCAGATCGACCCACTCTTGCCGTCGGTCGAGGCGGCTAAGGCCGTTCTGCGGGATGGCGATAGGGAAGTGGCTTATGCATCAAATGGGATGCTGCGATACAAACCCTCGAATGTTGATACGGGGAAAGTGCTCGTGTTCGAGCGGTACATCGACAATCAGGTTGACTATTCAGAGAAGATTCTTGTGCGCTCGTTCCCACCGCCCGTGGTGCGCGAGATCCGCCGTGGCAGCGATGCAAATGCTAAGAACATCATTGTTCAGTTCTTTGCTGCTGAACGGGGCTCCAACAGACCAACACTGAAGATCGTTGACGGCAATGCAGCCAATGTTCGGCGTCTGTCGGGATTCCTTCGTCCGGCCGATAATCAGCGTCCAACAGTGTCGTGGATCGAGGTCTTCGAGGTTTCGCGCAAGGACCAGGACAGACCTTTCACATTCCGAGTTCAGGTTTTCGACGAACGCGGACGCGCCAGTGCTCCTGCCACCGAAGACTAGCGCCTTGCAAGGCTTGCACGATAGCTTGCTACGTTTTTGAGATGCTCTGCATAGCTGCGCGCGAACCGATGTCCGCGCGTTCCATCACCCCTTGCAACAAAGAACAGAAACTCATGCCGTTCAGGCGAGATCGCGGCCTTGATGGCGCTTTGACCAGGATTACAGATTGGTCCAGGGGGCAGACCACTGTGTTGGTAGGTGTTGTAACGATTTGTCGCATCTCGCAGGTCGGCGCGGGTTATCGTAAGATCGCGGCCATACTGGAGCGTGGGGTCTGCCTCGAGGCGCATTCCGATTCGCAGTCTATTGGCATACACACCGGCGATCGTGGGCAGCTCGTCGTAAAGCACGGCTTCTTTCTGAACGATTGACGCAAGTGTGATGATACTGTCGCGCCGATTGTTCAATCCACCGCCTACCATTTTCCAAACACGAGAGAATTCGTCTGCCATCATGGTGCCGATCACACTGGGGCTCTCGGCGCGAATCACGTGATAAGTGGCGGGCAAGAGAGAACCCTCCATCGACGGTGTTGCAACCCTGTACTTCTGTCTTGTCTTTTCGGATGTAGCCCAGGCAAGAAATGCAGCCGAGTCTACCTGCGCCCGGAATTGCAGGCGCGATGCAATCTGAAACATTGTAAAGCCCTCGGGAACAGTAATCTTTACAAGGGGCTCGCGCCTGCCATAGACTAGCATCCGAAGAACGTCAAGCCGAGACTGGTCTGCAGTAACATGGTACCATCCCGGCGTTATGGTTCGTCCGGTAAGACGCAGCCCAGCCTTGAGTGCGAATCTCATGAATTGTGGATTCTCAATAGCACCGGCAGCACGAAGCTCGTCTACTACAGACGTCACACTGTACTGTGTGCGTTCAATGAGCACCGAGCCAGAGCCCCCTGCATGCTGCGAAAGGAAGGCAACACACATTACCACAGCGGCAATCAAGATTCCGCCTGCCGTTAGAACAAGCCGTCTCATGGCTCCAGCAGGGCCTCGGAAGCAGAGCCTGTTACAGTGCGCACAAAGATTTCGTGCAGCGTTGGTTCAACAACATTGAACTGCAGAACGTCGGCGAGATCCAGCGCCAGACGAAGCACGCTCTTAGCATCGGCCCCTTCAGAGCATATAAGCTCTACCCAATCAGGTCCTCTGCTGTGCACCGACGTTGAAGCGATGCTCAAGAGCGCATCAGCAGAACCGGCTGTGCGGAATCGCAGACGATTGGTCGCATTGGCAGAACGTATAGCACTTAGCTGTCCATCAAGAACAACCCTGCCCCTGTTAATCAGGGCGATGTCGTCGCAGAGACGCTCAACCTGATCCATTTGATGCGTCGAAAGCATGATCGTTGTTCCTGAAGCCTGAAGCTCTTTGATCACCGAGATCATCAGATCTGCATTCACCGGATCAAGTCCGCTGAACGGCTCATCCAGGATCAATAGTGAGGGGGCATGCATAACCGTTGCAATGAACTGCACCTTCTGCTGCATTCCCTTAGAGAGCTCCTGTACTTTTTTCGATTCCCAGCCTGCAGCATCCATACGCTCGAGCCAGGTGCGGGCCTGCTGCTGAGCCGACGAGGTCGTTAGACCCTTTAAGGTTGCAAAGTATACGATCTGCTCCAGGACTGTAAGCTTCTTGTAAAGACCCCGCTCCTCAGGGAGATATCCTATGCGGGTGCTGCGTTCATTGTCGGCAATGCCCTGCAGGCTGATCGAGCCGAGGTCCGGCTCGATAATCTGCGTGATCATCCGAATAAGCGTTGTCTTTCCGGCACCGTTTGGTCCGAGCAGACCAAAAATCGAGCCCGGCCGCACAGACAAACTCACGTCATCGTTAGCCAGGTGATTGCCAAAACGCTTCGAAACATTCGATACAGTAAGCATAGCTGCGAAGCTACGGCAATTCGTAACTTTGTGGCACTTTTTGAAGAACCGCGATGTTATCGCGGCGGCATCAAGACACAACAATCAGGTGAACAATGAGAGCATTTCGCGAGGTCTGGGATTCGAACGTTTTTCAAAAGTGGCTTATGGCCATCACCGGATTGCTGTTGGTTGGCTTTCTGCTCGGACACCTCTCGGGTAATCTGTTGGTCTTCATGGGGCCAGATCACATTAACGAGTATGCGCACGGACTTCGCACGATGCTGCATGGTACGGCCATTTGGATCGTGCGCATGGGTCTGCTGACAAGCTTTGTACTTCATGTTACATCTGCCATCAAGCTCGCACGTAGAAACCGTGCTGCGCGTCCGAATGCCTACAGCACCGTAGAGCACCGCGCATCCACATTGGCCTCGCGCTCAATGTTGTACTCGGGTCTGCTGCTTCTTACCTACGCGCTGTATCACTTGGCCCACTTCACGTGGGGTGTAGTGCACTCTGAATACTACGCCAAGACTTGTCCGCCAAGTGCAGAATGCAGCGGAGCAGAGTGCATACCTGATGTCTACAGCATGATCGTTTCAAGTTTCCAGGTGCCGCTTATCAGCGTTGCGTATGTGCTTGCCATGATCATGGTAGGTCTGCACTTGAATCATGCAATTGCGAGTGCATTTCAGACGCTCGGACTGCGCAACGAGCGCTTTGTTCCGATCGTGCGTACTGTAGGCCCCTTGCTTGGAATACTTGTAGCAGCGGGGTTCTCGTCGGTGCCGTTGGCCATACTTGCCGGAATTGTGAAATAAGGAAGGACATAACATTATCATGGATCTGAAGAATCATATTCCCAGCGGTCCTATCGAGCAGAAATGGGACAAGCACCGTGCGGAACTCAAACTTGTCAACCCTGCCAATAAGCGCAAGTTCAGCGTGATCGTTGTTGGTACGGGTCTTGCAGGCTCGTCGGCTGCAGCTTCGCTCGCAGAGTTAGGGTACAACGTTCAGGCATTTACCTACCACGATTCAGCGCGTCGAGCGCACTCGATCGCGGCACAGGGCGGAATCAATGCCGCGAAGAACTATCAGAATGATGGCGACTCGGTCTGGCGTTTGTTTTATGACACGGTCAAAGGCGGCGACTTCCGGGCGCGCGAAGCTAATGTGCACCGGCTTGCCCAGGTCTCTGTAAACATCATCGACCAGTGCGTTGCACAAGGTGTGCCGTTTGCACGTGAATACGGTGGATACCTTAGCAACCGCTCGTTCGGTGGCGCGCAGGTATCACGGACGTTCTATGCACGTGGTCAGACGGGTCAGCAGCTTCTTCTCGGCGCTTATCAAGCATTGATGCGTCAGGTTGGGCTTGGCAAAGTAAAGCTTCACAACAAGCAGGAGATGCTTGATCTTATCGTTGTAGATGGTCGTGCGCGAGGCATCGTAACGCGCAACATGATCACTGGTAAGGTAGAATCGCACATGGCTGATGCTGTGATCCTGGCAACGGGCGGTTACGGCAACGTGTTCTACTTGAGCACAAATGCCATGGCGTGTAACGTTACGGCAACCTATCGCGCGCACAAGCGTGGTGCCTTGTTTGCAAATCCATGCTACACGCAGATTCACCCGACATGTATTCCGCAGAGCGGTGATTATCAGTCAAAGCTTACGCTGATGTCGGAATCGTTGCGCAATGACGGACGCATTTGGGTTCCGAAGAACAAGGGAGACAAGCGTTCTCCAGATCAGATTCCTGAGTCTGAGCGCGATTACTACCTCGAGCGTAAGTATCCTTCGTTCGGTAATCTTTCGCCTCGAGACATCGCCTCGCGTGCTGCCAAAGAAGCTTGCGATGACGGGCGCGGCGTAGGTCCAGGTGGACTTGGCGTCTATCTTGACTTCTCGGATGCTATCAAGCGTCTTGGGGAAAAGGTTATCGCAGACCGCTACGGCAACCTCTTCGAAATGTACGAACGTATTACTGGTGAGAATCCGTATCACGTTCCGATGCGCATATATCCTGCGGTACACTACACCATGGGTGGCCTCTGGGTTGACTACAACCTGATGTCGAATGTGCCTGGTCTGTTCGTTCTTGGCGAAGCCAACTTCTCCGACCACGGAGCCAACCGACTCGGAGCCTCGGCCTTGATGCAGGGCTTAGCAGACGGATACTTCGTGATACCGTACACGATCGGGGGCTACTTTGCCCAGGGCGGACTATCTCCTGTTGGACAGGACTCGCCGATCGTGCAGTCAACGATGCGTGAAGCAGAAGAAAAGATCCAGAAGCTACTTTCCATTAACGGTAAGCGCTCCCCCACGTCGTTCCACCGGGAGCTCGGTAAGATCATGTGGGACAAGTGCGGCATGGCACGTAACGAAAAGGGGCTAACCGAGGCACTTACGCGCATCCCAGAGCTTCGTGAGGAATTCTGGCAGAACGTTGTGATTCCAGGAACCGGAGAACAGCTCAATCAGTCGCTCGAACTCGGACTGCGCGTCGCAGATTTCCTTGAGTTCGCGGAATTGATGTGCTATGATGCATTGCATCGCAACGAATCATGCGGTGGACACTTCCGCGAAGAGTATCAGACCGAGGATGGTGAGGCTAAGCGCAACGACGAGGACTTTGCCTACGTTGGTGCTTGGGAGTACACAGGTGTTGGCTCTAAGCCAACGCTTCACAAGGAAAACCTCGAATTTGAAAATGTGCAACTGGCTACACGGAGTTACAAATAATGAACCTTCGACTGCACATCTGGCGCCAGTCTGGTCCACAAGACGCTGGCATGCTCAAGACATACGACGTTGCAAACGTCAGTGAGCACATGAGCTTCCTCGAGATGCTCGACGTGCTCAACGAAGATCTCATCGCAAAGGGCGAGATACCTGTAGCGTTTGATCACGATTGTCGTGAAGGGATCTGCGGCACTTGCGGTATGGTGATCAACGGACGTCCGCACGGTCCTCTTGCGCGCACTACAGCGTGCCAGCTGCACATGCGCACCTTCAAAGACGGAGACGAGATCTATATCGAGCCGTGGCGTGCGCGGGCATTCCCAGTGGTGCGAGACCTTGTGGTAGACCGCGGAGCTTTTGACCGCATTATCCAGAAGGGCGGTTTCGTCAGCGTCAATACAGGTAATGCTCAGGACGGCAACACGTTGCCGATACCAAAGTCCGATGCAGACCGCGCCATGGATGCTGCTGCCTGTATCGGCTGCGGCGCCTGCGTTGCGGCTTGTCCGAATGCATCAGCTATGCTGTTTACTGCCGCCAAGATCGGCCACCTCGGCTCTGTGCCGCAGGGTCAGGCAGAGCGTTCCGCACGTGCTATGAACATGGTGCTCCAGATGGACACAGAGGGCTTTGGCTCGTGCACCAATCATTACGAATGTGAAGCGGCCTGCCCGAAGGGTATCAGTGCCGACTTTATCGCTCAGATGAATAAGGATTACGTCGCGTCGGTGTTTGCCGGACGCGACTGATCATCGCACCGCATAGAGTGTAAAGAAAAGGGGCTTGCAGATTTCCTGCAGGCCCCTTGCCATTTATCGTAGGTGTTGGTGCTGTTAACTGATTGCAAGTACGAACTCGCGTACAGCTTGCTCGAGTCCGACGAACATTGCACGGCTTACAAGGGCGTGTCCGATGGAAACTTCCTCTATCTCAGCGATCTCAGTAAGTGGCGTGATGTTGCGTAGATCAAGACCATGTCCAGCAGTTACCACCAAACCAGACTGCGCGGCAAGGCTAGATGCCGCCCGAATTCTCTCAAGCTGCAACTCACGGGCTGCCTGGCTGCGTGCGTTGGCGTAGGTGCCGGTGTGGAGCTCTATGATATCTACACCACAAGCTGCAGCAGCCTCTATCTGCGAGGCCTCCGGCTCGATGAAAAGACTGACCTCGATACCGCGGTCGTGAAAGCGCGGTGTGAGTTCTGTGTAGTGAGCCTGATTGCCGGCTACTGCCAAGCCCCCTTCAGTTGTGAGCTCGGAGCGTTTTTCAGGGACAATGGTAACAAGCTCGGGAACAATCTCGAGCGCGATGGTAATGATCTCCGGGGTGGCGGCCATCTCGAGATCAAGTTTTGTCGACACGACATCCCGTAAAACGCGCACATCACGGTCGTTTACGTGTCGCCTGTCCTCGCGTAGGTGGCAGACAATGCCAGAGGCGCCTGCCATTTCGGCAATCACTGCCGCGTGAACCGGATCGGGCTCAATTCCACCACGTGCCTCGCGAACTGTTGCGAAATGATCGATGTTTACCGCTAAGCGCATGCAACTATTTTCTCTGTATTTTGTCAATTGATTTAGACGTGCGTATAACTCACATGGCTATGCCACTACGCACATCTAAACTACTGATTTTTAGGAGGTCTCGTGTCTTTCGTTCGTACCTGGCTGACCGTTCTGGGTTGCCTTTCGCTCTTCGTTGTTCCCAATGCCACACAGGGATCTCCGCACGTTGCAGCTAATCTGAAAGGATTTATCAAGAATTCCGGCCAGTGGCCAACTGAAGTGCTCTATTTGGCTCGCACCCCAGCAGGACACGTGTGGATCACGCGAACGGGAGTTGTTGTCGACCAGTTCTCAGTTGATCGTTCATCGGGTCTGCGCCATGGCACCGTGGTCAGAGAAGTGATCGAAGACGCCAATCCTGCTGCCAAGAGGCACGAGTCTGCACAGGTAACCACAATGACGTGGATTAAGGGTGGCGCCCAAGGCTACAACCTGACATCTTCTGTCGTGGACGAGGTGACGATCACAAATGTGATCCAAGGCGCTGATCTGCACTACACGTTTACGACGCGTGGTGTAGAGCGCACTGTCCAGTACCGTGAAAACTATGTTCCAGGAAGTCTGCGCGTCGAGCGTATCGTTTCTGAGGATCAGCCTCGTGGCGAAGCCCTAGCCGTTACGCCTGTAACGTCTGTTGTCTACGGCTCTTTTGTTGGCGGAACAGAGGCCGACAACCTCGTTGGCGTAGAATATCTGACAAACGGACAGGTCGTCATCGCAGGGAACTCTCCTGAGATTACATTCCCCAATGCAACTGGTGGATATCAATCTTCGATCAAGGGTACATCGGACGGATTTATCGCCAGGCTCGACCGCAAGCTTGAGAAGTTTTTGTCCTATACGTTCTATGGTGGCTCCAACGATGATAAGATCACCGCTCTGTCCGCCGACAACATGAACAACATTTATGTGACAGGCGAGACAACATCAACAGATCTGCCCATCACGTCTGGTGCCTCGGGCCAGCTACCCAAGGGTGGCGTTGATGCCTTCATCTGCAAGGTTGATAGCACACTAACAAAGTTGATCGTTAGTGGCTATCACGGGGGCAATAAGGATGACAAAGCAACTGCCATTGCAGTAGATCAAAATGGATTGATCTTTATGTGCGGTTATACAAATTCAACATCTGGACTCCCGGTCACCTTTCCTGTAACAGTCTCGAGAAGAGATTGGCGCGGTCGCACAACAACCGAACCTGGTGGTGGTGCAAATCAAGGTCTGATAGACGGATTTGTCTGCTTCTTTTCTGCCAATGGCTCAATCCAACAGTCCAGATACTTTGGCCGCGAGGGTAATGAATACTTCCGCGCAATGTGTCTGGATAGGTCCAACGGCGTATACATCACGGGCTCAACAACATCGCCAAACTTTGAGACGGCTCCAACATCTGGTTTCTTTGCATCCGGTCGCTTGCCGTATGACAGAACCTTTAACGGTGGAACGACGGATGCATTCATAGTTAAGCTCAACAATGAGTTAGCTCTTGCCAAGACCGACGACGGTACATATTCAACGTTCTTCGGCGGCGATGGAGAAGATGAAGGCCGCGGTATCTATGTTGATGATCTCGGCCGTGCCCACTTTGTTGGCGTTACGACGTCCAAGAACCTTGAGACAATTGGAACATTGATCACGCAAAAGATCGGCGACCAGGATCTGTTCTATGGTCTGTTACCTGATGACGGCAGAACGCTCAATGGAGCTACCTATTTCGGTGGCACGGGCAAGGACGACGTTCTGGGGATGACCTATGATCAAGCAGCAAATGCTGCCATCCTCTTCGGTACAACGCAGTCCACAGATTTCCCCGTAAATGGTGAAGGGTCAAATGGCAACCGTGCTGGTACCACCGACGGTTTTATCGCTGTACTGAACACATCGACAAATAAGTATACAACGCTTATCGGTGGAGAGAATGACGATAGTGTGTACGTTGCTGCGGTTGACAAAGTAGGCGATCTGTACATAGCTGGCACCACGACGTCAAGTGACTTCCCAACAAACCCCAATGGGGCCGAAACAAAGAATGCCGGCGCTCTGACCGGTTTTGTGAGCAAGTATGCTTTCGGAACTCTTGAATTGATGACTCCGTCCGGCGGTGAGACCTGGTGTGTGGGCGCTAATCGTCCGATTTCATGGGCAGCTCTCGGAGTTCCGGACACCATGAAGTTTGCGATCGAAATCTCGCAGGTTGGTTCCAACACGTGGACGTCGATTTCGACTTCAGCTGCAGGTCGCAGTTTGAACTGGAAGGTCACAAACCTTCCAACTGGACAGTACGTGATCCGTGTTACCACGAGCCGGGGTCACCTTAGCCAGCTCACCACGCCGTTTACGATCTCAAACCCACCAACTGTTACACAGCAGCCGAAGGATGCATCTGCATGTGAAGGGGGCGCCATTAAACTCAAGGTTGGTGCAGATGGGGCTGGTCTAAAGTATCAATGGAGGCGCAACGGAACGAACATTCCTGGTGCAACTGTAGACTCGCTTGTTATCCCAGCGCTCGATGCCAGCGGCATAGGAAAGTATGATGTTGTGATCTCCGGGACATGTACGCCGAATGTTACCTCCGCCCAAGCGAATGTTGCATTTGGAACGCCAACAGTGATCACACAACAACCAGCAGCTGTAACGGTAGATCTTGATCGTCCGTTTTCACTTTCGGTCTCGGCAACGGGTTCAACCCTTGCATACCAATGGAAGAAAAACGGCACCAATATCGACGGTGCTACATCGGCAACATATGCTGTTGCCAAGGCAACAGCGGCAGATAACGGTCAGTATGTATGCGAGGTCACTGGTGGTTGCGGTACAGTTGCAACCGCAGCAGTGAGCGTCGTGGTCAAGGATCCAACATCGGTTGATGGTGAGGAGATCGCAGCGCAGAACTTGCGCATCACCGGAGCTATGCCTGCAGATGAGATTTTGTATGTACGGGTTACAGCCAACGTAGGCGGACAGGTACATGCAGAGATCATCGACGTGCAAGGCAGATCTGTAACGCAGCAAAACATTGGTGTAATCATCAGTGGAATTACAGACGTACAACTACCGGTTTCTACGATCGCACCAGGCTCATATACATTGCGTGTAACGATTGATGGCAGCTTGCTTCACACGAGCTTCGTAGTGAGATAAACAGACCACAAAGACATTGCAAGCCCCTTTCATCGTAATTGATGGAAGGGGCTTTTTGTAACCAAAGTACTGTTGCCGTGTTGATACAAGTTGGAGCAAGCAATCAACAACCAACTGGCTTACCTAGCAATGCGAACTTTACTACGCCTTTTTTGTGTCTTTGTTACTCTTTCAACGTCATTGTTTGCGGCAGACGGTGCTGCAACGTCGGCTATGAAGGGATTTACTCCAAATGTTGGACAATGGCCGTCTCAGGTATTGTTTGCAGCAAGGCAGCAGAATGCAACGATCTGGATAACCACTAACGGTGCTGTTGTTGATGAGTACACGGAGGACCCCGTATCTGGTCTGCGAACAGGAATTGTGACCAGGGAGAACTTCATGTTCTCAGTTGGGCAAACAAAGGTTGTATCTGCTTCCGCAGTTGATGGTGCAGCCGTAAACTTTATTCGGGGTAACGATCGGCGTCAGTGGAGGCATGCAACTACCGTTGATGCCTTTGTCGTGCAGATCGAGCCTGGTGTAGAACACCACTATAGTCGCAACATTGATGGCCGCGTAGAGCGAGAAGTGGTTGTAGACAGCAAGCATCGCGCAGACGAATACCGCATGCGCGTAACCGGGACGGTGACTGCGCACCAAGTTGCTGATGTTTCAACGGTCACATCAACTGTCTACGGCTCGTACATCGGCGGTCCAGGACAAGATGTCATGACAAGTATCGAGTATCTCAGTAACGGAGACGTTGTCGTAAGTGGAACAACATCAGAGATCGCCTTTCCAAACGCAACGGGCGGTTATCAGCAATCGATCAAGGGCACATCAGATGGATTCATAGCTCGGTTCGATTCTCGACTGCAGCGAGTGCGCTCGTACACGTTTATTGGTGGGTCTGGCGATGAGAAGATTCGCGCGATGTGCAGAGATGCACAGAATGCAATCTATTTGGCAGGAGAAACCAATTCAACGGATTTCCCGATTACATCTGGTGTAACAGGAAAGCTTTACAAAGCAGGTATTGATGCCTTTATTGCCAAGCTCGATTCCACGTTAGCCAACCTAGTGATCGGATTGTATCACGGGGGTAACAAGGACGACGTGGCAACGGCAATAGCTTCGGGCGAGAACGGACTGCTTTATGTCGCGGGATACACGAATTCGACCACAAACTTCCCAGTGACGTTCCCGGCTACAATTACGATCCAGATTCCAGGCGGTTGGGGGCGTCCTCCAACATCGCGGATAGAACCGGGTGGTGGAACCAACATGGGCAACATTGATGGATTCATAGCTTCGTTCTCTGCGAACGGTGCAATGCAGCAGTCCCGATTCTTTGGTCGTGAGAACAACGACTACTTCACAGCGATGGCCGTTGATAAGTCGAATAGCGTGTTCCTTACTGGATATACTACATCGGCCAATTTCGAAACAGCTCCTACAGCCGACCGTTTTTCATCGGGCCGCTTGCCGTTTGATAATAGCTTCAACGGTGGAACTACTGATGCAGTTGTCGTCAAGCTCAATAACGAACTAGCACTGGCAAAGTCTGACGACGGCACGTACTCATCGTTCTTCGGTGGTAACAAGGAAGAAGAAGGTAGAGCTATCGGTATTGATGACCTTGGCCGTGCATTTGTCGTGGGTGTTACGACATCGACCAACTTGAATGCAGTGGGAACGCTCAATACTCAGCCAATCGGAAAGAAGGATGCCTTCTTCGCTGTTGTCAGCGATGACGGACGCGAATTGATAGGGTGCACATACTATGGCGGTACTGGCGATGACGATCCGTATACGGCTAAAATCGTTGATGGAACAAGCTCTATTATCATAGCGGGCACAACGAATTCAGAAGATTTCCCGTTTACGGGTGAGGGACTTGTTACGGCGCGCAATGGCAGCACAGATGGATTCATTTCGGTGATCAACCTTGCTACGAACCAGTATGCAACCCTGGTCGCGGGTAACAAAGAAGACACAGTAAAGGTCATGTCCATCGGGCCATTCGGCAGTCCGTACTATGTCGCATCAACCACGTCAACAGACCTGCACGTCAAAGATTCTTCATACAGTAAAGGCTCATCAGGCGGCCTTGGCGGATATGTTGCCAAGCATGCCTTCGGTGTTCTCGAGCTAACTGCGCCAACTGGGGGCGAAACATACTGCGTCGGACTCAGCAAGCCCATCTCTTGGTCTGCCCTTGGTATGCCGGATACCACCAAGTTCAGGATTGAATATGCCCAAGCCGGTAGTAACGTATGGCAGGATGTCATTAAGAGCGTAGGTGGACGCAGCCACTCTTGGAAAGTACCTTCGTTGCCTACTGGTGACTATGTCCTCAGGATCTCGACGATCTATGGTCATCTTAGTCAGCTACTGACACCATTTGCCGTGTCAAATCCTCCATCTATCGAAACACAGCCAAAGAACGTGAGCGCATGTATCGGCAGGCCGGTTACCATGTCGATTGCAGCAAAGGGTGCCGGACTCAAGTACCAGTGGCGCAAGGCAGGAGTCAACATTCCGAATGCTACAGAATCCAGCCTTACAATCCCTGCTCTTGATGCAGCAGCACTTGGTAAGTACGACTGCCTTGTCTCTGGAACGTGCGCCCCAAGTGTTACGTCGCAATCCGTAACAGTTTCAACAGCAACGCCAACCGAGATCACAACGCAGCCAAAGGCAAACACATCAGTCGTATCAGGTGCTGGATTTACGCTTTCCGTTGTTGCTACCGGCAGTGATCTCTCGTATCAGTGGCTTAAGAACGGCGCGCCAATCGACGGAGCAACAACGGCACAGTATACTGTTGCAGCTGCTGTAAAAGCTGATGAAGGTCAGTATGTGTGCGACGTAACAGGAGGTTGTGGCAAGGTTCAGAGCTCATCGGCAACAGTTGTTGTCGAAGGCGGCACATCCGTAGATGATGACGAAACCGGGGACGCTGTAATGATGACGGTTGTTGGACCACAGCCGGCTGGTGATCTTGTGTATGTCAATCTGCACGTTGGTTCAGCCAATCCAGTGGTTATCCGCATCATAGACATGCAGGGTAAGGTTGTTACAAGTCAGGTTCTGGGTTCGTTGGCGCAGGGATCCCATGTTGTAGCTCTCTCCACTTCTGTGTGCGCTGCAGGCATCTACAACCTGCAAGTTCAATCTGGATCAATTGTTCGTGCGAGGCAGATTCAGATTGCTCGTTAGACTACGTACGTAATCGTCCATATTTATGCCCCGTCATTACGGCTGTTTTGACGGGGCACTTCGTATTTTTACCCGATAGTACCATTAGCCAACAAGATTGTCATGAAAACGTACGTTCCTGCACGAACAACGAGCCCTCGAATCGCCTCCACAATCTGCATGATCATGGCGCTGGTGCTGCAATATGCGGCTCTAGGTGCACAGACGGCATCGCAAACCTACCCTGAGCTGCGTTTCTTTGTCAAGAACGTTGGGCAGTGGCCACCTCAGGTACTCTTCGCTGCCAGAACACAAGGGGCGGATGTCTTCATCACAGACCGTGGTGTTGCCGTAGATCAGTTCACTCGTGAGGGCAAGGTTCGCAAAGGACACGTTACAAGCGAGCAGTTTGCACTTCCTGCGGTGCAGGCACTTGGATCGGTCACTCTTAGCGGTTCCGACGAGCATCGAACGGTTACCTTTATCAAGGGTGCACAGGCATATACTGCTCCAACATTTACCAGTGTTGTGTTCCCGGATATAGTTCCGGGAGTTGCCGCCACGTACTCGTTCGACAGTAAAGGCAGAGTTCAGCGCACGCTATCTGCTGCGCGCAAGGAGCTGCTCTCTACACTGCGCATCAGGACGTCATCATCAGCAACTGAACAACCACAGGAAACAACGCCGCCAACATCCATCGTTTACGGTGCCTACATTGGAGGCTCTCAACCTGCGGTGCTTGCAGGAATCGAGATCCTCTCGAATAATGAAGTAGTGGTAGCAGGAAGTACATCTGAGCTATCGTTCCCAGCTACGGTAGGGGGCTATAAGAGTGCGTCGAAAGGTGGACTTGATGCATTCCTCATGCGATGCGATGCCAAGCTTCAGCGCGTGCTCAGTTATACGTTCTATGGTGGTTCGGCAGATGACCGAGTTCGCGATGTAACGATTGATGCATCGAACAACATCTATATCTGCGGCGAAACAATATCGAATGACCTGCCGACGACGAACAGTGCAACGAGCAAGACATATAAAACTGGACTTGATGCTTTTGCAGCCAAGTTTGATTCTACACTCACCAAATTGCTTACGGGATTCTTTCACGGCGGCAACAGGGACGATGTAGCACGTGGCATTGCCGTTGACGATAATGGTACGATTGCTATCGCAGGATCAACAACATCTACAGTAAACCTCCCAAACACGATGCCAGCAACTGCGGCGCTCACCTGGACGTTCTATCCTCAAATGGGCAACCCAGAACCGATCAATGTTGCCATTACGAGTGGCCGAACAAATTCAGGCACAACTGATGGATTTGTTGCAACATTCACAGGAAGCGGGATTATGCAGCAGTCTCGATATTTTGGCAAGGAAGGTGTTGACTTCTTTACTGCCGTTGCATTTGATAAATCAAGTTACGTTTATCTCACGGGGTCTACGGCTTCGACAAACTTCGAAACAGTACCAGTAGCAAATGCCAAGTGGAATGGAAGACTTCCATACGACCGCACCTACAATGGTGGCACAACAGATGCATTCGTTGTGAAGTTCAATGTAAACTTGACATATTCACAAACCGACGGCATTACCTTCAGCACATTCCTGGGTGGCAACAAGGACGAGGAAGCACGCAGCATCGAGGTCGATGCTCTTGGCCGGATCTACATCACCGGTGTTACAACGTCTACAAACCTTCCCGCAATAGGTACTCTTTCGACGCTGAACACGGGCAAGAAGGATGCCTTCTACGCGCAGTTTGGTGCCGACGGTGGAGACATCTCCGGGTGCACGTATTTCGGTGGTTCTGGTAACGACGAGCTCGTAGGTGCACGTCTGATTCCCAATTCGTCGAATGTTTTGATCTATGGCTCAACAGAGTCTTCCGATTTCCCCATCGAGGGTCAGGGGGCTCGTTCCGAACGCATTGGAACAACAGACGGATTTTTGTCGGTGATCAACCTCGGGGCATTGAACTACTCGACACTTGTTGTGGGTTCTCAGACCGACACGGTGGTTGGTTCGATAGCCGATCGGCTTGGAGATCCCTATTACATTGTTAACACAACCTCGTCGGATCTGCGTGCGCATGATTCGAGTTTTGCCAAGACAAATAGCGGTTTGTCCGGATACGTAGCAAAACTCGCCTTCGGCATTCTTGAACTCAATTCTCCAACCGGAGGCGAAACAGTTTGCGTAGGTGGTACGCGCTCAATTTCGTGGTCGGCTCTCGGTATGGCTGATACAACAAAGTTCAAGATCGAATACAGTCCTGCCGGTGGGTCGAACTGGAAAGAAGTGGTAAAGAGCGTCGGCGGACGAAGCTATTCGTGGAAGGTGCCTGCTGTGGCTAACGGACCCTATGTTTTGCGTGTTACAACAATACATGGTCACGTTAGCGAGCTCATCACCCCGTTCATGATCTCCAACCCTCCTGTGATCACGAGTCAGCCTAAGAACGTCAGCGCCTGCCTTGGAAAGCCGGTAACGGTAACCGTCTCGGCCAGCGGCATGGGGTTGAAGTTCCAGTGGCGCAAGGGTGGTGTGAATATCCCCAGCGCTACTGACTCAGCATACACGATCGCTTCGCTCGATGCGACATCACTGGGCAAATACGACTGCATTGTCTCGGGGATGTGCTCGCCCAATGTTACATCGCAATCTGCCACAGTTTCATCGGCAGTCGCCACAGAGATTACAAGGCAACCTCAGACGAGTGTGACGGTTGATGTAGGCATGCCGTTCAGTTTGTCGGTAACAGCAAGCGGTTCGGATCTGCGCTATCAATGGTTCAAGAACGACGCCCCAGTATCGGGCGCTACAACTGCACAATACGCCGTGGCAACAGCAGCCAAGTCAGACGAGGGCGTCTACATATGCCAGGTCTCAGGTGGCTGCGGGAATGTAAAAAGTACAGCCTCCACGGTCGTGGTGCAAGGTGGAACATCAGTCGATGAGGAAGTGCCTGTTGACGGCACACGTGTGCGTGTTATGGGGCCGCAGCCTGCCTCGGATAAGCTATCCGTCTGCATCAATTCACGCAGTGCGCAGCCCGCAGTGGCTCGGATACTCGATCTTCGCGGAACAGTTGTTGTTATGCATGAGGTTGGCGTCTTGCTCGGCGGACAACAAACAATCGAGATACCTGTAAGAACCTGTGCATCGGGATGTTACATTCTTGAGCTTCGCATCGGTTCATCTTCTGTATACAGCACATTTATCGTGCAATAGTCGGTTGCAAAAGATTGCCACGTTGTCTGCGTAGAGCCCTCCTAAAGGGGAACGATTAGCCCCTTGCCTGCGTTCTGAATATCGGACTAATTAAGTCGTATATTTGCAGGCTATGGCACAAGATCAGAACATCCTGGACGAAGTTGTCCAGAGCGAGTACAAGTACGGGTTCACCACCGATATCGAGCAGGAATTGCTTCCGAAGGGGCTTGATGAATCGGTTATTCGATTCATATCTGCCAAAAAGAATGAGCCCGAATGGCTTTTGGAATGGCGTTTACATGCCTTTGAGCAGTGGAAGCGCATGATCGAGCCAACGTGGCCAAACGTGAAGTATCCGAAGATTGATTTCCAGGATATCATCTATTGGGCTGCACCCAAGAAGAAAGACGGTCCTGCCTCGCTTGATGAAGTTGATCCAGAGCTTTTAGCAACATTCGAAAAGCTCGGAATACCTCTCGAGGAGCAAAAGTTTCTTGCCGGTGTTGCCGTTGATGTTGTGCTCGACAGCGTTAGCGTAAAGACCACGTTCCAAGACAAACTCGCAGAGTTAGGCATCATTTTCTGTCCTATCAGCGAAGCTGTTGCCACGCATCCGGAGCTGGTGCGCCAGTACATCGGGTCTGTTGTTCCTACAAACGACAACTTCTACGCTGCATTAAACTCTGCAGTATTCAGCGATGGGTCTTTTGTGTACATCCCGAAAGGAGTTCGCTGTCCAATCGAGCTCAGTACGTACTTCCGCATCAATGCGCGTAATACGGGTCAGTTCGAGCGTACGCTCATCATTGCAGATGAGGGCAGTTACGTAAGCTACCTCGAGGGCTGTACGGCGCCGCAGCGGGATGAAAACCAACTGCATGCGGCAGTTGTTGAACTGGTTGCACATAAGGATGCAGAGATCAAGTATTCAACAGTGCAGAACTGGTTTCCCGGAGACGCTAACGGCAACGGAGGTATTTACAACTTTGTTACAAAACGTGGTATCTGCCAGGGTAGCAATAGTAAGATCTCATGGACGCAGGTGGAAACAGGTTCTGCGATCACATGGAAGTATCCGAGCGTTGTGCTCAAGGGCGACAATTCAATTGGTGAATTCTACTCGGTTGCTGTGACCAATAACCATCAGCAGGCAGACACCGGCACAAAGATGATTCACATCGGTAAGAATACGCGTAGTCGCATTGTATCGAAGGGGATCTCTGCAGGCGTATCGCAGAACTCTTATCGTGGTTTGGTCAAGATCCTGAAGGTAGCACAAGGGGCTCGTAATTATTCGCAATGCGATTCGCTTCTGATTGGCGATGCATGCGGAGCACATACATTTCCGTACCTCGAAGTTGCAAATGAAACTGCAACAGTTGAGCATGAAGCAACCACGTCGAAGATCGGCGAAGACATGTTGTTCTATTGCAATCAACGCGGAATTGATACCGAAGCTGCCGTAGCGCTTATCGTTAATGGTTATGCGCGCGAAGTGCTGAATCAGCTGCCCATGGAGTTTGCCGTGGAAGCACAAAAACTACTTGCCATCTCTTTAGAAGGAAGTGTCGGATGAGTTCAATGTTAGAAATCAAAAATCTTCATGCCTCGATTGAAGACCGTGAGATTCTCAAGGGCGTAGACCTAACCGTTAACGCTGGAGAAGTTCACGCAATCATGGGTCCGAACGGCTCTGGAAAGTCAACGCTGGCCTCTGTACTTGCAGGAAAGCAAGACTACACGGTCACAGAAGGTACGATCCTCCTGAATGGGAAGGATCTCATGGAGCTTTCCCCAGAAGACCGCTCACGTGAGGGTATGTTCTTAGCCTTCCAATATCCGGTAGAGATCCCTGGAGTCTCGACAGCAAACTTTCTGAAGACCGCTGTTAACGAGCACCGCAAGTATCGCGGTGAAGAGCCCCTTGACCCCGGCGCATTCCTGGCGCTGATGAAAGAGAAGATGAAACTTGTCGAAATGGATCCATCGTTTCTGCAGCGTTCGCTCAACGAAGGTTTTTCAGGGGGCGAGAAGAAGCGCAACGAGATCTTTCAGATGGCGATGCTAGAACCCATGCTGGCTGTGCTTGATGAGACAGATTCAGGACTCGATATCGATGCACTTCGCATCGTGGCTGGTGGTGTGAACGCACTGCGCACACCGCACAATGCTACAGTGGTGATTACACACTATCAGCGTCTGCTCGATTACATCGTGCCGGACGTAGTACATGTATTGTGGAACGGCAAGATCGTGCGCTCGGGCGACAAGTCGTTGGCGCTCGAACTCGAAAAGCGCGGTTACGACTGGATCAAGAACGAATCTGCGGTGGAGGCTTGATGTCGACGCTGCCATTGGCAACAACCATTCAAGAAGCGTACGATGCACTTGTAGTTACCGTAAATGGGTCTGCAGCCAAGCCGTTTCATGTCGGGCGCAAGACAGCAATGGAAGAGTTTGCACTCTCCGGTATTCCTACGCTGCGTCATGAAGAGTGGAAGTACACCAACGTAATGCCGATTGCTGCGAAAGCATGGCGGCATATGCCCACCGTTTGGGCCGATGCCCAACCGGGCGAGCATAGTGCAGAGATCCCTGGATTGCAGAATGCGATTCGCATTGTCGTAGACAACGGACGTATTCACCTCGCAGTGGGCGAAATTCCTGAGGGCGTTGCAATCGTTCCACTTTCATCGGCCGACATCGAAGATGTTCATGAAGCTGATCTGCGAGGCAATCCATTTGCTGCCGCGGCATTGGCGCTATCTGCAGAGGGAGTGCTTATCAAGGTGGCTGACAACGTTCATTGTTTGCCTCCAATCCACGTCGCAGTATATGGCAACGCAGACAACGCGAACGTGCTCGTAACCACCAGGGTACTTATCAGTGCAGGTCGCAACGCTCAGGTAGATGTGATTGAGTCTCATCACACCGGAGGCAGCGCAGACGTGCTCGACCTTGGTGTTTGCAGCGCTCTTGTTGGCGAGGGAGCGCGTGTGTCATACGTCAAAATCATCGATGACACCCCATCGCTGCATCACATCGGACAGCTTGTAGCCCGAGTGGCCCATTCTGGAACGTTTGCTTCGCACAGCATCAACCTCAACGCTGGGTTCATCCGCAACGACGCGCATATCAAGCTTGCCGGGGAACTTAGTCAAGGCTTCTTGTATGGGGCCAGCATTCTTGATCAATCGCAGTACGTAGACAACCACACAGTTGTCGATCACATTATGCCGCATTGTCATAGCGAAGAGCTCTACAAGGGCGTCTACAACGGATCGTCCACCGGTGTGTTTAACGGCAAGATCTATGTTCGACCGCAGGCACAGAAAACCACAGCCTACCAGTCGAGTCACTCGCTCCTGCTAAGCGGCAAAGCGCAGGTTAATGCCAAGCCGCAACTCGAGATCTGGGCAGACGATGTAAAGTGCTCGCATGGTGCTACAACTGGGCAGCTCAACGAAGATGCTGTGTTCTATCTGCAAGCACGCGGCATCGACCGCTCGAAGGCAGCATCTCTACTAACGTTTGCTTTTGCTGCAGAAGTGCTCGAAAAACTACCGCATGTAGGGCTTCGTGAGCACCTTATGAAGCGTCTTGCTGTAAAGCTTGGTTCAGAGGGATTGTGATCGACACGCTACGATCCCAATTCCCAATTCTAGCCCGCCATGTTCATGGCGACAAGCCCCTTGTCTATCTCGACAGCGCAGCCACGACGCAAAAGCCCCAGGCTGTGCTCGATGCGATTGCCAGCTTTTACGCCACATCAAATGCGAACGCGCACCGTGGTGGACATTGGCTTGGCGCCGAGGCAACCACGTTGTATGAGGCAGCCAGGAATACCGTTGCCGGCTTTCTAAACGCCGCACCTGAAGCTGTGGTGTTCACGCATGGTGCAACTGAGTCGATTAATCTGCTGGCAACCTCGATTGAGAGAACCTTCGGTGCAGTACTGCAGGGCAAATGCATTGTGATCTCGGAAATGGAACATCATGCCAACATCGTTCCGTGGCAGGTGCTATGCCAGCGCACAGGATCGATCTTGAAAGTGATACGCGTTTGCGATGATGGTTCGCTCGATATGGAGCATGCGCGCGAACTCATTGATGACTCATGTGCCGTTGTCTCGATTGTGCACATGTCCAACGTGCTTGGCACGGTTAACGACGTTACAACACTATGCAGTTGGGCAAGGCAAGCCAACGCAATCTCCATCGTTGATGGGTGCCAATATGTTGTGCATCATGATGTGAACATGCAGGACATTGGCTGCGACGCATACGTGTTCGGTGGACACAAGCTCTATGCTCCGTTTGGTATAGGCGTGCTCTATGGCAAGCCAGAATGGTTAGGTACGCTTGAACCATATCAAACTGGCGGGGCGATGATCGACAAGGTAACGTTTGAGAAGACCACCTTTGCAGAGCCCCCTATTCGATTTGAGGCTGGCACACCGAACATTGAAGGCGCCATCGGACTCGGGGCGGCCATCAGGTGGCTGAGATCAAACGACCGGGAGGCGATTGCGGCTTATGAAGCCTCGGTTACAGCGTTGATCATCGATGGGCTGGCAATAGATGATCGCGTACGCATACTAGGGGGCAACCATGCCCGAAATGGGATCATCTCGATCGTGGTTGACGGCATGCATGCTCATGATATCGGCACGCTCTTGGATGAACAGGGTGTAGCAGTGCGAACTGGACACCACTGTGCCATGCCGCTCATGCAGCGATTCGGCGTTCAGGCCACACTGCGAGCTTCGGTTGCCGCATATACGTCGCACGATGATGCGGCACGTTTTCTTGATGCTTTTCAAAGATCATGTAGGATGCTAAGCTGACAACGATGACTATAGCAGAGACGATCGAACACCTAGCAGCAAGGTTGGCAGCACTGCCCAACTGGGAGGATCGCTATACGGAGATCATTGCCATGAGCAAGAATCTTGCGCAGTATCCAGAGGAGCACCGCACAGAGCAGTTTAAAGTCAAAGGGTGCCAATCACAGGTATGGCTTCATCCGCGTCTAGAGAGCGGCATTCTGCACTTTGATGCGGACTCTGATGCCGTCATTGTTAAGGGGCTCGCTGCACTTCTGATGAGGGTATACTCTGGTCGAACACCGGCAGAGATTGTCTCCAATAAGCAGGACGTAGCAGAACAGCTCTCTCTGCAGCAGCATCTTTCTCCCAATAGAGCAAACGGACTTGCAAGTATGATCAAGCAGATTCGTCTGTATGCACTCGCATATTCACTCATCAAGCCATGATGCAGGACATTGACCAAACAACAGAGCAACCTCAGGATTCACTCAGAGATAGAGTGATTGCTGCCATTCGAACAGTATACGACCCAGAGATACCGGTCGATATCTACGAGTTGGGTCTGATTTATGAGGTACGCGTTGCCGACGGCACAAACGTGCACGTTGTCATGACCCTTACCACGCCGAACTGTCCGTCTGCGCAGTCACTGCCTGCCGAGGTTGAGCGCGTTTCACGCGAGGTAGAAGGCGTAACAAGCGTCACGCTCGAGCTTACATTCGACCCGCCGTGGGACAAGACAATGATGTCTGAAGCTGCACTTTTTTCCATCGGACTGTACTAAGGTCTTTAACGGTGTTTTACGCATTACCCATACAGCGTGTTTGGAACGAAACGCAGGATGCTGTGGCAATCTCATTTGAGGTTCCGCCGGAGCTCAAAGATGTGTTCAGTTATAAGCATGGTCAATACATCACGCTCAGGACAATCATTCACGGAGAACAAGAGCGCAGGGCTTACTCACTGTGTTCAAGTCCGTATGCTGATGAGCCCCTTACCATTGCCGTCAAAAAGTTGGCCGACGGCGTCATGTCTTCGTGGCTTACAGAAAATGTTCACCAGGGGGCGAGCCTTGACGTGATGGCTCCGATGGGGAATTTCACCACACCGCTTGATGCCAGTAATGCTCGGCATTTGCTCTGTGTGGCCGGCGGTAGCGGCATAACACCCATACTGTCGATCTTGAAGTCAGCATTGCTGGTCGAGCCCATGACATCTGTGACGCTTGTATATGCAAACGTCAGCGATGCGTCGATCATGTTTGCAGACGAACTCTCCAGGCTTTCTCAGCAGCACGGCCCACGATTGCGCGTTGTTCACGTGGTAGAGTCTGACGCCACAGGGATGGCAACATTTAGGGGGCGCATGAACCCCGAGCTGATGTCGGATGTTATCGCAGCCCACGTATCGGAATTGCACAATGTTGAGGCATTTTTGTGCGGTCCAGAAGGACTCATGAACATAGCCCGCGCATGCCTGGTTGGTGCTGGGCTGCCACTTTCAAAGGTCCATCAAGAGTATTTTTCCATTTCAACAACATCTGAATCTGCTATCACAATGTCAGAATCATCAACAGAACTCGTAACTCGCCGCGTCAAGATCAGACTCTATGGCGAAGACCATGAATTTGATGTCCAGCCGGACGAGACATTTCTCTCTGCTGCGCAGCGGGCGAATCTCGATCCGCCGTATGCGTGTCAGATTGGTGCTTGTTGTACCTGCCGGGCCAAGCTTGTAACGGGGTCGGCCATTATGGACGAGCGCGAAGCCTTATCGGACGACGAAATGGCAGATGGCTATATTCTCACATGCCAGGCACATCCGACGTCTGACGGTTGTTTCGCTGATTACGACCAATAACCGATCGCAAGAACGATGCTGAAGCTATCGAAACGAGTTGAATATGCCCTTCTTGCCATGCAGGAAATGGTAATGCGTCCGGCGGAGAAGATCTCGGCAACAGAGATCGCCGAGAGGTATTCCATTTCGCAGTCCCTCGTTGCGAAAGTTCTGCAGCAACTTTGCCGTGACGGGATTACTCGTTCGTATGCGGGCGTTAACGGTGGTTACATGCTCGACAAGCCAGCACATGAGATTACGATAGCAGAGATCATCCGCATTATTGAGGGAGCTCCAGCGGCAATCGTTGATTGCCAGAGTACCAATCATCATGATTGCTCTGCACATTCAACGTGTACGATACGCGAGCCCCTTACCATACTTCAAGAGCGCATACAGGCAACATTTGCTTCAATGACCGTTGCCGAGCTCGCATCACCAAGAACATTTATCCAACTGGAGGTAGCATGAGTGTAGCAATGATCGGTCAGGATATCGTCTCGATCCCTACGAGCGTAACGGGAACGGACGAGGACGACAACATCATTATCACAACAAAGGCCTTGAGCGAGGTTAAGAAGATCAAGGCATCAAACAACATCGCAGATGACTTCGGTCTGCGCCTCGGAGTCAAGGGTGGTGGGTGCTCCGGCATGTCGTACACGCTGGGTTTTGACGGTACGTCAAAAGACTCCGACCTTGTGCTTGATGCAGAGGGAGTTCGGATCTTTATCGATGCCAAGAGCATGTTTTACCTTATGGGTATGACGCTTGACTTTAGCGACGGACTCATGGGTAAGGGATTCACGTTTAATAATCCGAATGCGACCAAGACCTGCGGCTGTGGAAGCAGCTTTGGGGTGTAATTCTTAGAACACGTAACTCAAAGGAATAACTATGTCTTACGAATGGAAATTCAACGCTCGTCCGTACTCGGATGACGAAGCAAAGGATCTGCTCAAGGATGTGATCTCTGCCGAGACCACAGACTGGCATTACAACACGCACCACAAAGGGTATGTTACGTTCTTGAACAAGATCGAGGCTGCACTGCCCAATGCAGATAAAGCAGCAGCGAACGGTAACTGGAGCGATTTTGGCGAACTCAAGCGCCGGCTCACATGGAACCATGGCGGTACAGTTCTTCACGACGTATACTGGGACGTGATGGGCGGCGATGGCGACCCATCGAAAGGTCCGGAAGTGTTGGCTGCGATCGAGAAGGAATTCGGTTCGTTCGATGCATGGAAGGCAGATTTCAAGGCCACCGCAACTGCTGCTAAGCTCTCGGGCTGGGGCGTTCTATGCCTAGACACGCTGTATTCGGGCCGACTCCTGAACGTACTTGTCGACGAACACCACTATGGTGCGATCTGGGGTGGTATCCCATTGATTTCGTGCGACGTATTCGAGCATGCATACTACCACAAGGATGGTCCAGGGCGCGTAAAGTACATCGATGCATTCCTGAACAATCTGCACTGGGAGCGCATCAACGAACGGTATAAGAAGTACAGCGCGTGACGCTTGGTCTTTTTCCATTGAACCTTGTTCTGTTTCCGGAATCAAGGATCGCCTTGCACATCTTCGAACCCCGTTACAAGACACTCATCAATGAGTGTCTTGAACGGGGTGTTGAGTTTGGAATCAACTTTGTTGACGAAGGACACATGCATACCGTTGGTTGCGCTGCCAATGTTGTGGAAGTAACGACAACCTATGATGATGGCAGTATGGACATCATCGTCGAGGGCCTGTATCGCTATACGCTCATAGAGCTTGAGGAGACTTCAAAACCTTATGCTGTAGCAACTGTAACGCAGTTGGTCGACGACGGACAGAGCACCGATATGGTAACACTGGCATCGGTCCAAAAAACCTACAATCTGATCGTTACCATGGTGTTCGGCCAGCAGGCGCCAACCTTTACCATGGACGAGTTTTCCGACATGCCGTCGTTCCAGATGGCGCCCAAATGCGGACTTTCCGACGACCAAAAGCAGGACCTCCTGGGCATGGTCTCTGAAAACGACCGTCTTCGTATGCTTGATGTGCACCTCGGACAGTTGCTGCCGGCAATGCGTCGTGCCGAGCAGGTACAACAGTTTATTCAGCGCGACGGATACATCAAAGCTATCCCTACAGCTGACTAGCATCCTTCGCTGGCCTGTTTGCTTTCTGCATCGCAGCGCTTGGCCCGCCACTAGCGATATCGCCTATCACCTCGCATGCGTGGCTGATCATCATCTCGACAAGCGCTTTCTCGTTCTCTGGGAAATTGGCAAGAACGTAATCGACCAGTTCGCCTGGACCAAACTTGCGGTCGATACCGCAGCGCATGCGCCAAAAATCAGGTGTTGCCAGTTCATCCATCACCGAACTGATGCCGTTATGTCCGCCTGAAGAGCCCCCTGACTTTAGATGTATCCTGCCGGTGGGGAAGTTATACTCATCAGTTATCACCACCACGCTGTTGGGCTGCAGTCCGCAGGCATTCATATGCTTCCTGACGGCCTTACCTGAGAGATTCATGTACGTAAGAGGCTTGATAAGATCGATGATCCTGCCGCGAACACGAGCCTGCGTCCACTCATAGAGATCGCCGTGACGCGTCCAGGTAAGCCCATGTTTTCTTGCGAATGCATCTACGACCATAAAGCCGATGTTATGGCGCGTATGAGCGTATTCCGAGCCAGGGTTGCCAAGTCCAGCGATGATGTAGGATGGTCTAGGGGTGGCCATGACGCAAAACTACCCTATGTGCCCCTTCCGAGGCTTCTCATTTGCTATATTGCGGGGAAATTTTGCCGATAAGTGACACTACAAACGGATCAATTGGTATATGGGCGTGTCAGCGCTACTTGCAACCTTGTTCGTGCCCCTGGCTGGTGCGATTGCCGTCATGTTCATTCACCGGGATCAGGCGGTGGCGGCAAAGCGCACCGCGCTTGTTTTCTCGCTTGTTGCCTTTGTAGCCTCGTTGTTCCTGCTGCCTCAGTTTCAGGCTGGCAATACGAGTATGCAATACGTTATCAACCAGGCATGGATCCCATCTCTTGATGCAGGTTTCCGTATCGGCGTAGACGGAATCTCGTTGCCGCTGGTCCTGCTTACCGCGTTGATCATGCCGATCGCCCTGCTGGCATCATTCGATCCGATAACCAAGAACGTGAAGTCCTACTATGCACTCATGCTACTGCTTCAGTTCGGCATGACTGGTGTGTTCATCTCATGGGACACGTTCTTGTTCTACATCTTCTGGGAATTGATTCTCATACCGATGTATTTCATCATCGGTATCTGGGGTGGCAAGGATCGAATCTATGCCGCGGTCAAGTTTTTCCTGTACACGTTGGTTGGTTCGCTCCTGATGCTGATTGCCATCATCTGGCTCGGACTTCAGGCAAAGTGGGCGGGCGTTGGATTTACAGCCGATCTGATCAAACTTCAGCAGGTAGGGCCGACGATCGGCATGGATGTTCAACAGTGGCTATTCTGGGCCTTTGCAATCTCCTTCCTGATCAAGGTTCCACTCTTTCCGTTGCACACGTGGCTCCCTGATGCACACGTTCAAGCGCCTACAGCCGGTTCTGTGATTCTTGCCGGCGTGCTGCTCAAACTTGGAACGTATGGCCTGATTCGTTTTAATCTCGGACTCTTCCCTCAGGCTTCGCTGCACTTTGCGACGCTGATCAGCGCTCTTGCCGTCATCGGCATCGTCTATGGCGCACTTGTTGCAATGGTGCAGACAGATATTAAGAAGTTGGTTGCCTACTCATCTGTGAGCCACCTTGGCTTCGTTGTTCTTGGGATATTCTCCATGACCAATGAAGGTATCCAAGGCGCAGTGCTGCAGATGATCAACCACGGTGTTTCGACACCGATGTTGTTCTTGTGCGTTGGCGTTCTGTACGAGCGTCGTCACACACGCGAGATAGGTGACTACGGCGGTATCACAAAAGTTATGCCGCGCTTTGCCATCCTGTTCGCGATCGCAATGTTCGCATCTGTCGGACTTCCCGGATTGAACGGCTTTGTCGGGGAATTCCTGACGCTGCTGGGAGCATTCAAGAGTCAGGTTCTAGGAACGTCGTGGTTCGCAATCATCAGTGCCAGCGGCGTGATCTTCGCAGCCGTATACCTGCTATGGATGTTCCAACGAGTGATGTTCGGAACAAACGACAACACAGAGAACCATCACCTGCGCGATCTCAATGTGAAAGAGTATTGGCAGCTCGTGCCACTTGCACTGTTGGCCATCTGGCTAGGCGTGCAGCCACGGCCGCTGATGTTGCTCTCTGAGCAGAGTGTTGCTGCAATCGTAAAAGTCTTACAACCCTGATTCTTGGCACCAAGGTATTCTGCATGAATATGGAACTTCTCGGCTCGCTCCCACTCGTTGTAATCTGGCTGGCACTCGGTGCAGTTGGTATTGCCATCCAGGCATTTGTTCGCGACAATACGCGACTGGTCTTTGGCTATTACATCTTTACCCTTGTGCTTACAGCTGTGTTGGCCATGCTGCACGCTGGATACAAGGCAACAGCATTCTCAGGAATGGTGACGGTAGGGGGCTTTGCAAACTACTTTGATGTGCTCTTCTGCGGCGCAGGTGTAATGTCGATGCTGGCCGCTAGGCCCTACCTGCAGCGTGAGGGAATCGAACTGGACGAGTATTACACACTGCTTGTTTCGGCTGTGGCAGGTATGATGCTCATTGCACATTCAGCAAACTTGATCTCACTCTTCGTCGGTGTGGAGTTGATGTCGATCTCGTTTTATGTCATGACAGGATTTCTCCGTACCAACATCCGTAGCGTGGAAGGTGCATTGAAGTACTTCCTGCTTGGTGCGTTCGCATCCGGTTTCTTGGTGTACGGAATGTCGCTTATCTACGGTTCGACCGGCTCTCTTTCTTACAGCGAGATCGCAGCCGCAGTAGCCTCTGGCAAGGTGTACTTCCCAGTCCTGCTGGCAATCGGTAGTGTATTGATGGCAGTTGCGCTCGGCTTTAAAGTTGCAGCATTCCCGTTTCACCAGTGGGCGCCGGACGTGTATGAAGGAGCTCCTACTGTTGTGACTGCTTTCATGAGCACGGCTGGTAAGGCGGCGGCGTTCAGTGCATTTGTGACGGTCTTTACAGCATTAATGCCTGCAGGTTCGGCGCTTACACCGCAGCTGCAGCAGATCATTGCCATCATGTCGGCTGTGACGATGCTTGTTGGCAATATCACGGCACTTGCCCAGACCAATGTGAAGCGTATGCTTGCATACTCATCAGTGGCGCATGCTGGTTATCTGCTCATGGGCATTGTTGCCAATTCGCAGGACGGACGCGAGGCAATCTATTTTTACGTTACATCCTATGTGTTCATGCAGTTGGGAGCATTTGTCGTTGTAGGATTGCTCGAGCGTGGCAACGAGGAGCATCTGCAGATAAGCGATTATGCCGGACTCGCCAAGCGCGAGCCTGTGTTGGCATTCATTATGTCGGTGTTTATGTTCTCATTGGCAGGTATACCTCCAATGGCCGGATTCTTCGGAAAGTATCTACTGTTCGTCTCAGTAGTTGAGACACATCTCTGGCTAACTCTTGTGGCGGTGCTCTCATCACTTGTGAGCGCCTATTTCTATTTGGGGCTGATCGTTAAGATGTACTTTACGGAACCTGAAGGAAACCACCAGCCTGTTACTTCAGGAATCGCAGGAATCACACTCGCTATCACGACCGCAGCAAGTATTGTGTTGGGTCTGTTCACAACGCAGTTCCTCTCGATCTTCGGTTCGTGGTAGAATGCCCAATGGGCCATTCTCCATGATCGCACGACTTCTTTTAGCCTTTTCTGTTCTGATGGTCATTGGTGGACCCGTTGGGTCTGCCCAGATCGAGGTGTATTTCGACCAATCGAACACGGCTGACACAAACGTGTCCTTTGGTGCAACCCGTCCGTTTATTCCGGTCACCCGCACGATATGGGTACGCAACAAAAGCTCGATCGATATACGCATCAAACCTTCGTTTACAGATCTCAACGGACAGCAAAGTCCCGTCGTGAGTGAGTTCGGCGGCTTGCTTAGCAACCAAGTTATCCTGGCAGGTCAGTCAAAGGACTATCAAGTTGTGTACAAGGCCGACCACGTTCCGTTTCCTGTAGATGTGGTGGCCTCTGTGCGATTTGTAATCGATGTCGAGGATGCAGCTGCCCAAAAGTCTATTCTTCGGCAGTCATTCGTGCTTACTGGACTTAAGACGAATAAACTCGTAGGCACAGATGTTACAGCCATAGACTTTGATTCGGTCTATGTCGAACAAAGCTGTGCTGATACGCTGCCGGTATCGGTGAATAGTGTAACTGATGCCACGGTGCCGATACTGGAGCAAAGGTTGTTCAGCGGCTCAACACCCGGCTCCGAGAGCTTTACATTTCGGGCCTACACAGATCCGGTGTTCGTTGGGGTCTCTGCCATTGTCTGGAAGTGCGTCTATAGACCAGTGCAAGTTGGGCCTGATTCAGCTGTGTTTTCGCTGCTCTACAAGGACATCCAGAACAAGAACGATAGCGTCTCAGTCAAGCTTCGTGGAACAGGTGTTGCACAGCAGTTTATCGCACGAGAGGTGTTCGCGGTCAATCCATTGGCATCTAGTCCAACGCTGCGCGGCGACACGATCGATCTTGGCGACCTTTCACATTTGTATGATTCGGTTACGGTTGCAATTGTTATCCAGAACTCCGGCAGTATTGATGTAGGACTTGACTCTATAGATCTGCTGGATGCGGCGCAAAGCAAAGGTGTCTGTTCAGTAGTCTCGGGCCTGAAACAACGCTTCCAGGCCAACGCACGGGATACCGTGCTTGTGAAGTTTGTACCGCAGGATATCGATGGAACAACAATCTATCGTTTACGTCTGCATACAGACCTTGGCCGGCGCAAGATCTCCTGCATACCTCAGTGGCGTATAGTTCGTGAGTTTGTTCTGCGGGGTCGGCGCAAGCCCCCTGTGTTACGTGCAGACAGCGCGGAGCTGAAGTTTGGCGCGGTTGTCAAGCCACTAACGTGTGATGTTACGACAGGGCAAACCCTGACGCTAAGAAACTATAGTATTGATCCGTGCAGGATTGATTCTATTAGCATTGATCCCATCGGCTCGGGGCTTGCAGTAAGGCAGCGTGGTCCATTTCTGCTGTTACGGGATGGTTCACTTATCATCGATTGCGACTATTCGCCCGTGCGCACCGGCAATGAGTCTGGAACGATCACACTTTGGCTAGCGACGTTACAACGAAAGCTTGTTGTGCCGTTTTCAGCATCAGTCATCGATGCTGATACCATACAACTGTCGATGCCCACTGACGTGCGGTCTGCTCCCGGCCGCTCGGTAGTGATGCCGCTTAAGACAAACGGGAATGCCCTTCGGCGGTCTCAGCGCATTGTCTGCCGATTGGAGTTCAATACCTCCGTGCTCCGGCTAACTGATGCGCGCACACTGGGCACTGCAGCAGAAGGCGCATTGGCAACTCTGACCGAAACTCCAACAGGTGCTGTTGTATCGTTTGAACTCCAATCAGGATTTGCAGTGCGTGATACGCTGGCGAACCTGCAGTTTGCCACGTTCCTGGGCGATAGCTCGTTGAGCAACGTTGTAATTGCGCCTACAACTACAGCCGGGACAACCTTGTGCGAATCAGCGTTCCCAATTCAGGCGCATCACGGCAGGTTTGTGCTCGACTCTTTGTGCGGTCTTTCGTACAAGACAATCCATGCCTCTGCAGGGATACGTGGTGGGATCTTCCCCAATCCTACACAGTCATCTGCAGCAGCAGCGATCTTGTTCAATAAGGCAGCTACGGCAAGCATGATGATCACGGATAGTTTCGGGCGACAACTCTCGTTCACCACTGTTTATCTCGAAGATGGTCTAACGACAATTCCGTTGGACGTGGGCGGCTGCTCTGCAGGGCACTACATCGTTGTTGTAGAGTGCGAAGGGTTCATTCTGCGAATTCCACTTCTGGTGCAGCCATGAAGTTCGTTGTTGCGACAATGGTGCTCATTATTGGGGCTGGTCTTGCGCAGGCCCAACAATTGCCATGGACTCCGTCTCTGCGGAATCCATATACGGCGCCAGCCACCTTCGTAGGCATCGACGCCAGTGTAGGATATTCGATGCATTCAGCAAGCCTGCCATATCTCGATGAGATCTACTCGATTCCTTGTTGCACCTATGAACAAGGCAGCGGCGCTCCTTTGGGTCTTGCGGCAGTGGTCGAAACATGGGTAATGCCAAGCATAGCCGCTTCTGCCAGTTTCGGGATTACCAGCGAGTCGGTTGTGTTTACAACCAATCCCATAACTATACCGCGGGTTGGCAAACCTGATCTGCAAACGCGATACATCCTTGAACATCAGCAGAGCTGGGTAAGCCTTGCCCTGGGTTCACGAATGCGGCTAAGTAGGAGCCCCCTAACCATTGGGTTGAAACTATCTGCCAATGTCTTGATTGGATCAGCCAGCAAGCATAAAGAAGAGGTCGTTGGCCCAGAGGATTATTACTTTTTGACTGATCCTCCTTCGAAGGAGTATGTTCTTCCCGAGACCAGGCTCGCAGACGTGGCTGGTCTGGTTTTGCGTCCGGCAATTGTTGTTTCCTACGACATGCCTCTTACCTACGGGTACTACCTGTCTCCGCAGCTGCGTATTGAGCGGACACTTGGGAGTCTCTCACGTCAGCATACATGGTCTGCCACAACCATTTCTCTGGGTCTTACCCTCTACAAGGGGCTGTAACGGCGCTCTACATACTATATTTGTAGCTCATTCGTCTAACTGACGGTTCACTATGTTCTATCAGGAGTTTACGTTCATGCTACAACGACTAGTTGCGACGCTTGCTGTGGTAATTGTTGCCGCGGCAACCGCATATGCCCAGCCAAAACTTGAGATTGTTGGCGGGGAAACGTATGACTGGGGTAAGACACGCGCCCCAAAGGAAGGTCATCTTGAGGCCGAGATCAAGATGAAGAATGTTGGAGATAAGGGACTGCGCATCACAGATGTCCGTCCAGGTTGTGGA
This sequence comes from Ignavibacteria bacterium, assembly GCA_046300675.1. Lineage (GTDB taxonomy): Bacteria > Bacteroidota > Ignavibacteria > Kapaibacteriales > Kapaibacteriaceae > UBA10438. The sequence goes on from JBKCLO010000169.1 coordinate 66,889, forward strand.
TGTACAAAGACCGACCCAGACAAGTATGACCTCAAGCCGGGCGAAGTGAGCACGATGAAAGTCAAGCTGAATATCAGCCCATCTCAGGCAGGTTCAATCACGAAGAATATCACTGTCTCATGGGCAGATCTTTCTGGTAACGATGCATACAAGGCATATAAGTCTGCATCAAACACACCTCTTCCAGACGGAGTAGACACAACGATCCGCTCACAGTATATATGGCTCAAGGCCGATATTCAGCGTGCGCTCATGTTCCAACCGTCAATGTACTTCTCATTCCAAGATCTCAAGGTTGGACAAGAGCAGTCTGCCAAGGTTGAAGTGACGAACAATTCAGATGAAGCTGTCACACTTTCGGACTGGACAACAGACGGCGGTTTGGTGATCAATCAAACATCGCGTGTTACACTTAAGTCGAAGGAGCGCCTCGAAATAGTTGCAAAGGTTGTTCCAATGGCTAAGGGCAATTATGCCGGCGGTGTGCGATTCAAAACTTCTCACAGCGATCACGCTGAAGTAGATCTGCGTGCGTATGGATTTGTACAGGAGCCGCAGAGCCCCGTTTTCCAGGGCAATCAGCCAAAGTAAACGTCCGCCGATAACGTGAAAATCATATAGATGGGCAGCTTCGGCTGCCCATTCTCGTTACTGCACGCTGATAACGCTTTGGCAAAGCTGGATCTCTCGCGGATCATTGGTTGCCAGCACAATGATGGCGCCGCGCTCGGCAGACCTCTGAATCTCTGATGCCAACATGGTCCTACCATCTTCGTCGAGCGTGCTTGATGGCTCATCGAGTATGAGCAGCGCTGGCTCGGCAGACAATGCAAGTGCCAGTGCCAGGCGCTGTTTCATGCCACTCGAAAATGTCTTCACGCGGCTATCGCCTCGCATCCCCAGTCCGACCCGCTGCAGCACGTCAACGATGATCTCAGGCGCAAGGCGCGCGCCATGAAGAGCCCCGTGCAACTGTATCAACTCAATGGGTGTGAACTCTTCATACAACGTCAGGTAGGGGGCTACATAGCCGCAGTATGATGGAATCTCTGTGCGCTCGATCACCGAGCCGTTCACAACGAGTTCTACCGTGCCTTGATCGGGGCGCAGCACGCCCGAGAGAATTTTAGCCAACGTTGACTTCCCGCTGCCGTTTGCGCCAACGATTGCGGTAATGCTGCCCGATGATAGATCACACGTGATGCTGCTGAGCACCACTCTGCTTGCAAATGCTTTGGATACAGCTATTGCGCGCAGGGTGTTCATCGTTCAACAACGATCTTGTGAATGAGAGGGTTGTTGTCACTGTGTTTTACCACGAGTAGATACACACCGGGCAGTATACCAGCTTCGATGGGATACTGCGCAACAAGGCGGTTGTCGTGAACATCGATGCGAGACTCGAACGGCTGTCCAAGCGGACGCAGAGCAAGATCGCATAGCTGCAGTGAAACATTTGAACCAGCACCAACTTCGGGCACCGGTACGTTGATGATCGTGTGCGCCGATAACTTATAGGGCTGCGGATAGGGTGTTTGTGTAGACAGAAGCTGAGTGCCATTCGAGTAGATACACAGCGAACGGGCCGGCGTAGGCCTTACCCCCCAAGCAGATCCGGGTATCAAAAAGTCGTCAGCAGAAGGGTTTGGTGTATAGAGCATTGTATACTCCAATGCAGAATCTTGCCGGTAGAGTATGCCGACATCGGACGTCCACGAAACGATCTGCCCCAGGCTTATGGGCTCTGTGGCCAGTGAGGGAACATTGGCGCGTATAGCCCTGACCTCAAACGGACGTATGTTGCCCGTTACGCGTTCTGCAACAGATTGCACGGTGATGTCCGAGAAGAACTTGATCTCGGGAAGCAATTCGGCCTGTGGTAGGTAAAGGTTGCCGACTGCGCGTTTGCCGGTTTGATACAGACTTCCCATCGAGCTGCAGAACACATCCGGAAGAGACGTTCCAGCCTCTGCGCAAGCGGTCGATAGTGCAACAAAGGGATCGGTGCCTTTGGCAACAATGTTCCAAGTCGATCTCAATAGATCACTCGGTTGTGCGGTAAGCACATTGCCGAACCATCCCCAACAGTAACCGTTAAGCGGATTGGTTTTGGAGAAGGGCCACAGCTCTGGTCTTGTAAGCAGGAACGAGGTCCACACGGCCCAATCGCGCACTTCCGGATATGCGCGCATCTCCATCCAGGTAGACGTGAGCTCATAGATCATTCGGTGCTGAATGCTGTAGCCGTACGAGCCGTTCTGTATGACGTGATGAAGTTCGTGAGCACATGTTACGCGTAGGGCATCAACGCCGAACGTTGCGTAGGATTGCTTTCCTGACCACGTCGAGTCTGTTGGACTGAAGTTATTGTCGATCTCCATCCACGTCGTGTAGCGTTCAGAAGGCGTAAGCGCCAGAAGCCTATCCAGATTCGTTACGCCGTAGTATCCGTCTCGTCCAAGGTCTCGCAGGTATACATCTATGGCACTGCTTCCACCTGTTGTATCATCAGTAGGGGGCGCAGTATAGTTCAGTGTATCAACCTCTAAACGCCATGAACGATCGAGAGCTGCTAGACATTCGTGCACATAATCAGGAATGCCATCCGAGTTTATGTCGGCACTGTCTACAGCATCCGAACCCTTGAGTGTGTAATGTACACGGAATCGTCCATCAACTGATTCAGCGTACTTCGGCATTACTGGGCGGGTTCCAAGAATGCGTACCTCGTTGCCTATGCGAACGCGGCTGCGCACGGCCCGTTCGTCAAAGCCACAACGATTGGCGGGAAGGTCGTCGCCGGCCCAGCTTGCGGCGTGTAAAAACAAAAGCGCGAACAGGTACGATCCTATTCGCGCTGGAAATTTGCAATGTGTCATGTCCACGATAACGGTTACCGGAACATTTCCTTGATCATACCCCACGTGCGTTTGATGCCGCTTACATTATGCACAACACCAACGGAGTTGGAATACGATGTATTCTTGTCCTGATTTACAACTTTGAGGCGATAGGTAAAGTAGTTCGCCGTGATGTTCTTATCAGACTCACCTTTGCCGAATGCCTCGTCGTCTTTGTATGAATACGACTGGTTGCTGCCCTTGGCAGTTACTGTGGCTACGTACCGAAACTGTTTGTCTGCGCCAGCTCGCTCGATCTCGTATTGTGCAACGTCCGACTCACTTGCAGACTTCCATTCAACAACAATCGAATTGCCGTTCGACTTTGCTTGGAAATACTGCAACGTGAATTGCACAGCACCAGCTCCTGCAACCATTGCAAGGAGGAGCGCACATATGATAATCAGCCTGTTCATGACGGGTCAAATATACTAACGAGAGCCTATTTCCGTATTATTGCCAAATGTATAAGTGCCTGTTCTTTATCCACCTCTATGCCTTGCTTGCAACAACCGGAGTAGCGCCTGCGCGGACACTACGGCTTTCCAGCCTTGCTGATACGCTTCAAGGTGTGGTCGTCTCTGCCACGGACGGTGCAGGCCCCATACAAGGTGCACAGATACAGTGGAAGGGCACAAAATCCGGTGTCTACTCTGATAAGGCCGGACGATTCGAGATTGCACGGCAGCCGAAAGCCGACACGCTGATTTGTCGGGCCGTAGGTTTTCAGGCGGCCATATTGTGGGTGCCCGACGAAACATACGTTCGCATTCTCATGCGCCCCGATACCCTTACGGCTCTTGAGGTCGAGGCAGAAACAGGGCCAACAATTACAAAATCCGTAATCAAGACCGAGACGATAACAAAAAAGGACCTCACAAAGGCAGCTTGTTGTTCGCTTGCCGAGTCGTTTGAGAAGAATCCATCTGTCGAGGTCTCCTTCTCTGATGCAGTAAGCGGTGCTCGTCAGATACAGCTGCTTGGTTTGCGCGGCAACTACACACAGTTCCTGATCGAGGCTGTTTCTCTTGTTCGTTCAATGGAGATCCCTTTCGGACTTGACCACATACCAGGTCCATTCATGGAGTCTATTAGCATCTCGAAGGGCGCCTCTTCGGTTACTACCGGATACGAGGCAATGACGGGACAGATCAACGTATGCATGCACAATCCTCGTACTTCGCCTGCACTCTACGTTAACGCCTATGCCAATACCATGGAACGATATGAGCTGAATCTATATGGGGCTCAGCAGGTTTCCGACGAGCTCTCCACGATGACGATGGCTCACGTGCGGAAGATGGACATGGGGCAGGACAACAACGGTGATGGTTTCGCAGACATCCCGACGTTTCGACAGGCCAATCTTGTGCATCGCTGGTGGTATAACGATGATGAGATCGAGTGGCAGGTTTTTGTGCGGGGCTTCCTCGACAGATACAAATCCGGACAAAGTGTTGCGCACTCATTTAGGCAGCATCATCAAGGAGATTCAACCCGTCCGTACGACATGACAACAGATATCCAGCGCCTCGAGACATTCGTGAAGGTGGGACTTCTGAATCCATTTGAGTCGTTAGAGGAAGGTAGCGGAGTCTCACTTGTGGCTTCAGCCGCAGTTCATGAACAATCCTCGGAGTTCGGTCTGCGCACGAGCCGGGGTGAGCAGGAAACATTTCAACTCCGCGGCGTTGCGGCATTGCCGTTTACGGAGGTCTTCAAGGTTGTGACTGGTTTTTCTTACATGTACGACAATGTGAGGGAATCGCTGGCTACTCCCGAGGCGCAGTTATATGGTCAAGGGTACGATCGCATAGAACATGTACCCGGAGTCTACGCCGAGGCAACATTGGAGCCTTCCAAGGATCTGACCATGCTCTTTGGTGTGCGCAACGACTGGCACAACATGTACGGGTCTCGACTGGTCCCACGGGCGCATGTGAAGTGGACCATGAGCCAGTATCTGAATCTGCGCACATCAATCGGAAGGGGCTGGCGGGTTCCAGCTGTGGTCACGGAAAATGTTTCATCATTCATCAACTCCCGTCAGGTATACTTTGATCCTGCATTCCTTCCTGAAGATTCATGGAACATTGGGGCCTCGCTTACATCCTCTATTACGATAGCAGATCGGCCAGTCACGATCGACGCCGAGGTGTACCATACACGGTTTCAAAACCAGCTGGTGGTAGATTATGATCGCTCGGTGCGGGAGGTATGGCTCACAAACCTCCAGGGCGAGAGCTTCGCAACAAACGTGTTGTTGCAAGCGCTGTTTTCACCACTGCCAGCTCTCGATGTTCTAGCGGCCGTGCGATGGGTAGATGTGCAGGCCCCCTACAACGGCACGATGCAACAGCGCCCAATGATGAGCAGGGTTCGTCTGTTAAGCACGGTGTCGTATGAGCAGCCCGGTTGGCAGATTGATGCGACCGTGGCATGGAACGGCCCCGGCAGACTTCCGACAACAGAGGGCAATCTCACGAGATACCGTCTGGATACAGAGTTCCCGGGATACTGGCGTGTGAATGGTCAGGTAACAAAGAAGTTCGGCGACATCGATCTCTACCTTGGCGTAGAGAATGCTAACAACTTCATTCAAAGCAATCCAATCCTTGGATCAGAGAGTCCATTCGGAACCTACTTTGATGCATCATTGGCATGGGGGCCGATGGACCCGCAAATGATCTACCTAGGTTTTCGCTACACGCTCAATCAGTAGCGATAGGATTTGCCAGCACGGGTGGCTTTGGCATGTCGCCTTCCAGAGGCCGAACTTCGACGTCTTCGACTAAGATGTCGGGAGTAATGATCGAGGCTTGCACGTATGCCGCACCTCCGCTGATGAACGACGGTACAACGCTTGGAGCAAGGAAGTTGTGAGCAGTCTTCTGCTTCGACACAGCAAGGATGTCCTTGAAAAGTGAGGGCGCTATACCAGCGGCCTCGACACCTCGAATGAGTTCTTCGCGCCCGTCTGGATACACGCGATATGCGCGAAGTAGTCCGAGCTTACCCTCGCCCTGTGAGATCGGCAGATCAGAACCAGTCTGACGGAAGACACCGGTAAACAGCAGATTCTGATCCATCGCCAAGCGCGCAATGATGCCGTAAGGCAAGGCTCTGTCTTTAACGAGTTTGAGCAGCTGCTTCTTGAGGTCAGAACGTGATTTTGTCTTTTTGGTATCTACGCAGTTGATCGTGATAACACTGAACATAGACCCGCCACCTCGCTGGTGTCCGTTACTCGAGTCTATGCGCTTTGTTGGTACCCGCGAGGAGAGTAACGTCTGAAGATAACCCTTCTTCACAAGCTCGACATTCTGGGCCGACACACCTTCATCGTCGATCTTGTAGTGTCCTGTAAGCGACGTCCCATTGAATGCCGCTGTTAGAGGCTCTGCCGCAACGGTAAGAAACTCCGGCAGCACCCGGGCGCCGATCTTGTTCTGAAATGCCATCGTTCGCTCGTTTGTTGAGAAGCCCCCTTCAGAAAGGGGCGGGCGCTGCGCAACAAGGTTCGGTGCAAAGAACTGTCCGATAAGCGTTCCGGCGGCCTGTCCTTCAAAAAGGACCGGACCAGAATACGCCTCGATCGTCTCTGCGTCAACAAGCTTCGTTAGCACGTCTGCAACAGTAGTAACGGCACGCTGCAATGAATCAAGCGAAGGGAACTCGTCCGGAGTGCGAGCGTACGTTGCAAACGTCTGCGCTAACGGCATACCGTCCGAAGCCTGTGTTGATGCTATTACTTCTATGCCTGCACTACATTCGATCTTGTGGCTTCGTGCGCCACTTGAATTGAGATAGTAGGTTTCCTTCGGAACCACTTCGATGCCGACACGTGATGTCTGGATCTTCGGATAGGCGCGGAATACCGCACTCAGCGTTCGTGCGCGCTCGAGCAGTTCGTTTACGTTTGGACGGTAGACATTGCTGGCAAGATCATTGAGGGTGTATTGCTGTGCAATGCGATAGTCCCATGTTGTATCCTTGCGTGTGCGGTTCTTTAGTGTTGATTCCTTTTTGGAATAAATCTCTACCGCCTGCTTATAACATGCGTCGGATGCAAGCCACAGTTCTCGGCGCAAGACTTCTGGACGCAGCTCAAATGGGATGAGTCGATTCTTGTACCCTTCCTCATCATCACTCGATCCGAAGAATCCTAGGCTTACATCAAAGAAGTTTGTGTTGTCGAACTTCGGTGTGCCAACATGCATGCGTACCGTAAGCACGGCACGTGATCCTGTATCAAGATCTTCAAGTGCACCTTGTACAGAGTGCATCGTAACCGTGCGGCGAATCTGCAGGATGTATTCGATCTGGTATGGGGCTGGCAGCTCGCCGATGCGCAGCTCGCGCATCGAACGGCTTATCTCGAGCTGCAATACACGAAAGATCTCCTGTTCGCTCATTTGTTGGGCGACGGCTGCACTAGAGAACAGCACGAACAGACATGCGAAACGTATCATGGCTGTCCTCCCTTCATGCTCACGGTTGGATCTGAGAGCAATGGCGGTTTGGCCTGCGACTTCTGCTTCTTTTGCACTTCGATTGTTGAAACCAATAGACTAGGAGAGCTTGCACTTACTGGCACGCCACCAGACTCTGCTCCGCAGACGCCGTTAAAGATCCCGATATCATCGGCAGCGGCAACGATGTTGTTGAAAGTTGTCAGCGGAGTGCCAATCAGGTCAACGCCGCGAACAAGTTCGTCTGGACGTCCGTCGGCAAAGATCTTGTAGACAACCAGTGGCTGAACATTAAATGCGTTTGGCACCGTGCGTCCAGTGAATGTGAAGCCTCCTTGAATGTCTTCAAAGAGCAATCCGAACTCTTTGTTCTGCTTGGCAGACTCTCGGCGCAGCATAGCACGGAGGGTGTCGTAGCTGACACGATTGCGGGCTTCGACGATGAGATTCGATTGACGTGTTACAGTCTTGAGTCCGGCCTGACGTCTGCCGTGACCGTTGGAGTTCGAGAAGTTCTCGATCGGAGCCCTGTTTGTTAGAAAACTCTTGAAGATGCCACTATCGACTGCAACCACGCGCTTGCCGGGCATGCCTTCATCATCATACGTAAATGCGCCAACGATGTCCTTGCCACCCAGGTGCTTCTTTGTTGGATCGAACACAACGCTGATAAACTCCGGGAGGATCTTCTTGTTGAGAAACGGCTTGAATGTTTGGCTGGAGTTGACATCCTTCTGACGATGGCCCTCGACGCGATGTCCAAAGATTTCATGGAAGAAGACCCCGGCGCTGCGGCCCGAAAGGATCGCCGGGCCAGTGTAGGTCTCCATCAGTGGGGCCGTGCGCAGTTGGACGCAAAGCTCAAGCAGACGTGTTACGTCAGCCTCGAGTTCTTGCATCGACGGAAGTCTGTCTGCTGAGTATGCAGAATAGCTCTCGTACAACGGCAAACTCATTCCGTCGTCGGCTTTACTCTTGACAATCACAAACATCTTTACGATCGGCTCTGATGTCTGTATTCGAGATCCGTCAGTGTTGACAAAGTACTTTACAAGATTCTCTGCTTGGAATGTTACACGTCCTGTAAGGATATGCTCACGCCCGGAGCACATGCCGCTGAGCTTGCGGGCACGCTCGCGCCAGAGCGTTGTATCAAAGGTAAGCGGTGCAATCTCTCCGACATACTGATGAGCTTGCTCTTGCGAGAGGTCTGCAGAGGAATCCTCTTCTTTGACCTTGACCTGTAGATTCGTTACAACCTTGCCGTATCGCTCAGCCGCAGATCGATACGCCTTGTCAGTGGCCGACCATATAACGCTTCGGAGTGCACGTTCATCGTTACTAAGTGGTACTTCGACGCCGCGCGTGCCCCTTCCCATTTCGAAAGCGACACCGCGGATGCTACGCGTGTTATCGAGTTTGTGCGACCCCACACGCAGATCGATATCAAGGATGCGACGCGTTGATGTAACATCGGCATCCAATGATCCCATCGACGCAGAAATCAGCGTTGACGAAACCTCTGTGATAGAATAGGCAACAAAGTACGGTGCGGGCTTGGCGCTTTGCAGGCCCTGCATTGTCCGTGCAAGCTCTGCTTCCATTGCACGCAGGACGGGCGACGGTTGCGCGTTGGCGGCATTTGCCTGACTCCAGCAAAGTGCCAAGACAATCAGGAACTTAGGTGCTCTTGTGAAGAACTGTCTTGCTAACGACGTCCAGATTTGCGTCAAGTTCATAGGTGATTGGCTCGCCGGTAGCGATCTCTGTCTTCAGGATCTCATCAGGCGAAAGGTGTTCAACAAACATGATGAGGGATCGAAGTGAATTGCCGTGCGCAACAACCAATACGTTCTTGCCTTGCTGAAGCAGCGGCACGATGTTGGCTCGGTAGTAAGGCTCTACACGGGCCTGTGTGTCCTTGAGTGATTCTCCGTTCGGCGGCGGTACATCATATGACCTGCGCCAGATATGGACCTGGTCATCGCCAAATTTCTGTGCCGTCTCTGCCTTGTTTAGGCCCTGCAAGTCTCCGTAGTGCCTTTCGTTTAGGGCTTCATCGCGATGCGTTTTTACGTCGGTGTAGCCGGCAGCTTCGCAGGCTAAATCTGCTGTGCGCATTGCACGCTTGAGCACCGAGGTAAACAACACATCTACGGGGATTCCTGCAAGCAGCTGACCTGCGCGCCGAGCTTCGGCTTCGCCATCGGCTGTTAGGTCAACATCGACCCATCCCGTAAAGCGATTCTCGAGATTCCACTGAGATTGTCCGTGACGAAGAAGTGTGAGTCTGCTCATGACTGTGGCTTGGGTGCGCAGAGTTCAAACAAGACTCCGCCCGTAGATTTTGGATGAAGGAACGCAACAAGCATATCGTGCGCTCCGGACTTCGGTTCGTCGTTGATTAGTTGGATCTGCTGGTTCTTCATGTGCTGCAGGTCGCCAGATATGTCCGAGGATCGGAAAGCGACATGGTGGATGCCTTCTCCGCTCTTTGCAAGAAACTTCCCAATCGGTGTCTCGTCGCCTAAGGGAGCCGTGAGCTCAATGCGTACACCATTGAGCATGAACGAGGCAATACAGACGCCAAACTCCTCCACTGTCTCCTCGTGGAAGGATTCAACACCAAAGATCTTGCTATACAGTGCTTTGCTTGCCTCGATATCACGGACGGCAATGCCAATGTGGTCGATTGCTTGAATCACTGCGAGCCCCTTTCAGAAAGAATCTGCCCGGCACGCTCGAGATCCGCGATAGTATTGATGCCATGGAGCTCTTCCCAAGAGGGGGCTAACCAGGCAGAAACACTCTTGCCACGCGACAGCAGAATGCTGACGATGTCGGTAAGATAGTACTCACCTTGAGCATTGTTGTTTGAGAGTCCGTCGAGAGCTTCGAACAAGTCTGAGCTATGAACAATGTAGATGCCTGAGTTGATCTCAGCTACGAGCCGTTCATCCTCAGTTGCGTCTTTATGTTCAACGATGCGCTGCAGTTCGCCGTGCTCGTTGCGTATGATGCGGCCATACCCTGTGGGATCGGGCACATTAGCTGTAAGTACCGAAACTACCGAGCCCGTGCTCGTATGGTGTTCGGTAAATGATGCTAGCGTTTGCTTTGTCAGCAGAGGCACGTCTCCGCTGAGTATCAGGACGTCGCAGTCTGCCTGGGCCAATGCGCTATGCGTTTGCTGCACTGCGTGGCCGGTGCCCAGCTGTTGTTCCTGAACAACGCAGACTGCTGATGGCATGGTCGATGCAACGAATTCTTGCACAGCATCACGCTGATGGCCAATGATGACCACGACATGTGAAGGGGCTAGTGTAGCTGCCTGCGCGAGAACGTGTCCCAGTAGAGGTTGTCCGTGCAGTGGATTGAGAACCTTGGCTAGATTTGGATTGCCCATTCGCTTGCCCTGTCCGGCTGCAAGGATGGCAACAGCTAATGAATTCGACATGGAATACCGTCAGTTATTGCGGGGCATCTTGGTATATGCCTCTACGCTCTTATCTACCGAAATAGGGTTATTCTCTTCATTTACCAGCACAACTGTTGGCTGCCAAGACTGTGCTTCTTCGTCTGGAACGGATGTATAGCTGATGATGATCACTTCGTCGCCAACCTGACCCTTGCGCGCGGCGGCGCCGTTCAGGCATATATCCCGGCTTCCAGCTGTACCGGGAATGACGTATGTCTCAAAGCGTTCTCCGTTGTTGATATTCACAACAGAGACCTTCTCGTAGGCAACAAGGTCTGCAAGCTTCATTAGGTCCACGTCAATTGTCAGGCTGCCCTCATAATAGAGGTCTGCCTGCGTAATGCGGGCTCGGTGAAGTTTCGACTTGAACATGATTCGATTCATGGATTCCTCCGGCGCGAATTTACCGCTTTTTCGTGTGTTATGACGTACGAGGCAGGGACTTCGTATTTTGCAACCATGAAACTCAAACTTTCACAAATAGCCCATGCCCGCAGCGGAGATAAGGGTGATGCAGCCAATTGTGGTGTTATCGCATACAAAGAAGAGTGGTATCCTATCCTGCAGCAGCATCTGACAAAAGAACGTGTTCAGGAGTACTTTGCTGGCCTTTGTTTGGGTGAGATAGAGCGCTATGAGCTGCCGAATCTCTGGGCCATCAACTTTGTGCTGAATAACATCTTAGGTGGCGGTGGCACCGTATCCCTTAAGCTTGATGCACAGGGCAAAACAGTTGCGTCTGCGATGTTGATGATGGAGATCGAAGTGCCCGACGGCTCGGTCCAGTTCTAGCAGTTACGGTCTACCGAGTGGAGTGGCTCCTCCGCAGGATGACTCAAGCGACGAAAGAATAGGGCGCATCCATGCTTTGACGGATTCTCCAGCCCACTTCTTATCCCACGTTTGAGTTACATCACTTCCATCAAGACGCGTTGAGACGGAGTAGACGTCAACAAACAGGGAGTCCCCTGTGTGATGTATGCGCCAGGTCCGCACAAGGGCAGTATAACGGTACTCAAGTGCTTCAATGGAATCTTGCGCAACTATCACGCCTTCTGCATCGTTACGCTCAACAACGGTATAACCATGCTGATCGAAGATCGTAGAGGCTGTCGTTAGGTATTGGGCAGGTGGACGCTTGCACGACATAGCCATCGTGCGTTTTCTGTCCATGAAATGAATAGCATCGCATCCAACGAGGGCAATCGTAGCAAACAAGATGATGTTTCGTGTCAGGACTGCGAGCCCCATGCTCAACTCCATGTGCGAGAAAGAAAGTGCAAATTAGTAACTCATGACCAACTACAACGACGCATAACGATGAACAACGTTACAGAACAACAGGCTCAGGCTTGGAAGTCAAGGGCACTTGAGCTCGATGCGCAGGATGTCTTGGCAGCGTTTCGCGATAAATTCTACTTCCCAAAGCATGGAGATGGACAGGCGCTATACTTCTGCGGCAATTCCCTCGGACTGCAGCCGAAGTCGGTTGAGACGTACATAAAAGAGGAGCTGGATGATTGGCGCGATTTTGGCGTCGAAGGTCATTTCCTATCCCGCAGGCCATGGTACTCCTACCATCAATGGTTTGCCGAGCCTCTTGCGGCAATCGTTGGTGCCAAGTCTGATGAGGTTGTGCCAATGAACACGCTTACGGTAAACCTGCATCTTATGATGGCATCGTTTTACATGCCCACGCCGGATAGATACAAGGTATTGATTGTAGCAAAGGAGTTCCCGTCAGATCGCTACGCTGTCGAAACACACTTGCGCTTTCGCGGGTTTCATCCAGACGATGCGATGGTTGAGGTAGGTCCTTCGAGCGGAGAGTTCGCCTCGCCGGAGGACATCATTTCTGCAATACGTGAACTTGGTCCTTCACTGGCTCTTGTTGTTGTTAGCGGTGTTCATTTCTACAACGGATCCCGAGCTGATATCGAGACTATTACGCGAGTTGCACATGAGGTAGGTGCAAAGGCAGGCTTCGATCTCGCCCACGCCGTTGGCAATATCGAACTCAATCTGCACGATTGGGATGTAGACTTTGCTGTGTGGTGCTCATACAAATACCTCAATTCTGGGCCGGGCTCGGTAGGGGGCGTGTTTGTGCATGAAAAGTATGCAGATACTCCAACGCTGAACAGGCTCGCAGGTTGGTGGGGTAATGAGGAGTCTACGCGTTTCGATCTTGCCCAGAAATTCCGTCCAACTTACGGCACCGCAGGATGGCAGCTCTCCAACGCACAGGTCCTTCCGCTGGCCGCAATGCGCGCCTCGCTCGAGATTTTTATGGAAGCCGGCATGGAGAACATCTTTCATAAACGCAACGAGCTGACGGGTTTTCTTGAGCAGGTTGTGCTTGATGTTATAGGCCAGCATGATTGGATAAGCATCATCACTCCGGCTGACAAGAACCAGCGCGGTGCACAATTGAGCATCCGCTTTACAAAGCTCGGCAAGGAGATCTACAATGATCTGATGGCCTTGGGCTGCATAGTAGACTGGCGGTCACCAGATGTAGTCCGTGTATCTCCGGCCCCGTTGTATAACTCGTTCACCGATGTGGCCGAATTTGGCCGTCATTTTTCTGATGTACTGGCAAAGTATCAATGAGTTCTTCATCACACGACATTTCACAATACGTTGCAGGCCGCAGAGCAGTCTATGAAGCCATAGAATCTGGTTCTACGATCGAAAAGATTCTCATTGCGTATGGTGCAGAGGGCGGACCAATCGTCGCAATTCGCTCAGAAGCTCAGCAGCGTGGGATTGTCTGCTCTACGATGGACCGTCGCAAGTTCAGCGACCTAGAACGCTCGCTTGGTTTGGCACAGAACGACAGTCAAGGCGTGATCGCACTGCGTGCCTCAAAGCCCCCTGTCTCGCTCGATGAAATGCTCGATGGCGCCATCGCCTCGTGCAGCGATCCTCTTCTGCTTGTGCTCGACGGTATAACCGATCCGCATAACCTGGGCGCAATTGCCCGCAGTGCTGATGGGGCAGGTGTCTATGGTTGCATCATGCCAGCAAAGTACAGTGCTCCGATTACGCCGGTGGCCATTAAGGCATCGGCTGGTGCGCTTGAGACACTGCCGATCTGTAAGATCCCACGTGTCTCGGAGGCATTGAAGTACTGCAAGCAAAAGGGGTGGAACATTGTCGGTACGGCAGTTCCGGCAACTGCATCGTACACGCACGCTGTATACGGCGGCCCTACCATCATTGTGATCGGCAATGAGGGCGAAGGTCTGCACCCAAGCGTTCAGGCTCAGTGCGACGTGCTGGTTGAGATCCCAATGTGCGGCAATGTTTCGTCGCTGAATGCTTCGGTGGCTGCTGGCATTGTGCTATATCAAGCCCGCGCTCAACGGCTATCTTTGCAACAATCATAACAACTCTACATCCGGGAAGTTTTCAATGTCAACTGTGCAACGCAACGAGCAGGAGCTCATCAAGATCGAGAAGCTCCATGAACTTCGTTCGTTAGGGATCAATCCGTACCCCGTTTCGTATGATCGTACCCATCATGCCGCCGAGATACTTTCGACGTTTAGCGATGAGCAACCAGATGCAATGAGCTCGGTGCGGGTAGCTGGACGAATCATGGCGATTCGCAAAATGGGTAAGGCATCGTTTTGTCACATCCAGGACGTCACGGGACGCATACAGATCTACCTCAAAAAAGACGACCTGGGCGATGCTTATGATGTGCTTCGGCTCTTCGACATCGGCGACATCGTTGGCATAGAAGGCTATGTGTTCAGAACACGCATGGGAGAGATCAGTGTCCATGCTCGTGAGTTCACAATGCTCACAAAGAGCGTCACAGTTATCCCTGTTGGCAAGGAAGAAGTCAACGAAGACGGCACCGTAACACGATACGACGCCATTGCAGACAAAGAGCAGCGCTATCGTAAGCGTTACCTCGACTTGATCGCAAATCCGGACATCAAGGAAACGTTCATCAAAAGATCGCAGATCATCCGCACGATGCGCAACTTCTTTGACGAGCGCGGTTGGATCGAAGTCGAAACGCCAATATTGCAGCCTATCTATGGCGGTGCAACTGCTCGCCCCTTTGTTACCCATCACAATGCACTTGATGTTGCATTGTATCTGCGTATCGCCGATGAGTTGTATCTGAAGCGCCTTATCGTAGGGGGCTTTGAAGGCGTGTATGAGATCTCAAAGAACTTCCGTAACGAGGGTATGGATAAGACGCATAACCCTGAGTTTACGGCGCTCGAGATTTATGTGGCCTACAAGGACTATGTCTGGATGATGGAGATGGTTGAAGATCTTTTTCACACGATTGCAACAACTGCTTGTGGTACAGAGACGATCAACTTTCAGGGTACCGATATCTCATTCGCAAAGCCGTTTGCGAAGAAGAAGATGTTCGATCTATTCCAAGAGCACGCAGGACTTAACCTGCGTGGTCAGTCTCGTGAACAATTGCTCGCATCTGCAAAGTCGATCCACGTTGATGTAGATCCTGCCGCCAGTGCGATGAAAATCCTTGATGAGATCTTTAGCGTCAAAGTGCAGCCGCATCTTATTCAGCCAACGTTCGTCATGGATTATCCTGTTGAGATGTCGCCCCTTGCCAAGGCACATCCAACCGAAGAAGGACTCGTAGAACGGTTCGAATTGTTCATTATGGGCAAGGAAGTTGCCAATGCATTCAGCGAACTGAATGACCCACTTGATCAGCGCGCTCGTCTTGAAGAGCAAGCCACTATTCGTGCTGCAGGTGATGATGAGGCAATGGTGGTGGACGAAGACTTTCTGCACGCGATAGAGGTAGGATTGCCTCCTACGGCAGGATTGGGTGTTGGCATTGATCGTCTTGTAATGTTGCTAACAAACAACGACTCCATTCGCGATGTGCTGTTCTTCCCCCAGATGCGCCCTGAGCGCAATCAGCAAGAAGGAGAATAAACGTGGGCTATCAACGGTTCGATCCGTCTGCTCCGAGTTCTCTCATCGCTCGTTGGACACCGCCTACTGTGCGGGAGATTCTGGTTCACGTATTGCTTGTGCTGGCCACATTTACTACATGTGCCATGGCTGGCGCACAATGGGTAGGCGTTAATCCTCTTGAAGTTTCGAACTGGGGCGCCGGGCTGTCGTATGCTGTGCTGACGATGACCTTTTTACTAGCTCACGAATACGGCCACTACATCGCGGCCTACCGTCATAAGCTTCCGTCATCTCTGCCATACGTGATCCCAGTTCCGCCAACGATCATGCCGTTCGGTACATTTGGTGCAGTCATACGGACGCGCACGCCTATGATGTCCAAGGAGCAGCTCTTCGACGTGGGTGTTGCCGGCCCCATTGCTGGCTTTATTGTATGTCTGATCATCCTCGTGGTCGGCTTTGTTACGCTGCCGGGTGCTGAGTATCTCTATGCGATTCATCCCGAGATACTTGTAAACGGCTTCAGCAACACAGGATTGACCTTCGGTGATACACTGTTGTTTTCGATCTTTCGCTGGGCATTCGAAGGACATGCGTTTGTGCCGCCCATGAACGAGATCTACCACTATCCGTTTCTCTGCGTAGGCTGGTTCGGCATGTTCGTGACGGCCCTAAATCTGCTGCCGTTCGGACAGCTCGACGGGGGACATGTTCTCTATGCACTGATTGGCAAGAAACAGCATACTGTGGGGCGCATCCTCTGGTGGACAATGTTCGCGTTGGCATTGCTTTGGCTGCTGGGTATGATTCACGATCTGTTCACTGTAGATTTTAACCCGGCTGCCTACTCACCATGGGTACTCTGGCTTCGCAACAGTATCGACCCAACATTGAGCAACATGATATCACAGGCACCGTGGCTGTTTTCGCTCGGTGAGGTATGGACATTTTGGTTGATCATGGTTCGTCTGTTCATCAAGATCGAGCATCCGATCATTAATGATGAGACACCACTGTCTCGTGGACGCGTTATCATTGGATGGGTAGCAGTAGCGATTCTGGTCCTGAGTATTGCGCCGAAGTCGATCTTTCAGGCCACATGACAACACGTCAGCATACGGTGATCGCAGCTATTCTGCTTATCACAGGCGCATACATGATTCGCATGTCTGCTGTCGAGGTGCAGCCTTCACCTGAAGGGTTCATAGCGCAAGCAGGGTCGGCTGTGCGCGATCATGGACCGTTGTTCGATCTGGCACCAGTTTCATCTGGCGGATTGACAACTGGACTGATACCACCTGCAGTTCCTACGATGATAGCGGCCGCGATGCGCGCATCTGGCCCAAGCCAGGGAGCTCTTCGTTGGTATTCAATCGTCTGCATTGCGCTGAGCATGTGGCTTATCTACCTGCTGGGTTCGCGGTTCCTTAGTCATCAGGGGGCTCAACAGGCGATGGTTGTATCGGGCATTTCTATGCCGTGGCTTCTGTACGGAAGGCAAGCCAGTATTGAGATCGCTGCAATCCCATTGATTCTGGCGGGTGTTCTTATGCTTATGATGCTGGGAGACCATGCCACAAACGGACGCAGGTTCCTTGCTGCCGGTGCCTATGTGTTGGTCTGCGCTGCCGCAGGCCTCACATCTGTAAGCGCAAGCATTCTGCTGTTCGTTCTTGCACTTGGGTATTCGTTAATCACCCGAAGACTGATGGTGGTTGTAACGGCAGTCTTTGGCCTAGCTGCGTCTTTGCCGTGGTTGCTGATGATGTTCTCTACATATGGCGATCAAGTACTTCTTGCTTCGTCTATCGACGTGCCTGTTTCTGAACTCACGTACCTGTCAACGGGTCCGTTGGACGCATTGCTGCTGCTCGTCGGTAGCAGTCCGGTATTGGTGCTGGCATTGGTATGGTGCATTAGTGTTGTGATCCGGCGCGAGCTGTTGCCGACAGAGCATGAATCTTCGCAGCGACTGCTTGCGTTGTGGTTCGTTGTGTCGATTGTAACAGTCTTAGTCCAGCAACAGCGCAGCTACCATTCACTGGTGTTTGCTGTTCCTGCAGCTTCGGTGCTTAGTGTTTATGCACTGGAGCGTTTCAGACGACTCGACACGCCGAAGCTTCTTCTTGGTGCGCTTACTGCAGTGTCTGCTACGACGCTAGGCGCACTGGCAACGTATACTGTTCGTGCCACAAGCCTTGGAAGGCTTGTGGGTGTGGCTGCAATGATCGCATTTGCTATTGTCGTTCTTACCAACTGGTTTAGGCATGGACGTTTTTCGCGCCCCCTTCAACTTGCTGCAGGTCTTTACAAGCCGGTGTATTATGGGGCAATTGCTGTAACGGCTGTCGTAGGATTCCTTACCGTACTGATGGGTAGCCCTTATCTCGTGCAAGGGGCGCGCACGGTTGCCTACGAGCTCAACGATCGACCGACCATCGACGGCTCATTTACCTATGTCTATCACAAGCACCATACAACAGACGGCATGAATGCCCAACTTGATTGGTACACGAACGGATGGATGACGGGCCAAATGCTTGGACGCACGCATCAGAGCCTGCCGATGCCAACAGGTAGTATCGATGGCTCAGCACTTCATCTGATTGAAGGCGTTGAGAGGATCGTTTACTACCACCCAGGGCGTGATAGAATGCATCTTAATGCAATGCGTCAGGCGCTGGAACAGAACTACGCAGAGGTTGTAAGTACAAAGGACTACACGCTCTTCGCCATTCGCTAACCTTGCTGAGTTGCCCCGGCGTACTGGATTTCGTACAAGCGCGCGTAAACGCCAGCGCGTGCAAGCAGCTCCGCGTGAGTGCCTTGTTCGACCACTCTGCCCTGATCGAAGACGATAATGCGATCAGCATTGATGATGGTGGACAATCGATGCGCAACGATGATGGCTGTGCGTCCCACAAGTGCTTCGTCTATTGCTGTCTGCACTAAGCGCTCGGATTCTGTGTCGAGAGCCGACGTGGCCTCGTCGAACATGAGGATTGAAGGCTCGCGAAACAGCGCTCGTGCAATGGCCAGGCGCTGGCGTTGTCCGCCAGAAAGACGCATTCCTCTATCGCCGATTACCGTGTCGTACCCGTCTGGAAGGTGACGTACAAACTCGTCTGCATGGGCGATCTTGGCAACGTTGAGAATCTGCTGCATGTCTTGAGCGTCTTCGCCAAGACTGATGTTGTTTGCTATCGTATCATGAAACAATAGCGCCTCTTGTGAGACAACGCCGAACAATCTGCGATAATAGTTGAGGTCTACCTCGCGGATATCCTGGCCGAAAACTTGAACCTGGCCTGCTTGCGGATCGTAGAAACGCAGCAGCAGGTCCAGCATCGTTGACTTCCCGCTGCCTGATGCGCCAACGAAGGCGATCTTCTCACCCTGCTGAACATCAAAGCTCACATTGTGGAGGACGTTGCTGTCTCCGTAGGCAAACGATACGTTGCGCACAGAAAGGACGTTGCTCGTTGGATCAACCTGCTTTGCACCCGAGCGTATCGTGGGCTCCGTATCAAGCGCTGAGGCAACGTTGGCGCCAGCCGCGATACCGCGCTGCATCCCAGCCACCGTGTTCGCAATCACGCTGATTGGCTGCATCAACCCGAAAAGCAGAAAGAGGAATGTCATCAAGCTCGATGGGGTAATGATCCCAGCCGCGCTATCCTGACTGCCGATATAGAACACCGTGATAAGAGCAAGAATGCCGAATGTGTCGTTTACCACCGGTATCAGGCCCATAACGCGTGTGTTGCGCACGGCGCGGTTGAAGTATGCAGATGTCTGATCGATGAATCGTTTAGCAATGAATGACTCAACGTTCATTGCCTTGACAACGCGCACACCCTGCACTGCTTCCTGAAGTGTTGCTGTGTAATCAGCTTGCGCAGCCTGCATGCGAGCCCCGTAGCTGCGAAGCAGTCTGGTGGCGGCACGCATAAGGAATAGGCCAAGCCCGGCTACTGAGACCGAGATAATGGTGAGTTTAGCGCTGATCACAAACAGCAGGCTAACATAGATCACCACCGTTGAAGACTCGCGCCATAAAATGGTAATCGAGTTCACCGTCGCATGGTTAAGGATGCCAATGTCATTTGTAAGAAGTGATATGATCTCCCCAGCTTTGCGTTTGCTAAAGAAATCCAGCGATTGTTTAGTCAGGTGAAGGAAGAGAGCATCTCGGATTCTCTTCATGATGCCTTCTTCGAGTCGCGTTGTTAAGACCGAGCCCACGTACTTGGTGATACCCCGCACGACAAAGAGCGCAAAGAGCACAATGGAGATGTTGCGTAATGCACTGCTTTGATCAGCACCTTCAAGGATCATTGAAATGAACTCGTCAAATGCAGCTTTGAGTCCGTTGACAGCGGGAAGGGGCTTAGCTGACGCTGTGGAAGGACTGCTGCCGAACAACGTGCGAAATATCGGTTCGACAACAGCCAGTATCAACGCATTTGAGACTGAGAACAGCAGATTGGCAATTGTCGAGAATATCACGAGCTTCCATGCGGGACGCACGAAGGGCAACATCTTTGATGCCAGATCCCGAACCGAATATGATGATGCTTGTGTCACGTGAGATTGCGCTTTGACGAATGATGTCGTATGTCAGTGTTGCAGTGATTGCTCATATTCCCCGGCATACTCTTGAATGGCACGGGCTAGACCCTGAGCAATTGCAGTTTGGCCCTTTGGGGATGCAAGATACTCGGCATCCCTGGTGTTGGAAAGAAAACCTGTCTCAACCAGAACATTTGGCATGGACGCGCCTACAAGTACAAAGAATCCTGCCTGACTTACTCCACGGTCTTCGAGCGCGCCAGTTCCTGTTGCCTCGCGCTGGATCTTCACAGCAAACGACTCGCTGAGTTTGACAAAGCTGCGCTGCGCCATCGTTGCAACAATGATCTGATCTTCCGTCATGCCTTCATATCGCTTCTTTGTTGTCTCAAAGTTTACGGAGGCATTTTCTCGTCGAGCTACACGCGCCGCATCATCGTTGCGGCCCGGACGCAATATGTACGTCTCACAGCCATGCGCAGGATGTGGCTTCGTTGGCATGCTATTGCAGTGAATGCTCACAAACAGCTTGCCGCGTGCCTCGTTGGCAATTTCTGTTCGACGAAACAGCTCGATAAAGACATCCGTTTCTCGCGTCATAACCACCTTTGTTGCCGGCATAGACCTGGACAAAATGTCGCGTAGTTTTCGACCAATTGCCAGGACAACATTCTTCTCATATGCACCGTTAACACCTTCTGCACCTGCATCCCGGCCGCCATGTCCAGGGTCGATCACAATCACATCGAGTGTCCAAGGTCCCTTGGCAGACTTTGTGGCTGCTAAAGGAGTTGTGGTGGCAGCGGGTGCGTTCTGCCGTTGAAGGATCCTCTTTGATAGGGTAATCTCTATCTCTGTTGGGCTCACGCGTCTGGTCGTAAGCGAGTCCAGCGTCGAGGCTAGGGTGACGAAACAATCAGCGCCACGCTGTTCATACTTCCAGGCCAGCTTCGGGCTCATCATCGCAACATCAATCGCCTGTTCACTCATCGTTGTGCGGTCGAAACGCAGCACCCATCCGCGTGCGGTACGTTCTGCTACTTTCGGCGTCCGCAACTGACTCTGGCTCTGGAAGGATATCGACGATGAGGCAGCCTTGTGTGTTATCGATACCGCCGAGATCATCGGTGTCGGCGTCTCCTGCGGAGCTCGGGCAAATCCTGCCGACAGTATCAATGCGCAGGCAACGAGCGACAGGAGTTGGAAGTGTGATATGCTGACGAATTTCAAGGGTGAAGTCCAAAGCAAGGTTAACTTTGCCGTTCAAACATACCACGTCAATGCATGCGCAAGTCCATAGTTGGTCAAGAAATTGAGATAGTCATTGACGCTCTCGGTTTCGAAGGAATATCAGTAGGTCGTATCGATGGCCATGTGCACTTCGTGAAGGGGGCACTCCCTGGCGAACGCGTTCGCGCACGGATCATCGGCAAAAAGAAGAAACACATCATAGCCGAGACGATTGAAGTCATCGAAGGCTCTGAACAGCGAATCACGCCACCATGTGAGCACTTTGGCATATGCGGTGGATGTACATGGCAGCATCTGTCATACGAACACCAGCTTAGCTGGAAACGTCAGCATGTGGTTGATTCATTCGAGCGACTTGCACGCATTCCGGTTGGAGAGATTTCCGAAACGATGACTTCGCCAGCCCCATTCGGTTATCGCAATAAGATGGAGTTCTCATTTGGAGGTTCTGCGTGGCTTACGCGTGAGGAAATCGACAGCGGTCAGACGTTTGTGCGGGACTATGCGCTTGGGCTTCATGTGCCGGGAAGATTCGACAAGGTGAGAAACATCGCCGTGTGCATGCTGCAGTCTGATGCAGCTGGCCAGGTTCTTCAGCATACGCATACATGCAGAACTGATCATCCGGTGCCCGCCTATCATCAGCGCGATCATCAAGGGTTCTTGCGGCATCTCGTGATCCGAACAAGTGCTGCAAGCGGACAAGTAATGACGGTGTTGATAACAACGACTCCATCATCCGAGAGTGAAGAGCAGTTTGTGCAGAAGTGGCTTTCAATCGCTGAATCACTTCCTGAGAAGTCAACCGTTATACATGCGATCAACGACACCTGGTCTCCAGTAGCACAAGGCACGATCACTACAACTATAGGTCCGGGATACATCGAAGAGGTCTCCGACGGGATTCACTATCGTATCAGCCCCTTTTCGTTCTTTCAAACCAACACGATACAGCTGCCGCAGCTGGTAGACAAAGCGATGCAAGGGGCAGGCATCACACAGGACAGTGTTGTGTGGGACCTTTACTGCGGCACAGGGACGTTAACACTTCCAGCTGCCAAGAGAGCAAAACACGTTATCGGCGCGGAGCTTGTCGAAAGTTCGATCGCTGATGCAAAGGCGAATGCCGAACGTAATGCAATTGATAACGTTGAGTTTCATGTCGTAGACCTGCATCATCCTTCGGCATTGGCACGTCTGGCAGAGTTTGCATCGCCAGATGTGATCATGGTAGACCCGCCGAGAAACGGCATGCATGAACAAGTTGTGCGACATATCCTGGCTGTTGCTGCTCCGCGCATCATGTATGTGAGTTGCAATCCAGCTACGCTTGCTCGTGACTGCGCCTTGCTGCACGAGATGTACGATGTAGAAGTTGTTACGCCCGTTGACATGTTCCCGCAGACATACCATGTTGAAGCTGTGGCCGTGCTTGTGAAGCGAACCAGCTAAGCTGCGCGGACAGGTCCTTCAATCTGCAGCCGATATAAACACCGGTAGGGCAGTTTGACCTCGGTTCGTGCCTAAACGAATGAAGTACAGACCAGATGCAACGGAAGGAATGTTGATCGGGACGTCGTACTCGCCGGCATCGATGTAAGGGTCTGCGTACAAACTGGATACAAAGGCACCGCGAACATCGACAAGGTCAATCCTTACGCTGGCAGGACTCGAGAGCCTGAATGTAAGCTCGCGTGCGCCCGGAGACTGAACAGTGCCCCCTGAAACAGAAATGATTTCATCAACAATGGCAGGTATGTAGCTTTCGCCAACATTGAAACCTAGGTTCTTTGCCTCTGCCCTTACAGCACGCATTCCACGCTGCACTTCTGATGTTGAAAAACCCGCTGCAACGGCAAAACATACTTCGACAGTGCTGTCTGGCGCAAGCCTTATCGGGCCTGCTCCAATGACGCCGGAGACATCAGTTACCCGCGACTTAGATCTGCGTATCCCGCCCGTCATTACGAACCATTTCTCAGCACGTACAAAGTCATCATAGATGCTTGGACAATCGCTTGAACCTTCGTTGTCAAGTGAGAAAGCATTAATGGTAAGTGGCGAAATCATCGATAGACCAACACGAGGAAGGTCTTGAGATTTAGTATTCGATAGGTGTAGAATCTGGTCTGCGGGATCCCATTCACAAAGATCTGCCTCGCCGGCATCACCGATGTCAAAGTCAAAGAATTCGGCAACATGAAGATTTGTAAAGAGAGAATCGGTGGTATTGCTTACACGAAGCACGATCAATAGGGTGTTGCGTGTAGAGTCGGCACGTAGCGCTATCACGTTGCTTGCAACTTCCACGCCAAGAGGCTGCAGGTCGTCCTCATCAGTAAAATGTGAACGTACTCGCAAACCTGAAGAGATGCTGTCGGAGCGCACAACGGCGCTTTCAGCAATACGAAACGAATTGTCCTTGATGGATGTCTCAACACCCCGCGCTACATTGGGCAGACGGTCTGGTCCGGTGCCTATCAGCAAAGCCCCTTCGTAAAGAATGTTACGTATGTTCTTGTAGAGAAACCCAACACCTTGTGTGTTGGAGGAGTAGTCGTTGAAGCCGATGTTGCCGGATGAGTTGACAGTAACTTCAATGTCGTTGGCGTGAATGGTCCTATAGGTGGGATTTACAACAGTCTGGATTGCCGACGTTGTAATACGAGTGTTCCTATCGAAGATGTGGGCAAGGATCCGAAGCTGTCCATTATCGGGGAGCTTCTCTGGAAGCACTATACGCAATGGCCTTGGCGCCCGCACCCGAGAGTCCTCTGCTACAGGCCCAAAGGCGATCGCAGTATCAAGGAGAGAGGCGTCAATAGATGTGCTACCGTTCGTAAAGCGCACATAGCATGAATCAAGTGATCGCAGCGTATTGGTAAGCGTGATCTCAATCGAGAGTGTGTCGCCTGCATCGAACACAGAGTCTTTGTCGTTGTCAGTTACCGTGTAGGCGCTGACAGTTGCCCACTTGCGCATAGCAGCGGACAGCGCAATTGATGCATCAATGCGGCCATTGCCAATCAGGCCGATAAAACTTGGGTTGAGACTATCGATATCTGCGCACGAGGCTCGCATGGTGGCATGAGTCTGGGCCGGCGTATACTCGGGATGCACAAGACGTACCATGGCCGCGACAGCACTTGCAATGGGCGCTGCCATTGATGTTCCGTCGTATGTTTCATAGCGGTCGTTTGGTACAGTAGCAAGGATGCTTACACCCGGTGCACACACATCTACCGTTCGGTGTACATTCGAAAACGTAGCTATGCGGTCGCTAAAGTCGGTTGCGGCAACAGAGAGAACCTCATCGTATGCACCCGGATAGTATGCGAGCTCTTGTCCATCGTTGCCAGCAGCGCCAACAACGAGTGCTCCAAGCTGCGCTGCCTGTTGAATCACCTTGATGTCTGCAAACGAGCTTGATGGACTTCCAAACGAGCAGTTAATGATCGATGCGCCCATGCTTGCAGCATAGAGTATGGCATCAGCAGAACGAGAAATAGAGGTCGAGAATTGATCGTCTCCTCCAATCTTCAGGGGCATGAGTATAATGTGTTTGCCAACACCGGCGATGCCCTCGGCATTGTTATGCACAGCCGCCACAGTGCCACCCACATGCGTGCCGTGCGGATTGCCTGGCAGCGGTGCGTTGTCTTCGTTTTGTCCTGTAGATCCAACAAAATCCCATCCGTACCAATCGTCGACGAAGCCATTCTTGTCGTCGTCGAGTTTGTTGAGCCTGCGATCTGCTCCCATTTCATCAGTGCCTGTCTCACCAGGATTGCGCCATATGTTCTCACGCAGGTCGATATGCGATGTATCAATCCCAGTGTCTGCAATTCCAACAACAATTGTCGTTCCGGTGCTAAGGCTGTCCCATGCAAGTTGAGCCTTAATCAACGGAATGTAATACTGCTGGGCAAGCAGCGGATCGTTCGTCTCACCCACGATATGCATTCTTGGAAGGGGCTCGCAATAGCTAATCCCTGATGTGTTGCGAAGTTTTGCCGCAGCGATGTCTGGTTCAATGTCCGATGCGTACCGAACCACGGCGATGTTGTAAAGGGGCTCGTGCGGTCTACTCTTGTAGAGTGCAGTGCGAGTTGCCAGAGCGCGATCCACGCAGATAAGCGTTGCGTCGCTTATATAGGCTTCTGTCGTATGCTCACCGAGCAGTTGCTTCAGAATCGTAATCTGTCCGGTTCTGCCGGAGCGCAGCCAGCTCTGGGCCACTTCGGATGCCGGGTCGAAATGTATGAGAATCGTGCGCGGCTCGACCTCCGCACTTGCCTGTTCCCATGTGCACATAACAGCGAGTGCAAGGGCGAACAGGATCTTGATCATCGAGACTTCCAGGTAATTCGTTTGCGCATGATGCGCTGCGTGCCTAGCCGCACCTCGGCGATGTATTCGCCGTCGGCCGCTGGTCTGCCGTCTTGTGCAGCTCCAGTCCATGTGACGGTGTAAACGCCAGGTTGTTGGATGCCGCTATAGAGTGTCGAAACAATCATGGCCTGTGCTGAGTAGATAACTATCTCGACAAACTCCTGTTCATCGACAACGTAACGGATCTCGGGGCTTACATCTTCGCCGAGACCAAAGACCTTGGCAATGTCCGAAAAGCTCACCTGCATGTTGCCGGTGCCCATCGGATAGAGAAGAACTCCGGGCACATACATTGCATTTGCAATCGTGAGCTGATACTGTGCGATCTCCTGAGGCCTTGGTGCGAGCACAGAGGCCGGGATATTCATCGTCTCGTTGATCTGATCCCAGATGGTAGTCGCACGCTTGCTTGCGCTGAGCATTCGCAGAAGGGCCGAAGCCTCTCGCAGTGCAACAGCAAAGCGTGTTGTGGCGCTCATCTGCAACGTTAGTGCTTGGCGGTAGGCGCTGTCTTGTTCCTGCGTTGATGGAGCGCGAACCTGGCCAGGTATGCCGGTACGCCCTTCGACGTCGTTGGAATCGACAGAAATGAACTCGCTCGGCGACATCACACGCGGTTGCATGATAACGCTGGAATTTGTTTGTGCGTGCAGACTACCTGCAGCAACAAGAAACATCAACGTGAGAACGAGTTTCACTTTTGGAGCATTGACTTTTGAGCATCTTTGAGAAGATCGCCAAGGGTAACGCCTGCATCTTGTGGAATTTGCTGATGCGAGCGATGGGAATCGCCACGCTCTCGTCCACCCTCGCGCTCCCGACCGCCTTCGCGATGAGAGTGATGATCTTCCTGCTGTCCTCCGATAGAACCGTCTTCGCCCTTCATTGCCAAAATGAGCGAAGCGTTCTCACCGTTTAGATCTACAACAACACATGTGATCGCATCGCCAACGTTGATCTGCACTTTTGTTCCGCGTCCTGCGGCGTTGAGCATCTTTGAGCGTGGCATGAAACCGTCGAACGTGTCGTTGACGCGAACAACAGCCCCTTGCGTGCTTGACTGCTGAACGACCCCAGTTGTTTCGGAGCCAACCGGCAGGGCTTCAGCAAGCGAAAGCCATGGATTCTCTAGGGTCTGCTTATAGCCGAGGGCCATTTGGTGCTTTTCGACGTTCGTAGACAGCACTTCGAGCTCAAGCTCTTGTCCAACAGATACAACCTCGGACGGGTGTTTTACGCGCCGTGTCCAGCTGAGTTCGCTGATGCGAAGCAGTCCTTCGATCTTTGGAGCAACCTGCACGTAGGCACCAAACTCAGTGATGCGTCGAACGATTCCTGTAACGCGTTTGCCAGCAGGGAATGCCTCTGCTACGCCAACCCAAGGGTCTGCCTCGTGCTCTTTGTGCGAAAGTGCAAGCTTGCGCTTCTCCCGGTCTACCTCGGTAACGGTTACCTTGATCTTATCGCCTTTTTTCACAACGCTTGCAGGATTGTCAATGCGAGACTTTGACAGGCGTGATACGTGAACCAGCCCCTCGATTCCACCGATGTTTACAAATGCGCCGAAAGCTGTAATTGACGAAACGACGCCCTCGTGGACTGTGCCGGTTTCGAGCTTACCCCAGTATTCATCCAGGAGGATGTCTCTGCGCGTCACTACTGCCGATTTATAGCCTGTGTCGTCTGATTGCAGTTCGTGTACCTTAACGGATATGGACTTGCCGACAAGCTCGTTGAGGTCTTCTTCCGGCGCGTTCTTCCGCAATCCTACCTGTGAGGCAGGAAGAAATATGCGCAGGCCCTCAAACTCACCACGCAGGCCGCCCTTGACACGCTCGGCGATCATCACGTCAAACGTAGCCTTCTCGGCATGAATCGACTCCAGCTTGGCATAAGCTTCGTCGCGACGCTTACGCTCTTCTTCTTTGCGTTTGCGTTCTTCTTCACGCTTTGCTGCCTGCTCTGCCTTCTCCTCCTCTGTTTGGACAGGAGCGGCATCAGCAGCTGGCGTAGAGTCGTCTGCTGTGGCAGATTCTTGTGTTGCCTCGGAAATAGGCGCATCTGCTGCAGGAGAGCTTTCTGCAATGGCTGCCGGCTCGGCGGCTGCATCAAGTACAGGGGCTTCTGCCTGCTCAGTAGCTGGTGGTGTTACGTGCTCAGCACTCGGCGCTGTGGCGTCTGCTGCAGGTTCGGATGGGACGTTGTTGACGTCCTCGATAGGCTGTTCGGACATAGTTCTGAACAAAACAATACTGTGGGAAATACTCGTGCCACCACACAGAGTGTGGCAGGGACCACGAAGATACGCGAAAAATCCACCCTAGAACCCCCACGTGCAGAAGGCCGTAGTCAATTTTCTGATAACATGCAGTTGCGTATGTGATTCCCGAACCATAGTTTTGCAGGCTATTTTCTAACCCCTGCCGCCATTACGTAGATATTGGTGGATGCGAAAGCAACCAAAGGAGCACAGTATGGGCGTACAACGTCTGTATGAATCAACATACATCCTCAATGCCATCCTCGAGGATGGAGACATCGAGGCGATCATTGCCCGCACCACCTCATTCCTTGAGGAAAACGGCGCCAAGATGGTCGAGCTGAACAAGATGGGCCGCCGTCGTCTGGCATACCCAATCAACAAGAAGTACAACGGCTACTATGTCTATATGGTCTTCGAAGCACCATCAGAAACACTGCCGATGCTCGAAAAGTATTACTTCCTCGAAGAGCAGGTAATGCGTCAGCTTTCTCTGCAGTTGGATCCAAAGCTTCGTGAGTTCCGCAAGACGCGCGCTGAAGCTCAAGCAGCACGTGCTGCAGCTATGGCCGAAGCTGCCAAATCCGGCGAAGCATTTTAATCCCCACTACGTCAAACGAAAGTACCAGCTATGAAAATCATCCTTCGACAAGACGTTGAGAACCTTGGCAACATCGGCGAGATCGTCGTTGTCAAGCCGGGGTATGCACGTAACTTCCTTATTCCGAATCAACTCGCTTACCTTGCAACCGACGGTGCGATCCGCGCCCTCGAAACAGAGAAGAAGCAGTATGAAGTCCGCAAGGCTAAGGCGCGCCAGCAGGCCGAAGTTGTTGCTGCGCAGCTTGCAGACCTGCAGATCACGGTTTCGATGCAGGTTGGTGAGGAAGGGCGCCTGTTTGGTTCAGTAACTGCACCAATGATCGCACAGGAACTTGAACTTCGCGGCTACAACGTTGATAAGCGCAACATCATCATTGATGAGCCTATCAAGACGTTAGGCATCTTCGAAGTAAAGGTAAAGCTGCACGCAGACCTTGCAGCCCCGCTTAAGGTGTGGATCATCGCCCAAGAGTGATTCGGCGTAAAAACTAGCACAGCAAAGCCCGTTCGAACTATCGGACGGGCTTTTTCGTTACAGCCCCCATGAAACGCATTGTCATTACCGGCGGCACCGGCTTTCTTGGAAAAGCTATTGCCCAACAACTGGTCTCTCGCGGAGATCAGGTCGTGATCATATCAAGGGGCTCGCATAGCGTGCCAGGATGCACTGTCGACGGCTGGGCAAGCCTGCGCAGGCATGTTGCTGAAGCAGATGCAGTGATCAATCTTGCGGGCTCGAGCGTGGGTGGACCCAAATGGTCTGCACGTGTTCGGAACGAGATACTTGTTAGCCGCACAGAATCCACACAACAGGTTGTAGATGCTGTACTGGCGAGTCCGAAAGCCCCCTGCCTTATCAATGCCTCGGCTGTTGGATACTACGGCAATACGATGTTGCCATCAAGCGAGGCTATGGGTGCCGGTGCAACGTTTCTGGCAACGGTTACCTCGGCATGGGAACACGAGGCGATGAAGGCCAGCAGGCATGTGCGCGTGGCCTGCATGAGAATCGGAGTAGTACTCGATGCCGCGCAAGGTGCGCTGCCAAAGATGCTCCTGCCGATGAGGCTCTTCGTTGGCGGTGTTCTCGGGTCTGGCAGGCAGTGGCTGCCGTGGATACACATCGACGATGTGGTTGCCGCATTTGTTTGGGCAGTCGACAATGAAGAGGTGTACGGAGCCGTTAACGTTGTGGCTCCTGAGTCGGCAACGATGAAGGAGTTTATCACATTGTTGGGTCGAGTAGTAAGACGTCCAACGTGGCTGCCGGTGCCGGCATTTGCTCTGAGGCTGCTTCTCGGACGTCAGGCAGACGTGGTCCTGCATGGACAACATGTTCTGCCAAACCGTCTGCAGGCGTTGGGTTTCAGGTTTGCCCATCCGACCTTGCGAAATGCACTAGAAGACCTGCTCTCCATCCACTGAATTTGGTTAACTTGCGCGCCGAAATCGAACGCAGTTTTCTGAAAAAGAACAACATCCTACTGGGACGATATACATGAGTATCGAAGTAGTCATGCCCAAAATGGGCGAATCCATTCAAGAAGGCAAGATCCTACGTTGGGTTAAGAACGTCGGTGATAAGGTAGAGCGTGACGAAGTCATCCTCGAGATCTCAACTGATAAGGTCGACACTGAGGTTCCATCCCCAGCCTCTGGAGTGATCACACAGATCCTCTTTCAAGAAGGCGACACTGTTGAGGTTGGCAAGGTTATCTGTGTGCTCGGCGACTCCGCAGGTGCATCAGCTCCTGCTCCAGCTCCGGTAGCTGCCACTCCAGCGGTACCAGCACCAGCACCGCCAGCACCGGCGCCAGCGCCAGCACCGGCACCTGCTGCACCAGCAGCAACGGGTGGTGGTGTAGAGGTTGTGATGCCGAAAATGGGTGAGTCCATCCAAGAGGGCAAAGTCCTGCGTTGGGTAAAGAAGGTAGGAGATGCAGTCGAGCGCGATGAGGTTCTTCTTGAGATCTCGACAGATAAGGTTGATACCGAAGTTCCATCACCGTCGTCGGGCACACTGACGGAGATCCTTGCTCAAGAAGGTGATGTAGTAGAGGTCGGTAAAGTTATCGCACGTCTTTCAGGGGGCGCAGCAGCACCAGCTCCTGCACCGGCTGCGGCAGTTTCTGCACCAGCCCCGGCTCCTGTAGCAGCGCCAGTTGCTGCAGCGCCAGCTTCTGTAGCGGCAGTAGCCGTGGGAAGCGCAGCAACTTCAAGCATCCCAAGACAATCAGGTACACGATTCTATTCGCCCCTTGTTCGCAGCATCGCTGCAGCCGAAGGTATCAGTGTTCAGGAGCTCGACAGTATACAGGGCTCAGGCGTAGAAGGACGTGTGACA
>JBKCLO010000170.1:0-2284 GCA_046300675.1 Ignavibacteria bacterium
GTAGAGCAATCAACACGGATTCTCATGAAGGCCAAAGAGCTCGGACTCAAGCTCAAGGTCCATGCAGATGAGATCGAGCTCATTGGCGCTTCGCAGATGGCAGCCGAGCTTGGGTGCATTAGTGCCGACCATCTCGAGCACAGCACCATCGAAGAAGTATGCATCCTGCGCGATGCCGGCGTTGTCTGCACGCTCTTGCCGGGCACTGCTTACACGCTACGCTTGCCATATCCTGACGCCCGCATGATGATCAGCGAAGGGGCTATTGTTGCACTCGCTACAGACTGCAATCCGGGCTCATCGTACAGCGAAAGCATGCCCACAATCATGTCTCTTGCCTGCATGAACATGCGCATGAGCATTGAAGAAGCCATCACAGCATCAACCATCAACGGCGCTGCTGCTCTTGGCATCTCGCATCTCTGCGGCTCCCTCGAAGCTGGAAAACGCGCCGATGTCGTGCTCTACGACACACCTTCGTACAAAGATATCGTGTATCACTATGGGGTGAATCAGGTGATCGGGGGATGGGTGAGAGGGATGAGGTACGCAGGATATGGCGATCGAACGTAGGGTCGCAGCATGCTGCGGCCCTACGTTCGAAACGTGTAATTTCGTCCATGCTCTCCTTCTACAACACCCTCACAAAATCTGTTGAACCTTTTGAGCCCCTTGACGCTTCGTGCGTGAAGATCTATTCGTGCGGTCCAACGGTGTATGATGTTGCCCACATGGGCAACATGCGGGCGTTTGTGTTTACCGATGTTCTGCAGCGTGTGGTGCGAGAGGTAGGGGGCTACCCAGTGCGCTGGGTGATGAATGTGACGGACATCGACGACAAAACAATCCGTGACAGTTCAGAAGGCTCTGCAAAGTGGCGCACCGAGATGGGCGAGCAGTCGACTGATGCGACGGCAAACTTGCGCGCGTTTACATTGTTCTTTGAGTCCGAGTTTCGCAGAGATCTGCAGGTGCTGGGCATTTCGATGGAGCATTTCTATGCGATGCCGCGTGCCACGGAATACATTGATGACATGCTCTCGCTGATTCGCGACATTGTGAAAGCCGGATACGGCTATGCATCTGAAGGATCTGTGTATTTCAACGTGGCGGCCTATGCAAAGGTCCACACGTACGGGCGTTTGTTTGCTATCGACACAGAGAACTTCCGAGAAGGTGTGCGCATTGATGCTGACGAATATGACCGTGAATCGGTGAGCGACTTTGTATTGTGGAAGGGGCGCAAGGACGGCGAACCATATTGGGATCTCGAACTGGGTGGCGAGAACCTACCCGGACGTCCGGGATGGCACATTGAATGTTCTGCGATGTCGAAGCAAATTCTTGGTCTACCGATTGACATTCATACCGGTGGCGTAGACCTGCGCTTTCCGCATCACGAAGACGAGCTAGCGCAGTGCTGCGCGGGGTATCACGTTGATGAGCAGGCCCGGTTCTGGATGCACAACGAGTTCTTGGAAGTCGAAGGCAAGAAGATGTCGAAGTCGCTCGGCAACTTCTACACCCTGCGCGATCTCGAGAAGATGGGGCACAACCCACTCGACATACGTTTTGCGCTCTTGGGCGGACACTACCGAGCAGTACTAAATTTTACATTCGACAGTTTAAAGGCCGCATCAACGGCACGCACCAGAGTGCAGAACATCATCTGGGACCTTATCGACGCCGCCGGACTCGACGATGCAACGGGGCTAACGGGCGCCATGCCACCAGACGTTGCATCAGCCTTTGGCAACGACCTGAACGTTCCGCAGGCACTTGCGCGTATGCACGAATATCTGGGTGCGAACGCAAATGCAAAATCATCTCCCGATGCAGCACGCGAAGTACTCGGCGCGCTCAAGGCCATCAACAACGTCTTGGCTGTTTGGACATTTACGAAACGTCCTGCAATTGACATCCCCGATGCCATCCGCACCCTCGCAGACCAACGTTGGGCTGCGCGAAGCGCGAAAGATTGGGCAGAAGCAGATCGTCTGCGCAATGAACTCACCAACCACGGCTGGACAATGAAAGACGGCAAAGACGGCTACACCCTTGAGCCCCTTTCATAACGATCAATATGATAACGCATATTACGATCATCGGTAAGGGAAGAGTCGGGATGTCGATAGGAGAGGTACTAGGTACTAGGCACGAGGGTACCGGGGTACAGGGGTACAAGGGTACTAAGGTATCATCCGACATTCCAGCGGAAACGGGAATCCAGTTTCCAGAGTTGATATCAGCACGAGAATTTGTTAGTACCCCCGTACCCCCGTAC
>JBKCLO010000171.1:0-2615 GCA_046300675.1 Ignavibacteria bacterium
CGGAGGGACAGGAGGGACAAGAGGGACAAGAGGGACAGGAGGGACAGGAGGGACAGGAGGTACAGGAGGGACAAGAGGTACAGGAGGGACAAGAGGGACAGGAGGGACAGGAGGGACAAGAGGGACAGACGTTATCAACAGAAGGTGGGATATGGAACAACAAGTAGAGATCCACAGATCAGCTGTGAATTGGTTCGAGATACCAACTACAAATTTTGAGCGTGCAGTTGAATTCTACGAGTCGATCTTCGACACGAAACTTCAACGAATGGAGATTGCGGCCGGAACGGTGACACCGACGCCGATGGCGGTGTTCCCATCGAGTGGTGCCGGTGCAACCGGTGCGCTCGTGTACATACCTGAGCACAAACCTGCAGCTGCTGGGCCTCTGCTGTATCTCAATGCGAATCCCAACCTCGACATAGTTTTAGCGCGCATTGAAGCAGCTGGCGGCAAACTGCTCATGACAAAGACCAAGCTGCCGAACAACTTCGGGTACATGGCAATATTCTTCGATACAGAAGGTAACCACATGGCGCTGCATTCAACGGAATAGTGCCTGCTACCGTCTGGTTATGCGATACCCTAGATACCCCATGGGCAGGTAGGCTCCAACAAGATCTATAACATCAAACCAGAGCGGTGAAGGAATCTGCATCACCATCGTAATGCCACCAATGAGGTAGGCGCTTGTGATGATGATGGGAATGATCATTACGTTTGAACGTTGGATAAGCACAGCAATCAGCACGCCGATGAATGTTCCCACGGCGTGACCAAGCCACGGAAAAACGTAGTGCTCTGGACCGAACATGGTAATGGCCTGCCGTAAACCTTCGGTGGTTGATGTGTCTGCTCCTGCTGGCAGTGGTATGATGCTGTTGCCGAGTGTTATCAACCCCATGTTGACCCCGCTGCCGGCAAAAAGGCCTACTATGAGTGCTAGTGCATAACGGAGCCAACTGTTCTTCATGATGCCCTTCCTTGATTCGTTCATCTATTCAATCTCCTTGATGCACTCTCGGATACGCTTCTTCATGTCCTTCAGTTCCGCGATTCGCTGATCGAGCACGACTAGCTTGTCTTCAAGTATCTGACGCTTCTCCTTCGCAGTGTACATGTTGCCATACCATGCATCGATGATCTCCGCGATCTCACTCAGCGTGAAACCGCCGCTCTTTGCATCAATGATGAGCTCGAGTCTTGCGAGGCACTCTTCGTCGTAGTCAAAGTAATTGTTCGACGTCTTCGCCGGATCCCGCTTGCCTTGCAGCAGTCCGTAACGCTCGTAATACCGGATGGTGTGTGTTGTAATGCCAGCGCGCTTCGCCAACTCATTGATCAACATATGGGTAGCTGCATGTGGAAAATTATTGGTCAACCATAGACTATACTCTACTGTTGATAGATGTGCAATATGATAGTAGGTTGCCTCAATTCAAAGCAGAACATACAAGAAAGTGATACCTATGGCTACAAAGACAGTTGTCATTACCGGCGCGAACAGTGGAATCGGAAAGGCCAGTGTTGCATTGTTTGACAAGGCAGGTTGGAATGTAGCAGCTACGATGAGAGCGCCCAGTGCATTTGATGCGTCGATGTACAGCGGTCGCGTCAAGAGCTACAGACTTGACGTAACAGATGGGGACTCGGTTGTGAAGGCATTTGAAGACGTCCGTCGTGACTTTGGATCTGTTGATGCGGTCATCAACAATGCCGGCTATGGATTGGTAGGAGTCTTTGAAGCCATCACCGATGAGTCTCTCCAGCGTCAATTCGATACAAACGTCATTGGGCTCATGCGCGTGACGCGAGAAGCGATAAAGTACATGCGTCCACAGCGTTCAGGTACGATTGTCCAGATATCAAGTGTCGGTGGTAAGATCACGTTTCCCTTGTACGCCCCTTACCATGGAACCAAATGGGCCGTCGAGGGCTTCAGTGAATCACTCCACTATGAACTGGAGCAGTTCAATATCCGCGTCAAGATCGTAGAGCCTGGGATTATCAAGACTGACTTTGCGGGACGTAGCCTGGAGTTTGTTGTCTCCGATACGGTTCGTGAGTATGACTCATACGTAAACACCTTTTCGAAGGCCGCAGAGGGCGCCCTCAAAGATGCGGTAGACCCACACGTTGTGGCCCAAGCGATCTTTGCAGCATGTACTGACGGAAAATCAACGCTGCGATATCCCGTTGGTAAGCCAGCTCCGGCAATGATCAGACTCCGCAAACTGGTGTCCGACTCTATGTTCTTCAAGATCGTAAAGAAGGCCTACGGCATCTAGTTCTTCATGCGTCGGTGCGTAATTTCCGCCATGAGAAAGATCCTCTCCTTCGTTACAATGCTGATGCTCGTCGCATCAGCTCAGGTTCAAGCACAGCTGCCCAATCCTGCCCTTGTTGGATACTGGCATAACTGGAACGACGGAAATGCCCCTTACATCGATATTGATGCGGTGGACAGTCGGTATAATGTGATCACGGTTGCGTTTGCGGTACCTACATCGAATACCGACATGACAATGCTCTTTGCGCCGGATCGCGGTACGGTGCAGCAGTTCAAGACGCGCATTCAAAATGTGCAGGCAACAGGTAAGAAGGTGATCCTGAGT
>JBKCLO010000172.1:0-12407 GCA_046300675.1 Ignavibacteria bacterium
TGCCGTCAGCTAACCTATCTGATGCTCTTCCTTGGCGTGCTGGTCTATGCCTTTGGGGATGATTTTATTCTGCTCTACACAACAACGCCAGACACAGTGCGCGAGACCACAGAGTACATGCGGATTTCGGTGTTTGGGTACATCTTCTTTGCCTACGGACTGATGTCGGTACGGGTGATCTCGGGCGCTGGTGCGTCGATTCTGGCGATGACGATAACGGCAGGAAGTCTGCTGTTGATCCAAGCGCCCCTTGCCTACATACTCTCGCATTGGACACCCCTGGAGAGCTCCGGAATCTGGATTGGTATTGCCACCGGGTATGCCATATTTTCGGCCATTGGCTACGGAGTTATGCGGTCGGACCGCTGGAGAACGACCAAGGTTTGACGTGTAGAGACAGGTTGTTCACGGACCATTAAACCGATCGCACTCTCAGGCGTCCAACGGGCTGCAAATCCAATGGAATACGTTCACGATATCACCGCAATGACGCCATCGACCGACGCAGAGATACTCGCAGAGTACCGCACCGGTAGGCGCGATGCTGCCCTGACGGCGTTTGTGCGCAAGCATCAACGCTTTGTGATGTCAGTTGCGCTGCGACATTCGGCCTCACACGAGGATGCTCAGGACGCAACACAAGAAGCCTTCCTGCGCGTGGCAACAAAGCTTGGTGAGTTTCAGGGTAACAGCTCACTGCAGACCTGGCTCTACCGAATCACTGTGAACATCTGCACATCCGTGCACCGAAAGCGCAAGTTCACGTCGTTCTTTGGATTTGGCGAGGCAGAAGGGGAACTCGATGTGCCAAGTACATCACCAGCCCCCTCCCACAGCGCAGAGCACAATGAGTTTGATGCCTACATGAAACGCGTGCTTGCAACGCTGCCGCCTAAGCAGCGCGAGACATTTTGCATGCGACACTATGATGAACTCAGCTACGAAGAGATATCCGAGATCACAGGCACTTCGGAAGGGGCTCTTAAGGCCAACTACCATTGGGCAGTAAAGAAGATCGCAGAAGAAGTCCGGTCGAGCGAATACTACGCGAACTGGAAGGAGAACCGATGATGAAACAGTCACTTGCCGATGAGTTACGCGAGATGCTCTCCGATGAAGATGGACATGTTGTCGATCTGCTCATCGATAACAAGCAACGCCGCACTGCAGAGGTGGATCACCTTGCACGTAATACGAGTGTGAAGGTCGCAGGACGCACCAAGCCTGCCGGCCTCACGCCATGGCTTGTAGGCGCGCTTGCCACATCGGCAGCTGCGATAGTTGTTGTCTTCACGCAGTTTGAAGAAGCAGGGGATGCGGGTGTTGCAATGGTTCGTCCGACAACTACCACACCACAGCGCGGCGAGCTGCAACCTGTGACCGCACAGACAACCGCAATGGATACGAAGACAGCTGGGCCCAGGCGCGTGCAAAGCTCAGCGACAGTGCTGTCTGTAGACGTACTTTTGGAACGCGAAGCCGAACAGCAGTTTGTAGATATGTTGGCAGATGCAATGACTGACGAAGTAACATGGTCGGTCAGCGGCGACGACGTAGATAGGATCATTCAGGAGAGAACAGATGAAGATGGCATCTAAAACATTACTGATTGTGCTATGTGCAATAGCATGCAGCATGGGGCTCGCAGCCCAGAGTTCTTATGACGATGCGCCAATGTCGCGACAGGATATGCAGCAACGCATCGAAGATGTCCGCAAGATGAAGCTCATCGATCTGTTGCAACTCAAAGATGATCAGGTCGAGAAGTTCTTTGTGCTCTATAACAGCACGCACTCAGTTGTTTTGCAACGTCTGCGAGAGATGAATGATGCCGCAGAAAAACTCAAGCGTATGTCGCGCGATAATGATGCAGGACTTCAGCAACAGATTGACGCAATGCAGAAGGCAACAAAAGACCTGCACGCAGCCGTGGAGCAACGCAATTCGCGCATGAAGGAGGTTCTTTCGCTTCAGCAACACGGCATGTATCTGGCCTTTGAGGCCAAGTTCCAAGAGGAGCTGGCAAAGGTGCTGTTAAAGCGCGCCAAGGAGCAGGGTCCACGTGGTGGACGCCGCAATCGCGACTAGATAAAGAGTCCGGCAATACAGGCGGTCAAGAGGTTTGCCAGAGCTCCGATGCACATGGCCTTGAACCCAAACCGTGCAACCTCTGCGCGGCGCTCTGGTGCCATCATTCCATAGCCGCCAATCTGGATGCCGATCGACATGATGTTGGCAAACCCGCAAAGCGCAATCGTTGCAAGCCGCACAGTGCGGTCAGAGAGAGCCCCCTGCTGCACAAGCGTGGCAAGCTTGTCGTAAGCGATGAACTCTGTAAGCGAGATCTTGGTGCCCAAGAGCGATGCAAACGCATGCGCCTCGTTGGATGGGATTCCAACAAGCCACGAGAACGGTAGGAACAGATAGCCTAGGATCTGCTCGATAGACGTGCCAAGCCCCATCGTTAAGAGGGCATCGGCAAAGGCAACAATGGCCTTGAAGGCAATGAGCACGACGATGACGTTAACGGCCAGCTTGACGCCGTCGAGCGCGCCGCGGGCGATGGCATCAAGCACATTTCCGGCGGGCAGCACGGGGTCAAGGTTGGTTACCTCTTCACGCGTAAGCGTATCCTCGGGTTTATCCGGCTCTGCGATCTTGGCAAGCGCAAGTGCTGCTGGTGCTGCCAGTATACTGGCGATCATCAGGTCGGTTGCTGCTATGCCCCTTGCCACATAGACGCCCATCGTAGAGCCGGCGATGGTTGCAAAGCCTCCCACCATCATGGCAAAGAGCTCGGAAGGGGCTATCCGGGGTATGTAGTGCCGAACGAGCAGGGGAGATTCGGTCTGCCCAAGGAAGATCTCGCCAACAGCGTTTATGGACTCAATGGGCGAGGTCTTCATGGTGCGCTCGAGAAACCGCGCAACAACCTTTACAAAGCGCTGCATGATGCCATAGTGGTAGAGAATGGCCATGCAAGACGAGAAGAAGACGATAACAGAGGTTATCGTCAAGGCAAACTGAAATCCCACAGCCGCAACGCCCTTGGCCCGCGGAAGGTCGCCAAACAAAAAGGCTGCCCCCTCATTAGCAAAGCCTAGAAACCAGGTGATGCCATCGCCCATTTTCTGGAAGAATGCTATGCCGGGAGGGAAGACCATGACGCCCACGGCAAGCACGAGTTGAAGTGCGATGCCCCAGACAACGGTGCGCCACGGGATGTTTCTGCGCGAGGATGACCATATCCATGCTATGGCAAGGATGACAACTACGCCTATGGCTGATTGGATCTGCGGCATCTACATTCCCCCCTAACGTTCTGCATCAACAAGCACGTTTGCTTCCCCAAATGTACTGCAGAGAAACTTCGTATTCTCTTGCGAATACTTGATCTTACTCATTGTGGAATACATGCGTTTGCCCTCTGGATGCATCACCACAAACGAGAGCTGATCTTGTGCGTCCGAGGTGTTGCAGCGCTCCTTGAGAGCGCGCAGGTGCTCGTCTGTGTGCTCATCCGGACGGATGCATACAACGTAGCCCTTGGCAAGACGCTTCTCGGCTTGCTCCAGCGTCAGTACGTCGTCGGCGGTGATCTTGATGGTCTCGCCGCTTACCTCGCACTTGCCGATGACCACTACCACCGTGTCGGGTTTGATGAGCTCTGCAAACTGCTTGTACTTATCGCTCCAGAAGATCACCTCCACCGAACCTTGGTATTGCTCAACCTTGACAAAGGCAATGGTGTTCTCGCGTCTGTCAAGCCTGGTGCGCACATCACTGATAAGGCCGCAAATGCGAGCCCCCTTGCCACTCATATCGGCATCGATGCGCGATAGGTTGATCGTGCTAAACGACTGCACGGACATGGCGTATTCTTGCAGGGGGTGACCCGAGATGTAGAAGCTGAGGCACTCTTTTTCTTTGCGTAGTCGGTCTCGCTCGGGCCAGGGTTCGATCAGCGGCAGCGACGGCTCCTTCGGACGTTCAATGTCGGCCTCACCGAAGAGTCCACCACCCATGGCAGAAAGAGCATCGTCCTGCACCTGCGATGCATAGTGTATCGCTGTGTCGATCACCGAGAACAACTGCGCGCG
This sequence comes from Ignavibacteria bacterium, assembly GCA_046300675.1. GTDB lineage: Bacteria > Bacteroidota > Ignavibacteria > Kapaibacteriales > Kapaibacteriaceae > UBA10438. The sequence goes on from JBKCLO010000172.1 coordinate 4,101, forward strand.
GTGTCCGTTACGCAGACTGTCAAACGCGCCCGAGCACACGAGTGCTTCCATCACGCGCTTGTTAACGACCTTCTTGTCAACCCGGGCTGTAAAGTCAAAGATGGATGTAAAGGGGCTGTCCTTGCGTGCCTCCACGATCGACTCAACAGCTGTAACACCCACACCCTTGATGCCGGCAAGACCAAAGTAGATGGACTTGTTCTCGGCGATGAATGTTGCCATCGACCTGTTCACATCCGGCGGCAGCACGGTGATACCCATGCGCTTTGCTTCGTCGATGAGCGCTACGATCTTGGTTTGATCGTTGAGTTCAGCCGTCATGTTGGCAGCTAAGAACTCAGCAGGGTAGTGCGTCTTGAGCCATGCCGTTTGAAACGCCAGATAGGAGTAGGCAGCCGAGTGCGACTTGTTAAAACCGTACGAGGCGAACTTCTGGATAAGGTCGAAGATCTCGCTGGCGAGAGCTTCGTCGATATCTGCGTTTGTTTTAGCCCCTTCAATGAACTTGACGCGCTGCTCGGACATGGACTTTTCGTCCTTCTTACCCATGGCGCGGCGCATCACGTCGGACTGCGCAAGGGTAAAGCCGGCAAGGGTCTGCACGAGCTGCATCACCTGTTCTTGGTAGACGATAACCCCGTAGGTCTTGTAAAGGATCGGCTCCATGAGCGGATGCAAATACTCAACAGGTTTACGACCATGCTTGCGATCGATGAAGTCGGGGATATTGTCCATCGGACCCGGACGATACAGGGCGTTCATCGCGATCAAGTCTTCGAGCACCGTAGGCTTGAGCTCACGAAGTGCCTTCTGCATCGGATCGGATTCGAACTGGAACACGGCCTGTGTGTGACCCCGTGCAAACAGCTCGTAGGTCTTCGTATCACCAAAGTCAATCGCGTCGACATCCACCTCGATACCATGATTCCGCTTGATCTGTTCGATTGTTGAGTCGATGATGCTTAGCGTACGCAGACCCAAGAAGTCCATCTTGAGAAGACCAGCTTCTTCAAGGTCCTTCATGTTGTACTGCGTGGCGGCCTCGGTACTAGGCGTTTTATAAACCGGTACGAAATCACTGATCGGACCTGGAGCAATCACGACACCTGCAGCGTGCAGCGATGCATTGCGCGCAAAGCCCTCAAGCACCTGAGCGTAGCTCACGAGGTCCTTGATCCGTGGGTCTTCGGCTGTCTTGATCCATCGCAGCTCTGGAAGATCCATGGCCTCGGAGATCGAATGCACCTTACCCATGATCACGGGTATCTTGTCGGTGATCTGCGAGATCGTTGCCAGATCAATTCCCAGGACGCGTCCTACGTCCTTGAGTACTGCTCGTGACGAGAGCGTACCAAAGGTGATGATCTGTGCAACAGAATCAGCACCGTACTTCTCTTTCACGTAATCAATCACGCGACTTCGCTTATCGTCAGAGAAGTCAACGTCGATATCGGGCATCGACACCCGGTCAGGATTCAGGAAGCGCTCAAAGAGCAGGTCAAACTTGAGAGGGTCGATATCGGTAATGCGCAAAGCATAGGCTATGAGCGATCCTGCAGCAGAGCCCCGTCCAGGGCCAACTCGCACGCCCATCTGACGTGCCGCGCGGATAAAGTCGGCCACGATCAGGAAGTAGCCCGCATAGCCCATGCGCTTGATCACCGAGAGCTCAAAGCTTACGCGGTCGAGCACCTCGCTTGTCATCACGGGGTAACGTTCTTCGAGCCCTTTCATCGTGAGTTCTTCGAGGTAGTCTTCTAGCGTTGTTGCGTCGGACTCCGGAGGAATAGGGAACTGCGGCAGTTGCAGTTCCGTCGGAATCGTCAGGTTTACCTTTTCGGCGATCTCAACGGTGTTCTCGATACCCTCGGGGAAGGCCTTGAAAAGGTCCTTCATCTGCTTCTGCGTCTTCATGTACATCTCTGGTACACGATAGCGCAGATCCTTCTTTACATCGAATTGCGAACGGTCAAACGATGCGTCTTTGGAGATGTGCAGCAGCACGTTGTGTGCAACGGCATCGTCTTTCTTGACGTAGTGTGTGTCGTTGGAGACAACCAGCTTGATGCCGAGTTCCTTTGCTAGACGTGGAGCAAACTCGAGCACGTGTTTGTCCTCTGGCAATCCATGGTCTTGGAGCTCAATGTAGAAGTCATCACCAAAGATCTCTTTGAGCGTAATCGCATTGCGTCGCGCTGTCTCCTCGTCACCGGCAAGCATAGGAGCATTGATGGGTCCGGCCAAACATGCCGACGTCGCAATGAGCCCCTCATGATGCTCACGCAACAGGTCCATGTCGATACGGGGCTTGTAGTAAAACCCCTGGGTATGCCCAATGGATGTCAGCTTGACAAGGTTCTTGTAGCCCGTCTCATTCTTTGCCAGCAACACCAGGTGGTAGTAGTTGCGCTTCTTTCCGGCATCGAGCACCTTTTCGCGGTCTGTGTGCTTCTTCACCGCGATATAGACCTCGCAACCAATGATCGGCTTGATGCCGGACTTCTTGGCTTTCTTGTAGAACTCAAAGCACCCGAACATCACGCCGTGGTCGGTTATCGCGAGTGCCGATTGACCATCTGCCTTGGCAGCATCGATCAGCGTCTGCGGGCTTGCAGCCGCATCAAGCAGTGAAAAGTGGGTGTGGTTGTGAAGGTGAACGAAGGACATGGGGAGAATAGTTACGAATGACGAATGACGAATGACGAATGACGAATTACCTGTTACGAATGACTAACTACTAATGACGAATTACCAATGACGGACAACATGTATCAGCTTGAACAATCCGTGTCATTTGTAACCGGTCATTCATGATTGCTAACTCGTCATTAGTAATTAGTAATTAGTAATTAGTAATTAGTAACTACTAACTACCGATCTTCCTGATCTGCTCCGACAGCGTTTGTTCGATAGCCCCTTTCGCAGCAGAGCCAAAGAAGGATAGCTCGATGTCGATGTCGACGGCGTTATCGCGCAGGGTGATCGTGCCGCGTCCCATTTTACCTGATGCATGGAGAACGTTCCCATCCCAGTGGTGCGTGTCGAGCAGGAGCGCGAGCTCGGGCCTGCTCAGCACCTTGCCGTCGATGAGAAGCCTCATCTCCATTGCGGTCTTCGTTGTTTCGATTGTCTGCTTGATCGTTGCCATGAGTTGGTAGGGGGCTTGTGATACTATTGAATGATCACGCTGGACGTACCGCGGTGCGTTCCATTGCTTGTGGTCGCCAGCACTGCGTAGCGTCCGCGTGCAAGACCCGAGACATCAAGTGTGAACTGCGCGGCCGAGTTTGTCTGCACGGGAACTATGAGCACCGTGCTTCCCTGCACATCAACAAGTGATATGTACTTCACATCGCTCAGTTCTGTTGCTAGTTGAACTGTAACTGTGCCATCAACTGCTGGCTGTGGTGCTACGGTGATATTGCCGGTATGGGGCAGGTCTTGTTCGTTCACCGATACCGTTTCAAACACGAGCGGACGGTTCACAGAGACATTTTCGGGATGTGTGCTGTCGCGATTATCACATGGCAGTAGTTCGTTGCGATAGTACTGCGTAAGCACATGATACTCGCCAGTGTTGCACTCGCCAGTCTCGTTGTACACAACGAGGTCGCCAAAGATCCGCACGGTTCCGCCGAGCTTGTAGTTAAACACCTGCGAACAGCCGCCGAGAAGTGCCTTGCCTCCGATGCGGTTGTTCTGCGCAAGACACTGATCCTTGATCACAGCGCTATCGGTAAGCGTTCCGCCTAAGACAAAGGCATTGTCTGTTACGCGGGCTTTGCCCGAGATGGTGGCATCCTGCACGTATGCATATCCGTCGATGCGTGCCTTGCCTGTGATGGTGCTTGCTCCGGCAACGATAGCGCGGGGTCCGACGTAGACGCTCGCGTCAACCTTTGAGCGGTCGTCTATCCAGCCCCCTCCGTTAGGATGACGTTTCCCTGGGGCTTTGCGGAGTTGCGGACGTACCAGCTCGGGATCTTGGTAGCCCTCTGGCAGGGCATTCGTAAGGCGCACTTCATACGGATAGTGATACCGCTTTGGATTGCCGTTCCATGTGTTGTTTACGGCAGGGTTGGCATGCATGCTGTCTGTTGGTGCGCCCAGGACAACGAGGTACAGTTTTGCATCGTCAGACGTTAGTGTGATGTCGATGGTCTTGCGTGGATCTGCATGCAATGTTCCTCGACGATTTTCTTTGCCATCGGCGCGCTCGGTCACAAAGCCATAGCGCCATCCGGCGTGGTCGTTGACTTCGGTATGGCCAATGAACTGCACGACAACGGGCTTTGTGCGGTCGTCCACATACAGCGGCACAACATTGTATCCATAGTCCTGCGGCGCATTGTAGGGGTCGGAGTAGTACCGACGCTGGTTGGTGTCGATTGCGCGGAGTACATCATACGTACGCTGCGCGAAGATGCGTCCCCAATCCGCATTGAGTCTGTCCCTGCGCGAATTTCGCAGGTAGGAGCCCCATGACTTCATGGGGTAGTTCCACGTAACGGCATTGCAGGCATAGTCGAACATATAGTCGTTGAACTCCGACTGCGCCATCTTCGTTAGCCTGCGAAGCGTCTGCAGAGGATACTCAAGGGGCTTCCATTCTGTCCATAAGCGGCTGACCATGTCGAGCCCCTTTGTTGAATGAATGTGGAACAGGAGGTGATACCCTTCGTAGTTGAACTTCCAGTCCGGCTCGAGCATCAAGTAGTGATGAGCATCGATATCTGATGATACAGCCTGTGGGTAGATCGCATTACGCACAAAGTTGGCATGTGTCTCGTAGAACAGTCCATCATTATCATAAATAGCTTTAGCACCACGCTGCGGATTCTGATTGTCGATGTGGAACATTGCCTGCAGCGAGTGGGTAAACTCATGAGCGATCACGCCACCATCGCGTGTGGCACCGGGATGCACCCAGAAAGCGCCGATTGAATCATCTACGGCCCATCCGTTAGCCCAACCTTCGGGTCCGCCCTTGCCGTAGGTGTTGTACATCACAATCACATACTTGTAGAGGTTGGCTTTGGATGACGAGTCGGTATTGATCATGCCCATTTCCATGCAGCGGTCGTAGACGTACTCCATGGTATCGAGCACCTGCTTTGGATCAAAGCGTAGATCAGGATTGGGGAACTTCGAGGGATCGGTGCCGATGGAATCGCCCCATATCATCAGGAAGTTCTTGCTCTGCGCAGTCTTTGACCACGTGAACTGACGTCCCTCAACGGTCGTGGTATCACGAATGTAGGCAGGCACATATGCGCGCTTCTGCGCAACTGAGGTAACTGCACTGCCTGCGATGATGCTTGCAATGAGTACGAGAAGATACATCATACGTTTTCGTTCCTTCTTCCGTTACGCAGCATGAACATCCCGAGAGCAATGATGCCACCGAAGAACAACACGCCCAGGATGGCTGCTTTGGTATCGAACAGGAAAATGTTCAGCGATGTAAACGCGCACGAGCCAATAAATATGGCTGCAGCTATGTGATTTCGAAACTTGATAGGTTCTGTGCCTAGCCTGTAGATCGCAGCTGCTCCCACAGCCAGACCTATTGCGTCGATAAAGATGGTGTAGTTCAGGATTGTCTCAAACGACTCGCCCAGGTAAACGCTCAGAATCGACAGTGCCGTAAAGGCCAGAAGAGATCCCTGCTGGACGCCTGATGAAGAGGCGTTAGTTGACAGTTTACGCGGGAGAACCCCGTCTTCACTCATCGCGTTAATCACGCGTGGGTTCGAAAGCATCGCAACATTCACGTATCCAAAGACAGAGATCACCAGGACGGCTGAAAGGATGACGCTGCCTTGTGGACCAAACATCTTCTCGACCACCATCGCAGCAATTGAAGAGCTGTTGGCAAGGGTGTTAAACCCAAGTACATGGACGTAGGCCATGTTGGCCAATAAGTAGATGCCAGTGATGATCACAACACCAATCATGATCGCAATCGGCATCGTGCGCACGCTGTCCTTGATCTCGCCACCAAAGTTGATGGTTGATTGATAACCACCGAAGGTAAACGACACCGCGATCAGGGCAAGTCCAAACGACTCCCAAGCCCCTTGCGTATGCACAATGTTAGAGGCCACCGTGTTTGCGGCCGGTTCGATGAATGCCAGCGCCGAAATGATGCACATGAGCATCAGCACTTTGATACCGATGAAGACGTTCTGCACCTGGGTGCTTACTCGCAGACCCAGCATGTTGAGTCCGTAGAGGGCAATGATCATCACCGTTGCCGTGATCGACGTATGCACGCCCGGGAGCCAACCTGTGATGTACTCCGCGCCGATGATGGCAACACCCGCTGCCGATGCGGCGTTCGACGCGAGGATAATCGTATTGACAGCAAAGGCAACGACAGGGTGGTAGGCATGAGCAAAGACGCGGTAGTAGGCCCCAGTCACCGGCATGCGACGTCCAACTTCTGCAAACGTCAGAGCGCCGGCAAGCGCAAAGACGCCTCCGGTAATCCATGCCAGGTAGAAGAGCGTCTCATCACCCGAACGGAGTGCCACGGTTGCTGGAGCGCGGAAGATGCCCATGCCGATGACCAAGCTGATCACCAGCATCACAACATCAAACATTCCCAGCTTGTAATTGTCCTGTTTCACCCCAGAGCCCCTTGCAGTAAATCGGGGTCAAAATACACGGTCTGGGTAGTTTTGTCAGATGAAACTTCTGCTCTTGATATCAACACTAACCTTTCTGGGCGCCGGCGCGCAGGCGCAACCATGGGTAGGCCGCACGATGCAGTGGTCTAGGGCAGGGGCCCGACCCTTTGCCTCGCCTGAAATGCGAGTCTATATTGACTCTGTAGGGGGCGATCCAACGGGCATGATGCCTTCCGACGATGCTGTGCTTACTGCCATTTCTATGGCGGGATCTGAAGGGGTTACGGTTGTTTTTGGAAGTGGACGTTACCTGCTGCGTCGACCCATTGCACTACCATCGAACACAACGCTGCAGGGTCAGGGCGCCACCGCCACCACTCTGTCCTTCGAGGGCATTGGTTCAGTCGATTGTATACGCATACAAGGCGGAATCCGACGTGCGATCTACCCACTTGTTCGCGGTTTTGAAAGGGGCGACTCACTACTCTACTTCGATGGCGGGGTAATGGAGCCGGGCGATCTGCTTCGTGTGGTGATAAATGACACAGATCTTGTCTACAGCGATTGGGCAGCCGGGTCTGTTGGGCAAGTAGTGCAGGTTCGCAGTAGTATTGGTCTGGCAACGATGCTGGATACGCCATTACGACTAAGTGCATCCATGGACAGAAATCCACGATGTCTCGTGCTCTTACCTGTTGAGCACGTTCGCATTCGATGTCTCAGCATTGAGTGCGGTGATTCGACGGCTTCACAAACAGCAAACATCCGTATCGTCAACGCACGTGATATCATGATTGATGGAGTGCGCAGCTCCAAAACAAATTTCGGTCACGTAGTGATCGAATCGTCTGCCCGTGTAACCGTTACGCGCTCAGAATTTTCTGAGAGCTTTGGATACGGTGGTGGTGGAAGGGGTTACGGCGTTGTTTGTCAGTTTACTGCCAGTGACTGCCGCATCGAAGACAACATCTTTAGCGACTTGCGTCACGCGATGCTCATGCAAGCTGGCGCTAACGGCAATGTCTTTGCCTATAACGCCTCCAAGAATGCCCGTTGGACGGAGTTCCCAAACGATGCAGCAGGAGACGTGGCCTTCCACGGCAACTGGGTCTTTGCCAACCTTATCGAGGGCAACGACGTCTGCCATATTGTGGTCGATAACTCCCATGGAGCCAATGGTTGGTTTAATACCATCCTGCGTAACCGTTCCCGCGAGTACGGACTTTACATGGGCAGTAGCCCCTTTGCAGATTCAACAACGATTATGGGCAACGAGATACCAAACACGGGCCTGATCAAGGGACTCTTCATCACCGGTGGCAAGGGGCTTGTAAACATCGGTAACATCGTCAAGGGCAAGCTTACCCCTCCCGAGTTATCGATGGTGCCGCCGCAATCATTCCTTTATGCGTCGCGTCCGGCTGGTTATCTGGGGAACATCTGGCCTCCGTATGGGGCTATGGATCCATCACAACGCGATACAATACCTGCTCGCATACGACAGCTGATCTCAAAGATCACGTGTCCGTGTGAAGAGGACTTCCCAACAACGGTGCGTGAGCGGATAACTCAACGTGACGTATTTGCAAATGTTGATCATGTCGTTGCGATCAATGTGCTGGGTCAGCAAGTATTTTCTGGTGCGATCACTGACTACTTGCAGTGGCGAACAGAC
>JBKCLO010000173.1:0-1250 GCA_046300675.1 Ignavibacteria bacterium
GGTTCGCAGGTGCAGAAGCTTGTTATCGAGCGATAGCGTCAGCAGCACACTACGTAAGTACTTATCCGTATCTACCCATCAATGTAACAACATTGCATGTTTATGGTCTTTACGGCCATGGACAGATATCGCTCGTTCGTACATATCATACTTATTGCTTTGTTGTATGCAGCGGCACTGTCTGTATGCTCTGCTACTCAAATGGAAGTGTCGACAACAACTGCCGACAGTGTTATACGCAACACACGGAATGTTGTGGTCATTGACGTAAGAACTCCCGAAGAGTTCATCATTGGTCATCTTCCGCGTGCTAAAAACATAGACTTCTACGACGTTGCGTTCATAGACAGTTTAGCACTACTACCCAAGGATGCGACAATTGTCGTCTATAGCCGAGCAGGCAATCGCAGCACGGAAGCAGCACTAATTCTCGAAAGCCTAGGATACTCTCGCACCTTCAACATGCTTGCTGGTTTTCTAGCATGGAAGAATGAAGGGCGACCCGTTGCAAAGGGAAAGTAGGAATCACCCCCCTACTTCGCAAACATCAAGTGGCGGATCGTGGAGAGACCGCTTTCGATTCCGCGCATCTTCATGCCAAGGTCTGTTTCGGCTTTCAGGGTGATGAGTCCGCCTTTGAGTGGGCGCCGCGCAGGCTGCTTGAGCTCTGCGGTGGTTACGGGGGAGATGTTCGATGGATCTGCTCGGAAGAACTCCGCGATGCGCAGGGCAAACTCGTAGCGGGAGCAGTAGTCTGCTCCGCCAACGTGGTAGATGCCGGAGCGCCTCTTCTGGATGATGCGCAGAATAGACTCGCTGATGTCATCTACGTATGTCGGGTTAGAACACTGGTCGTTTACCACGCGAATGGGTGTGCGCGATTCGAGGGCATCAAGCACCCAACGGACAAAGTCTGGACGCTCTACGAACGGACCGTACACCACGTTGGTGCGTACAACGGCGGCCTGCATGCTGCCCACGATACATGCGTTCTCGCCTGCAAGCTTTGACTTGCCGTAGTAGCCGATCGGGTTCGGCACGGCAGCTTCTGCATACGGACCCTTTTGTCCGTCAAAGACGTAGTCCGTTGATACATGCACCATCCGCGCATCCACGATACGAGCAAGCCGCGCAAGGCTCTCAACCAGCGTTACGTTCACTTCCCAACACATCTGCTTGTCCGACTCGCACTTGTCTACGTTCGTCATTGCCGCAAGGTTGATGATCACCTCGGGCTGCGACTTCATGAT
>JBKCLO010000174.1:0-7964 GCA_046300675.1 Ignavibacteria bacterium
GCCGCGGTTGGCAATCTCCATGTACATTGCAGCATCGATACCTGTGCCGCGGAACTCCGGTAGTACGCCAAGGACCACGATGCGCACGAGATCGATCTTCTTGGATTTGGTAAGCAAGTGCCACACACCGCTGAGCGTTCCACCGTTACGGTTGTGAATCAGTGCCTGGTTGATATCGGGCAGTGCGATGCAGAAACCAGCTGGACGTCCCTTGGCTTCAACAAAGAACACAAACTCTGGGTTGACCACCTGCTTGAGGTCTGCGGCAAGAAAATCGAACTCGGCGTCTGTGAACTTCACAAAACCCCAGTTGTCTTCCCATGCCCGATTGTACATGTCTTTAATCGTTGCAACGTCGGCCTTGAAGCCACCCTTGAGGTTGATAGAGCGAAACTTGAGGTCGTATCGTTTTACGATTGCATCGAACAGGCGCGGGATCTTTTCTGAAGCAAAGTTCTCGTTGCGCAGAAGGTATGCATAGAGATCCTGCGCCTTGCCGTATCCGGCACCCTCTACCAGAGCAGCGTAATACTGCGGGTTGTAGGTCATGAGCATTACCGGTGGACCATCATAACCATCAACGAGCAATCCGCACTCGTCGTTCATGGAAGGGTTTACCGGACCCCGCATTTCATCCATACCGCGCTCGCGAACCCACGCCTCTGCTGCACGGAACAACTCGTTAGCTACTTCCTGGTCGTTGATGCAATCAAAGAAACCAAAGAAGCCCGCCTTGTCGTTGTGTGTCTTGTTGTGATTGCCGTTGATGATTGCGGCAATGCGCCCAACGATCTGTCCGTTGCGCTCTGCAAGGAAGCACTGTATCTGACTGTGCTGATAGAAGGGGTTCTTCTTTGTGTCGAGCAGCTTCTTGCGATCCATCAACATTGGTGGCACCCAATGCTTCTCGTTCTTGTAGAACAACCATTGCGATTTGATAAACCGCAGCGTCTCGCTAGGCTGGATTGGGCGGACGGTCAAGCTCATGGGAGTTGTGCAGGAGACTGAAAAATATTTTCGTCGCATGCAAAGATACCAACGGCTAGCCGTCGTATTTTTTGCTTTCTCGAATTTTCTCAGCCCCATCCCATATGAAACAGATCATCATGTTTGGTCTCGTCGTCATTGCCAGCGCAACCCTTACCGCCGGTGATGATCTATCGAAACGGTTTCGGCAAGATGCCGATCGAATGCTCGAGTGGAGTAAGGCAGACCGTGGATGCTACAGCCTGATTGCCGACTTCACGGATCACTATCCCCGCAGAATAAGTGGCTCTGAGAATCTTGAAAAGGGGCTCGACTGGCTTATTGAGAAAATGAAGGCCGAAGGTTGGAACGTGAAGACACAATCTGTGATGGTGCCGAATTGGAAACGTGGCAAGGAATCATTGTCGATGACGCAGCCGATGTCGCGTTCAATGCAGTTCTGCGGCCTTGGCGGCAGCATCGGAACGAGTGGTAAGCCCCTTGTTGCCAAGGTATTGGTGGTGAAATCGTACGATGAGCTTAAGCAGCGTAAGGCCGAAGTGCCCGGCAAGATCGTAGTCTATAACGTGCCATTCACTACGTATGGCGAGACGGTGAACTACAGGTTCAATGGCCCTTCGGCGGCGGCCGAACTTGGTGCCGTGGCCACACTTGTCCGAAGCGTTGGACCCTACGGCATTCAAACCGTGCACACAGGCGGCATGGGTTACAAAGAGGGTATCGCCAAAGTCCCGTGTGGTGCCATCACGATCGAAGATGCGCTCCTGATGCAGCGCATGCAGGATCGGGGCGAGTCTATGGAGTTAACGTTGTCGATGGATGCTACCTGGATGCCTGATGCACCATCACGTAATGTGATCATTGAGATACCTGGCACAGAACTTCCCAATGAGGTTGTCGTCATGGGTGGCCACATTGATTCATGGGATCTCGGTTCGGGGGCCATGGATGATGCTGGTGGCTGTATTGCAGCCTGGCGCGCCCTGCATATGATCAATGTGCTGGGTTTGCATCCCAAGCGTACTATTCGCGTATGTTTCTGGACCAACGAGGAAAATGGCTTGCGAGGGGGCCAGGGATACGCTGCTCAAACAACAAGCGAAAAACATGTACTTGCTATCGAGTCGGACGCTGGTGTGTTTGCCCCAACGGGATTTAACACTGATGCTAAGGGTAAGGATAGGGAAGCACTCGAAGACATCGCTAAGCTCCTGGCACCTGTGCATGCAAACAGCATCACAGACGGTGGCGGCGGTGCGGATATAGGTCCGCTTAAAACCCACGGCGCCGTCATGGCCGGACTCGAGGTTCACGGTGAACGCTACTTCTGGTTCCACCACACCGACGGCGACACCGTAGACAAACTCACAGAACACGAAGTCAACGATTGCGTCTATGCCATGGCCGTTCTAGCATGGTGTTATGCAAATAAGTAAGCAGCGAGCAGCGAGCAGCGAACAGCGAACAGCGAGCAGCGAACAGCGAACGTCATTGGTAATTCGTAATTGGTAATTGGTAATTCTCCTCCATGATCATCGCCATCAACTGCCGCAACATTCTACCCCACAAGCTTGAGGGGTTTGGGCGTTATTCGTTGGAGTTGGTGCGTCGTATCTGTGGGCGGCATCCGGAGGTGACGTTTGTGTTGTTCTTTGATCGGGAGGTTGCGGGGCTGCCGGACTTCGGACCCAACACAAAGCAGGTTGTGCTGCATCCTCCAACACGTCATACGTTGCTCTACACCGTCTGGTTTGATTGGGTATTGCCACGAGCACTCGCGAAACACAAGGTCGATCTGTTCTGGTCTCCCGATGGATTTCTTTCTCTTCGTACATCAGTGCCGCAGGTAGCAACGATTCACGATATCAACTTCGAGCATTACCCAGACGACTTGCCGAAGAGAGCCGGCGACTATTATCGAAGCCACTTCCCACGATTTGCACACACCGCTCGGCACATCTTTACGGTCTCCCAGTTCTCAAAGGACGACCTTGTTGCCACATACAAGCTTGATCCTGCGCAGATCACTGTTGCCTACAACGGCATTGGTGCAGGATATGTGCCTCTTGCTGATAATGTCAAGCAGCAGGTTCGACAGCAGCTTACAAGTGGTAGACCCTACTTCGTGTTTGTCGGATCTGTGCATCCACGCAAAAATGTGCAGCGCCTGGTTGACGCATTTGCAACGTTCTGCCAGCACAATCAAGAGATCGATCTTGTGATCGTTGGAGCCCCTTTATGGAAGGGGCAAAGTGTTACAGTTCCCGAGCAGATAACAGGGCGCGTAACATTCACAGGCTATCTCGATCAGGAAGAGCTGCAGCACGTTACGGGGGCAGCACTCGCGCTTACGTATGTGCCGTACTTCGAGGGCTTTGGGATTCCGCTGGCAGAAGCAATGGCATGCGACGTGCCAATCCTGTGTTCGTCTTCGTCATGCCTTCCCGAGGTCGCTGGTAATGCGGCAATCTACTGTGATCCATTCTCTGTTGAAGACATCGCAAGGGGCATGCAGCGCATGCTGGACGGTGAGCTCAGAGCAAAACTTGTCGCCAACGGGCGCATCCAGCGCACGAGGTATTCATGGGATGTAACGGCAGATGTAATCGGCCGATACCTAACAGAGTTTACTTCCCGATAAACGTCACGTTCAGCGACAACGTCTTGCCGTCACGCAAAACCTTTACCGTCGTTGAATCACCCGGCTTAAACGTTCCGAGTGCGGCCATAAGGTCGTAGATGTTCTTTACCGTTGTTGTGCCAACAGACGTGATAATGTCTTCGCCTTGCAGTCCGCCTCGCTCGGCAGGACTTCCCGGCTTAACGCCTGTGATGTGAAGTCCCTGCGGATCGTCGCCGTAATCAGGGATAACACCAAACGTAACCTTGAGCGCGATGCTTGATGATTGCTGTGCAACTGGCTTCTCAGCTCCCTTGGTAAAGACCGGACGTGATGTAGAATCTGCGATAATGCGAACGGTCTTCTCGACCATGGCAACCACTGTTGCTTCTCCGTCGGCATTCACCTTGTCGTAGGTATCAGACGGACGATGGTAGTCGCCATGAAGTCCGGTAAAGTAGAAGAGCACCGGAATGTTCTTTGCTGTAAACGACGAATGATCGCTTGGACCAAAGCCATCGGCCGTGGTTGTTACTGTAAGGGGCAAGCCAGCCTTTGCAGAATCGATCACTGCAGGCCATACGGTAGATGTGCCCGTACCTTGAATATTGAGTTTGCCATCCTTAAGGCGTCCGATCATATCAAGATTTATCATCGCAGCGATCTTGTCAAGGGGCAGCGTTGGGTTGGAAACCCAGTGCTTTGAGCCAAGGAGCCCCTTTTCCTCGCCAGAGAACGTCATGAACACAACACTGCGCTTTGCCGGATTGCGAGCGAACCTTGCTGCAAGCTCGAGAACACCTGCGGTACCAGAGGCGTTGTCGTCTGCACCGAAGTGGATCATTGGTTCTGTGGACGTGGCCAATGAGTTCTCATCGCCCATACCGATATGGTCGTAGTGTGCGCCAACAACAACGTACTCAGCGTTCAGAATTGGGTCTGTTCCGGGTACGATACCGATGAGGTTGCTTGTTGTACTCTCCTGAAACTCAAGGTCTACACTCAAACTGATTGTCGTGTTTGCAAGAATGAATGACTTTGGCTGCTTTGTCTTGTCGATCTCTGTTTCGGCTGCGAACAGCGATGTGCCCTTGGGTGGGAACACACGTGCACATGGCGTGCGGCGTGCCTGGATGGCCATGATGCCTGAGTTCTTACCGAGACGATCAAGTCCGAAGCGTGGCAGTACATCTGCTGAATCACCGTTGCGGTTTACAAAGACTACGGCGATGGCGCCCTTTTCACGTGCTGTTGTGGTCTTGGTGCGCAGTGCGCCAAGTTGGCGTATGGCATCGTTCTTTTCTGCCCAGGTGGGAAGACCGCGCATCATGATTACAATCTTGCCTTTAACATCGATGCCGGCATAATCATCGTAGGAAGAGTGAGATATCCCATAGCCAACGAAAGCAACGTTGCCTGATGCCACGCCTGATTCGCTAAAGCCCAATGGTTGGTAGTCGGCACCGATCTTCCAGCCAATCGTTGTTGGCTTAGTTTGTTCAAGGGGCACACCAGGGCGCTCTATGAGCACGCCGAAGGATACCGAGTTCTTGGGTCCGGTTTTAATACCAGTGGTAAGACTAAACGGATCTGCAAATCCATCACGTCCGGCCGGACGCAGTTGAAGCGCGGCGAACTGACTCTTGATGTATGCGGCCGCCTTCTCTATCCCTGCAGAGCCCGGACCGCGTCCGGCACAACTATCGGACGCCAGGATGCGCACATGTTCGTAGATGCGATTTCCTTCGGCGGTTGTAGCAGTTTGGGATACGAGAACTGCTGCTGCAGATGCATTGACGAGAATGACTGCGGCGAGGAATTTCATCATGTTGCGCATGGAGCTGTGCCTATGTTTGTAGTACTGCAAAACTACGTCCTCTCACTGACGCGTACCAACGTCGCTTCATGTCGCCATCGATAAGATCGCTAGCCTCTGACACCGTCGTATACGGGGTATCAACCGTTGTATCGAGGTTCCTGACGTTTCTGCTGACGCCGCTCTTCACGAACTACCTAACCAAACACGAGGTAGGAGAGGTTTCGGGCATCTATGCCATGATCGCCTTTGTGAACATCGTCTACTCTCTTGGCATGGAGCCGGCATTTATGCGGTTCTGGCAGAAGGGGAATGAGGAGAATAACGCACGGGTGTTCTCTGTCGCATACTGGACGGTTGCCCTTCTGGGACTTGTTGTTACGGGGCTCACCATCGCTCTTGCTGGGCCGATCGCAACATCGAGCGTCCTGCAGCTAGGCGAAGGGGGCTCACGCTACATTATGCTCGCTGCCTGCATACCACTCTTGGACGCGCTGGTACTTATCCCATTCGCCCGACTCCGCATGCTGCAGCGTCCACGAGACTTTGCACTACTGCGCCTTCTCAGCGTTGTCGTAACCTTTACCTTCACGATCCTCTTTGTGGCCCACTACCATTGGCGCATCGAAGGCGCCCTACTCGGCGGCATCATCGGAAGCTTCGCTACCCTCCTCGCCTTCATCCCTAGTACCCTTGGTACCCTCGGTACCCCCCGTACCCCTGGCTCTTGGAAGCCCCTTCTCAAATCCATGCTCTCCTTCGGCTTGCCAACCGTTCCATCGAACTTCTCATCGATCATGGTGCAGGTGGCTGATAGACCTATCATGTTGATGCTTACGAGCGCAAGCGTTGTTGGCATGTATCAGACGAACTTCCGACTTGCTATTCCGATGATGATGTTCGTGACAGTGTTCGAGTACGCGTGGAAGCCGTTCTACCTGAATCATCGCGACGAGCCCGATGCCAAGGAGTTGTTCGCGCGAGTCTTCACAGTCTTCACGGCAGTGTGCGGTGGGATCTTCCTGATCACCTCGTTCTTCATCGAGTATATCGTCCGTATGCCGTTCATTGGTGGACGCTTCATCAACCAAGACTACTGGGAAGGCATGACGATCATACCGATCGTTATGGTTGCCTATTTCTTCAACGGCGTCTTTATCAACATGGCCGCCGGACTCCACATCCAAAAGCGCACGGGGTTCTTTCCTCTTGCAACAGGTGTCGCAGCACTCGTAAGCGTTGTTGCCACATGGCTTCTTGTGCCATCCTACGGAATCATCGGCGCCGCTTGGGCCAAAGTGGTTGCCTACCTCATCAGTGCAATCATGCTCTATGTCTTCGTCCAGCGCATCTATCCTGTGAAGTACCAGTGGGGCAAGGTGGGGTTGATAGCGGCAGCTGCTGGCATCGCCTATATGGTGGGAACGCATTGGAGTGGTGACGTTGTTGCTCTTGCCGTGCGCTTAGTCGCATTTGTTGCATTTGTAGTTACTTCAGGCCGTATTCTTGGCAAGGGATTAGCGAGCCTCAAATCAATCATCAGAAGATAATGCCACTCCTCCTCCTCCTCCTTCCTCTTCTTCTCATATCCTGTACAACAACGCAATCGCCAGATGGACCTACAGTTCTAGGCCGACGTGAGTTTGAGCAACTCAAGTATCGAGATCTTGATCAGGGGGTTATCCCGGAAGGAATGCGCGAGCGAGAGCTTGCATTTGCTGCAAGACTTCAACGTGAGGTGTTGGTTAGTAAAGATGGTGAGGATGTTCAGGCCTTTGGGGAGTGGAAGTCAAACGGACCCTGGAACATCGGTGGACGCACCAGAGCGGGCGCCTTTGATGTGCGCGATCCGAAGACGATCATTATCGGTGCAGTGTCGGGTGGTATCTGGCGCTCGACAAATGAAGGGGGCTCGTGGATACTTCAAACCAAGCCGGATCAGTTACACTCTGTGGCCTGCCTCGCACAGGATACGCGAGCTGGATACGAAGACACATGGTATGCTGGTACAGGTGAGATCTATGGTAACTCCGCACAGATCTCCGGCAACGGCATTCTAAAGTCAACCGACAATGGGGCAACCTGGAAGCCCCTTGCCTCTACAGTTTCTGCTGCTACTCCGGCAAGCCACCAGTTTGCATATACATGGCGCATCCTGGTTCATCCACTTCGTGATACTCAAGAAGTATACGTTGCCACAGCTCGCTCAGGCGTGTATCGCTCGGTTGATGGCGGTGCCACATGGAAGAGCACCATCAGTAGCAATGCCCTGTTTAGCGAGATCATTGTAACACCAAACGGGACACTCTACGCAGCATTTAGCGGATATACAGGAACCGTTGGTGCTGTTTCTTCACGCTGGGGAATCTACAAGAGCACCGATGGCGTTACTTGGACTAACGTAACACCCCCTGATATGCGTAACGATGTAAAGCGCATCGTGCTCGCGCCCATTCCGCAGTCGCCCGATGGTGTCTATGCGCTATCTGAAACACCAGGACAAGGCGCAAAGGGCAGCACCCTCTACCGTGGTGAAGAACG
>JBKCLO010000175.1:0-13785 GCA_046300675.1 Ignavibacteria bacterium
GGCAAGCTAGCTGTTGCTTGCAGCCCTTCAATTCTGATCGAGGCACCTTTTTCAGTTGTCGGTATCTTTTTGTCCTCTGCATTACAAATAGCGCCGAAGCATGTACCGAGGTCAGGTACAAACTCGAATCGAACCTCGTCGATCCAGAATGTATAGCCTTTCTCATTGATCGGTCCGGTCGAATAGTAAAACAGCCCCTTTTCCCCGGTGAGTTTAGCGGGATCGGGAATAGGTATGACCACTTTCTTCCAGTTGGTGTTAACCGGTAATGCATTCATTGCTACTTGATATGCTGATGCACCAAAGTCGTTCCCAAAGCCAATCACATCGATGGTGGCTGATTGCGTTGCCTTGATATAAAATGTTAGTGCATTGAAACCGGACAGGTCTCTTCCGGTTCCACTGAAGTAGGCACCTCCGGCATATGCCCCTTGCGGACTGTTCGCATCGGGCACTTCATATCTCATTGAGGCTTTGGAATTATTATAAGTGGTTGTGTAGTCTACCTGAAAGGCTTTCACGTCGGACCCACCAAAGGCAGCATAGATAAGATCTCCTGTGAAGTCGTCAATGAAGACCTCACCCTTTTTAGGAAAGCCAGGACTGGACATCCCATCTACGATTCTATCACCACAACTCGTAAGCAGAACAACAAGTGTCAAGCATAGTAAGCTCGGAGTTAGCCTGGTTAGATGTGTTTTCATGTGTTGTTGAGTTCTGCCAATTGTTTTGAGTGGTTCGCCGATTGGAAAAATAGTGAATCGTGTTACATACTTCATGTGGTCGCACCCTGCGTTCGTATTTTCGCCCCATGAAACGTATCATCCTTTCTCTCGCCGTAGCACTGATTGTCTCATCGTGCTCAGATTCATCATCGCCCGATTCAACACCAGTGTCGTACAAGGTTCCTGGAACAGGCAGTACCTTCACGTACAACACCTACGATACGGATGAACAGGGAACGAGGAAGCCGGGTTCCGAAAGGGAGCGCATAGAGAGCGTCATTGCTTCGAACATCACGTTTGAGGGCGAGTCTGGTATATGGGTCGTGCAAGGGGCTGATACTGCCTACTATCGCATTGATCAGTATAACGATGTGCAAATGCGCGTCGGTGGCATGCAGGATGCATTCTTCAACACTGCATGGATTCGTCTGCCGTATTCATCAGGTGTTCCAAGTTCCACCTTCGTAAGCGATAAGACCACGAAGTTTGGCGTTGTCTACCAGACAATAAAAACCATCACAGCCGAACGCATGACGCAGCAGAGTTTTCCGATCAATGGAGCAGCTGTTAACGCATACGAATTCAAGATCGTCTATTCAATCGTTGTCAAGGGCAATGAGTCCATCGAGACTGATGTGCAGGCCGTAACCTACGTGTGGTTTGCCCCTTCACTGGGAACCGTCATCCGAAGAGTTACTCCAGCACAGGGGTGGTTTGGCATACAGCGCGATGGACATGTGGAGGAAATGGGATCGTATAACGTGAAGTAGGGACGAGAGGGACAAGATCACTGCGTGGCTTCGCGCAGTGATACAACGTTCGGTTGTTCCTGGACGCGTGTAAGGAATGCAGCTACGCCGTTGCTGCTTATGAGTGCACGCGAGTAGTACCAATCCTCAACACTGCAGTCGTTGATGCCTTCGTTGATTGGTGGTGGGCCCCATGCCACGAGCGTTTGCCAGGGCATGAAAAATGCAGCACCGTTAAATGTGCGACCACAATGAATTGGCTGACCTTCGTGCATGATAGATGTTTCGGTGGGATGATTCTGCTCCTGCAGGCTGTCCCTATGCAGTGCAACCACATAGATATTGTCATGTTGAGAACATAGCGCGTCGCATGTTGTGATGAATGGGGCCTGCACGAGCATGTCATCGTCCATAACGGTTATGCTTCGTGGACGCAGCAGAGCTGCAATGCGCCAGGCCTCATGAAGTCCGTAACCTTTTTGCCACTGCGAAACGGTATCAGGTTGGTGCCGTACATAGGTATGTACCAGCCCCTTCGATGAAAGCTCACTCAGCAGTAGTGGAGTAGAGTCTGTGCTGCCCGCATCGATGATAACGATCTTTACGGCAGGCTCATGATTGTGTATTGATTGCACGCAGTTTTCGAGATAGGACATTCTGTTTCGCGTAACAATCACAACAACATTCACATCAGATGGCTCTTCGAGCAACGACTGATAACGCAAACGTGTCTCAATACTTGTGAGTGATCCTACAACCCAACGCTTGAGAGCATCAACAATTCTGTTCTGCGTCCGCTTGATGCGCTTGAACAGCAAGATGCTGGAGGTTACGAGCAACAACATCGAGATTATGCTGAGAACAAGTAGTGCTTCAATCATGTATGTGCTTCCCATTCGTGAATTCGTTCTGCCCGGGGCTACTCAACTCATCATTTCCTTTATTGCGCGTTCCAATGCTGGACGCAAATCCTCGGGGAATGGGGCTGTGCGTTGGGTTAGGTGTTGGTGGAGATCTGTTGCATAGTGGCGGAGTTTCGGCAGAATCTCACTAATGAGAACGGCATCCGTTGGAACGTCAAACTGGAGCTTACCAAGTCCTACGAGATGGGCAATGCACTCGGCTTCTTCCTGTGAGGCACATTCGATCACGATGTCGGGGCGAGCCCCCTTCCATGTCTTGACTCTCCAACCGAACATGGTGCCGTCTACTTCGGCGCGGGTAATGCCTGATTCTACTTGCACCGCTCTGCGGTTTGCCTCTGGCAGCTGATCGATATAGGGGGCATACCAGGATTTGAGCGGACGCAACTTGTGGTCGCGCTCGAGCTCGTAGGCAAGGGTGTTTGTAAGGTGACGTACGTTTGACGGACGCGACCACCAGGCATAGGTGAAGCGATAGACCCAACGTTGCTCTTCGTCAGTAAGCCCAAACACGTCGTGCATGAGCATCGCGTCAAGCTTTCGTCTGTCGCGGCGAATGGTCTCAGGACGGATGGTGTCCGACGAGGACGCACCAAATTCGTCTTCAAGTGTTTCGATTGGTCTGCGCAAAAGCGATTGCAGATTGGAGTCGTGCAGCACCGCGAGTATGTCGTCATCAGGAATTGGGAACTCCTGCGCATCACGCACGGTGATGTCGGCCACGTTGTCGGTTAGCCTCATGATCTCACTGCAGAACAATCCCAACGACGAGTTCATCCACACTGCGATGGCTTCGCGGTGTTGGTCGCGATGCAGAGTAATGCCGATGAACGAGTCGGTTGCGTACGCATCGATGGTGTTCACATGCACGATCCAGCGCTTGTACTGCTGCTTGGGGATGATGAGGTGGGCTGATGATGGGGCCGCCAGGTGCCACCACGAATCGCGATTGCGAATACTTGCACGTAGGTGAACTCCCTCGCGCTCTGCACGCTCAATGCGCGTGAGCACGTTTGTGCCGAGCATCACATTCCGGTCTTGCGGCAGCAACAAGAGTCGTCTGTCGGAGCGGGGAAGCCCCATGATAGATTCAATGTCATCTGCCGATGTCAAAATCGTTGCATCAACAGTTGTACCATTGGAGCGTGTGCGCTGCCAGTATTCGGCTTCAAGGTTGTTAGTTGCAATATCATGCGTGTCCGGCGCAAACACTTCGTTGGCGCCGGTGCGCAGGCCACCTCCAACATCGGCCAGCGATGATAGGGAACGCATGCGATGCAGTGTCT
Organism: Ignavibacteria bacterium; assembly: GCA_046300675.1. GTDB lineage: Bacteria > Bacteroidota > Ignavibacteria > Kapaibacteriales > Kapaibacteriaceae > UBA10438. The sequence continues at coordinate 3,684 of JBKCLO010000175.1, forward strand.
TACGAAGGATAGAGGATAGCACGTCGGGCGGAACAAGGTAGTCCTCCCATGATGCAGCATCGCTCAGGTGAACTTGGTGCACCATGCGCACAACGGCTTCGTCGTTCAGCTTGCCACGCTCTGATGCATCTAGGTAGGCAACAAAGGCGTCGAGCGATTTGAGACGTGCCTGCTCGAGATCGCGCGAGGCCTTAGACGATGGAAAGAATGCCGCGATGGGTCTGCGCAGGTAGACAAACCGTGTTGCATGCGTGGCATGGTCTACCTCTACATTGCGCGCAATGATGCAGCACACACCAGCGTCGGGCTCGGCAAGTGCTTCGACATCACTCATGATGATCCACTCGACAGCAAATCGAGACGCCAAAGCGTGGCGCATGCCGGCATATCGTTCATCGTGCAGGGCAGACAGTGGTAGGAACAACACCACACAACCATCGGTCGACATCGGCATGCGCTCGAGCAGTAGCTTGATGCGGTGACGCTCCGTAGTGTCGGATGAGGTTGCCACGACAAGGTCCCACGCACGCTTGAAACCTCGGGTGTCGCGCAGGATCTGCACGTCGGTTGCGGCATCCAGACGCCCAGATGAGCGAAGAACAATCGATCGCTCATCTTCGCTTGTGCGCGCATACACGCGAGCATCACATGGCGTGCTGTGCGACATCAGCATTTGGCGCACACTTGCAAGACCTTGCGTTTGGCCGATCTCAAGCATTGAGATCCGCTCTGGTGTAGACTTGCGCACATGCGCAACAGCTCTGAGCGCCAGATCAAGTGCATCGATTGTTGGCACAGAGGTTCGCGCTATGCGTGCACATCGTTGAAGTATCGCATCAACCGCCCTGTGCAATTCTGAGTCCGTTAGACGCTCTGGATCGAACCGATGCAGAAAGTGTATCAGATCGGCAAGCGTCATCCGAAAGATCTCTTGCTTATCTGCCAGAACACGCACGTCGGAGACGCTGTGCGGAAGCATGGCGTAGCCTTTGCGTCTGGCTTGACGGAAGTACGCGCCTACAAGGTCAAGCATCAGGTCTGCACTGCGTGTACCATACGGAATGGCAAGCCTGTCAAAGGCATCTGGGTTGCGCACATGCATCAGCACATAGGCCAGGATGCTTGTGCCAAGGCGCAGTGTTGCATCGCGCTGCTCACCATGTGATTCAGTGCACGATGTAAGATCGTCGAACATTGCAAGCACACGCTCGGAGAAGAACGCAGATGCGTCGCGCACATGCTGACTTACCGGCATTGCCGATTCGATGTTCAGCCAGTTTGTTGCGTGTGAAAGAGCGGTAACAAGTCCAAGTTGAATGCCCGAGCTTTTGGTATCGTCTGTCGTGCGCGCATCCGATGCCTGCTGCCAACCAACTACTTGGTCTTCATCAGGTAGACGCTTGGTAACGGCTTCGGTGCGGTAGGTAACTGCTCTGCGAAAATTCGTAAGGATAAAGTAGGGCGTCTGCACGCGGGCGGCTACCGAGCGCAGTTTGTCGCGGGGTACATCATCGAACGGACTCTCAGTGGGGGATATTGCGTCTACCACTGCCAGGGGGCTTCCGTTCCGCTGCTTGAGTATGTAGAACGTACCCTCAACACTTGTGAACTCTTCCAGTACAAGGCCCTTAGCAGCATCAGATGTGAGCTGCTGCAGACATGCATGCAGACTCGATCGTAAAACAGTTGACATTTGAGAGGGAGACATGTTAACCGTTGATCAAGGTTGTTACACGTTGAATAAGTTCCTGCGCCTGCTCATCTGTTGGTGCCTCTGCAATCACTCGAGCTATGGGCTCGGTGTTCGATGCACGTACATGTACCCAACGATCAGCCATCCCGATAAATACGCCGTCAAGCGTGGAGATGCTGGCATCAGGAAAGGCAGATGCAATGGCGCCGAACGATGCAGCAAATGTTTCGCGGTTCTCGAGCGGAAACTTTGTCTTGATCATGGCATATGATGGAAGCTCTGCGCATGCTTGTGACATGGTTAAGCCGCGCGAGCGCAGATACGAAGAGATCACACCGATACCCACCAGACTGTCGCGTCCGGAGTGGCAGGCAGGGTAGATCACGCCACCTGAGCCTTCGCCGCCGACGACGGCCTGGGTTGACTGCATCATGCGGACAACGTTGATCTCGCCAACGGGGGCGCGGTGACACGTAACGCCATACGATGCGGCTACATCGTCCACAACACGTGTGGTAGAAAAGTTTACGACCACGTCGCCCCGTTCACCACTATCGAGAACCGCTTTTGTTGCAAGGGCAATCGTGCGTTCTTCGCCTATAGGCTCTCCGTGCTCATCAAAGAGCACAAGCCGGTCTCCGTCTGGGTCGATCGCAACGCCAAATGCAGCACCGTGCTCGCGAACCGCATTGCCAAGGTCTGTAAGGTTTTCGGTAAGGGGCTCCGGCGTGTGCGGGAAGATGCCCGTTGCGTCGCAATAGAGCGGCACAACGTTGTATCCAAGCCTTTCAAGTAGAAGCGGCGCTGCATGCGAGGCAGAGCAGTTAACAGCGTCAACAACTACCGTCTGTCCAGCAGCGTGGGGCGCTGACTGCAGGGCGGGGATAGACATCACGCGCTCGATGTGAAATGCATCGGCATCAGTGCGATGCACAACGCTGCCGTGTTGCTGTTCCGATGGTAGGGGGCTTGGCATTGCCGAGTCTACGGCGTGCCAGAGCTTGGCATTGGCTTCTGCATCGAGGAAGACGCCCCCTGCATCCAAGAACTTGAGTCCGTTCCATGGTGCCGGGTTATGCGAAGCTGTGATAGCAATGCCGCCAACGGCATCAGAGTGCTCTGTGAGCAACTGCACGGTTGGCGTTGTTGCCATGCCGAGTACGACAACGCGGCGTCCGCATGAGCGAAGCGTACCAACAACGATGTCTTCGATCCATGCGCCGCTCGGACGTCCATCCCGGCCAACAACAATGGGTCCGTCGGGCAGGATGGCATGAAATGCCCATGCATAACGAGCCACTAGCGTTGGTGTTAGGTCATCACCAAGTGTTGCGCGGAGTCCGGAGATCGATCGTATACAGGCCATGGCGTTGGAGTATGATTATGGAGCGCTTCCACACAATGCTTCTACGTCTGCCACAGATCGGGCAAGAGAAGCAGAGAGGTTCACGGGTCCTTGTTCGGTGATGAGAATGTCGTCTTCTATGCGCACGCCGATATTCCACCAGCGCTTATCGCAAGGAGAGCCAGCAGGAATGTAGATGCCCGGCTCGACGGTGATAACGGAGTTTACTTGTAGCGGACCTCCAGTGCCGGGATCGTGCACGTCGAGTCCGAGGTAGTGCGATGTGCCGTGCATGAAATACCGTTTCACGTCCGAGAGGCTTTCGATTATGCCCAGCTTAAGTAGTCCATCAGCAATGACCGATGTTGCAGCTGCATGCGGCGCGCGGAACGGGGCTCCTGCGACCGAGGCTGCGATGCCGGAGTCTTGCGCCTGCAGCACGAGCTCGTAGATCAGACGTTGTTCTTCTGTGAACTTGCCATTAAGCGGAAACGTCCGTGTGATGTCTGCCGTATACCCATGATACTCCGCACCACAATCGGCTAGAACAAGATCGTTCATCGTTGTGGCTCTGCGGTTGGCCGTGTAATGCAGGATGCAGGCATTGTAGTTAGAGCCAACGATCGATGGGTACCCAACGTCTTCAGCCCCTTGACGCTTGAAGCCATACTCCATGAGGGCTTCGAGTTCGTATTCTTTCATGCCACGGCGCGCGCCGCGCATTGTTGCGCGGTGAGCCTCCATGGAGATGTCGATGGCCTTACGAAGAAGTCTAAGTTCTGCTGTGTCCTTTATCTCGCGCATCGCCCGCAGGATGGCCATGGGTGACTTGAATACGAGTGAGGTCTTGCGTTCCTTGGCCCACTTCTTGAGTTCAGCATCGGCATAGAGATTCTTGCCGGCAAGGGGCACTTGTAGTGCTTTGGTCGGAAGCGTTGAGTAATGCAACGTGTCGACGTGTGGAAGAAGCGAATCGAGAATGGACTTGAGCTCAGTTGCAACAAGCGCGGTGTCAACGCCGAGGTACTGCATGGCCTCTTGCGGACCCATACTAACACCTTGCCATACTTCGCGGTCGACATTGCGTTGCGGAACAAACAGTACTTCGCTGAACGTGCGGCTTCCGATCTGTATGCCTGCCGGCGCAAGCAGCAACGTTGTGCCAGGAGTCTGACAGCCAGTGAGGTAGAGCATGTCTGAGCTTTGACGATACTCGAAGTCGACGTCGTTCTGACGGTTGCGCACGTCGGCAGAGAACACGATCGCCACCGATGCAGTCGTCATCGATGCCATCACACGTGTGCGACGTTCTTTGTAGACATGCGGCAGGGGCATGTCGGTGTCGAACACTTCAAATGGGAAGGTCTGCGAGGAAGCACAATAGTCCCCAACGGACATGATTACGATAACCAAAGCGAGCAGGCGATTCATTGGCGCAAATTAGCCACCAGCGACGCCAGTTCACACAGCAACACAGAGGGTTGCAACATCTACTCTACGGGCACCTGCTTCAATAAGCGCTGTGGCGCAGGAATTCAGGGTAGACCCAGTGGTTAAGACGTCATCGATGAGCAAGATGCGCTGGTCTCGGACCATCTCGGGTTTGGCAACGGAGAAGATGCCGGCCACGTTGGCGCGGCGCTCGACGTCAGATAATGTGGTTTGAGACTCACGGTATCGTGTACGCACGATCACACCTTCAGTCAGCATGGCAAGCCCCGTTCGATCGCAGAGTCCAACAGCAATGCGCTCTGCTTGATTATACCCGCGCTCGCGCTTACGCGCTCGGTGGATAGGCAGGGGGCAGACAATCGTAGATCGGTCGATGGAGTTCATAGCAGGGTGTTCTGCAAGCACACCTCCAAGAGCCACAGCCAAACGGGTGCGTCCGCTATACTTGACGGCATAGACCGCGTTGTCGATGGTAGACGTGGCAGAGATACCCCAGAGCGAGATAAACGACGAGATCATGAGGTCATCTGCGTGCACGTGCCTTTGGATCAGGAGCTCGATCTCGACGGATCGTGGGGCAGGCTGATGAAACAACAGCGCCGCATCGTCTATGCCAGGTGCATAGGATGCCTGCGATTGCAGACGAATGCCCGTAAGCAGACAATGCTCAGGAAAGAGCGTTGCGGTCAGGGCGCGCAGCGTTCGATGTGCACCTCCGACCACCATGTCGAAGATGCACATGGGGTTACCTTATGATTCGTTGACGAATTTCAGACGCGACTCGATCTCTACCGGGAGCGCAGGCTTCTTGGTCTCAGGCAACAGGTACGATGATAGAGACGTGATGTCGTCGAAAATGCGCTGACGCATCGTGGACTGCATGAGGTACTCATGTCCACTTGAACCACCCGTTCCAACGCGCATACCTATCATACGGCTTACCATCATGGTGTGACGATATCTCCAGAGCGATACGAGTCTGTCCAATTCAATGATCGCGTCAAGAAGCCGGTAGGGGGCTTGCAGTAACGGACGATTCTGATACGTTGTAATGAACAGAGCCGCCAACGTTGCACGTTGTGACATTCGGCGCGATCCTTGCTCAAGCAGAGCAGCATATTTGTCCCCGTCGAGGAGCGCCATAAATCCTGCTTCGTTTGCATCAATCTGATCCAAAGCAGCTGCTGGATCCGTCTTCTCAACCTCACTTAATCGGCGTACCTCGAGGCGGTCGTTATCCAACATCGCACGAACCGCAGCTGTATACGAATCCCAGAACGCATACTCCTTGTGCTCCATGAATGGAATCTTCTCTAACCATTTCTCTACAGCTGTAAACAAGGTAGTAGACGGTGTGGCGTTGTCGAGCTCCTGCTTATGCTCCGCTGATAGTGCTTCTGCGTAGTGCTTCAAAACACGCTTCTGTTCAGGTAGACCCAGAGTACGTTCAAGCACACGCCACTGAACGGACTGAAAACCGCTCGCCGGATTGAGATATGCTCGAAAGTTCATGAACTCACCGGGCGTCATTGTTTCGATGATCGAGAACTGATTCGTAAGCAGTTCCATGATCTTATTCACGCGCCGGACACGGGCATAGCAAAGACCGATATCAGACTCTGGAACGTAGGCCCGATCAAGCATGTGTATTACGCTACCAGCTTCAAACAACACTTGTTTAAACCATAGCTCGAAGGCCTGATGCGTTATGATGAACAACATCTCGTCGTGAGCATGATCGTTGGCTTTGTCACTCTCAAGTTCCTGTGCATTGAGAATCTTGTCGAGTGCGAGATAATCTGCGTAGTATACCATAGTGGTCGTGAGAATCGTCGATTCTTAGAAAGTTTCGTTTGCGCGGAACACAGCTGTTCGCGCGATCATATCGTGCAGTGCTTGCTTCTTGGCAGAGAGGACAATGAAGCATCCGATGCCAATAACAATCTCTACCAGTGATGATGCACTTGCAATACCGCGCGGTATGGCGTCGGCAACAGGTATGAGCGCTCCAAGCTTTAGTATCCTGTCAGACAACTTGATCCCTGTCCGCATGGCAATGATGCTGGGCTCAGCTATGGCTCCATCCTCGCGTCCAATGCGAAGCTTAAGGATGCGCTTCCCGGGCGAAGCACCCGTAAATGCCTCGATAGACCAGTAAATGATCGGACTGATAAATCCAGCATAGAGCATCGCCAGCAGGTAGGGCATTGAATCATTGAAGATCTCGCGAGGTAGGCCAAAAACCTTCATTACTGTGAGCAGTTCTCTAAGCGATTCTTTGATGAACGGAGTCTGACCTAGCTCAAATGCCATAAAAATGAGCACAAGAACAATGGTCACAAGCCATAGACCAAGCTGATCAAGCGCCCACGCACCTAATCGCGGACCGAACCCAACACGTCTATCCTCAATGGTAGGTTGTCGATGCGCAAAGGGATTAGTTGAAGGGGGCGGAGGAATCTCGTTCATGACCATTCCTTATGAGAGTGCCTTTATGATTCGCACTGCAATATCGTACTTTTTAAACGGAGGCATAAGGTAAACGCCATTGATACGGTCGCGAACGGACGTTAGAAACTCGACAGCGATCTGTATACCGATGTCGGTTGCTTCGTCGGTAGTGGCAGCCCCTTCCATACGCTTGCGCACCCATTGCGGGATGTTCATTCCGGGTACTTCGTAATGCAGAAACTCTGCATGACGTATCGTACGAAGAGGAATGATTCCGAGCATAAACTTGATGTTGATGTCCGTAGTGCGTGACAGGAATCTGTCGAGCACGTCAATGTCGAATATCGGTTGTGAGAATGCAACATGAGCCCCTTGCTCTGCCTTCATTGCGAGACGGTCGAGTTCGCGCTCGAGATCATCGGCCGCTGGGTTCACGGCACACGAGATGCAGAAGCCCGTCGAGGCGCCAAGCGGGTTGCCCATCAGATCTTGTCCGGTATTCATGTGCCCAAGTGCGCGGATAAGACCGATGGAGTCCACATCATAAACGCTTGTGGCTGACGGAAAATCGCCGATGTGTGTAGGGTCGCCGGTAACGGCAAGAATATTCCTCACGCCCATTTCATGTGCTCCGATAAGCTCTGCCTGCAGAGCCACCATGTTGCGGTCGCGACACGCAAGGTGTGTGATGCATTCCATCGATGTCTGCTCGTGCACAAGCTTGGAGATCGCAATAGGGCTCATGCGTAGTCGCGCACGAGCACCATCACTGATATTGACTGCATCAATGCCGTGTTGCTCCAGATAGCGCGCGCCCTCAATAACGCTCGACATGTCGAGTCCACGCGGCACGTCCAACTCAACTGTTGTCACAAATCCCGCGTTGATCTTCTGATGAAATGCGGTTGGCCGCGCAATCTGCTGATCGGTTTCTTCTGCGCGCTTGGATGGCTTTACAGCAACCGGCACGGAACCAACGGCAATGCCTCTTACAGCATCGGCAATGGCCTTGATATGGGCAAGGTCTGCGCCGCCATCAGCACCCACGATCGCAGCACCATGTTCTACCAGTCTGCGCGTGGCTGCCGCCACATATGATGGTTCGGCATTGTAGATCGGGAATCCATCAATGATTGTTGGAATGCCCACGTCGGGAATTGCAACAAGGGGCGTTTCGGCAACACGTAGTGATTCGATGATGCCCAGCATACGCTGAGGACCGACGGTGCCGTTCGAACCTATGGCGTCCACGCCATGCTGTGTAAGGCGCTTGGCAACCTGACCCGGAAACGAACCACTGAGCACCGAACCGTCTTCGGGGAAGGACTTGAGCGCAATGAGTGGAATATCTGTACTCAAAGCCCTGACGCATTCAATGGCGATCTCGAGCTCTTCAACATTAATAAACGACTTTAGCATGATGCCGTCGACTGTGCCGGCAAGCAGCGCGGCGATGTGCTCTGTAAAGCATGCGCGCAGGTCAGGGGGCTCAAGTGGACCCAGCGGACGCATCATTCGTCCGGTTGGGCCGATAACGCCGATCACGCGTGCGCGCGATCCCGCTGCCGCGCGGGCAAGCCAAGCCCCTTTTCGGTTGATCTCCAACACGCGCGCGCTGAGCATCGATGATTCAAGAGCGTAGCGGTTGGCATGCAGGGTGTTCGTCAGCAGGAGTGTAGAGCCGGCCTCGACAAAGTCTTGGTGGATACGTTCTACAACGACAGGTGATGTGAGATTGTATCGATCACTCGGGCGCTCGGAGAGCCCACGTTTTGCCAGCTCGATCTGCATCGAGCCATCGGTAACAAGCGGTCCGTTCGAAATCCAGTCGGCCAGGGAAGAGCCATCAGTACTGTGAATACTCATGCATGCTTTCCAGGCAGACCATCGTCGAGTGAGAGTGCGGTATTAGGCTTCCACCACAAGTAGGCGCACATAGCGATCATGGCTGTGTTCTTTGTAACCTTGAGCCAGCTAACCTCATCGCCACCTTGCGAACCGAAACATCCACAGTCGATCTTGAGTCCAAGCACCACGGCATACGCTACCGCCAGGGTAAACATCACCAGAAGCACGCCGCAGATCGCAGAACTTGCACGCACGCGAAATCCTGCAACAAGTGCAATGCCTGCCACAAGCTCCAACCATGCCACAATGAGTGCGTAACCGTTAACGGCCCAGTTCGGCATGATGCCGTAATGCGCTATCGACGTAGCAAAGGCAAGGGGCTCCATGATCTTGGGTACTGCTGCAAAGACAAAGTACCCCCCAATCAATGCACGCAAAATCAGCCCGAGCCACGGATACAGGTTCGTCATAACGTTAGAAGATCCATGTTGAAATGAAGATCCACAGTATCATGAGCAGGACGATACTGTTGAGTACAAAGCCAAGACGATACAAGAAACGTCCACCCTTGATGTCTCGCTGTGCAGCCACGGATTGCTCTCCAGCAAATTGCAGGTGGCGATCCAGATGGCGCGCCCATAGAGCAGCAATGATACCTACACCCCAGACGATGGAGAGGAATACGCTTGCGTAGCCAAGCCATACAACCTTGGAGTGTTGTTTCATTAGTCCAGCTTTTCCTCGAGTGCAAGTTTGATCTGCATGGCAAGGTCGTCGTAGTGTGCCTGCGTCATAGCATCGCTGCTGCGAGCCCCTTGCACTTTCTTGAGCATTGTGCGAAGGCGGGCGCGGCAAATGGCGCGTACATCTGTTCCGTAGGTGTTTGGTCCACGCATGAAGACCATGAATCCATCGCCGGAAGAAGCAGGCTTCGATGACTTATCGATGAGCTCCTGCACGAATGTGCGCTGCAGTGCACGACGATAGAAATCGCAGGACGCTTGTGTTGTAATCTCAGTGAAAATCGTCAACTCGACATCATCGAAGAGTTCACTTACGCTGTATGATTCTGCACCAAAACGTGTCTGCTGATCCATGAGCCGTGTGAGCTTATCGGAGGAGATTACGGTGCGCAGCATACGTGTCTGCAGAGAGGACAGGCGCTGGGCAACATCAGTTGGCGTAAGCAGTTGTGCAATGCGCTCATCAAGAAGCCACATAGGCGTGGTAAAGACGTTGTCGCGCAGGAAGCTGATGGCCTCGCGCTGACGTCCCTTTGGAACGATCGAGTACTGAGGTCCTTTCGATCCGTG
>JBKCLO010000176.1:0-19559 GCA_046300675.1 Ignavibacteria bacterium
GGAACGCTCAGCGGTGTGTGGCACTTGCTTACCAAATCCAAGAAGATCGATCTCGTGCGCATCGTGGTCCTTGGCGTACTACCGGAGTTCCGCGGCACAGGTATCGATGCTGCAATGTACATGGAGATTGCCAACCGCGGCAAACAGCAGGGCATTCTCAAGGGCGAAGCATCGTGGATCCTTGAAAGCAATGAAATGATGAACAAGGGGCTAACCCAAACAATGAACGGCGAACGTTATAGAACGTACCGTATCTACAACAAATCGATCTGATACACTCTTTCTGAGAACAATTTGCACCTATGGGTAGAGCATTTGAATTTCGACGGGCCCGCAAAGAAAAGCGCTGGGCCAACATGGCAAGAACATTTACCAAGCTTGGGAAGGAAATTTCTGTTGCGGTAAAATCGGGTGGAGCAGATCCAGAGACAAATCCACGTCTGCGTGTGATCATTCAAAACGCCAAAGCTGCCAACATGCCAAAGGATAACGTTGAGAACGCTATCAAGAAGGCTATGGCAAAAGACTCGGCCTCGCTCGAAGAGATCAACTACGAAGGCTATGGTCCACACGGTGTTGCAGTATTCATCGAGACAGCCACCGATAATCCAACACGCACAGTTGCCAACGTGCGCTCATACTTCAACAAGTGCAATGGGGCTCTTGGAACAACTGGGTCACTCGAGTTCATCTTCGACCGTAAGGGCGTGTTCACAATCCCGTCTGCTGGCGTCAACCGTGATGATCTCGAACTCACGCTTATCGAGGCCGGGGCAGATGACATAGTCGATCAGGACGACGACATCATAGCCTACACCTCGTTTGCAGACTTCATCTCTGTGCAGCGTGCTCTTGAGCAGGCCACTGTGACTGTAACCAGCGCAGAGATCAGACGCATACCTAACAACACTGTTTCGCTTACAGATGAACAGGCCGAGGAGATCATCAAACTCATCGACAAGCTCGAAGATGATGATGATGTGCAGAATGTTTATCACAATATGAACGAGAACGAATAACATGTGCGGAATTGTCGGCGTCTTTAACCACCCTCAAGCACCTGTTCTTACATACTACGCGCTACATGCTCTGCAGCACCGCGGCCAAGAAGCGGCCGGTATCGTTTCGATGTTCAATGATGAGCGAAACGGCAAGCCCCGTTTTGGCATCCATAAGGGCGAGGGCCTTGTACTCGATGTGTTCTCGGACCATGCAGTCTTTGAGAAAACGCTTAAGGGTACGTCTGCTATCGGACACAACCGTTATTCAACAACCGGTAGTAACTCGATCGCCAACATTCAGCCGTTTCACTTCAACTATACGTCAGGGAATTTCGCGCTTGCCCATAACGGCAACCTGACAAATACACGTGAATTGCGACAGAAGCTTAAGGCAGAAGGTGCGATCTTCCAGTCGACATCTGACAGCGAGTTGTTTCTGCACCTTATAGCACGAAGCAAGCAGCAGTCTCAGATCGCACAGGTACGAGAGGCCGTGCAGACGGCAAGGGGCGCATACTCTCTTGTGATGATGTCCGAAACAGCAATGTATGCCTCGCGCGACCCACAGGGTTTTCGTCCGCTATGCATAGGACGTATCAAGCATGATCACGGTTACGGCTATGTGATCGCTTCGGAATCCTGCGCCCTGGATATTATCAGCGCCGAGTACTTGCGAGATGTAGAGCATAATGAGATTCTGGTGATCGATCAGCATACTCTCGAAACAGGCGAATTCACGTCGCACTACATCAATGAATCGATGGAAACGTCGCGTCATTGCGTCTTCGAATACGTCTACTTCTCACGTCCAGACTCCAAGATCTTTGGTCATCCTGTAGATCGAGTTCGTCGCAAGATGGGTAAGAATCTTGCCGAAGAAAGTCCTGTAGCCTCGGGCAGTCCCGACAAAAAGGTTGTTGTGATAGCCGTGCCGGATTCGGGCAATACAGCAACGCTTGGGTATTCTCGCGTGAACAACGAGCGCTTCCCATCTCGATATGAGATCGGCTTGATTCGCTCGCATTATGTAGGGCGAACCTTCATCGCACCGGGCCAGGATAACCGTCAGTTCAAGGTTAAGACCAAGTTCAACATCGTCCGAGGCGTTCTCGAAGGCAATACCGTTGTTGTTGTCGACGATTCGATCGTGCGTGGAACCACCTCAAAGTCTCTCGTTTCGCTCATACGTGAGGCGAACCCATCGCAGGTTCACCTGCGCATCACATCGCCCCCTGTCAAACATCCATGCATGTATGGCATGGACTTCCCGAGTGAAGAAGAGTTGATTGCCAATCATTTTGCATCGGAAGATGATATCGCGCGTGAACTTGGAGCAGACAGCTTGCGTTACCTCAGCGTGCAAGGCCTAATGGATTCTGTTCCTCAGGGCCCGGGCATCAATTACTGCACAGCCTGCTTCACTGGGTCGTATCCAGTCGAGGTAGACTTAACCGTCACCAAACTCGTTACCGAAGAATGAGCGATCACCTGCAGGACTCCGATGAGTCCATGCTCCCGAAGACCACAAAGAACGGCTGGCTCTACATCTACCTCGTAGTTGCTGCACTCGCCATCACGGCCGTTATTCTTGGACAACTTTACCGCGACACAACAAAGCCCGGAGAGGTGATCTCGCGCGACCGTAAGAAGTATGCCTCCAACGTTGTGTATACGATCGTTTATAGCGAGGTGCCTCCTGCTAGAGCCGATAGCATCATCAACAGCATCACCGCGGATATCGGCAAAGACACAACCCGCACAGACATGGTGATTGGGTCTCCAACAACAGACCCCTGGTGCGCTTCACTCGGTGAATACAGACGCAACCTCAAGAAGGCCATGACCACAAAGAAGGTGATTCCCCTTGGCAAGCAGTCAATAATTGCTTCGATGATAGGGGGCTTGCTCACGAAGAACGACCTGCCCGCCCGCCTCTACCTTGTGGGCGATCTTACCGGCAACGATGCCACGATGATCCTCGGCAGAACAGAGAGCACCGCCTCAGCCCTGGAGCTGCGTTCGCGCATCATGGGCGCTGTGGAAGTCATCAGCTTCATGGACACCACAAAGCCAGCGAATAAGGCGTATGTGGAGGTGTTTACGAGGAAGAAGTTGATGAGGCCAATTGCGAATGACTAATTACCAATGACTAATTACGAATGACCATGGTAATTGGTAACTGGTAATTCGTAATTCGTAATTGCCTCCTACTTCCCTACGATCACAATTTCGGTTCGCCTGTTAAGCCTTCGCCCGAACTCGGTCGTGTTGTCACCAATTGGTTTGAGGGCTCCGATACCTACTGCCAGTAGACGCTTAGGATCTACGCCTTTCTTGAGCATGTATGCGCGGACGGCTTCTGCGCGCATCAGCGATAGCGCCTTGTTTGCTTTGGGAGAACCCGTGTTGTCGGTATGACCTTCAATACGGACAATCACATTGGGCCTGCTTTTCATGAACTCATAGAGAACTTCAAGCTCTTCAACCGAATCTGGTAGGACCGCTGATGCTACAGGGAAGAGTAGATTCTCAATAATGATTTTGCGTCCGATCTCAACAATCGGAATGATCTGCCGCACAAGCTCGCGCTTGCGATCATCCATGAGTGCAACATTGATAGAGTCGCTCCGAACCTTTGAATCGCTGCGATAGTAGATCGTATAGAGGTTAGCAAGCCGATCTGAATACTGATCAAGAATCTTCGAGAATGGTTGGTTGATATCAAACGTAACGCCGCGCGTTCCTGCTGCAAGCTTTGGATACTCCCTAAGGCTTGGCGGCACGATACAGAACACTCGCACACTCTGATCATTGAGGTATTCAATGATTGACGGCGTGTTGAAGCGTGTGCGCCCGCTTCCGCGCTCACCAGTTTGATGATACCCAGCATCGGTAATGAGAATCGCTACATGGTTTGCAGACGGACGCAGTCGCGTCTTGCTGGCATCATGCAGGGCCTGAAGTGCGTTCTCCTTCTCGTCGAAACCGCCAAATGCGGATACCTTCGACATCCATCCCAGAAACTTCTCGACAGAATCTGTTGGATCATACACTGCCTCTACCACATCAGAATACAGCACCAGACCAAGCTGATAATCAATTCCGCGTTTCTGGAGGTTACCGACAAAGGACTGGATGTTATTGCGTATTCCATTGATATAGGGCTGCATGGTCCCTGTCACATCGAGGACGAAAAGGAAGTCCACCGATACGCGTTCCTTGACATCGATCTTCTTGATGCGTGTTATCGGACGCTTAACACCATTCTCGACCACATGCATCGTAGTTGGATTGATCGTATCCAAAACAGAACAAGCCCCGTCGCATTCAACGACGAGGCCTATTTCAGGAAATGACGAAAGTGTGACGTTCTGGATGGTAAGGTTGATACCATCGAGTGGCGACATAACCTTGGACTTCTCGGCCTGACGCTTGCGCTGCAGGAGGGAATCGTCTTGCTGTTTGGGCAACAGGGGGCTTGCAACAGCAAATGTCGCTACGAAAAAGAACGTACAAACGGTCGCACACGTGGTGCGCATGATACCTTAGAAAGTTAGTCGCAGAACTGGGCTGATCATGAACATGTTGCCCCGCTCAAATGGGCGCACGTCGCGCAGGATCGTGCTGTACTTGCCTTCGAGATACAACCACTGACCAACCAGCGGAATGTATGCGTGTGCAAGAAGAGCTTGGTTTGCGTATTGGAATGAGATTCCAAATGGGAAGTTGCTTTGATTGCGGTATTCGGCCTTAATGTAGACCCAGTCTGCAAACTCGTTTGGCTTCCAGAGTCGCAGTCCATTCGATCCGTCTGCAGTTACAATTCCATCAGCAGCTAGGTAGCTACGGTTTCCGTCAGAGATCACGGCAGCTTCCTGAACTTCATAATAATTCAGACCTACGTCGAAGCGGAAGAAATTCTCTGGCTTTTGGTCATCCAACCACAGGTTATAGAAGAACGTAACCTGTCCGGTAGCACGAATCAGATTTGCAGTGTTCTTCAGGGTTTGCTTCTGGTCATAACGATCATCAAGCGTGATATCACGATCAAGATCGATAGAATTCATCACATAGGTGGTCGTGTCGATGTTTTCGGTTGACTTGATCGGAACAAGTGGCAGCTCGGCATTGATGCTAAGACCAAACTGAGGTGCAAAAGGCATGTTGAAGTCGAGTCCACCAACAAACTTGCCACCATAACCAGCATCCAGCTTGCGAGCTGGAATAAAGTTCAGGATTGAAGACTCATTCGGATTTGACGTTAGACGATATCCAAAACCAAGGCGTGCATTCAAGAGATATGGGATAGCACGACGTGAGTCTACGTCATCGTTGATATACAGTGGACGCTGCAGAAGCACCTTGGCTTCGCCGGCATTCCAGAAGTGGTAGCCTACTTGGTCGGTACCCATAATGTTGGTAACCCAGAAACCAGACTTACCAAGCTTAAGTGACTGTTCAAATGCCGAAAGAAGGAAAGAGTGATTCACGTTCGTTGGCTGCAGGAAGCTTGTGATAGCTTCTGCCTGCGGCTGAGATGCCGGAATCGTCGTTGGAATCTCTGAATAGCAATACTGACGTGAACGCTCAGAGAGCTTCGAAAGGATATTCGGCAGATTTGCTGACATTTCCTGCGACGTCATGCGCTCGAGTCCGCATTCTACAATCAGGATCTCATATGGGTCTTCAGCGTTAGCAATTGGCTGTGCTGTGACCATGATCTTTTGCTGATCGAGACGGTCGCGACGATAACCAAGAACGCGGAATGCATTGAAGATCTTGGCTTGCAGGTCTGATTCACAGACGTACCAACGTGGGAAGTACTGCAGGAGCTCAGGATCGATAGACGTGAGACGCACGTATACCGACGAGTCTGATTCCTGAGCCTTTGTTGCAGCTGTTCCTGCTCCCAGGAACATAGCTACCAACCCTAAAGCAATGATCGAACGGCTAATGATATTCTTCATGTTGAGTTTCGTCAGAAGTTAAGAATTGCTCGGAACGACGGCATAAATACTGATGAGTTCTCCCATGGGCGCGCATCGCGGAACACCGGAGTAAACATGTTTACGTCAAGGCGGAAGCCAAGCTCATTCGAAGCTTGAACGTGAAGCCATACGTTTCCAAGAATTGCATCATCGAAATACTGAAGCGATGCACCTAGTGGTGTGCTCCAGCTGGTATTCATGAATTCAACCTTTGCAGATACGCCGCCGTAGAACTTATCGTCGAACATATCAAATGATGTACTGTCGTTCTCTGGGAAGTTCTGCGTGGCCCAGCGCTCAATGCCATAGGCCGCACCACCGAGTCGCATGCGGAAGAGATTCGAATCATCTACGCGCACAGCAAAGGTGTAATGAATCTGCGCGTGGTAGCGAATCAAGTAGTCTGTTGGGCTGCCGAGGTACGACTCGAACTTGACGTCTTTGTCAAATCGCTGATGCTTTGTCTTAACAGCATCGCCGAATACGTAACTACCGGCAAAGTTGAATACACCCGACTCTGCAATGAGCTTGATCGGAACTTCGATCGAAGTGTTAACACCAAAGCCCGCATGTGTCATCGTGCGTGTATTGCCGAATGACGACGCCACCGAGGCAAGTCCGCTTGTTGGAAGGATGATACCAAGCTTGGCCTGACTCCAAATTGCATTCAATGCAAGGCGCTCGCTCCAAGTAGATGGATAGTTCAAGTCTTCAATACCTGAACGGAGTTCAAAACCATACTGTGCCAACCGTGAGTTGTACGTTGGTACTTCCTTCTCAACTTCTACTTCCGTTCCTGTCGAATCCATCTCCATTACCTTGATCGTCATGCCAATTGCGTCTGGACGATAGCGGCGATAAGAGATAAGGTCTGGGGCGGAGATCGTGAGTTCGTTTGGACCATAGTATGGTACAGGAATACCATTCGTGATCTTCATGAACTGCTGAACATCATCTTCGTTTACTTGTACCGTGTTACCAAACGTCTGACGTACGAAGCGTGTATCGAGATCATCGATACCTTGTGCCTCGAGTGTTACATTCAACACGTTGTTCTGGATTACTTGGTCCTTGAGGTATCCGTACATCTTGTCGTCGTAGTTCTTTGTCGATGTAGGGGGCGGGTCCAGACGTGTAAGCTCATAGCGTGTTACTACGTCTCCCGGGTTCACACCACGCAAGTCTTTGATGGTGTTTCCAGCAGGCTTAACACGTGTCTTAAGTAGGCCGATCACAACAAGGTTCTCGCCTGTTTCGCCACGCTGATACTTCGACGTAACGACGTATGCTCCAGAGAACAACTCGTTCAGGTAGGCGCGCTCATCGAGGTAGAATTGAATAACGTTCTGAGCGTCTTGGCTTGTGACATCATCTGGCGAATAGCCCGCTTTGTCCAAAGATTCTTCGATTTTGTCGCGGTCTTGCGACTTACGAACTGCACGACGAATCTCGTCGACAAAGTCTGCATTCTTCTCTTTGAGTCGGTCGATCGAACCCGATTTATCGACTGGAGGTGGATTCAAGTATCGCTGAAGATCAGTAAAGAGCTGACCCTCGATACGAAACACCGACACATCACCGTAACGGTAGTTCGATAAAGAGCGCAACACGCTTTTAAACTTGCCGACATACGCACCATCGTTCTGTGCATTCACGACCTGCAATGAAAATGCAGTCATGATACCTAACGCTAAGATGCTAGCCCTGCGAATATTCATTCTACTTCTCGCTGTTCGTATGAATTATCTGAATTCTGGAATTGATACGGTCTTGTTTTCGGAGACCGTTGCACCGGCAACACCGGCGCTGATTGCAAGCTCGATGTTATCACCAGCGAACTTCATGCGAGGTCCCTTTAGCTGGAGAATAACACGATAGCTTCCGCTACCTTCAGGCTCGATCGATGAAAAGACGTTGTACTTGCCAACACTTGGCTTGTCAAGCTTGACGTCTACCTTGAGATCCTTCTCCGGTGCATCCTGACCGCAGTCGATACGAGGAGACTCGATCTTGATGCCGCTAACGATAAGCTTGAGCGCCTTGGCATCCCAGCTCTCGGATGATTTGGAAAGATCGATTTCTGGTGCGCCCTGACGTGCCTGTGAAACGGTCTTGTCGTAGAGCACAACGTCCTCTGTGTACTGAGATCCAATCGGCTTGTAACGCCACTTGACCTTGACGTTCAGCGAGGTTGTACTCTTCGGTACACAAGGTACTTCTACCTGCAGTGGGTTTGTGCCTTGGAAGGTATTGACCTGTCCATTGAGTGTATACGACATCTCGTATTGGTTCGCTGGAATCTCACCGCCCGCAGACGGATTGACTGGCAGACGAAGCTTCTTACCGATCGTTACGCGCTTGTCGAGAAGAATATCCATAGCCCCCTTGTTGGCAAGCTCGGATGGGAAGACTGCGATCGTTGAAACGTTTTCCTCTGACTCATCGCAAAGCTTCACGTTCGTGAACTTTACGGTGTATGTCTTAGGTCCACCAGTTGTCGATACGCCTTCAACATGAATCTCGAACGGCTGGTTACGCGCGCCCCCTGCAGCTTGAGCTGCCTGGCCAAGCGGTATAACTTTTACAGCTACGTCACTTGGCGTAACGGTGACCGTTGGAAGCACACCACGATAATTGTTGACGGTAAACGGAATAACAACCTTGGAAACGCCAGAGAGTACACGCTGAGAATTCAACAAGTCAGCAATACATGGCTCTGCACGCTCGATCGTTGGCTTCTTGACGAAGACTTCGAAGCGGAACGTTGGGTTGTTCTGCTCCATCTGATTTGCATCGCCGTGAAGAAGAACAGTGATGTTCTTCAACAGTTCGGCGCGGCGGAGCATGTCTGATTTTGACTTAACACCAATCTTCGAGTAGTCCATGGATGCCACTTCGGCGTCCATCTCTTGACTGTACTGCTGATAGGTAAACGCGTCTACTGTCTCAAACTTGTTGCAAAGGGCTTCTACCTTGCTACCGAATGTCTGCTGTAGGCGGTCCTCAACCTTCGCCAATTGCTTGCGCGAGAGCTGGATCGTTCCGATGCTGATTACGTCTTCGGGATTGTCGCCCTTCTTGTCATCAATGCCTGATACACCCAAAATGTTGTTTGTCTTCGAGCTCAGGTTAACGCGATATAGTCCAGGTGATTTCTGCTTGAAGGTGTACTCAAACACCTTGATACCATTTTCGAACGCAGCCTTATCGAGCGTTGTAAGGTGTGGGCTAAAACGGAAGCTGGCTGTTGTGCTTGCATCTCCACCATACGACAATGAATCAGGCGTGATAGCTTTCAGAAACTCGTATGAGTCTCCAAAGGCATCAGAGATCGAGCGCTTTGCACCAATCTTATTGACAATCTCATCTGTCTTTTGGTTGATCCAAAGGTCATTGATCTTCAGGAACAGATTCTCAACCTGATTCGACTCGTTAAGCGAGTCTAGAAGCTTGAGATCCTGTACGTTGAAAAGTTGGATGATCTCCTTGATACGCTTGCGTTTTGACGGTACGTCATCGGGAAGATCGTCGCCTAGGATGTCTTTGATCTTCACCGTAGAGACGCGCACCTGATATGTACGTTCGTCCTTGGGACGGTCGCGCTCGGAGACGCCAGAGAGAACTGCGGGATCAAGAAGTGTGATCTCATCCTGTGGAAGCGCATTTACACCGCTTGCACCAAAGCCCGTGTTGAGCTGGGCCATAACGGCTTCAACGATTTCTTCCGCTTCTTTCTGCTTGCGAATCAGATGTTCTTCGGCCTCGTCGCGCTCCACGATGATGATGAGGAGCTCGAGAATAACAGCCAAATACAACACGAAGTATACTTTTCCAGCACCGCCCTTGGACATGCCGATCCTCCAGTTAATCGTTGAACGGGGCACCACGCCACCGTTCTATAGATGACGCCTAAAGGCGTCCCCCTATTTTGTCAGACTTGTTACTTATCTGACTTCTCTGGTGTAACAACACCAACATCCGTCTTTGGTGACAAGCTTGTGGACTTCACGTCCTTGGCCTTCATTGAGCAGCAAGAACCGCCCTCTTTCTTTGCACTGGCTGTTGAACAGCTTGCAGACTTCTCTGTTGAGCATTCCTTGGTTGACTTTGCTGCGGTAGAGCAGTGGTCGTCGCTTACCTTTTTGACAGCAGCTGTCTTCGTTGCACAGCATGAAGATCCAGCCTTTGTCTTGGCTGCTGCAGATGTTGAGCAAGATTCGCCGTTTCCAGCAAATGCAAGGCTGGCAGATACAAAAAGACCTGCTGCCATCATGGTTATGGTGCGAATGTTCATCGTACGCTCCTGTACAGAAATGCTTTGTGTGGATTTCTACGTTTTAATCGTACAAAATAGGACTTTGCAAGCCTCTTTTGCAAAGGAATTTCCGTGCCAAGAGGCATTATTCTGGCTTACGCCATACGTAGTACCACGTAAAACAACACCTCCCATCGACACTCTACGGCCGGTGGGAGGTGTACTATAAAATTCTATTGCTTGATCAACTGCAGCCGGTTGTTGTGCCGCAGTTAAGGCACATCGTGCAAGCCCCGTTGCGGACAACCTGCGTGCTCTGACATTTTGAGCATGATTCTCCGGTGTATCCCATGTTCTTGGGGTCAAGGGTCTTGTGCTTTGTACCGTCAGCGTCTGTGTGCGACGAAACAGCTTCCATCACCTCATTGAACGTTGCTGCAGGCGTGATCTCAGGTTGAGAAGGGGCTTCTGGTTGCGCGATTGCCTGTGCTGGCGATGCTTCAGAAGATGCTTCTTTCGAGGTTAACGCTGCCGGCTTGTTCTCTGCACCAGTCACGTGAACAAAGTCTGTGCGGTTCAGATAGTCATATCCAAGCGTACGGAAGATGTAGTCCAAGATCGATGTGGCATTCTTGATGGCCTCGTGACCCTCAACAAAACCTGCTGGCTCAAAGCGTGTGAAGGTAAATGTGTCTACTAACTCGTCAAGCGGAACACCATACTGGAGCGCCTTCGATGTCAACACTGCAAAGCAGTTGAGAAGACCCTTGAACGAGGCACCTTCCTTGTACATGTCGATGAAGATCTCGCCGAGTTGTCCGTCGTCGAATTCTCCGGTACGGATGTACACTTTATGGCCGCCAACTGTTGCCTCGCGGACGTAGCCGTGACGACGCTTCGGAAGCCTGCGACGCTCAGCACGCTGGTAGACGCGTTCAACGATAACTTTTTGAATGGCCTTTTGATCAACTGTTTCATCCCAGTCATCTTGGTCGCCCAGGAGCACCAACTCATCAAAGTTGTCATTGCTTGCGTTAAGGGGCTGAGAGAGCTTTGAACCATCGCGATACAATGCTATGGCCTTTACCATAAGACGCCATGAAGCAAGATGCACGTCGCCAACATTATCTACCGTTGCATCCGCTGGCATGTTGATGGTCTTCGAGATAGCACCCGAAATAAATGGCTGCGCTGCTGCCATCATGCGTACGTGTGCCATGTAGTCGATGTAACGCTCACCACGCTTGCCGCACTTGTTGGCACAATCGAAGATTGCGAGGTGCTCGTCCCTGATATGAGGAGCCCCTTCAATCATCATGGTACCGCAGATATAGTCGTTTACTTCGTCGATCTGCTTTGCACTAAAGCCAAGCGCAGCTAGCATGTCAAAGCCGGGGTCGTCAAGCTGGGCAGCATCGAATCCGAGCTGTGCACAGAGCTCTTCGCCAAGTGTGTACCTGTTAACGACAAAACGGATGTCGAATGTGCTGTCAAGCTGACGCTCGATGGCTTCGATAGCATCGTCTGTAAAGTTCAGCGCCTTGAGCGATGATCTGTTGATATGCGGACATCCAACGAGTGATCCATGCCCCTTACAATACTTCTCGATCTGGTCGATCTGGTCTTCCGCATAGCCCAATGAGCTCAGGGCTTTGTGTACAGACTGGTTAACGATCTTGAAGTATCCGCCACCGGCAAGCTTCTTGTACTTGACGATGGCAAAATCTGGCTCAATACCAGTTGTGTCGCAGTCCATCACAAGGCCGATCGTACCTGTCGGTGCAATAACAGTAGCCTGTGCGTTGCGGTAGCCGTGCTCCTCCCCAAGAGCTAGTGCCTTGTCCCATGACATACGAGATGCTGCTACCAAATAGTCTGGGCAGATCTCATCATCAATGCCCATAGGCCTGATGGTAAGACTCTCGTACTCCTCGTCCTTTGCGTTGTATGCTGCACGCCTGTGATTACGGATGACGCGAAGCATCGCGTCGCTGTTCTTCTTGTATTTGGGGAAGGGGCCCACATCGCGAGCCATTTCGGCGCTCGCAGAGTAAGACTCACCAGTCATAACAGATGTTAGTGCACCGCAGATCGCAAGTGCTTCCTGTGAGTCGTATGGGATGCCCATCATCATAAGCACCGTTCCAAGGTTGGCGTAGCCTAGGCCAAGCGTACGGAAATCGTACGAGCGCTGAGCTACTTCCTTCGATGGGAACTGCGCCATCAATACAGACACTTCCAAGACAACTGTCCAGAGACGCACGGCATGGCGGTAGTCGTCTACCTTAATGGTTTGCGATGCTTCGTCATAGAAATGCGCAAGGTTCAACGAGGCAAGATTACATGCCGTGTCATCAAGGAACATGTATTCTGAACAAGGGTTTGATCCGTTGATCCGACCATCGCTCGGACATGTATGCCATTCGTTGATCGTTGTATCGAACTGCAATCCCGGATCAGCACTCTTCCATGAGCTTACATTGATCTTGTTCCACAGGTCGCGCGCACGAACTGTTACCGATTTCGTTGCATCTGTACGCCAAACGAGATCCCACGGTCCGTCCGTGATGACTGCTTCCATGAAAGCATTTGTAACGCGAACAGAGTTGTTCGAGTTCTGTCCTGAAACCGTGTTGTACGCCTCGCCTTCGTAGTGCGTGTCGAATGCCTGGAAATCAACATTGGTGTAGCCCTGATCAATCAGTGCAAGCGTACGCTTGATGATGTTGTACGGCACGCCACGATTGAGTGCCCGCTGGATCAGCACACGCAACCGCTCGTTGTGCGCCTCGTCTGTGCCGCCTTCATGAGCTGCTGCAGAGATTTCCTGCATGAAGGTCGAAGCGATCTTGCTACCGGCAACAAGTGCGGCTACCTTTTCTTCTTCCTTTGCCTTCCATTCGATGAATTTTTCGATATCTGGGTGATCAACGTTAACGATCACCATCTTGGCTGCACGACGCGTTGTTCCACCGCTCTTGATGGCACCAGCTGCGCGGTCGAAGATTTTCAGGAACGACATAAGTCCGCTCGACACACCGCCGCCAGAAAGTCGCTCGCTCTCGCCACGAAGGTTCGAGAAGTTCGAACCAGTTCCCGATCCATACTTGAAGATGCGGGCCTCGCGTGTTGCGAGGTCAAAGATGCCCCCTTCATTCACGAGGTCATCGTTGACCGATTGAATAAAACAGGCATGGGGCTGTGGATGCGTATAGGCATCCGCGGATCGCGTAAGCTTCTTGGTATCCGGGTCTACGTACTGGTGTCCTTGTGCTGTTCCAGTGATACCATACGCGTAGTTAAGCCCCGTGTTGAACCACTGCGGAGAGTTCGGTGCAGACATCTGCTTGAGCAGCATGAATGCGATCTCGTCGTAAAACGCCTGTGCGTCTTCGGCTGTATCGAAGTAGCCGTATTTCTCGCCCCACCAGCGCCAGCAACCGGCCAAACGATGCACTACCTGGCGAACGGAGTTCTCCGCACCCGTGAGCGGTGCGCCATCGTCAGTCAGCATTGGCTTTCCAGCAGCATCGACTTGCGGTACCCCAGCCTTGCGGAAATACTTCTGCGCAAGAATGTCGGTCGCAACCTGAGACCAGGCCTCAGGCACTTCGATGTTCTCCATGCGGAATATCTCTTTACCATTCTGGTTACGCAACACAGATTCTCGCACTGTGTAACGGAACATGTCGTACGGTGTAGTACCAGAGGTTGTAAAGCGGCGCGTAATCTTCATGCGCACTCTCCCATCATGAAATGTATCAGTAAACGAAAGCGAACATCGTCTTCCCGTACAAAAGTTCATTCGATAGAGATGCTACCGCCGAGGTTGATGTGTGATCAACCCCAAGGGGAACATGGCTCTTCAATTGTGGGAAGGGATGTGGGGACGTTACGACGAAACAAAACGTGGTGAGTGCACTTCCTCTTTATGCTGCAGTGTTTCGTACGTAACAGGAGCAAACATAGCAGAACAGAAATGCCACATCAATGCAGATAACGTTCATGTGGATAAATACAGTCCATCTATATTTTTTTCAACGGCCTTGCATCTTTCAAAGTTGTTTTTTAGTTGCTGCGTAGCTGGTAACTTGATTGCCATGAATCAGATTCTTGATGCCCTGCAATGGCTTGACACATGGGCGTTGTACGCGATAAATCACGGCCTGTCCAATCGCGTACTCGATGCAGTGATGCCGCAGATTACGACAAACGCCTTCTGGACGCCTATCTATGTTGTAGGTCTGGTTGGGCTGTTTGTACAGGGGGCTCGCACCTGGAATTCTGGTGGACGCAGACTTGTGGTCTGTGCGGCCATCATGATCGTTGGGATAGCAATCCTTGACCAGACCGGACATAGGTTTCTCAAAGAAGTGATTGGTCGGCCGCGTCCATACATGGTCTTAGCTGATATCCATAAGCTCGTAGGCTCTGGAGGTGGATCGTTCCCCTCGAATCATGCAATGAATAACTCCTTCGTCGCAGCAATCCTAAGCGCTTGGTTCCCAAGGTTACGACACCTCTGGTGGGGCATCGCCGTATTGATCATGTTTACTCGTCCGTATTGTGGCGTGCATTACCCAAGCGACATCTTGGGTGGTTACCTTTTCGGATACGGAGCCGCAGCACTCACATTGCGCTACTTGCGCACTCGATGGCCGCAACTCCTGATCGCGCCGCCCCCTCGATCGTAGCCGGCAAGCCGGTAGACGTCCAGTCGCCTGCTACAAACAGGTTGGAAACTGCAGTAGTAGCATGTCGCACAGACACTCGATCTGCAGTGGGACCGATCAAGGGTGTTGCTCCTTTTTCTTTGATCACAAGGCCACGCAGCAGTCTTGCTGATGCCGCTTCCGGCAGAAGCGATCGAAGTTCGGCATCGCATAGCTCAATGATCTGTTCCTGAGACATTGCTACGATAGCATCGCCCGCACTAACCGTTACAGCAACAAGCCCCGGGGCAACCCTTCGCTTGTTGAAGACCCACTGCACCGTTGTGCCCAGAGCGGCAAGCAACTCGTCGGACATCCACTGCTTGTCATACCAGAGATATGCGCTCACGATCGGACTCGAAGTTTGTGCCGACGGCATAGGTATTGTGATCGACGATGCGTCTAACAGCCTACGAAATGCGCGCTCAGGTATGCAGCTTATAACTGCGTGTACTTCTGCAATCGATCCATCAGAGAGCACTACAGATGTGCACCGGCCTTCAACGAGGTTGAGTCCATCAACCGACGTGCTTAACCGAACCTCGCCCCCGCAAGAGGACAGCCACGTCGGCAACGGACTTACCAGATCGCTCAGGCCGCTCTTTGGGATAAGTAACGCGGAGTCCTTCTTCGACCCTAAAAAGGCAAGTTTCAGCACGGACACAAGGAGCTCGGCCGATGCCCTGTGGAGTGGCGCATTTAGTGTGGCAAGAACAAGTGGCTCCCAAAATCTGGTAATAGCATCCTGTGGTTGGCGCTGCTGATCGAGGAACTCACGGCATGTAAGCCCCCTGCCGGTTGCAGTTCCGATGGCGATCATAAGTGCAAGGCGCGCACAGGCTATGCGCGAGCCAAGTCCAATGCCCGACAAGCGCAGAAGTCCGGCCACCACGCCAAGTTTACCAGGCAATCCAGCGGCATCCAACACATGTTTCGTTGTGCTGTTGTCTACAAAGCCTACCTTCAGCGCAGGCTGAGCCTCCACAAGCGATACCGTACCAAGCGTCTCAATTACGTGGAGAAATGCTGAATAGCACCCCATCATCACGTGCTGTCCGTTGTCGATGTGGTGTCCGCTCTCACGATCAATGAATGAACGTGCACGACCTCCCAAGTACGGACGCTCCTCAACCAGCAGCACCTGGTGGCCGCGCTCAGCAGCCTCCACAGCCGCCGCAATGCCTGCCCAGCCCCCTCCGATGATGAGAATCTTCATTGTCGGTGCAAATTATACCTTTGAATGCGTTTCACAGAGGTTACAAGGACGTTCTATGGCCTGCACATGGGAAGATTTTGAAAAGCTCGATCTGCGAGCCGGCACCATCATTGATGCTCAACCGTTTCCAGAAGCCCATAAACCTGCATACAAGCTGCTGGTTGACTTCGGTAACGGCAGGATACAACGCTCAAGTGCCCAAATCACGCAACTGTATACTCCCGAATCACTTATCGGACGTCAAGTTCTTTGTGTCTGCGGCTTCCCCCCTAAACACATCGGCCCCTGGATCTCAGAAGTACTTGTTACCGGATTCCACCGCCAAGATGGCGCCGTAGTGCTCTGCAGCCCAGAAAGGATTGTGGAGAATGGGGCGGAGTTGAAATGATGAGTTACTAATTACTAATTACTAATTACTAATTACCAATTACCAAGTACGAATGACGAATGACGTGTCGCCCAAGTAATTCGTCATTGGTAATTCGTTATTGGTAACTCGTCATTGGTAACTCGTCATTGGTAACTCGTCATTGGTAATTCGTCATTGGTAATTCGTAATTGGTAATTCGTCATTGGTAATTCGTAATTGGTAATTCGTCATTTCTTATCTTCGCATCCCTGCGGAAGTGGCGAAATTGGCAGACGCACCAGACTTAGGATCTGGCGGGGCAACCTGTGAGAGTTCGAGTCTCTCCTTCCGCACAGCTTTTATTCATTGAAGCCCCCTTTTTGGACCTGTAGCTACCTTATTTAGCAGGGGGCTAGCAGGAGACTCGTTTGGAACGCACAGTGTCAACCCTTGAAGGCTGCAAGCGCGAAGTTCGTATCAGCCTTAGTGAACTAGAACTCAAACCTCACTACCAAGATGCATATGTGAAGGCTCAGGCAGGTATCACTCTGCCTGGATTCCGTAAGGGCAAGGTACCGATCAACATCATCAAACAGCGCTTCGCGCGTGATATCGAGGCAGATGCACTCGAGACGATCGCCGATAGCGAGTTTCGCGCTTTCGCCCAGGGTGAGAAGCAACGCGTGGTTGGCAACCCATCATTGATCGACATTCAGAAGTCACAAGAGGGCGTTGCCTTTGTGATCAGATATGATGTAATGCCTGATTTCGAACTGGGCACCTATCGTGGTCTTACGATTGACCGTCCGACCAAGGCGGTATCAGAGGACGACGTGCAAAAAGAGATCGATCGCATCTGTCTGCGTGCCGCCTCGTTCGATCCGGCAGAGCAGGTAACCGACACGATGCACGTAGTAACGGTGTCAATGCACGAGCTCGACCGCGAGACGTCCATGCCTATCATCGGTGCAGAGGCTCGTGAAGAACGCGTGTTTCTCGATGACGAAAACGCGGATATGCACCTTCGTTCGTCGCTGGCAAACACCAAGGTTGGCGACTCGTTCCAGTATGTAGGCGAGACAGAAGACGAAAACACGCAGCCTCCGGCATTCCGCGTAACGGTAACAGACGTCCAGAAGGTTGTGCCAGCTGAATTCACGAATGAATTCGCAACCATGATTTCGGGCGGACGCTTTGAATCGACAGAAGAACTGCGCTCTGATATTGAACGTCAGATCAAGGAGTACTTCGAGCAGGCCTCACAACAAAGCCTCGAAAACCAAGTCGTAGATCAGCTCGTACAAGCGCACGAATTCGAAACACCAGAGCCACTGGTGCACGCAGTGATTCATCAGTTGTTTGATGATTTCAAGCGTCGTAACGAAGGGGCTCCTGGACTCGACAAGATCTCGGCACACGATGTTGAACACGAGTTCCGTCCGAGCGCCGAGCGCATCGTCCGCTGGGAACTGATCCGCGAGAAGATCATCGAAGCAGAGTCTATCGGACTAAATGATGAAGACCTCGATATTGCAGGGACGCGCTTTGGTATTCCTGGAGATCAACTTCGTATGTTGATGCGTCAGAATGCCTCTATTGAAGATCAGCTATTGGCAGAGAAGGCTGTCCGCACGATCCTAGACTATGCGATCGTAACGGACGTCAACGTGGATTCTGAATAAGTCACTACCGCATCTAAGAAAAGGACGCATCATGCACAACCAACTCGTCCCAATGGTCGTCGAGCAAACCAGCCGCGGCGAACGTGCATACGACATCTATTCCCGACTCCTCAAGGAGCGCATCATCTTTATCGGAACACCGATTGATGATATGGTAGCAAGTCTTACCATCGCACAGCTGCTGTTCCTTCAGAGCGAGGATCCAACAAAGGACATTTCGTTGTACATCAACTCGCCGGGCGGCAGTGTTACTGCCGGCATGGCGATCTATGATACGATGCAGTTCATCAAACCGGACATCTCAACGATCTGCGTTGGTATGGCTGCTTCGATGGCACAGGTACTCTTGTGTGCGGGCGCCAAAGGAAAGCGTTATGCTCTGCCCCATTCTCGTATCATGATGCACCAGCCACTAGGCGGTACACAAGGTCAAGCAACAGATATTGAGATCTACACAAAGGAAATGTTACGCATTCGCGACATGCTGTATGGTGTGATCTCTGTACATTCGGGCAAGGATTATGAGACCATTAAGAAAGACGCCGACCGCGACAACTATATGTCGCCGCAAGAAGCTCTTGATTACGGCCTCGTCGACAAGATCTTAGAGCGCACGGCCTAAACTGATACGACTTCATGCAAGAGAATCTGAACTGTTCATTCTGTAACCGCAACTCACAAGAGGTCACCAGCCTTATCGCGGGCAAGGGCGTCTACATCTGTGATGTTTGCGTGCAGAACTCTGTAGATATTCTGCGCAAGAATGCCCCTTCTGCTCAGCTTCGCACAGACGTTTCAACATTGCCGCGTCCGTCCGAGATCAAGCGTCAGCTGGACGAGCACGTGATCGGACAAACCGAAGCAAAAGAGGTGCTCTCTGTATCTGTCTACAACCACTACAAGCGCATCCAGGCTAAGAACCTCGTTAGTGCGTTTGATGAGGTCGAGATCGAAAAGAGCAACATCCTTCTGCTAGGTCCAACTGGAACCGGCAAGACATTGCTCGCACAGACCCTGGCCCGCATTCTTGATGTGCCCTTTGCCATTGCTGATGCAACAACGCTCACAGAGGCTGGGTACGTTGGTGATGACGTTGAATCGATCATCGTGAATCTTCTGCAAAACGCAGATTACAATGTTGAGCGGGCAGAGCGTGGCATCATCTATGTAGACGAGATCGACAAGATCACGCGCAAGAGCGACAGCGCATCGATCACACGCGATGTTTCCGGTGAAGGCGTTCAGCAAGGCTTACTCAAAATCCTTGAAGGAACTGTTGCGGGTATTCCGCCAAAGGGTGGACGTAAGCATCCAGAGCAGCCCCTTGTCTACGTGAACACTAAGAATGTACTCTTC
>JBKCLO010000177.1:0-1116 GCA_046300675.1 Ignavibacteria bacterium
ATGCCGGCAGACGCATACCGCGCAGACCTCGCAGTCCCACAACAGGGCGTCAAGGTGTACAAGGTTGCGTACAAGTCGATCATCCCCGAAAAGAATGATCAACCAGTAACGGCCTATGGTTTGATTGCAATCCCTGAAAACGTGAAGCCAGGTGCTCCGGTTGTAAGCTATCAACACGGGACAATCTTTGAGCGCTCATGGACGCCATCGAACCCCGATGGTTCAATCGAGACGCTATTTATGCTGACGCAGTTTGCCTCGCAAGGATACATCGTCATCGCTGCTGACTACTTTGGCACAACGCAGGGCTCTACGTTGCCGAACTCGTATTTCGTTGCTCAGAGTTCCGCACAGGCTTGCCTTGACATGTATCGGGCGTCAATGGAAATTCTTCGTCGCGAAAACATCACCCCTGGTAAGTTGTTCATCAATGGATGGTCGCAAGGGGGCTACAGCACACTTGCATTCTTGCGTTATCTCGAACTGGCCAATGTGCCAGTAGCAGCAGCTGCTACTGCGTCGGGTCCTGCAGATCCGCTGCTGTTTGTTACAGAATCAATGAATAACCCAAGCCCCTTTGCTGCAGCATTTATCGTTGGCGCTCTCTCCAACTTGATGCTCTCGATGGATGCATATCAGGGACTTGATGGTTACTTCGAACAAGCGATCAATCCTAAATATCTTGAGTATGCGCGCCGTCTCCACAAGTTCGAAATGCCTTACGACTCGTTTGCTGTGAAGGTTCCGCACAAACCAGATTCGGTGTACACAGCCCAGTTCTATGAAGACAGTCGTATCGCGATCAAACCGTTTTGGAAGATGCTCGACGCCGGCGCCGCCTATCGCTGGCGAATGCGCACGCCACTTCGTGTGTTTTATAGCTATACCGATGAGGCTATTCCGTGGCAGGTTGCAAGGATTGCCGCTGATTATCAAAAGACGCTGGGTCACCCAAGCGCCGAGGCAATCGATGCCGGTAAGAACACAGACCACCGCGCAGTCTATATCTACTCGCTCATCAATATCAAGCCGTGGTTCGATAGCCTGAGATAGAGTAGCGAGTGCCGAGTAGCGAGTGCCGAGTAGCGAGTGCCGAGTAGCGAGTGCCGAGTGTTA
>JBKCLO010000178.1:0-5140 GCA_046300675.1 Ignavibacteria bacterium
AGCATCATTTGTCGACGCTTACATGAAACTGAACGATCAGCAGAGACTGAAGTTTGACTTAATGTATCAAGGGGAAGCGAAGAGTCCTGACGTAGGTTTGATCTGCGCAGTGTTTGGAGTGTACTTCTTCTACATGGGTCAAATAGGCAAGGGAATAGCTCTTCTAGTAAGCTGCATGGTAATCGTCGGCTGGGTATGGTGGGTAATCACCATCGTAAATGCCAAGAAGGAAGTCAATGCCCACAACGAGGCACTAGCCCAAAGGACTCTCAAGAGCGTGGGATTGTGATTGATGCTGGCGCCAAGCTAATCTCCGCTACATGGGAATGAGACGTTATATGGCTAGCTTGGAGAGTTATATCAACTCTTCTAGTAGTCTATGCGCGCCTATATCTACGCCGCCCTCAATTCAGAGGGGCCCCTTGGGAAAGCCATTGGAACGATACTCCTTGTCTGCATCGGTGTATCGATCGCAACGGTCGTTTTGGAATCTGTTGACTGGATAGATGGGGCGTATGGAGTGATGCTCGAAGGGATGAACAACGTCGTTGTCGTGATCTTTCTCGCAGAGTATGTTCTCCGTGTTTGGACGTGTGTCGAGATCCCGCATTATAGTCATCCAGTTCTCGGCCGATTACGTTATGTGCTCACGCCTATGATGATCCTCGATCTCCTTGTGATTGCACCGGCGTTTGTGATCGGCATGGGTATGGATCTGCGGAGCCTGCGCATGTTCCGTACGATTCGATTGTTTCGAATCCTCAAGATCGCGCGCTACGTGCATGCACTAGAGCATATCCGTCGAGTAGTACATGCAAAGCGCGAACAGCTTGCGATGACCATCGGCATTGTGCTGTTTCTGCTGCTGGTAACATCTTCCCTGATGTACGAGCTCGAGCACGATGCCCAACCAAAGGCATTCTCGAGCATACCTGCCACCATGTGGTGGGCCGTTGCGTCACTCACAACTGTTGGATATGGAGATCTGTATCCCATCACGGCCCTTGGTAAACTTCTTGCAGCCATTAGCGCAGTTCTTGGTGTAGGTCTGGTCGCGTTGCCAGCAGGGATTTTGGCATCAGGATTTAGTCATGAAGCACGAGAGAACGAAGCTGGACGGTGTCCGCATTGTGGGAAGAGCACGAATCTTTAACATTGCAGCAGTATCTGGTTACCCGCCCCCGCTTTCGCGGAGGTGATGTTCATTCGTGGGAAAGACGTTACGTACCTTGTCCCTCTTGTCCCTAGTACCTTGTCCCTATCCTCTATGTTAGACATCAAACCCACCCATAAGCCGATAAAAGAATACTTCGACGAGCTGGCCTCGTTTGCCCAGCATGGACAGGTCAATGAGATGACCGTTCGCAATGCGTTTCAGGATCTGTTGCAGATCTACACGAAGAAGCTCGGCTGGCAGTTCGTGGAAGAATACACGATCAAGCGTTCGGGCAGACGTGATGCGTCGGTAGATGGCGCGTTGTTGGATCAGTTCTCGCTGCCACGGGGCTTCTGGGAAGCCAAAGACACAAAGGATGATCTCGGCGTCGAGGTGCAGAAGAAGTTCGCTGATGGCTATCCGAACTCGAACATTCTTTTCTGGCAGCCGGGTCGTGCGATTCTGTACCAGGATGGACGTCGTGTGCTGGACGAAGACATTTCGACGGCACCGAAGCTGGTGGAAGTGATGAAGGCATTCTTCGAGTACGATCAACCGTACATCAAGGAATGGGAACACGCCGTCGAAGAATTCAAGAACACCATCCCAACGCTCGCCGAGGGCGTGCTGAAGATCCTCACCGAGCAACGTCGCACCAATCGCACCTTCCAAACTGCGTTCGATGGGTTTATGACGCTTGTACAGCAGAGCATCAATCCGTCACTCTCTGTTGAAGCCGTTGAAGAGATGCTCATTCAGCACTTGCTCACGCGGCGCATCTTCACGACGATCTTCAATGCGAATGACTTCTTGCAGAAGAACGCCGTTGCATCGGAGTTAGAACTCGTGATCGCTACGCTCGTGCAAGGCTATGGCGTGAGCGTCGAAGACTTTCTCAAGCCGCTCGACCGGTTCTACAAAGCTCTCGAGATGGCTGCGGCGAGCACCGATGACTACTCGCAGAAGCAGACGTTCCTCAACCACGTGTACGAGAAGTTCTTCCAGGGCTTTGCGGTCAAGGTTGCTGATACCCACGGTATCGTCTACACACCACAACCGATAGTCGACTTCATGGTGCGCAGCGTGGAAGCAGCATTGCAGCGCGACTTTGCAACATCGCTTGCGAACGAAGGCGTGCACATTCTCGATCCATTCGTTGGCACGGGCAATTTCATCCTGCGCGTGATCCGCGAGATCCACGCACAGAACCCTGCATCACTCAAGCACAAGTATCTGCACGAGCTCCACTGCAACGAAGTGATGCTCCTGCCCTACTACATCGCCTGCTTGAACATCGAGCACCTGTACTTCGAACTCACCGGCGAGTACCTGCCGTTCCCGGGCATCTGTCTTGTGGATACCTTCGAGCTGGTCGAAGACCGTCAGATGGGAATGTTCACCAACGACAATACCGAGCGTGTGCAGCGCCAGAAGGATGCACCGATCTATGTGGTCATCGGCAACCCTCCGTACAACGCGGGTCAGGTGAATGAGAACGACAACAACAAGAACCGCAAGTATCCTGCGATTGATAAGCGGGTGCAGGAAACATATGTCAAGGACTCAACCGCAACGTATCGCGCCGATCTCAGCGACCCATACGTTAAAGCATTCCGCATGGCATCCGATCGCATCCTGTCAAGGGGCGAGGGGATTGTGTGCTACGTTACCAACAACGGATTCCTTGATGGTATCGCGTTTGATGGAGTGCGGAAACACATGCGTAAGGATTTCGATCGCATCTGGCTGTACGATCTGCGCGGTAATGCGCGCACGTCTGGCGAGCTGCGTCGAAAGGAAAAGGGTAATGTGTTCAACGACGCTATCCGCGTTGGTGTTGCGATCACCATGCTTGAGCGCAACGAGGCAGAACATGACGAGCGTGCTCATATCACGTTAGCGCGCCTAGGCGACTACCTTGAATCAGGTGAAAAACAGCAAGCGGTGATCGATGCAATTGACTTCAACCAGCTGGAGATGAAGCAGATCGACCCAGCAGACAATCAAGGCTGGCTCGGAGTTGAGATGGCCGATGATTGGGACGAGTTGATTCCGTTGGGGAATAAGGAAGGAAAGAGTGGAGCCGGGAGAACGCTGTTTGCTAAGTATGCCCCAGGAGTCAACACAGCTCGGGACGCATGGGTTTACAATGACAATCAGACTCAGTTGTTAGCAAACATATCCCTCACAGCGGAGACGTTCAACCGCGCCGTCCTTGAATACATAGTACGTAACTCTTCTTCGCCTAGAATAGACTATGACGAGCGCAGAATATCATGGTCTGAGGGCCTTTTGAGAAATGTTAGCAAAGGGGTTTTACACTCTGTTGATGATGCCAACGTACGCGTCGGAATGTATCGACCATTTCACAAAAGATGGTTGTACTATTCATCTGTATTCGTTGATAGGAGGGGCTCATTTACTGCATATTTACCCACTAATGGAAGCGTTAACTGGATACTATCATGCTCTGGGATTGCATCTTCAAAACCTTTTTCGGTGTTTGTAACAAGTTGTATTGGAAGCTTTGATTTGTTGGAGAAGACGCAGTGCTTCCCCCTCTACATTTACAACGAAGACGGCTCCAACCGCCGAGACAACATCACCGATTGGGGATTTGAACAGTTCACCTCCCACTACAACGACTATACCATCACCAAGCTGGACGTGTTCCACTACGTGTATGGTATCCTGCACGATCCAGCATATCGCGAGAAGTACGCTGCGAACCTCAAGCGTGAGTTGCCCCGTATCCCCTTCGCCGACAACTTCTGGAAGGTCGCGGAGCTCGGGAAACGTCTGATGGAATTGCACGTGCATTACGAAGACCAATCAGAGTTTGCATTGCACGAAGAATGGTCGCTCCCGAAAGGCTACCTCCATCCATACGGACTTGTTGTAACGTCTATCGATCAAGTGCCCGAGCGCGACCGCTACCGCGTCACCAAGATGAAGCGCGACAAGAAAGATCCAACGCGCCTCATCGTTAATGACTTCCTCACGCTCAGCGGCATCCCTACCAACGTAGACGAATACAAACTCGGCAACCGTTCTGCGTTGGATTGGATTGTAGACCAATATCAAATCAG
Source organism: Ignavibacteria bacterium (assembly GCA_046300675.1). Taxonomy (GTDB): domain Bacteria; phylum Bacteroidota; class Ignavibacteria; order Kapaibacteriales; family Kapaibacteriaceae; genus UBA10438. The sequence continues at coordinate 4,246 of JBKCLO010000178.1, forward strand.
CACAGACAAACGGTCAGGTATCACCAACGACCCCAACCGTGATGATGACCCAACGTACATCGTCCGCCTGATCAAAAAGGTTGTGACGGTGAGCGTGGAAACTGTGACGGCCATCAAACGTTGATCCCGTTGGGCCGACCCCTTCACTTCGCTCTGGGCAGGCCTATGTGGTCGACCGAAAGGGTACACGGGGGTACGGGGGTACACGGGGGTAATACCGATCGTTCGGCTACCGAACGTTGCTGCCCAGCACCAGCCGAACTAAGCCCCCTGCATCGCAGAACACGATGCTGTTCTGATGATAGCGGTTGCAGAAGTCTACCGCGTCGTGCTCGCTTATGCCGGCAACAAAGAGGTGACGTTCCTGCCAGTTGTGGCAGGAGCCGATGGCCGGCAGCCACGCAATTGAACGCTCGTTGCATTCTGCGATCAGCGCTTGGTGAGCTGTCTCGTTTTCTTCAACACTTGTTGGCTGGGAGTACGGACACTCCGCCCCTAGGATGGCAGATGTTGTTGCGTTGTGCTCGGTAAGCCATTCGATCAATGCCTGGGGAAGGGGCTCACCGATCCGGAAGGAGTGCTCGCCAGCTACAGTAAACACTGTGCTGTTGTATGTGTCGAGTAGTTCAGGTGTTAGCATGGGTTGTTGATCTCTGTCACGTTACGGACGGAATTTAACACAGAGAATAGACAGAGAAGGATAGTACGTATGTACAGCTCAGATGTATATAAAAAAGTAACACATAGTGTAAGCAGAAAGGGCTATCTTGCAATGGTCATACTCTTTGCTCAAAAGCTTCTCAAGAGACTTGCAAATGACGATCGGAAGGCACTCGCACAGATGGGCAGACAACGCGCTGAAAAATATAGACTGCGCTTGAGTCAGCTCTCGGAT
>JBKCLO010000179.1:0-3164 GCA_046300675.1 Ignavibacteria bacterium
GAAGGGGCTGACATGAACATCACATTCGTGGAATTGGTCACCAAAATAGGTTCACTTGCGTAATTTATAGACATGCAACGACTTACTCTCTTCGTCATCCTTGCCATCGCTACAATTGGCGCATCTGCTCAAGGCGTTGGTGTCAAGAACTATATCCAACAAGTAGCAGCTGGATGGACGTCCGACGCAAAGAAGGCGCTGCCCGATCTCTTGATCGATGCCCCCGATGATCCGGCCGTGATGTTCCTTCATGCGGCGCTGATCGACGATCCAAAGAAGGCATCTCCAATGCTGGAACGCATCGTGGAAGCCTATCCCAAAAGCGAATGGGCAGATGACGCATTAGCACGCCTCGTTGTGATGTCGGCCACAAAGAACGAGACCGATAGAGCCCGTAAATATTTCGCAACCATGCGGGATCAATATTCCCAGAGCGATCTTCTCCCGCTTGCCTACGATGTAATGCGCTCCACAGTTGGTGCACCAGCCCCATCTGACAAAACAACTGCAACACCTGTGAAAAAGTCGGATGTTGCAGAAACACCCAAGCCAGGAGCTGGCAAACCATATACGATCGTTTTGCGCACGTTTACCAAGCAGAAGCTCGCTGATCTTTTCGTGGATGAAATGAAGAAGAAGCGTATGCCCGCTAAAGTTGGCGTAAACCCAACAACGAAGAATATCGTTGTCCGCGTAGGCGAATACGCTACCGAGGCTGATGCGCAAAAGGAGATCGAATACGTGCGCAGTGTTTGCAAGTGCAAAGCCACAATTGAGAAGCGCTGATTCCGTATGGCATCATCCATCGTTATGCGACTGATATGCTCGCTCGTGATGGTGCTGGCCCCCTTCATCCTGCACGCCCAAAATGTTGATGTGAATGCAGAGCGTGTCTCAATGGACAACGCTGTGCTACGCACGCTTGACGGTACGGCTTCTGCATTGTCTTCGTCGGTGTGGCCTGCTTACATCAGCAATGTCGACACTGCAACATCGAATGCCTTCAGTACCTACTCGCTGAACTACTACTGGCCACTCGTTGCACAGCGTGCCGACACAACAGAAGTGTTCGCATCCTCGCACGGACGCTACAGGGGGCTTGTGTTTAACGATGGCGTTGCACGTGTACAAGGCGATCTCGGCTTTATGCTGCGTCCGGGAACAACGTCCAACGAAGGCTCTTCCGAGTCGTTTATGCTTGGCCGCGCATCTGCACGTGTGATGGGCTCTCTTGGCAGCAACCTTGGATTCTTCCTAGATCTCTCCAATGGTTCGCGTCTGCGCGGTAGTGCATCACGCATTGCTCAGACCGACCCCACGCTTGGTCGCACGCTGAAGTTTACCATCGAAGACAGTGCGTTCTTTGACCGCTACATCGGCTACGTGCAATATCAGTCGGAGTATCTCCGCATCCGCTACGGACGCGAGGCACTACAGTTTGGGAACAGTCCCATCGACAACCTCGTGCATTCCATGAATGCCCCCTTGCTGGACGGACTCCTTCTAGACGTACCGTATAAGAGCGTGCGTTTTACGATGACGCACTCGGCCGCAAACGGCCTGGATACGTCGGGCAAAGCCGTGCCTGGTAAATACATCGCTACGCATCGCATTGCCGTCGAGCCAACGTCATGGCTTTCTGTTGGACTCAACGACATGATCGTCTACTGGGGCCGTGGCCTGGATCTAGCCTACCTGAACCCACTTGCGTTCTTTGTCAGCGCTGGACTCAGCACCCAAGAACGCAATCAGAATGACAACTCGCTCATCGGAGCAGACATCACGCTGCGTCCACTCAAGGGGCTTATGCTCTACGGATCGCTCATCGTAGACGATCTCTCATACACCTCACTTAGCGATACATCGATTGCGGGCAACAACAATAAATTTGCTTATCAATTGGGCGTATCGAAGTCGATTGGTGATCAAGGTGCAGCATCCCGCATGATGATTAGCGCGGAATACGCCCGTATCGACCCCTTCACGTACTCTCATCGTAGCATCAACGCTTCATACACATCATTCGGTGCGCCCGTTGGCTACGACATGCAGTCCAACTCCGACCGACTTGCACTGCAGCTCCGCTACTGGCTAACTCCACGCACCTACGTGCGGGTGGATGCAGACTACACACGTCATGGAGAGAACCTTCTTGATGCCAACGGAAACCTCATCATGGGCGAGGACCCACGCTATCCTGGCTCGGGCATTCAAGTCCCCGTAGGCAACGTAGGGGGCGACATCCTCCGTGGCGATGGCGACTTCCTCTACGGCAACGCATTCCTCCGTGGCAACGTCTCCCATCAACGCAGACTCCGTCTGTGGTTCAGCGCAGAATGGGCCAACAACATCTTCACCGATCTTCACATCGGCTATACCAACCGCAATAGCGGCAACAACCCAACCAACTTTTTCTTTGGGGCGCTAGAGATTAGGGTGGGCTATTAAAGCTTCCGCTTTACTACCTGCAGCACTTCTTTGTTTGTGCTGGCTTTGTGGGCAAAGGCTACGATCTCAAAGTTCTTGAGATTCCAATAGTTAAGGGTATCTGCAGCGTTGAGCTTTGCATCGGGGAAGGTATACCGGAAGGTCATGGTAGACTTCGTCCCCTTTGCTGATGGGGCTTTCGAGAGTGTATCGCCCCATGTGCCATTCATTGAGGCACGCAGCACGTGACTGAAATTATAATCAGTAATGTGCGACGGTGTTTTGCGATAGTCCTTTTGGTCGGCAATGACATCGTTCTCCTGCAGCCACACCGATACGTTCGCTGGTGCATCAATCTCGGCCAAGGCCTCTGTGCGCACTGTTACGACGAGTGTCTTTGATTCGGGGTAGAATGTGTGGCTCATAGCAAGATCGAGCGCTGGTGTGCGTTGGAGTTGTTGCGCAACGACCGTTTCCCATGTTGGGTGACCCTGTATAATGCGATTGTTGATGGTAACTCTGTTTACCAATCCATTTGGATTACCGGCACGACTGATCTTGAATGCAGCATCAAGTGCATCACCGGTAGGTGTTGTAAAGTCATATTGGTAATCCGGCAACTCTTTCTTTGCGAAGATTCCAGCATGGATAGCTGTAACGATGACACGTCCGCCGTTGACTTTGTACAAGCGGTCTGCGATCTCGGCAGCTTCTGGACAGTTGCCGCAGAGCTGACC
>JBKCLO010000180.1:0-1122 GCA_046300675.1 Ignavibacteria bacterium
CGCTACCGTCAAGGCCGGCGCATGGTTTCCGATGACGGCAAAGAAGAACATGCGCGCGCAAGAGATCGCTATGGAGAATCGGATTCCGATCATCTATCTGGTAGACTCCGCAGGGGTGTTCCTGCCGATGCAGGATGAGATCTTTCCCGACAAAGAACACTTCGGACGTCAGTTCCGGAACAATGCCATGATGAGCGCCATGGGCATCCCACAGATCGCAGCGATCATGGGTCCATGCGTTGCCGGCGGTGCCTACCTGCCGATCATGTCGGACGAGGCCATCATCGTCAACGGTACCGGAAGTGTCTTCCTTGCCGGACCAGCCCTCGTAGAAGCTGCCATCGGCGAAAAGACGGGTATCGAGCCCCTTGGCGGAGCAACAATGCATAGCACCGTCTCTGGCGTTATCGACTATAAGGTTGACTCAGACGAAGAAGCGCTCTCGACCATTCGCTCTCTCGTTGAGAAGTTCTCGCCGACGATCGGCAAGAAGGACCTCTTCTCGCGCATCGAACCACGCGAGCCAGCATTTGATCAGGAAGAGATCTACGGCATCATGCCTGCCGAACGGTCAAAGCCCTATAACACACGTCAGATCATCGCACGCTTGGTCGATGGTTCTGAGTTCGACGAATACAAGGCCGGCTTTGGTCAGACCATTATCGGCGGCTATGCTCGCATTGATGGCTGGAGTGTTGGCATTGTTGCCAACAACCGCGAGATCACCAAGTCGGGTAAGGGCGAGATGCAGGTAGGGGGCGTGATCTATTCCGACTCTGCCGACAAGGCCGCACGCTTTATTCTGAACTGCAATCAGCGGGGAATTCCGCTGGTGTTCCTCCAAGACGTAACAGGATTTATGGTCGGCACACGCGCCGAGCAGGGCGGTATCATCAAGGACGGCGCCAAACTTGTGAACGCCGTAGCCAACTCTGTTGTCCCGAAGTTTACGATCATCATCGGCAACTCTTACGGCGCCGGAAACTACGCCATGTGCGGCAAGGCCTACGATCCACGTCTGATCTATGCATGGCCAACAGCGCAGATCGCTGTCATGGGCGGAGCGCAGGCAGCCAAGACACTCCTCACGATCAAGATCGCTACGCTTGAAAAGCAGGGCGA
>JBKCLO010000181.1:0-76170 GCA_046300675.1 Ignavibacteria bacterium
TCACGACGACATCCAGGAGATCCGGGCTGATGTCATCTCTATGTTCCGGTCTGCCCTGCGAGGACGCGACCATCGGGTCGCGATTGCCGACGCGGCAGATGGAGTTGCAGAACAGCGCGACAAACGACGTGCCCATACCTACCTGCGCTTTATGGCTATCTGGCTGCGCGACACGTTGTCGATAGCTTATACGGGCGGCACCGATGCTATCATCAATAGGGATCAGGAAGAGACGTTGGTCAAGTTTGCCGCGGCCTTTGGTCAGTCCAACATCCTATCTGCGCTCTCAAGCATCGAGCTGGCAGCATCAGACATCAAACGCAATGTATCAATTGCGCTTACGATGACGACACTACTTCTTGAGTTGCGTAACGCTCTTGGATCAAAAGTGCGTTCATAGCTGTTGGTGCTGTGCTCGCATGAGCGCAGCAACAATACAGCAGCTCTCTGGTGGTAGATGTACGACAATTTCTTCGTCTGTGTAATCGACATTGTTATCTACAGTTACATCGATAATGCTCTTACGCGACAGGCGAATCTGTCCGATCACTGATGACATATTGAGTCCAACGAGCAGTGCCTGACGTTCGTTGCGAGGCCTGCGAAGAAACGCTATACACCCCTCAGATACATGCTCAAGCAGCACTACCTCGTCGTTGTCGCCAAGAAGTCCCATCACGTGAAGTGACGACCCGGCCGCCCTTCGCTGGTGAAGCATCAACATTGCATCCGATACTTGGCCCCATGAAAGCGGTATGTCATCGAACAAGGGCAAACCAAGCTCGGAGTATGCCTCATGCTCACTATCTGTAAAGTCGAGACCAGTGTTGATAGGATACTCTTCGGCTAACTCGAATCCTGCAACCACGTACGGTATAGCCTTTGGAAGACACGAGATATATCTCCATACGGCCGGAGCTACAGCCTGATTATATGTACGTGCAATTCTTGGCGTGTTATGTGAATCTGCGGCACCAAAGTAACGCATCGGCAATCCACGCCCCGTGCATCGAAGCGTAAAATCCCGCAAGGTCTGCAGGCTTCTTGAAGCATGGGGCAGGTATCCCATCACTGCGCGAACACCCTGCTCTGCGATCGTAACATCGAGTTCAAATGACTCTTCGTATATAAGAAAACTTGCATCATTCTCCAGGGCGCGCTCAAGGATGCGATAGCGAAGCTCTCGTGGAAGTGCATGTCCCATATCGATCATTGCACCATCTATACCAAGCATCTGCTGGTAGTGCGGGATGATGTTTGACAACTCATTCCATAGCTCGTACTGCGGATACTCCTGATGATCGAGACGCTCATCGAACATCCGGATCGTATTGTAGGCCATGTAATTCAGATCTGGATGGCGATGAAGCTTGTAGTACGTGACGTCGCTCCACAACGGTTGACCGTCATCCGGAGGCCAATCTGCAAAAGCAGAAGGTATGCGCAAGCGCTCCCCTGCTGCTCCGATGCCAAGCCAGCCATCAGCATCTTGCGATACTGACTTCGGAGCATTGGTAAACATCGAGCGATACTGAGCACTGGGCTCAGGCAACTGATATCGTTGGTTGTTAGACACCAACTCTTTGATAGAGACCAGGGCTTCGTTCTCGAATGTAGGCGGCTGGAACTTATGCTGCGCAAGGTCAGACTCTCTTACCCAATAGAACCATTCGGGATGCATATCAACGACGTCTGCGTCGATACTTGCCGTTCGCAAGACAACCTCTATTACAACCTTGATTCCTAGCACGTGCATGGCCTCCACCATTGCCTGTGCCTGTTGCAGAGACGACACCCCATTTATGCGGTCTGCGAGTTCATCGTTTAGCGCATAGGGATTGCGCACAGCATAGGGAGAACCCAGTGTGCCCTTTTTGCCGCAGGTGCCAGTGGCGAAAATCGGCAACAGCACAAGCTGCGTTACACCGATGGAATGCAGGTAAGGGGCTAGCGCCAACAGTTTCAAGAACGTGCCCGTGGAACGCCAGCAGTTTGCAGATGCATCCGAATCACTGTGGGCATACGATGTTACATGTCGTACGTATGCATTGTAGAGCAGCTCGCTTCTAGGCCTGTCTGGTTTGATCGCACGAAGGCGGTCTATCTGATGCAGAACGTACGCAGACCCCGAAGGAAAGACTCGTTCTTCCGTTGTTCCTATCCAACACCCAGGGACACAATAGGGCGAATCATCGTGCGCCTCGAAGTACTGCAATACCTCATACAGATGGTCAAGATTGGGCGTTTTCATCGGCACCTAGTCCATGAAAGTGCCGGATCACACGCTCTGCAATGGATGGACCAACAACCTCCGCTATCGATTGCCGATCTGCGTTGCGAATGGCATCAACAGATCCGAAGTGACGCAGCATATTGGTTGATGAGACCTTCCCAACACCAGGTATATCGAGCAGCTCCGTGTGCAGGGTCCGCTTTTCACGCAGCTTCCGATGATAGGTTATGGCAAATCGATGTGCTTCGTCGCGAACTTGTTGCAGAAGGCGAAGACTAGCGCTGGTCTTCGGAATAAATAGTGGCAGCTGTGATGTAGGTACAAAGACCTCCTCAAGACGTTTGGCAAGTCCGACGACCATGAATTGACCTCGTAGCCCCATGGCATCTATTACTTCCATTGCATGTGAGAGTTGCCCCTTGCCACCGTCAATGATCAGAAGGTCTGGATAGATTATTGGTGTTGCCTCGTCCTTTTGAGTAAATCGTCTGGTAAGCACCTCTTTCATTGCCTCAAAGTCATCATTACTGGTTACATCACGCAGCTTGTAATGTCTGTACTCCGACTTACGGGGCTTGCCATCGATGAAGGTAACAATAGACGACACATAGTCCGTGCCCTGCATATGCGAGTTATCGACGCATTCGATACGACGCGGCAGCGCCTCCATACGCAGATCCTTTTGCAACGTCAGCACAGATCGCGATACACTTTGGTCCTTTTCTGACTGCTGCGCCAAATACTCACGAAGTTGTACATCCGCGTTCTGCTCTGCTAACGAGACCAGCTTTCGCTTATCCCCGATCTTTGGCGTTGTAATTGTAACACTTCGTTTAGCGCGTTGCTCGAGGTAGTCTCTGAGGAATTCTTCATCGGGCAATTCGCACTGAACAAGCACTTCGTCTGGGATACTGTCTGCATCAACATACCATTGCTCGATTGTTCGCATGAGTATGTCTTCATCCGACTGCTGTGCGATTCCCGAAACAAGGAAGTGTCGCTTTCCAACAAGTTTGCCGTCGCGGATGGTCAACACGATACTACATCCATTGTTCTCCGACCGCACGAAGGCAAATACATCCTGATCGGCCTCTGTGCTTGAGAGCACCTTTTGCTTGGCCGTGTATTCGCGAAGTTTTTCCAGTCGTTGGCGCACCACGAGCGCATCTTCAAAACGCATGGCCTCGGAAAGCTCGAACATTCGCTCTTCCATCTGGCGCTCCAGATCCCGCGTCTTTCCCTGCAGAACCTGCTGCACCTGCTTGATGTACATCCCATACATTGACGCATCAATGTAGCCCTGACAAGGCCCTTCACACTTTTTGATGTGGTAGTCTAGGCATACCTTCCAACGTACGTCCTGCACCCCTGCCTCGGTAAGCGGCAGATCGCATGAGCGTAGTGGGAAAATGCTACGGATCGACTTTAACAGATAGAATAGATACGTTCCATCTGTGTACGGACCAAAATACTTACTCCCATCCTTGATGATCGTCCTTGTTTTGAATACCCTCGGGAACTGCTCCTTCGTGATTCGAATGAAGGGATATGATTTATCATCCTTCAGTAGAATGTTGTACTTCGGGCGATGCTGTTTGATCAGCGTGTTCTCGAGAATAAACGCTTCGACCTCTGTGTCGGTAACAATTATGTCGAGATCGCAGATCTGGCGCACAAGAACGGCTGTTTTGGCGTCTGCCGGCCTATTTTCTTGGAAGTACGACCGCACCCTACTGCGAAGATTCTTTGCCTTACCTACATAGAGTATTCCACCCTTACTGTCCTTGTGCAGATAGACGCCAGGCCTAGTGGGCAGATTCTCAAGTTTCTGCTGTATAAGTTCCGGTACCGATGAAGATGGGCTGTTCACGAGGGCAAATCTACGGTCTTTACACAGAGCTTTCGGCACAGTGCTATATTGTACGGGGCTAACAGACAACGAGAGGGTTTCTATGGCTACACAGAAGAACGCACTTGGTTCGATTGAAGAGATCTCCAAGGAGCTCAAAGATGCGGCATGGTTTATTGGCCAGCGCGTGATCAACCGTGAAGAGGTAATCGAGCAGGCAATATGTGCCTTGCTGACGGCGGAGCACTTATTGCTGCAAAGCCGAACTGGTGTTGGTAAATCACTCTTAGCCGAGCAGATCTTCAACATGTTCGAAGGGGCTAGGTTGTTCCGCGTTCAGGCATCAAAGGAACAACAGCCCGATACGTTTTTTGGCGGTCTGGATCTTGAGCAGCTCAAGACTGGAAGGATCATCCACAACACCAACGGATCTCTTGTTGAAAGTGAGTTTGGCTTTATCGACGAAATCTTCGATGCCAACGACTTTACACTACGTGCGCTGCTGTCGCTATTGAATGAGCGTCGATTGATGCGTGGCGTGCAGGATGTTCACTCGCCGTTGCATACAGTAATTGCAGCCACTAACTATCTGCGCGTCAGTGAGGTCACAGAGGCGCTTCTTGACCGCTTTCTCTTTAAGGCCGTCATTCTGCCGGACAAAGATCCGTTTGTGCAGTACCAGATCTCACAACGCTACCTACAACACGGTGGCAAGCCGATCACCCCGCCAAAGAAGATCTCCTTTCAGCGCCTTCAACATATGCATAGTATGATTTCGGGTCGCAACGAGGAGTATTCGATTGAGATCTCCAATGAAGTACTCTACTTTACAAACATCGTGATTCGACACTTCGAATTTTTGCGCAACAGACAACTCCACGAGCAGGTCAAATCCAAGGATGGTTCTGATTTCTACATTTCTCCTCGAACACAGGCAAAGTCGCTGGACCTGCTCCGCGCGCTTGCGCTTCTTAAAGGTCGCAGTCAAGTGGTACACGACGACGTTAGCAGACTCTACTTTGTGTTTGCAACTGTAGGTCTGCCAGAAGAGATAGCCACATTTAAGAAATCGTATTCTACAGTCTTGAACTCTCTGACTGCGGCAAGGGGCTTTGATCAGATTACGATGCTGCTGGACTTTACCAACCTACTGCGCGACATCAAAGAAGAACCATCACTTATGCTCCGCCCCCTATCGCAGTTTGCCGATACGGCAGTGCGAAGGACCTTTTTTGAATGGGTCAAAGAGAAGTTCGGCAGTGAGCAGCCCCAGGATCAGAACAAGAAGATTCTTGAGCAATTCCTCACTGACTTTATACCCGTCTGCGACGAGGTTCGAGAGCTGCGCCACAGCGTAGAAAAGGCCCTGCAGTCAACCCTCATCACAGTCGAGCGTGAACTCAATCGAATGGAACAGTAGATGAGTCTGCGTACGGATATCGAGACCTCGACGTTCTTCTCTCAGATGGAGGAGTATGGTTTCTTTGATACCGTCGAAGAACACCTGCCGGATGCATTCACGATCATCTATGAGATCGCACGGATCCTGGAGGATTCCTCCCATCTGATCTCAAACGCCCTATCCCCGATTCTAGAGCTACACGATCCACTTGCAGATCGCGACACGGTAGACACCATCATTGTGCCGCATGTTCCTGATGCCAAGGAGTATGAAGCAGATTTGATCACGAGCGTTACCGAGGTTCGTTATATCTATCCATATCAGCATCTGCTGCCGGAAGCAGTATTCTTGCGCAAGCTTGCCGAGCGTTCGCTATGGATGCCCCGTGCAAAGAGTCCGAACAACTTTCGCTATCAGACAGACAGCGACCGTTTTGCTCCAGACGATCGCAAACAGAAGGTCTACATCCTGTTCGACACGTCAAGTTCGATGCAGCACCACTATCGCATCCACCTTGCCAAGGCCATAGCGTACCTGTTCCTGAGACGCAATCAGCGAGAACTTGGAACAATCTTCTTTCGAACATTCGATCTTCAGCTTGGTGATCTGCAGGTCGCACGCGACGTACCGAGCTACGAGAGGCTGATCAGCGATATCATGCACCTGAATGCTGCTGGCAATGGAACGTCACTGCAGAGAGCTCTTCAGACAGCAATCGACGACATCTCGCATGAGAGTCAGCTTAGTCACGCACAAATACTCGTGATCACCGATGGAGTTGCCCATATTGATCTCGAATCTCTCCAGGACCAGTTAGGGTCGCAGATAACCGTTAACACTGTGAAGATCGGGTCGTCGCGTGTGCAGCTCGATCATGTAGTCGTCGAAGGATTGATCACTACCTCACAATCACCCTATGCCCTGCGCATTCGTGAGCTTGTACAGCAGCGTAAGGACATCGAATCGCAGATCCGAAATGCGGCGGGCAATCAGAGGACCAATGCCCTGCAGTCACAGTTGCAGTCGATCAACAACATCATCAACTCACAAACTGAGAAGTTCAGCGGACAGCTCGCTGAAAGGTATGGACTTGAGATAGAAAAGCTCAGCAATGTATACGTGCAGGTAGACGACATCTCGCCCTTTGAGCTGTTCTCGCTATCCGAAGACAAAGTAGCGGAGTTTGAACGCCTTGCTGCAACAGTGATTCAGGCTCTTAAGACGGAGCGTCAGATCGACGACATACAGCGTGCCGCAATCTTGTATGATCATCTCATGCTACTGATGAAGTACAACAAGATCGACGCGCCCCGCTTTGAGTCAGCAGCGCAAGAACTTGAGAACATGCTTGATCACATACTGAACAAACCAAGCTCTGCAGCCGACGATGTTACTATAAGCGACTTGGAGCGTGCACAGCTTCGCAATAAGTTAGATGCCGGCTCTATCAAGTCTTCGATCTCACTTGCAATGATGCTGCGGTTGGTTTGGCTTCGTGCAGTGCGATGGTGGCGAACGAGGCGTCAGATGCGCGCGTTTTCGCACATTCGTGGACGCAAGCTCACTCCCCGCCAATACAAGTGAGGTCTTAGCCGCCTATGCTTCTGCGGCCAACGGAATGATACTCGTAGCCTAGAGCTTCCATATCGGCAGGTTCGTAGATGTTTCGTCCATCAAAGATCAGCTTCTGCTTCAGCAGCAAGGCCATTTTTGCAAAATCCGGCTCCTTAAACTCATTCCATTCCGTAGCAATGACCAATGCGTCGGCTTCATGCAATGCACTGTATGCCGAATCAGCGTAGGTGATCGAGCTACCTAAAACAGCACGGCTGGTTTGCTCTGCTTCGGGATCGAAAGCAACTATCGCAGCTCCGGCCGCCTGCAGCTCTTGAATGATGACAAATGCAGGAGCCTCTCGAACATCGTCTGTGTTAGGTTTAAATGCCAAGCCCCATAGCGCTATCACCCGTCCGTTGAGACTACCGCCGAAACGATCAATCACACGTCTGGCAAATCGTCGAACCTGATGATCGTTGACAGTCTTTGTAGCCTGAATAATCTCGAGTGGCGCACCGACCTCGTTTGCGGCATGGATGATTGCTTTGACGTCTTTGGGGAAGCAACTGCCGCCGTAACCGATGCCAGCGTAAAGAAACCGGCTTCCAATACGGGGATCGCTACCGATGCCTATGCGCACATTTTCTATATCGGCACCCACGATCTCACAGTACTCTGAAAGGTCGTTCATGAAGGAGATCTTCATTGCCAAATAGGCATTAGCAGCATACTTCGCAATCTCTGAACTCTTCTCATCGAATACCAGAAGCTGTGCACCACGTCCAATGAACGCTGAATAAATGGACTTCATGACAGATATAGCATGTGCACTGCGCGTGCCCACGATAATTCTATCAGGGTTCATGAAATCCTGCACTGCGAAGCCTTCGCGTAGGAACTCCGGATTACTTACCACATCTACATGATGGTTAGGCGCCGTCGTTTTAAAGATGGCATCAACCTTTGCTGCAGTACCCACCGGCACAGTGCTCTTATTGACAACGATCACCGGATGACTGATCTGAAGCTCGACCAGTAGTTCTGCTACGCGTTCAGCGGCACTCATGACCATAGCAAGGTCGGCCTGACCATCTTTGCCGGGCGGCGTAGGTAAACAGAACATTAGGATGCTGCAGGATCTGACAGCATCGGCAATATCAAGTGAGAACTCAATTCGCTGCTCGCGAATGGCACGAGCGAGAACGATGTCCAGGCCCGGCTCAAAGATTGGCACTTCTCCGCGTTGCAAACGTTCAATCTTTTTGGGATCAACGTCGATACAGAGTACGTCGTTGCCTACATCAGCAAGGCATGCTCCAGTGACCAGACCTACGTAGCCAGTTCCAATGACAGCAATTCTTTGAGCCATTCGAGGATTTCCAACGATAAATGGTGAAACGCCTTAGATCGCCTGCTGCATCAATACACGTATAATGATGATCAGGACAAGCAATATGGCAATCATGAGTGCAACTTTCACCAGCTTTTTCAACAGTGTGAACACGAGTGAAAGTACGAGGAGCACTACTATGTACTTGGCATAGGTTGGCAGGCCAAGCCAGGCGTGAATAAGTGAATCCATCATTGATATGTAACCCGGAACGTTATGACACCTTCCATAACAGACGACGTAGCAAGCTTGTTAAAGCGCCATCTGCGAATTGCGGCCAATGCCGCCTGCTCAACTGCCTTATTACCAGACTTGGTTTTCACCTCTGCCCATACTACCGAGCCGTCTGGAGCTACCCTAAAGAGCAGCGTGATTTTTGTATTGAGGTGGCCCGGCGGAAAGTTTGGGATCACCTTGCTTTCAACAGTTCTATTGCCCCCACCACCCCAATCGATATCACCAAAGCCGTCACCTTTGCCTCGCCCCATTCCGAGTGAACCAAGCCCGGGACCATCATTGTCGCCAAAACTCGAGCCAACAGAGTTGTCGGCTGAGGCATCAGGCGCCTGTGAATTCCCCTTGCCAGCTTGGGCAACAGCAACCACACGATTAGACTGAGAAACATCCTTGGTCGCATTAGCAGACTGTCCCGAGGAGCGCTGAGCATCTACGAGTGGATTTGTTGCCTCGGCTCCACGCTGCGCCGCACCTTCAGCAGTAAGGTTGCCCTTGCGCGCGCCTGTACCGTCGCCGGATCCCAATCGCAAAAGAACAATTGGGGGAGGCCTGTGCACAATGATCTCGTGACTCGTTCGCAGATCTGTGCATAGACTTAACAGCAGGATCATTGACACGATGATCAATGCACCGACGAATCCTCGAAGCGTATTCGGATTCCATACAAACTGCAGACTGATCGTTGGCTGATCGGTGTAACGAGTCATCGCGTCCGGTTGACCCACGCATTGCGGAATCCCATACCCAACGCTGATTGCTCGGCCTCCTGGCGACTTGCGAATCGACCAAAGCGCACCCGATACCACGTTTGGCCTTGCCGGTCTACGATCTCAATCCTGCTGTCGTAGACATTCTTCGTGCGCAATCGATCGTTCCACTCATCGGCGTCATCGGCATTAGTTGACGCAAAGACTTGAACGCACCATTCCTGCAGCGCGTTTGCTGATGACCTTGTAGAAGGCTGTTGTGATTTTTCTGGCTTTGGCTTTACATCAACCTTATCAGCTAGCTCAGGCTGCCTCTTCGGTTCCTTAGCAACAGCGACGTCATCAACAACAACAGAATCGGTTGCCGGCTTTTGAGCTTTCGTTTTGGGCGAAACCGACGCAACATCAGAGGTCTGTCGGCGCGCCGTATCGAGGCTTTCATTTCGTTGCGCTGCACCAGACTGTGCTGCTGTGTCCGTCTTGTTCTCGACAGGATCAGGCTCGATAGATGGCTTCACAACCACCTGCTCGGCTGGATCTCCGGTGCCACTATCTGGCCCCTTAGCAACCCACGTTATCAGAAGGCCGACAACAGTTATGAAGAACAAGAGTAAAAACAGAACCGCACGCTTTGGAGCATCGTTCCTTCGTGAGGGTGGTGTTGGAGGGGGCGGCACAGGCGCTTGATAACTCGACACAGGCTCGGCCTGCACTGGCTTGCGAGGTAGGAACCCATCGTTCAACGAGTCGAACCCATCGTCCGACCAGTTAGGATCATTGTTTGCCATTTCTTACAACCTCCATGAAACACCAGCCGACACAAAAATACCTCGTTCACGGTAGCCGTTCCAGAGGATAATCGTGCTGTTGACCAAATTATCTGCATTAACAACAACATCCATGCCACGTCCTACAGCGTACCGTATCTGCGCATGCAGATTGAGATACGCATCAAGTTCAAGCGAATTGCTAACGTCGGCCCAGCGTCTACCTACATACTGCATGCCAATGTTCGTAGAAAGGTCTGCCGACCAGTACCGACGATACACTGCATCGAGTCGCAACGGCTCTACATACGGCGCTGCTTTATCGTCCGACATCACTGCCGACTGTGCTGCACAAACAAGTACGATTCGATCCCGAAGACTTGGTTGATACTGCATTTCGGCCTGCAACGTAACAGCCGTGATGTCTTTATACATCACGTCGAATCTGCCTGTCAGTGTATCAGTCCATACCGGAGAACGCGTACTCTGGCGGAAGCCAACGTTAACAGCCACTTGCATGCGCTGGGATGGATGGTACTTACCAGACAATCCAACGTTGACGATCTCGTATGGAACATCGACGAGGGTTGCCCCATTGACGTACGGGTTATCGTCAAGTAGTTTAGAGAATCCAGCGTTGCGAAGTCCACTATAGACTATACCGCCGTACGAAAACAACTCACTGATCTCATGATCAAACGATATGGCCGCCATTAGACCAATGCGGACTAACCCCGCGGTAGATGTGGCATATTGTCCGCCCAACGACGTACCAACTCGTACTGCACTGTCACCAAAGGTGCGTCCGATCGAAGCTTGCATAAATGGATACGCCTGCTCGGCACGCGACTGCACATCTACTTGCATTGCGGCCTGATAACGCTTACCCAACTGTGCCGACGCTTCACCGTGGATACGCTGATCATTCAGAGCGTCTTCTGAAGCATCGGCAATGCTGTGGAGATTCCAATGTAGACTAGCTGTTACGGGCTGCTCCGCAACATGCGCCTCGGTCTGTATGCCTGCGAAGATTCGCGTCGTACTGCGTTCTGGCGCCTGTGGCAATGCAAAAAGGGTATAGTTACGATGATGCACTACAACGTCGGTCTCTGTTAGCCCCTTACCAAAGAGGTAGTACTTCTCCGGAGCAACATACGACGAGCCGATCGAGGCGCCGATGTCAAGCAGCTTGGCATTGGGTTGCCAATCATGTGTGTAGAGGCCGTTGGCTTGCAAATCAACGCGATACTCATCTGCTGTGAAGGTTGTTCCTGCCGCCAATGCTGGCGTAGTGTATGTGCCGAATGCGACGTCAACAAAGGAATTACGAACCGTTCTCTGACGTGAAAATCTTGGCAGCGACCTATTGGGTACTGTTGGACTCGGGAACTTCTCTGTAGGATTGAGTGAGTCTAGATCGCTTGCTGCAAATCGTGCCGGCTTTTGCGGCGATTGCTTAACACCGGCTGCGATATCGACCACAGCCTTGCCGGTTACTAGGAAATCCGGGAGCTCCAACGGAGCATTTGGTGCCGGTGGTTGTGGCGCGCCGGTCTGCGCTTGTCCAAGCATCAGAGTAGCATTCGCAAGCAGGAAAGCCGCGCCAATGATGACCATCATGAATCTCATTTGCGACCTCCACGCAGACGTTTTACCCGAGCGGCTGCTGTCTTGCCGTAATCGTCATCAGGACGCAATTCGGCAACCGTCATGTATGCATCGAGGGCATCCTTCTTCTGCTGCAGCTGCTCGTAACATTCTCCCAGAGCCAGCATGCTCAGCGTATACCAGTCTTCTACGCCAGCATACTCCTCGCGAACACGAATAAATGACTCTGATGCTGTTGCGTAATTCTTCTCTCGGAAATACGTTGTGCCCAGATCATACAACACGTTTGCAACAACAGATGGCTGATCTGTCCGCTGCGCAAGCAGCTGCAGGTGATATCGGGCACTGTCCATCGTATGAGCCTTTCGGTACAGCTGCGCCAGCTTATAGCGGGCCTGCGCGCCGTTTACTGCTGTTGGATACCTATCGGCCGTGGACCTATAGAGCTCAATGGCAGAGGTCGTATCGCCACGCATGCGAGCATGCTCGGCCATTTCGTAACCTGCTGTTGAGGCGGCCGCTGTATCGAAGGCATGTTTTACACGTATGATGGCATAGATACTGTCTGATGCTGATATGTTGGCATTTGATGCGTAGTAGTAAGCAAGATCGAGCCTGCTTGTTTGAACAAATGCACTAGCAGCATATGTACCTTCTAGCTCGCGAAATGATGCTACAGCCTGTGGCACATCACTCATTCCGAGATAGGTTTTGCCAAGAAGGTACAGTGCCTCGTCCTTACGCTGCGCAGACGGATACTTTTTGAGGTATGCAGAAAGCTCAGTGGCTGCCGTCGTGTAGTTTCTACCCGAATAGAATATCTGCGCCTTACTCCACGAAAAGTCTTCGGCGGCTATAGATTCAGGGTTTAAACCGATCAACGTATCAAGCACTGCAAGTGCTTCGTCAGTTCTTCCCTGTCCAACAAGGACTTCCTGCAAACTCTTGGCCGATTCCATTGCCAATGGATGGCTCGGATACTGCGCCATCACTCGGCGATAGGTTTGAATCGAGGTCTCGTAGTTGCCAGTATTGAAATGTGCATCAGCAATCGTGTACAGCGCTTTTACTGCATGATCCGCATCAGGATACGCCTGAAGGAGTCTCTCGAACTCACGAATTGCTCCTGCATCATCCTGCTGCTGAAATGCTATCCAACCAATCAAATACAAAGCATCATCTGCAAGTCTGCTGTTTGGGTGACGTTGCACAAAGGCGCGCATGTACTGTCTGGCACGTTCGAAATCTCCATCCCGATAGGCCGCATTTCCAGCCTGGAAGCCTGCATACTGGGCCTCTTCCGAACCACCACCACGCTGGAACGCCTGCTCATACTGTGTTGCCGCTGCTCGAAACTGATGCGATATGTACAGGCCGTCGGCTCTGCGCACCATGGCCTCAACAACATATCGTGATTGCGGGAACGCGGTGATCAACTCTTCGAATGCCTTTGACGACTTGGTAAAATCACGACGTCGAAAAAATGTCCAAGCCAGTCCATACATGGCCTCTTCGCGTCGTGGACTTGACGTAAAGCGCTTTACAATTTCTTCGTAGAGCTCTTGAGCATTCTTCAGGAGATTCTCACGATACATCGCTTCTGCAAGCCAGAACGTTGCTTCATCCCGCCGATGGTCCTTCGGGTGGTTACCGAGAAAGTCTGTCAATGCCGCGATTGCTCCCGACTCCTGATTTGTCTGCGCCAGACTGATGCCACGGTGCAGCCGAGCTACAGCAAGGTATTCGTCTCGTTGAAGAACCCGCAGCGGATCTGAAGACTCTGCAAGACGTTCGGCACGCTCGAAGACCACTGCAGCCTTAGCCCACTGCTGACGCTGCAGCAAACAGCTTCCCGACATAATCTGCGCACGCAGGATCACAGATGCATCCTGAGCCTCACGTTCTGCACGATCAAAACTCTTCTGCGCTCGCTCGTACTCCTCTCGCTCATACAATGCCTGCCCCACTTCGATCAGTGCATGGGGCTTGTATGGATATCCAGCCTGAACTGCAAGAGATCCGAACAATTGCTCTGCCTCGGTGCCTCGTGCCAGACGCAAGAGCGAGACGCCGCGATACAACAGGGCTTGGTGCCTGATCTCTGAATCCTCAGGAACATTCGATGATACAACTGCATCATACTGCGCAAGCGCAGAGTCTGGCCTGCCTGTATTGAGGAATCCAAAGCCCATGGCCAGTCGCACAAGTCCGTCGTTTTCAGACATCGGATATCGAGACAGATATACCCGCGCGCTGTCGAGTGACTGGGCAAAGAGCCGCTGCATCGACAAGGCCTGCATTCGCACAATCGTTACGTATTGACGTACCAACTCGCAGCGCGCACTATCTCCGATCTGCATGAAATGAACCAAGTCGAGATCGATCCCCTGCAGCTCATCGAGCGCACGCACAGGACTTCGCTTGCCGAGCATTATCACTGCTCTCCGTAGCTGCGATTCTGCGGAATACTCCGACCGTGGGAATCCGTCCATCACGGATTGATACGCCGTCAGGGCCGAGCTGTCAAGACCATTGAGTTCATGGGTCTGAGCAATGGCGAACAGCGCACGAGCCGCCATGATATCGGTAGACTTTAGCCGAGCACATGCAGTCCACTGCGTGCAGGCATCTTCAAAGCGACCAGCCTGGGCATAACATGCTCCCAGCCAGTAGTATGCCAACAACGCAAGATGCTGATAGGCTGTATCGGATCTGATACTGACATCTCTTGCCGCAATATCTGTGGCGACCTCAAGATGTGAGATTGCAGAGCCTAGATCATTCTCCTCGAGACCAACAAAACCAGCCTCGATCGCAGCTGCCGAAGCATATGGTGACTGTGGGTGAAACTTGTAGACGGTTTCAAATGAACTGGTCGCACGATCTGAAAGCCCCCTTCCATGGAGGACGGCAGCCTTATCGAGCTGGTAACGCTCGAAGGCTGCGCTGCTGCGGTACGATAGCATGATGCCTCGTAGAACTGAGCGCGAGCGCTGCAATACATGCTGGTTTACGTATTCGTTCGATGCGTACACCTTCAATAGCGGCGGCTCCGGCATAGACTGCCCCTGCACTTGCATAGCAAGTGCACACAAGGCTACCACAACTGATACAAACATCGCGGGTTGCAACGCTTTACCTACCTCTTAAATGCTTGACAAATCTACGAATTGGAGACGACCATATGCGCGATGGCCGTAGATTTGTATTCCGTTTTGTAGGACGTTACCAGGGATGTATCCGTGTATCATGTTCTTCTATACTATCAATTCGTAGCCATCGAAGATCCGGAACAGTTTGCCGACCAGCATCGGATACTGTGTAACGAACTCGATCTGCGTGGCAGAATATTGGTTGCTCCGGAAGGGCTCAACGGCACAGTTTCGGGAACAATCGAAGCTTGCAATGCTTATCGTCGCACGGTAGCAGAAGACCCACGTTTTGCTGACATGGTTTTCAAGGTGGACGAAACATCGGACCATGCCTTCCGGAAAATGTTTGTGCGCGTCAAGAAGGAACTTGTGACGTTCCGCGCAGACCTTCCATCGAATCCTCTCGATGTTACAGGCAAGCGGCTATCCCCCAGCCAATGGAAGCAGATGCTGGAGTCTAGGGATGTAATTGTCATCGATGGCAGGACCGACTACGAATTCGACATAGGTCACTTCAGAGGAGCCATACGTCCCGACTGCGAATCATTTCGGGAATTCCCGGAATGGCTGCGAGACAATTTTGGAGACAAAAAAGACAAGACCTTCCTCACCTATTGCACAGGCGGAATCCGTTGTGAGAAGCTCACAGCATTCATGATTCATGAGGGATTCAACGATGTTTACCAACTGGACGGCGGCATCGTTAGCTATGGCAAGGACGAGCATACGAAGGGGGCTTTGTGGGACGGGCTTTGCTACGTGTTTGATGAACGCGTGACTGTTCCAATCAATCACACAGAAGATCGTAAGATCACCGGCACATGCCATCACTGCGGAACTCCAACTGAGAGGTATGTGAATTGTCGCAACTATTGCTGCCGCCTGCAGCACCTGGCATGCGAACCCTGTGAGACACTGTTTAACAGCGCATGTTCAATGCAGTGCATGGTTGCTCCTGAACGCCCAGTGTACGCTTAGCATACAGCATACACAGGCATCAGATTCGGCTATCGTTCAACCTAAAAAGAAAAAGCCCGATACTCTTTGTGAGTATCGGGCTTTGTTTTTGCCTTGTACGTCGGAGTTACTTGCGGATGACCATCGAAGTGGTTAGACGCATTTCCCCTGCTACGATAACGACCGTGTATGTACCATTAGCAAGTGCTGATACCGGCAGTGCAACTGTCTGCGAGCCAGACTGAATTGCCACGTTGCTGATAACGTCGACGACCTGACCGAGATTGTTTACGATCTCGATGTTGGCCACAACACTCTCAGACAGCGACACATTCAATGTTGCTTCTGCACCTGCAGGCTGCGGTGTAACCGACGCGATTGAACCAGCCTGGCCACCAATCTCAACTTCTACAGAAGCTGTGCTGCCACGAGTACCATCGCGGTCAACAGTGGTAAGACGATACATGTAGCGTCCGGCTGGTACGTTGCCATCGCGGAAGTAGTAATCGCGGACCGATTGCGAAGATCCAGCTGCTGCCATCGAACCTACCGTGCTGAACGTGTGATCATCACCGGCCAGCACATCGCTGCGTTCGATCTCAAAGCGATCTGCGTTTGCTTCAGTAGCAGTAGTCCACGAAACGTCTACGCCGTTGCCGCGTGCCTTTGCATCGAACGATGCCAATTGCACAGGAACTGCGATGCCGCCATTTGTCTCGAAGAAGTCAACAATACCACGGATGATACGCTCTGTTCCGGCACGGACGCCGGTTGTCTGCCAGTGACGCCAGTCTACACCCAGGTACACTGAGTTGAAGTTCAATGATGCAGTTGCAGTACCCATGACTGAGTCAGTAGGAACGGTACGATCGCCCACAGGGTAAACATATGCACGCTGGACCACACCTGACGTTGTAGGATCGCTGTATGTGCGAACAAGCGCAGGGGCTGGTTCTGGGTCGTTTGTGACACCAGTGCGGGATACCGTTTCAACAGAGCCACGAGCAAGCGCCTCTCCACGCACACGCTTACCGCTGTAAGATGTGGCTGTTGGCGTGTTCGGTGTAGCACTTGACACGCGCAGAACACTCTGGATGAAGCTTTGATCATTGATCACGTTGAGACCAACGTGCTGACGCGGATAGTTTTGGCCGGCAATCGCAAGATTCTTCTTGTTGTTTGCCTTACCAGCAGCAACAAAGAATCGCAGGTCACGACGCTCATAACGTGAGAACGCATCGTCGCTTGAAGACCACCATACTGTCTTATATGTCGTGTAATCGATTGCACGCTCTTCAAAGGCATCACGGTCGATTACGTCGAAGCTGATATTATCACCGATCGGGTCAACTACATAGCCAACCTTCTCAATAGTTGCCATCAAGCTGTCGCCATTAAGACGCGATGCGATTTGGTTTGGCGTTGCTGCTGGATCCGTTACCGTAACAGCACCACCACGCAGCGAAACAAGCATTCTCTTGTTCGAGCGTACCATGAAGAACCGCACGACCTTTGATGTTACGTTGTTGCTTGCGTTCTCATCTGATGCAACTGAGATCTCGATCATGTAACGAGGTGTCATGTTGTTGGCCATAGCAGACTTTGCCATCGGAACATTGTAGCCCAAGCCAGATAGCTGCTGATATGACTGTGGTTCCCATGCAGTTGCAAACAACACGTTGACTTCTTGCCCGCTGTTTACATTAGAGTTCACAGTACGGTCAATGATTGGCGATGAGCTGAACTGTGGTGTCGGTAGCATCGCATTGTTCGAAGCCGGAGTCTCGATATAGATGCGGCAGCGAATAGGAGAATTGGTCTGTGGCAGACCACCGTTATTGCGGATAAGACCAGTTACACTTACCGGTGCTTCAGTCATGATATACTCAGCATCGGCGTTAGCACCGGATGTTGAGCGATAAGCTGTAGGCTTCAGCACACTAACTGCTTCGAGGTCCTTCACGTATTGGCGACCGTCAAACTCGTCTGCACCAATATCGTACGGCTGTCCGGCAGCGCCACGAATCGATCCATCGATATCTGTTGGCACGTTCGCAAAGCGCTCTCCGCGGTTGTTCAGGAGTGAACCGATTGGTGTCGGATTCGTCTTTACACGCAGACGCTGGTTAGGAGCTACTCCTTCAAACACCATGTCTGCAGATATAGCGCCTACAACTGAGTTGTTGTCGCGACGTGTCCATGAACGCCACTGTGTAATCGTACGGAACTCATCGTCGCTACCTGCGCTAATGAGATCTGAATTCGCATTGATCTCGATGAAGCGCACGTGCGCAGCCTTGTTTGCTTCAAAGGCATTACGGTCAGAAACCAATGCCAGTGGGTCGTTTCCGTCCGTCATCTGAACACCCTGGTGAAGAAGTGCTGTGTGTGTTACAGCACCGGCATCTGCAGCGCCCTGCATAACAATGGCGTTGTTCTTAACTACAGCGCCGTTGGCATGCTGAACACCAACACCAACAACGGCTCCTGTTCCAACCACGTTGTCGTTCTGCATCATGACCGTGTTATTGACGATCATGTCCTTGCGGGTGAAGTATCCGTTGTTGTTTTCTGATGGCGTAAGAAGCTTGGCAACACCAGTTGCTGTTACACTGCGCTGTGTGAGCATGTGGATACCTGCCATGTTTGCACCTGGCGCTGCACGGCGGATGCCCCATACAATGTTATTGGCAACAAGTGATGCTTCCGAATCCTTTGGATAGTACTCCGTGCCACCCACGCCGAGTGCAGGGTAGGCATTGCGCACCTGCTCGACCACAATACCACGTGCCCAGACGTCACCAACAATAGACGAGATCTCATTGCGGTCTACTGTCGTGTTGATGTTGTGATAACGGTTCAAGCCACCTGCCGTGATACCCGCAGCCTCGACACCAGAACCGCCTGTTGTTTGCGTACCCACATTGTAGATACGATTGCCTGTTACCAGGGCCTTGTCTTCGTATCCAATAAAGATACCTGCAGCACGAACGCCATAGATCGTGTTGTTAACGATCTGGCTGTTCGTTGAGTAGTATGGACGGAACTCGTTAACACCACCCTTGATCAAGGTTCCGATACCAAGCGAAACGATACCGTAGCCAAAGCCCGTGATCTCGTTGTTCATGTAAACATTGTTGCGACCTGGTATCGTGTCGAGCCTGTCGGCATTGTTTCCGTCACGACCGGTTGGCACCTTCTGACGGCTGACGATACCTGCTGAGTACGTCACGTTGCCTGTGCGAACATCGGCATCGTACTTGAATTGATTGAACGCATAGTTGATCGATGGCAACGACGTTGCATAGCTCGCAGGGCTTGACGCTGAATTGCGAATTGTCAGATTCTTGATTTGAATATCTGTCGATCCGTCGCCAAGATAGAATGGAGCGCGGAAGGGGCTCGCAGTTGCGATCTCACATGCAATTGACTTCTGTGCACCACCATCGAAGCGGATAAATCCGTTCGAGTTGGCAAGTGTAGGATCCTTTTGGAATTCGAACTGAACCGCGTTAGGGTTCGAGGTCAGTACTGCCTGACCAAACAACACACCAATACCGTTGCCGCTGTTTAGCGTCACTGTAATGCTGTTCTTGCTAACCGAGCGTGCTACAGACGGCTTGAACGTGATTGTGTTCGTCGAAGAAACACCGATGATCTGTCCGCTCAAGTCCAAGGCAGGAGTACCCAGCAGGTTGTTCCCTACCGTGTATGCCGCGTCTGTGAGTTCGAATTCGATCGCACCGGAGACACCCTTGCGATAGAGGTCGTCAACGGCTGTTTGGAATGTCAGATAATTGCGAGGTGTTCCGGCAAGAAGCGTACCGATTGTATAGGTGCCTGCCATAGCCGGCTGGACGCTGAATTGCTGGCATACCGTGTTGTTCGTCGTGATCGGGTCGCCAGGATACTCAACCGTCAAGCAAGCTTCATAGTTGCCAGCTTCAGATGGTGTGAACTTTGGAAACTCGATGGCGGCTACGTTCAATGGCGCTTCAGCACCGACATCTGGAACCACAACCACCTGATTGTACACCAACGTGCGAGCTGGAAGCTTGTAGATCTGCAGACGCGTAGGGATGTTCGAAAGGTCCATCATACCGCCGTTAATGATCTGGCCGCGCGGTGTAAACGGACGGCGCTCATAGTGCACGCTCGTGCCGCTCGGCGTCGTGATGGCATTTGCACCGACTTCTTCGTTGTACAACGTTTGGAACACATGCTGACCAGTGGCAGGGATGCAATCGTTGCTCGCCTGATTGTCAATTGCGTTAAGGAGCGTCGCACACACATTGATCGTGAACTTGCTGACTTCGGTCGTCTCAAAGTTGTCGAAGTCAATCGTTGCTGACTGGCCGGTCGTCAGATCGCCTGCGTATTGGACTGTGTCGGTCCAAACAAGCGAGTTTTCTGGTTGCTTGTAGACGCGAGCAACAAGTGATACATCTG
This sequence comes from Ignavibacteria bacterium, assembly GCA_046300675.1. Lineage (GTDB taxonomy): Bacteria > Bacteroidota > Ignavibacteria > Kapaibacteriales > Kapaibacteriaceae > UBA10438. Next base: position 20,309 of record JBKCLO010000181.1, read on the forward strand.
TAACATTGTTAACTCCGACGTTCTGCATCGATACAGAAACTGGCACTGCAACACCCTTAGGGTACTTGCGCGGCACAGCAAGTGGAGAACGAATAGAGCGCATCGACACGTCATTTGGATACGCAATAATGAACTCCTTGACATACGACTGCGTGTAACCTGTAATTGCATACGATGCTTCAAGGCGATAAGAACCACCTGCGATGTTCGTCAGGTTAAGCGCGCCACTGATTCCCGCAGCTGGGCCTGTTGCCTCATCAAATGTGTACGTGTAAAGACTTGTATTTCCAGCTCTGTGGTTGATGACTGGATTACCTGCTTTAACGGCTTGATAGATAACGTTCTCACTCGGCAGCGGTCCTACGAGACGGTACGTGATATTGATGTTCTGTCCATTTGTCTGACGGAACGACAGTGATGGCTTCGGAAACTGAGGGTCTACTCCATCATATACATATCCGGTCCGTAGGATGCGGCGTGGATCAACATCGTCCGGGAACGACTGCTCGATACCCGAAAGGATACCGAACTGCATCGTCGGGCGAACGCTGTAGCCGTTTGCGAATGGCTGCGTTAGGCAGAAATTCTGCCCGTCGCTGTAATAAAACGACTGTGTAGCATAGATCGGCAACGGCTGCACATACTCGTACTCAGGGAAGATGTACTGATATGCTGTTCTGTAGGTACAAACCTCGATATGAAGGTTACTCACACCGTCCCACATAAATGGCTGTGCGAATGGGAATGTAAGCCATGTAGGAGTATTGGCTATAACAGGCATCTGATATGTTGCGTTGTTATAGACTGTGGTCATACCTGCATCTGTCTGCGGATTCGTTATCGCCGGATTAGTGGTCTGACGAATCTTGATAGACACATTACGCGTACCTGCCCACGGGCCTGAGTTGCGAATGCGGAAGGCAAGTGATACGATCTGCCCAGGCGTTACGCCGTGGAACGTCAATTCAGAAGCCTTGAGGAAGTACTGGCTTCGGATCGTCCACCAATAATCCATCAATGGATTTGGGTAAATGAACTGGCCGTATGCAGTGATACCAACGTTTGGTCCGCCACCAACGGTCACCAACATCTGCGCGCTCGACTGCGATGGATAGACCGCAATCAGAGTGGCAAGAGAAAACAGGCATGCGAGCAATTTGCGTAGCGAATTGTTCATTGATCAGCCCAATCGTAGAAGTTTGACATGTACATTAATTCTCGGTAACAGATGCTGCACCAAACCATGAATCATAGGCATACAGTTCCTAATCAGGGTTCTCGACAACCATTGAAAATATATAATTTTCCACTCTAACCTTACCCGTACTTTTGCACAGCTTTGGGGGCTGTAAATTACGTACGGGAATATGCCGCTATCACGTTTGGCTGTACTCACTTTCCGAAGCTTCATCTATGCTCACATCGATTCAAGAATCAGCAGATTTCCTACGTAAGCAGTGCAATCTGCAGCCTACCGTCGGGGTTGTACTCGGCACCGGGTTAGGGTCGCTTGCCGAACAGTTAGATATTGTATTGTCAATACCTTACAGCGATATCCCGCATTTTCCGACAAGCACTGTAGAGTCACACAGCGGCAGGTTGCTGTTCGGCAGGCTCAACGGTGTTGACATGGTCGTGATGCAGGGCAGATTTCATGTGTACGAAGGATATACGCTGCAGCAGATCACTCTGCCGGTGCGAGTAATGAAGCTGCTTGGCGTGCAAACGTTAGTGGTCTCCAACGCTTGCGGAGGCATGAATCCCATGTACCGTCGCGGAGATATCATGCTGATCGATGATCATATCAACCTCTTGGGCGACAATCCGCTGATCGGCCCAAACCTCGACCAGCTCGGGCCGAGGTTTCCTGATATGAGCGAACCATATTCACGGCGATTGTTGGACCTGGCTGAATCAACTGCTCTTGAATTGGGGATCAAAGTGTATCGGGGCGTGTATGTCGCTGTAACAGGACCATGCATGGAGACCCGAGCTGAGTACCGATTCCTGCGCGGCATCGGAGCCGATGTCGTTGGCATGAGCACCGTTCCGGAGTGCATCGTGGCCCGACACATGGGGATGCAGGTGCTGGGTGTTAGTATCGTAACCGATGAGTGTTTTCCAGATTCATTACAACCAGTTAGCTTGGAACACGTCTTGGAAGCTGCAGCTATGGCTGAGCCGAAGATGACATCACTCATTACACACGTACTGCCCCGGATCGTATGACAGTTCTTTTCCGCACTACAATCATAACAGCACTTGCGTTGTTGTTCATGACGGGCTGTGCACCAGATGAGCCCCTTATCAATTCATTTGTTGACGAGTGGCGCTTAGTTTCAACGAGTGGTGGCAGAGACCTTACTGTGCGTGTCGTACCAAACGGTGCTGTTACAGGCGTTAATCCGAACGATGTGGACTTTGGAGCTACCCCGTCGATGGTGCAGTTTCGAAACAACATTTACATCTACTCTGAAAGTAGGCCCTGGATAGTTGTCTACGATGCGGAGAAGCTCATATACGTAGACACAATCTTTACCTTCCAAGTGCTGGACGGGATTGCAGACCTGTGTTTTGCCAACGCTACAACAGCCTACGCAACATCCCCGAAAAACACATGCATCGGCGTTATTGACCTTACTGCCTCAAAAGTGGCAAGCATTATCAAGACTCCAGGTGCCCCCCGGCAGATAGCATGCCTCGGGAATCAAATGCTGGCTACCATTCCAGATTCGAACGCAACGATCATACTCGATACGCGCACCAACACGATCGAGGACAGGCTCGAAATGACAACACGGCCGTGGTATGTGCGCGAGGATGCAGTTGCTAATGTGTTTTGCGTCGTAAGTCTTGGTTCAGGCAAGGTGGAGAACACTGAGCAGACAACTCCGACCATCTCGTTTGTGTCGCCATCTACTCGTCAAGTGTTAAAGACGCTCGATCTAACAATCAAGGCCAGTGATGGTCCGAAGCAGTTCCCTCGTGGACTGATTGTATCTGCCACACAAAACGCATTTGTTCCTGTGCAGTCCGGACTGCTGCGAGTGAACACGAGAACACGCTCACGGGTCTCGTCGGCACAGACAGATTCGTTCGACATCGTAGCCTACAATGAAGCACGTGCCGAGATCATCTGCCAGCGCGCATCGGGTGGCGATACTCCTCAGGTGCTGGTCTTTGATGAGAACGGAACAGAAAAGAAATCCACGCTCACACTCCCAACACGTGCAAGCGCACTTCTTGGCATACCGCGATGATATGCGAACGTCTTGCCGATAAACTGCAAGGCAACAACGGCAGGGTTGTCTTTGCAGACGCTCAAGACCCTCGAATCCTCGATGCTGCACAACGCCTGGCAGGCACCACGTATTGCTCCCCCATCGTGTTATCAACAAGGCACGAGGCCGAGCTCATATACGGTGGGTCCTTGGCCGATGCTATCAGGTTTGTTGATCCTCTAGATCACAAGCACGCTTGTGCAGAACATCTGCTCGAACGCAGATCGGGCAAGGGGCTTACAGCTTCGGAAGCTGATGATTTAGCGGAAAATCCGCTATACACAGCAGGTTGGATGGTCTGCAGCGGCCTAGCTGATGCTGCTGTGGCAGGATCGCTTTCGACCACAGCAGATGTCATTAAGGCGGCTCTCTACACTATCGGGTTGGCCAGGAACATATCTACTCTCTCAAGCTACTTTCTGATGGACTGGCCAGATCGATATTATCTGTTTGCTGATTGCGGTGTCGTACCTGATCCGACCAAAGAACAACTGGTGGATATTGCCTATTCGACCTCTCGATCACTTGCGGCCTTAACATCGGAAGCCCCACGTGTTGCGTTCATCAGCTTTTCAACACATGGCAGCGCAAAGCATCAACTTGTTGAAAAGGTATCAGGAGCTGCAGAGCTGTTCCAGCGGCTGCACCCGGATGTTCTATCTGACGGGGAGCTTCAGGTAGACGCAGCAATAGTGCCCGAGGTTGCTTCACGCAAGGCCCCATCTTCACGAATCGGCGGCTTGGCTAATGTCTTGGTGTTTCCAGATCTGAATGCTGGCAACAGCGCCTATAAAATCGCAGAGCGCTTGGGTGGTGCACATGCACTGGGTCCGATCCTACAGGGTCTGGCGCGGCCGTATTGCGATCTCTCCAGAGGTTGCAGCTCTCAGGACATCATCGATGTTGCAAACATTGCGCTACTGATGGCGCACTCTAGTTCGACTGAGCAGTAAGCGACGTAATGAGCTCCTGAAAGTCGTCATCTGTGAGCACGTATTTTGAAGAGCAATACTGGCAAACCATCTCTCTGTGGTCGTCCTTCTTCATCCCGATGATTTCTTCTAATCCAAGAGTCAGCAACGCTGCCTTGTATCGGTCTTTTGAGCACCTGCAGAAGAAGTCCACCGGCGCACTGGCTACGATGTCAATGTCTGACGGTAGGATCTGCCGAAGAATCTGCTCTGGTGTGTAGCCGTTATCTGTGTACTCGGTCATCCTACCCAAGTAATCAACCGCATCGTAGACCTTGAAAATGTCGACGTCTTTCGCACCGGGCATTGCCTGAACGAGCAATCCAACACTCTGACGAATCATGTCGTGCTCATCGTAGGCAACATCGATTACAAATGCACTCGGGATCTGCTCAGATTGCGTCAGATAAAAACTTAAGTCCGTTGTTACATCGCCACGTCGCAGCTCAACGATACCGGTAACTGGCTCGTTCTCTCCGTACACGATTCGTTGTACGCGCAGAAGCCCCCTGCCAAGGGGCGAATCACGGCTTACATCAGGCGATGTATTATGTGTGATGTACCCGCGCACCTCGCCGATCTGCATCGCCTCTGCAACGACCGATCGTATAAGGCCATCGCCCTCTGCACTTACAACAACCCGCTCTTCGCCCTTCAAGTAGGATGCAAGCAGGCTTGCACCTGTAATCATGCGTGCAAGCACGAGCGAGCCAATCGGATCGAGTCCGTGTTTAAGCTGGGCTGTTCGAACCGTTGTAGGATTGTGTATCAGTGCAGCACGAAAGGTGCCGTCCTTGGTGATTGCGCGCATTACGCGATCGCGCTGCGACCATAATTTTTTAATGTCATCATTCATTGATCGTCTTTCTCAGATCCATCAGCGTCTGCAAAGCTTGCAGAGGCGTCATGTTATTGATATCGATTTGTGCGATTATCGAGCGCAGATGATCATCACGCAGTTCAAACAACGAGACCTGAGCTGCCCTGAGTCCTGTGTTTGCAGGAACTACCGCTTCGCTATGCGTCGATTCCATTGTTTGAAGTACCGCCCGGGCAGTGGCAACAACTACCGGCGGCATACCGGCCATCTTTGCCACATGGATGCCGAACGAATGATTCGAATGCCCTGGAATCACACGATGGGTAAAGACAATGTCGTTCTCAACTTCCTGGACTTCAACTTGAAAGTTCACAACACGGGCCAGCGAGGCAGCGAGCTCGGTAAGCTCATGATAATGCGTAGCAAAGATGGTTTTCGCACCGATCCTGTCGTGAATATGTTCAGCTATGGCCCACGCAATGGAAATACCATCAAATGTAGCTGTGCCGCGTCCTACCTCGTCTAGCAGTATCAAACTACGATCGGTAGCATTATTTAAAATATTGGCCGACTCTTGCATCTCCACAAGAAATGTGCTCTCGCCAGCAAGGATGTTATCCTGCGCACCAACCCGCGTAAAGATTCTGTCTGTTAGTGGAACACGCGCCGAGGTAGCCGGTACAAAGCAGCCTATATGCGATAGGTAAACGCAGATGCCTACCTGACGCAAGTAGCTGGACTTTCCAGACATGTTGGGTCCGGTGATAATGTGCACCTGCGATGCAGACGTGTCGATCTGTATCGTGTTCGGAACGTAGGATGCACCCGGACCAAGCAGCTGCTCAATCACAGGATGCCGCGCATTGATAATCTCGAGTTCTGTGCCCGTATGCAATTCAGGCTCAACATACCCATGCAACGAGGCAACGTGGGCAAAAGACGTCAAAACATCCAAAATGGCTATGTGCTGCAGAGTGCGTTGCAGCATCTGACATTCAGCAGTAATGGTCTCGCGCAGCTCCTGCAGCAGCATGGTCTCAAGGTGCGACACAGAATCCTGCGCCGTAAGTATCTGCTGCTCGAGCTCCTTCAGTTCCTGCGTTGTATAGCGCTCGGCGTTGGCCAACGTCTGCCGACGGTCGTACGATGCGGGCACCTTTGACTGTTGAGCATTGCTAACCTCGATGTAATACCCGAACACTCCGGTATGGCCGATCTTGAGATTAGGAATTCCCGTCTCGTCGCGCTGTCGCTGCTGATAGGCATTGATCCATTCCCTGCCGTGCAGCAATGCTTGACTTGCAGCATCAAGTTTATCGTTGTATCCGGAACGAAACATCGTACCCGTTCCGATCAGTGCAGGGGGCTCATCAGCAAGTGCTCGATCGACAGTACTGGCAAGTTCTTCGTGTTTGCTGATCGAACTCACGATCTTGCCGAGCTCCGGCGAGGCTGCTTCATTACAGGCCTGCAGAAGATCTGGAATCACGCGCAAACCGTTGCGAAACGAACCTACGTCACGCGCTGTAGCACGATTGGTAACAATCTTTGTGAGCTGCCGTTCGAGGTCGCCAAAACGCGATGCCACCATGCGCAGCTGCTCACGCATTTGTGCGTGATCGACAAGCAGGCGAACCACTGCATGACGCTGTTGGATTCGCTGTAGGTCTTTGAGTGGCGTCTGCATCCACCAACGCAACAGCCGAGCTCCCATGGGCGTGGAGGTTTGATCGAGCAGATCTACCAGTGCACCAGATGCAGCATACATACCGGACGGAGATTGGATCTCCAGATTCCTTCTCGTAGATGCATCAAGGATCATCACGTCGTCGTGACGTAAGCGTCGGATAGACTGTAGCTGCGACAGAGCACTCTTCTGTGATTCGGCAACATAGTGGATAATCACCCCAGCTGCGACGATTCCCATCGGCGCATCGTCGATACCAAATCCCTTCAGCGAGGCTGTCGCAAAGTGCCGCCGCAACTGGTCTTCACAGGTGCTCTCATGAAAATGCCAAGCCTCAAGTCTACTAACGGCCGGACGCGAGGTGCATCGCTGTACTATGGGCTCCCAAACTGAACGCTGCTCTTTGTTGACGATGATCTCTGCAGGAGCGAACGACTCGATGATTGACTCTACAGCATCAGAAGGCACATCTCCAGCAGTGAACGAACCGGTTGAAATATCCGCCACAGCAACGCCCCAATAGCCCCCTTCCCGCTCCGGTGCAGCGATACACGCAACGTAGGTGTTCCTGCGGCTATCAAGAAGCTTGTCATAGAGCACAACTCCGGGAGTCACTACCTCGACTACGTCTCGCTTGACAATCCCCTTGGCAGTTTTGGGGTCTTCCAGCTGCTCGCAGACAGCCACACGGTAACCGGCAGCCACAAGCTTTGGCAGGTAGTTGTCGAGCTGATGATGTGGAAAGCCTGCAAGAGGCATCTCGCCGGCTGAACCGTTATTCCTCTTGGTTAGCGTTATGCCGCACGATCGTGCCGCAATAACGGCATCATCGCCAAACGTCTCGTAAAAATCGCCAAGCCGAAAGAGCAACACCGTATCGGGATGGCGCTCCTTTATCTGATTGTACTGCCGCATAAGCGGCGTTTCTGCGGCTGATTTCACGTACAAAAATAAACAGGTATGCTCCACAATTGCCGAATTGATTTCACGTTGTATCTTTGCCAACCGCAAGGAGAGGTGGCCGAGTGGCTGAAGGCAACGGTTTGCTAAACCGTCGTAGTGGTACTAACCGCTACCGAGGGTTCGAATCCCTCCCTCTCCGCTTCCAAAGCCCTACGACACCGCGCGTGGGGCTTTTTTATTATGCAGAACACCGAACGAACCATACGTACGATCATTACCAACCGCAAGGCTCTGCACGAGTACGAGGTACTACAGCGCTTTGAGGCCGGCATTGTATTGCTTGGAACAGAGGTTAAATCGCTTCGGGCAGGCAAGATTAGTCTGGCCGATGCATATGCGACGTTCCCATCTCGGCAAACAGACGAGCTTTGGCTGTTGGGGCTGCACATTGCACCCTATGATTTTGGCAACCGTGAAAATCACGACCCTCTTCGTAAGCGTAAGCTTCTGCTCAAGGAACATGAACTCGGCAAACTTCGAGAAGGTATCGAAGAGAAGGGGCTAACCGTAGTGCCCTTGTCGCTCTATTTTTCTGGTCCATACGTCAAGGTTGAACTTGGACTTGTTCGTGGAAAGAAGCTCTACGATAAACGGGCAAGCACGAAGGAACGAGAGATTAAGCGAGATTTGCAACGACGCATAAGCGGCGATGATAACTGATACGAGCCATCAAATATGAAACCTATACACGAACAACTGGCCATCATTAAGGAACATGTAGTCGACCTTCTCCCAGAGGAGGACGTGCTGATGAAGCTCGAGCGTAGCATTCGTACCGGGACGCCTCTGCGCATTAAACTCGGACTCGATCCAAGCCGCCCTGATATTCATATTGGCCATGCCGTGGTGCTTCAGAAACTGCGTCAGTTTCAAGAGCTTGGACACCTTGTGGTGCTCATCATTGGAGACTTTACCGCCACCATCGGCGACCCAACAGGAAAATCGAAAACGCGGCCGGCACTTACCATCGAGGAGACACGTCACAACGGTACGACTTACGTTATGCAGGCGGCCAAGGTCCTCGATATGAATAAAACAGAGGTGCTCTACAACTCTAGTTGGCTAGACCTTCTCAGCTTTCGCGATGTTATCAGACTTACCTCGCAGTACACCGTGGCACAGCTTCTCGAGCGCGATGACTTTACAAAGCGCTACAAGGGTGGAGAGCCGATTTCGCTACACGAATTTCTGTATCCACTTATTCAAGCCTATGATTCAGTTGCTGTAAAGGCCGACATCGAGATTGGCGGAACAGATCAAAAGTTTAACCTACTGGCAGGACGTGAGATCATGCGAGGTTCAAATGCAGAACCGCAATGCATCCTCACGATGCCAATTCTTGAAGGCACCGATGGCGTTGAGAAGATGAGCAAGTCACTCGACAACTATATAGCTCTTACCGACAGCGCCAAGGATATGTTCGGCAAGACCATGTCGATCCCGGACAGTCTTATTCCTCGATACCTGCAGTATGCCTGCTTTGCATCTTCGGAAGAGGTTGCCTCGGTAACAAAGGGGCTTGCAGACGGAACGCTGCACCCGCGTACCGCTAAAGTTGATGTCGCAAAGCGTATCGCAGCACGCTACCATGGGGCAGAGGCAGGCAACGAAGCATTTGCAGAGTTTGAGCGTGTATTCGTCAAGAAAGACATCCCGGACATTATCGAAGAACGGACCCTGTCGTATGCTAATGCCGATATCGTAACTGTCCTCGTCGATACGGCCATGGCGGCCTCAAAGAGCGAAGCTCGCAGACTTATCACACAAGGTGGTGTCTCGATTGATGCTGTAAAGATCACTGATCCCGCGGCTGTAGTGGACCTTGCAGAGCAGAGAATTCTGCGCGTTGGCAAGCTCCGTTTCCTTCGGATTGTTGGTGCATGAACATAGAGTTCCGAGTCGATGAATCAGCTACAGGACGGCGCAACATGGAGCTGGATCTGGAACTGCATGCCAGTGTGCACACTGGCAGATGTGACGTTGGACTTCGGCTGTATTCATGGGATCCGTGGTGTGTGTCTCTCGGCAAACATCAATCAACTGATGGTCTGAATGCTGAGGCGCTAAGCAGATATGAGCTCGATGTCGTGCACCGTCCAACAGGTGGACGCGCCGTGCTGCATGCTAACGAGGTAACGTATTGCCTGTGTGTTTCTATGCCCGATACAACGAAGTCGCAAGTAGTCTATGCGGCAGTCCATGATCTTCTGTATGCTGTGCTATCCCCTGTGGCCCCTGCGCTTTCGCATGCGTCGCTGTCGACAGACCTTCGTATGCATTACTCAGCCCAACAGCCCCTTGGACAGGCCTGCTTTACGAGCCATGCCAAAAGCGAAATCCTGTGGGGTCAACGCAAGGTTGTTGGTTCTGCGCAGCGCGTCATGGATGGCGTTCTGTTGCAGCATGGGTCGATACTCTGCGGTCCTGAACACGAGATACTCGCCCACATCATTGCTCCTAATCCAGAAAGCCTTTCAGGAGTAGAGCAAGCCCTGAAACGCAGCAGTGCCTCACTCTCAGAAGCTGCCGGTGCTGAGGTAACAATTGACAATCTCATGCAGCTCTTTTCTGATAAACAGCATGCAATTAGCGAGCAGCTTCAATCTATCTGCCAACTGGCAGTGGACGCAAGATCGTAATGCCGATGTTCGTTGAGACCTTTTTTACGTAGTCTGCAATTGGGACATCGAGCACGACCATTTTTTGGGTAGACGATGCGTGCAGCAATCGGGCGCGGTTTCCATCACGCACAATCAGGCCGGTATGACTATAATCAAGGCCTGACTTCGATGTTGCAATGGCCACGATATCGCCATCCTGCAGCTGATGCTCGATGCTCTCGATGTTCTTGCCAGGCACGATCAGGCGGCTGGTCTGATTCACGCGTTGCTCGATGTCGTGCATCACACTGATAAAATCTGGGTTTGCTTGCAATGCAGGATAATACTTCGGGTTCTTCGACATGAATCCCAGCTGCAGCGGAAACGCTTGGCCACCTAACGTTGGCGTCACATCACGCACAACACCTTTCTTGATGTTGTTATCGATCCAATCTGATGTGTAGTGAAGACGGCTCGTGTAATCGGTAAGAATGCCGTCACGATATCGGGTGAATGTTACAGCATCAATCAGATCAGAAAGTGAATCCTTACCCAGGTGCGTAATGCGCGCCATATTCAACGTCACTTCAAACAGCGTTACGCAATCAAGCCGGAGCATGTCAACAGAGCACATCTCGCGGCCAGGCCCATCGAGTGTTCCACCCACGTATGACACTCCAACGAGTTGCTGGGCTACTTTCGTCATGAGTTCACCTATGGGCAGTGCGCTCCAATTCGAATCAATGATCTTCGTGCGCACCTCATTGAACTTCCTACGAGTGCCATCACTGGTTTGCATTGCCTGCATCGAGCAGACTGCTAGCAAGACAATGATCACTATGCGCATCGATGTGTGCATGCTATTCGGCACTTGTTGTTGCGATGCCAAGATCATGTAGTTGTTTCATGTCAATCCCAGACGGACAACCGTCCATGAGGGAGAGTCCAGAAGTAGTCTTTGGAAACGCAATCACATCGCGAATATTATCCGTGCCGCTCATAAGCATCACCAGTCTGTCGAAGCCAAATGCAATACCACCGTGCGGCGGAGCACCATACTTGAGCGCGTCGAGTAGGAAGCCAAACTTTGCTTCGGCATCTTCACGAGCAAAGCCGAGGAGATCGAACATTTGCTGCTGCACGTGATTCGTATGAATACGCACCGAGCCACCTGCAACTTCATATCCGTTGATGATGAGGTCATGCGCCAGCGCACGAGCGTGCGTTGGGTCGCTTCCAAGGAGCTGAACATCATCTGGAAGGGGCGATGTAAACGGGTGATGTCGCGCGATCCACCGAGATTCCTCGTCACTATACTCAAGCAACGGAAACTCGGTAACCCAGTGGAAGGAGTATGTTCCCTTGAGCGACTCCAGAATACCTGTGCGGCGGGCAACTTCCGATCGGAGAGCTCCCGCTATTGTGCATGCACGTTCCCACTCTCCAGGAACGAAGAGAACAAGGTCGCCCTCGCCGGCATGAACCGCGTCCAACAACCCGATTGCCTGCTCCTGCGTTATTGTCTTTGCGAACGAACCTGATACTTCCCCACCTGCAAGCTTAAGCCACGGGAGCCCCTTAGCACCATACTTCTTCGCATGCTCAGTTAGCTCATCGATGTTTTTGCGCGAGAACCCTGCGCAGCCCGTGGCATTGAGGGCCATAATCGTGCCGCCCGAGGCAACCGTGTCTTTGAATACAGAGAAATCACAAGCGCCTGCAAGGTCAGTGACATTCTTGAGCCGAAGATCATACCTGATATCCGGCTTATCCGAGCCATAGTTTTCCATGGCATGATGAAACGACATTCTCTCGAATGCCTCCGGTGTATTGTAACCTAGGATTTCCTGCCAGGCCTTCTTGATAAACCGCTCTGTAAGTGCAAGGATATCGTCCTGTTTGATGAACGACATCTCGACGTCTATCTGAGTAAACTCCGGTTGTCTGTCGGCACGCAGGTCTTCGTCTCGGAAGCACTTAACGATCTGCATGTATTTGTCAAATCCGGATACCATCAACAGCTGCTTGAACAGCTGCGGAGATTGCGGCAGCGCGTAGAAGCGTCCCTTGTTCATGCGACTTGGAACGAGGAAGTCGCGCGCACCCTCTGGAGTAGACTTGGTAAGCACTGGTGTTTCAACTTCGAGAAATCCTTCTTCTTCGAAGAACCTGTGCGTGATCTGATAAAGCTTATTACGAATGAGGAAGTTCTTCTGCATTACCGGTCTGCGAAGGTCCAGATACCGATGTTTGAGACGCAATTCCTCATTGGTACCAAGGTCATCAACGATCTCAAACGGCGGAACATCGGCCGGATTGATGATACCAACTTCCGTTGCCAGCACTTCGATGAGTCCGGTAGGAATGCGAGGATTCGGATTCTCACGCATGCGCACAGCCCCCTTCACCCAGAGGACATATTCGGCACGTACCTCGTGGATCTGCGCAGAGAGCTCAGGAGTGTGGGCAGAATCGACAACTACTTGAGTTACACCGTCGCGGTCACGCAGGTCAATGAATATCACACCGCCATAGTCGCGTCTGGCGTTTACCCAACCGTTAAGTGTAACTGACAATCCGTCATGTTCTGGACGCAAAGCGCCACAGGTTGTCGTGCGTTGTTCGAAGTGCATAGAGGAAAGCTAAAAGTGTAATGGCCAGCAATTTACCAAAGCCAGCCTAGCCAGTCATCATCGATGCGACGTTGTCAACAACCATTTCGGTTGCTATGCTGCCTAAGGAAGAATCTTCTGTGATGATAGGCCAGCATGGCGCATCATATGGCAGCCAGTTTACGTAGCCTCTGTGATCACGGGAGAACAAGACCACGCTGGGCACGTTATGGGCGGCGGCAACATGGATAGCAGCTGTATCAGGACTTAGAATCCACGTACAGGATGCTATCAGAGCTGCAAAGTGTTGGTAGGTTGGGCCTGCATCAACGTACGCAGCACCTGTGGTCCTGGCAAGCTGTTCTGCCTGGATCCTCTCGGAGGGGGCAGACATTACCACGATATCGACAGACGGGAAACGCTCTTTGATGGCTGGAATAGCTTGCTCAAGCGCCTCTATGGGATACATCCTGTCTCTCGATGATCCTGATATCTGCACACCCAATATCTGCTTTGAGGTTATGAAGGCCACCTTCGCACGAACCTCGGTCATGATTTCATTGCTCACCGTTACCTTGGGACGTCTGGCTTCTAACGGGATCGATATTCCCAAGGGCAAGAGCAGATCGCACAGTACATCAACGATGTGACGAATGCTACGATCGCCCTGTGGGACGACGGTTGTAGCTGTGGATGGCCTTGCGGTTTCTAGAACAATGCTGTGCCGTGCGGCGGCGCAACGAATGAGAAGATTTGACGTTGAGGATGCGGTATGGTTGAGATCGATCACTACATCGTATCGCGACCAACGCAATGTCCACAATAGTCGCAGCATCTGCAGCGAGTTCTTGCGAAGGATATGTATCGAATCAACAACGGGTTCTATGGCGAAGGATGCCGCCATGTTGTTCCGAGATAACAGAACGTCGATTTGTGCTTCAGGGAATCGATTGCGTAAAGCGTGCAGTACAGCAGTTGAAACAAAGACATCACCAATGCGGTCTTGTCGCATGACAAGGATCTTTGCACGCTCTGGAAGAGTTATCGCGTCGGACATGACCGGTATGCCCCAAGTGTAAGCTCAGCTGTTCGTTCCCAATGAAACTTGCTGCACTGAACAAATCCTCGTTCTCTGAGATCTGCAAGCACTTCATCGTCATGCATAGCGAGCGCTATCGTTTCACGCATCTGCTCAACGTTCGTAGGATCGACGTAGAGAACTGCATCGCCCCCTACTTCCGTCATCGATGTTGTAGACGACGTGATGACAGGACACCCACACTGCATTGCCTCAAGGATTGGCAAGCCGAATCCCTCTGCCTGAGAGGCAAACAGCAGAAGTGACGCACTACTTAGGAACTGCGTCAATTCGGTGTTGGAGACAGTATTAAAGACCCTCACCGATGCGTCAACATTCGTCAAACCCGAAACAAAGCTCTTGATCACCCTATCATTACGATCGGTGATAATAATAAAGTCTGTGTCCTTGCGGATTTGCGTTGGTATAGACATCCATGCTTCCACCATCCTGTCGATGTTCTTACGGGCAACATCGATGCGTCCTACGAAAAGCACATATCGCCGGCGCACGTCGTACCTGGTGCGCACGTCATCTGTCAGTGGAGAAGGACTAAACTGGGGTCCAGCAGCAAGGGGCGTAACAGTTATCGGCCCATCAAACCACGGAAACCGATCCTGAATCGTATCTGCTACCCATTGTGATGGACAGACCACTGCGTTGGAATGTCGAAGCTGCTTTTCGACCATACGCGGGAAGCGATAACGAAGTCCGGCATCCACCGAGTACTCGCTGAACATTGGAATCAGATCATGGACTGTTGAAATTGTGCGTCTGTGATCTGCAAAGATCTTCTGAGGTCCCAGGTAGTGCACAACGTCTACATCATCAAACAGTCTGCGGAGCTCGCGCGCTATCCATAGTCTTGTTAACCGCCGCAAAGGGGCTCCTAATGCCCGCTCATGCGTCAGTGTTAGCTGTGCACCTTCTGGGAGTTTGCCGCCAAAGAATTCAGTTACTTCTTCACGTTGACGCTTGTATCCGACAAGGAACGTGGAGACATCATCATGCGTCTGCATCCGGCGCAGAAGCTCACGTGAGTATCGTGCGATTCCGCTTCTTGAAAAGAAGTTGACGCTGATGTCATAACCAATACTGATGCGCGATGAGGTCATACAATCGCAAGATATCGCCCATAGCGCATATCAAGCCCTGTGGCCGGCGGCTGTAGGCCCGAGATCAGGCGATCTCGTTGGCTACGTCGTAGCGGACATCCTTGGCAAGGGAGTAGATCTTCTCGAGAGAGGCCGAAATTGCTGCGGTGGCCTCAGGATCATCAGATGCTTCGTATGCCTCTTGTGATGGGAATACATACACTTCTTGGAAGTGATTGTGCTTTCCCTTTACCTCGAACAGCGCAAAATCAACGTCCGTAGCAGCATAGAATTCGCGAACGTTAGAAATGGCGTTGAGATACTCACCACGCTTGCCGTCGGCGATGGAATACGAAACGCTGAAATGAACTCTTGCCATGTGCAGATCCTGAATGGAAAAACGAACTCAAAAATACGCCACGCACACTGTGAGAATGCGTAAACTTTTCAACAACCTAGAACGAACAAACCGTGCGAATCGTGTGTGCGATCTTCTCGGCATTTGGCAGCACAGCCTTCTCCAACGTTGGAGCAAATGGAGTCGGGCTATCAAATGCAGCAACACGTTTAACCGGTGCATCTAACCACTGAAAGGCCTTATCTGCAATGCGTGCGGCAATCTCCCCCCCGAATCCAGCTGTCAATACGGCTTCATGCGCTACCACAACACGACCAGTTCGCTTTACTGATTCCAGCACTGCTTCTTCATCGAAGGGCACAAGCGTACGTATGTCTACAACTTCGATATCAAGACCTTCCTGCTCAAGCATGCTGGCAGCTTCGAGAGCCATATGAACGGCTGAGCCATAGGAAATGACCGAGCAATGTTTACCCGGACGCACCGTGCGGGCCTTACCAAGTTCTACGACGTACTCTCCCTCGGGCACCTCTCCCTTGATCTTTCGATACAGTCCCTTGTGCTCAAAGAATACGACCGGATCGTTATCTCTGATCGACGCCATCATGAGCCCCTTGGCATCATCAGGAAATGCCGGGCACACAACCTTGAGTCCGGTTGCGTGGGCAAACCATGCCTCGGAGTTTCTACTATGAAATGGATTCGCGCCAACACCTCCGCCAGATGGACCGCGAACGACCATCGGAACTGGAATCGACCATCGATACGCCGTTGTTCCAGCTACGGTAACCAACTGGTTGAACCCGTTGGTAACGAAGTCCATAAACTGCATCTCTGCAACCGGACGCATACCGTTTAGCGATGCACCGATCGCCGCTCCAATAATGGCACTCTCTGAGATGGGCGCGTCGATGATTCGCTGCGGACCGAATTCATCAAGAAAGCCCTTTGTGAGCTTGAAAGCTCCACCATAGGTGCCGATGTCCTCGCCGATCATAAACACAGATGGATCTCGGCGCATCTCCACACGAAGTGCGTCTGCTATTGCCTCAAGGTAGGTCATGACCATGTGATTACGCTCCTACCGTTTCTGACATGAACACGCTCTTCATTCCTTCCTCTGCGTCTGGCCACGGATGCTCAAGTGCCTTGTCAATAGCTGTGATCATGTCTTGTAAGATCTGCTCGCGCATGGCTGTGGCCTCTGCCCTGCTCATCACCTTACGTGTGTCGAGAAGAGTGATGTACTGTTCTACGGGATCTTTCTTCGACCATTCATCAAGCAGTTCCTTTGGCACATAGGCAAAGTCATCATGCTCTGCGTGGCCCCGCATACGCATGGTCTTGGTTTCGATAAGTGTTGGCCCCAGACCCTTGTTTGCGCGCTCTGCAGCCTCACAGCAGGTGGCGTAGACCAATTCTACATCAGTACCATCAATAGTAACTCCGTGCATGCCATATCCAACGGCACGATCGCTGAGGTTTTCGCACGCGAACTCCATAGAGTTCGGGGTAGAATATGCGTACTGATTATTCTCGATGATAAGAATCAATGGAAGCTTGTGAACCGCAGCAAAGTTGAGTGCCTCGTGAACCTCTCCTACCTGAGCACCTCCATCACCGATGTACGTCATCGAAACAGTTGTGATGCCCCGCATTTTATCAGCAAGTGAAAAGCCTGCAGCAACGGGTATCATGGCGCCCAGATGCGACACGTTTCCATAGATGCGCAATGCCGGATCAGCATAGTGTCCCGTGCCGTCAGTTCCGCGCATCTGACTGCCCTGGCGTGCCAAGTGATTGAGCATGAGCTGATCGAGTGACTGGCCAAACACGAAGTGTCCGCCAATATTGCGGTGCATCGGGAACAGGACATCCTTGTGCCTATCGAGCGCATACGCGCTGCCTACACTGACAGCTTCATTACCCAGCTGCGAATAGACCCCTCCAAAGGCTTTGCCTTGCCTGTAGAGTCGCAACATCGCTGTGTCGAACTCTCGAGCCATCAACATGTACCGCAGAAGATCTCGTTGCTGATCCGGAGTACACACAGAAGCCTTGGTTTTGGCCATGAACTATCCTTGGTATCGGTAAACGGAATGGCAAAAATACAAAGCCCCCTGCGAGGTTTCTCACAGGGGGCGGTTGCTGTTGGCAACTTCATCGTTACTTTTTCTTGTGCTTCTTTACGTCCGCAGCAGACACAACAGGACCGCTATTACCAAAACTGCTGTAGACATACGTAATAACGCTTGCGATGTCATCGTCAGTATACTTCTTCGGCAGAGGCGCCATTACCCCGTTGTACTCTTTGCCGTTAACCTTGAGCTTGCCACTTTTACCATTGACAACTTCTTTGATGATCTGCGGCGTTGGAGTGTTTTTCAGATAGTCACTCTTGGCAAGCGGCGGATATACCGTACCGAGTCCCTGACCGTTTGCCTGGTGACACGTCTTACAGTACTCGTTGTATACTACCTGCCCACGCTTCATTAGCGCAGCCTTGTCAGCTGCTGCGGAGGCCGACATTGCGAGGTAAAGGGATGCAACAGCCAGCAAGAACGTTTTCATGGTAAACCTTTGAGAGAATGTGTGTTTCGATGGAGCCGGAACGTGTAGTAACCCTCGCATTGCGGCGAAGGTTCCACCATTGCGACTACAGCCTCATCATGGGTATCAGAACAAGTTCGGATATCTACCGGGCGCAGTTTCCTGCATCAGACTGTAAATCTTCATGCAGATATGCTCAGCCTCGGGCTTGGACCAGAAGTTGCCATCGGTACCATATGCTGGACGGTGTTCCTGTGCTGTCAGCGTGGCAGGGGCAGAATCAAGGAAACGATAGCCATTCTGTACTTCGAGAACTTGACGCATCATGAACGCGGTAGTGCCGCCTGGAACATCTTCGTCGAGGAACAGAATGCGATTTGTCTTCTGCAGCGACTGCACGATCATCCCGCTGGTATCAAAAGGCAACAGCGTTTGAACATCGACCACTTCAATATCGATTCCAAGACGTTCCAGCATCGCAGCAGCATCGAGGGCTACACGAACGGTCGCACCATACGTTACGACAGTTATGTCTGAACCCTGGCGAACTACCTCTGGAACACCGAGTGGGACAGTGTACTCGCCGATGTTCATCGGAAGATTCTCTTTCAGGCGATAACCATTCAACACCTCGACCACCACTGCAGGATCATCCCCTTGCAGAAGCGTCTGGTACATTCCGGCTGCCTGCACAAAGTTCCTAGGCACGCACACGTGCATGCCGCGCACGAGGTTGATGATACCAGCCATCGGCGAGCCCGAATGCCAGATACCTTCGAGCCTATGACCACGCGTGCGCACGATCACGGGCGCTTTTTGTCCGCCTCGTGTTCTCCAGTGCACTGTAGCCAGATCATCACTCATTAGCTGCAATGCATAGAGTAAATAGTCCAAATACTGTATCTCAGCTATTGGACGCAGGCCACGCATGGCCATGCCGATCGACTGTCCAAGAATCGTGCACTCTCGAATACCTACATCGCTCACACGTAGAACGCCGTAAGCCGCCTGCAATCCTGATGTGCCTTGGTTAACGTCGCCAAGAAACCCTGTGTCTTCGCCGAAGATGCTTACCCGCGGATCCGACGCAAGAGCATGGTCGAACCATGCACGAATCACCTCAGAACCATTGACTTGTTGGGGCTGGGGCCCAAAGTCCGGAGCGATGGCAGCACTCCGCAGTGGACTTTTCTGCGTTTCGCAATACAAGTGAGAGCTATATAGGGGGCGAATCTGTTCGTCATACCCACGACGCCATGCAGCCAGATCATGCGCACACGATTGTGGTGCTTTTGCAGACGCTACGAGAGCTCTATGGATCGCAGACATGATATCTCTACGAAACGGCTCACGGATGCGCGTAAGCTCACTGGCTATCTGCTCAACTTCCTGAGCTGCGTCCAGTTGCGAGGCACTCCTAAGATTCTCTGCAGTTGTACGGAGCATCGAAGATGCATCAATGATCTCCTGTTGGATTGGACGTATGTAGGCGTCCCAGGCTGCCTGCTTGCTGGACTTGACAGACTCACTGGCTTCAGCCTCGATGGCATCGAGCTCCTTGATACTGGCAATCCCCTGCTCGATCATCCAGGCACGCATGCGAGAAACACCATCCATTTCTGTTTCCCACGCCAGACGCTCTGCAGACTTGTAGCGCTCGTGCGAACCGGATGTGGAATGACCCTGAGGCTGCGTAACCTCGATCACATGGATGATCTGCGGTACATGCTCCGTACGAGCCGTGGCAGAGGCCTTGGCATATGCCTCAACAAGAGCTGGATAATCCCATGCCTTCACCACCTGGATATCATATCCGTTCGACGACGTAGCGGTTCTTGCGAATCCCGAAAGCAGCTCACCAACATTGGATTTTGTAACCTGGAACTCGTTTGGGACACTGATGCCGTATCCATCATCCCATATCGATATGATCGCCGGCGACTTCAGAACGCCGATGGCATTAACGCTTTCCCAAAACATTCCCTCGGCGCTTGAAGCATTCCCAATGGTGCCGAATGCAACCTCGTTGCCGTTTGAAGAGAACTCGGTAAGTGATTGCAAAACTTCAACTTCACGATACAGCCTCGACGCATACGCAAGACCAACCAGTCGCGGCATTTGCGAACCCGTTGGCGACACATCTGCCGAAACATTCTTGCGTTGTACTTGTGGAAGCCACGTTCCATCGTCGCCAAGCAAGCGCGTACCGAAGTGACCATTCATCGAGCGGCCAGCGCTGGCTGGTTCTGCCTCGATGTCCGTATGAGCATACAACTGAGCAAAGAACTTCTGAACGTCACTCTCTCCTGTGGCAAACATGAATGTCTGATCGCGGTAGTAACCACTGCGCCAGTCCCCAGGCTGAAAGGCCCGTGCCATGGCTAGCTGTGCGATCTCCTTGCCGTCGCCAAAGATTCCGAATTTGGCCTTGCCGGTTAGGACTTCTTTCCGGCCCAGCAGTGATGCCTGCCGGCTGATAACGGCGATGCGATAATCACTGATAACATCTGCCTTCGAGAGGCCAGCTGCGCTATCCAGCTGCACCGTACGTTGCTTTGCCGGAGTTGATTTCTTGCTCATAGACTACAAAGTTACGATACTGAATCACTCACCAAAGAGTGATGGTTGCTGCGGAGCCCCTTCCATTTGAGCTTGTATCAGATTCTTGGCCTGTTCAAGCGTCTCTGATAGAACGCTGTTTACGAGCACGACGTCGAACATATCCTGGTGAGCCATTTCCATCTCTGCACGAGAAAGACGCGTGTTGATCTGCTCATCGGTCTCGGTGTGCCGGCTTCGAAGACGCTGCTCGAGTACCTCCAATGAAGGGGGCGCAACAAACATCAGCAGGGTGTCGTCAGGAAATGCAGCGCGCAAGGACAGTGCGCCTTTGACATCGACATCGAAAACCACGAATTCACCACGTGATATCGAGTCGGAGACAAAACTTTTCAGTGTGCCGTAATAATTGCCGAAGATCTCTTCGTACTCAACGAGATCTCCTTCTTCGATCTTACGTCGGAAGTCGTCTTTTGTTAAGAAGAAATAATCCCTGCCATGTTCTTCCCCACTGCGCACAGCCCGCGTGGTGGCGCTAACCGAAAACTTCATCTGCGGGAACGTTTGCAAAAGATGACGAGCCACGGTTGTCTTACCCGCTCCGCTGGGCGCACTAAGGACAATGAGGTGCTTCCTATTCGACATTCTGCACCTGTTCGCGCATGCGTTCGAGTTCTTCCTTAACGCCGACAACAATCACTGCGATCTCTGCATGGTTGCATTTTGAGCCGATCGTATTGATCTCGCGGTTCATCTCCTGAAGCAGGAAATTGAGCTTTCGTCCAGCCTTTTCGTCTCCAGTCATGTACTGACGAAAATGCTTGATGTGGCTCCGCAAGCGCACGCATTCTTCTGTAACATCGAGCTTCTCTGACAGCAGAATGATCTCGAGCTGCAGACGTTGCTCGTCTACAACAGAATCCTCAACAAGCTGCCGCACGCGCTCGCGCAGCCGCACACGCTCTGCTTCGATGCGTGCAACACTCATCTGCTCAACAATGTCAGTGCTGCTCAGCATTAGCGTTAGTCGTTCGTCCAGATCACGGCAAAGTTCAGCCCCCTCTTTGTCGCGCATTGCATTGAGCGCATGAAGTGCTTCGATCAGTCCTGATTGCAGGTCCGGCCATACGTCAGCATCTTCAGTTCCAGAAGAATCTGGCTGAAACAGACCAGGCAAGGATGCAATGTGCTCAATGCGGATCTCTCCTGGAATTGAGAGCTCCTGCTTGATCGTAGCCAGAGCCTGCACGTATGCTGAGGCAACATTGAGATTGGGTCCGATATCGGTTGTCTGCGTGCTTTCGGCGCGGCGAACCGAGATCGAGAGCGAGCCGCGAGTAACATGCTCTCGCACGGTTTCGCGCATCTGACCTTCTTTGTCAGACCACTCACGCGGGATCTTCGTGGACAACTCCAGGTAGCGTCCGTTCACACACCGCGCCTCTATCGTGCAGGTGCTGCCGAGAATCTCTACTTCGGCCTTACCATAGCCAGTCATGCTTCGTATCATGCGCAAAGATACAGAGCGAAATATGTCTACAAGGGGCTAACTTGCCGTTATAACGCCGCCATGATTGCAACCAACGAACGTTCTGCCAACCTAGCCGTCGACGCCTTGCTCAAGCGCTGGAATTGCCGGCCGTCTGTTGGCATCATTACTGGTTCTGGGTTCCGATTCCCATCGCACGGGCTTGTGCAAGACGTAGTGCACTATCGAGAGGTTCCCGGACTTCACACCAGCACTGTTCAGGGCCATGCCTCAGAGCTGCAGCTGCTGCATGCTTTCAATCAAAACGTGATCGTTTGCTCGGGCCGATTTCATCAATATGAGGGCTACTCTGACGATGTATGCCTTCAGCTTGTTTCGTTGCTCTACAGACTCGGGATTCGCACGCTTATCATAACAAATGCGGCAGGTGGACTCCACTGGCGCTATAGTGTAGGCGATATTGCTTTGATTACCGATACGATCGACTTTACCTTTCAGCAACAGGTCGTGGCAAATCATGCAGCAACCACCAACAAGGCTCGAGAGAACAGGGCCCTTGCGCACAAATCGATCATCGATCATTGCACCCAAGCAGGCATAGCTCTCGAAACGGGCACCTATTGTCAGGTAGCTGGTCCGTCGTACGAAACAAGAGCAGAGATACGAATGCTTCGCGCTATTGGCGCAGAGCTCGTTGGCATGTCCACAGTTCGCGAGTTGCGTTATGCCGAAGCCCTAGGTATCTCAACGATAGCTCTTTCAATGGTTACCAACACACTTACCGACGCAGAGCAACGTTCTGTAACGCATGGAGAAGTACTTGAGGTTGCTGCAAATGCGGCTGGACGGCTGACTGGAATCATCAACTGCTGCCTTGGAATGGAGATCAGATGAAAATGCGTGATCGTTCAGTGTGGTTGTCGATCATATGCTTGATCGTTACCTCGTGCGCTGCTCCTGTAACGCAGATCGAGCGGAGAACCTCGACCATTGACCTCTATCAAACGACGGCTTTGATTATTACGAAAAGCACCGCAGATTCAACTGTAGGTCTTGTGAGTCTGCCGCCCACAGGCTCGGGTTCTGTCTACCGTCAGGCGATTCTGTTCTTTGCAACAACTGCCGGAAGGCAGGATAGCCTAGCAATGAAGATCATTTCCTCCGGCACATCAACGGCAACACCATCAATGACCGCCACGTGCGTGATCCCCCGTGATTACGATCCTACATCACTGCGCATAGGACTTGAACAAGGCAACCTGTTTATCGTGCATCCAGCCAAGATGCAATCCGAGAGTGATCAACCGCTTACGCTTTCGCCGTTCATTCAGCGCTCCAGTGCCGTCAGCACTCCCGAAGAAGCGGATCAACAGGCAGCAGAGTTTTACGTCATGGGTGTTGAAGCCATGAGAATGCGCGCTGTTGAAGGTGAGTATCTACCTTCCTCCGAAGATCTGCGGGTGATCATTCGCCAGGGATTCAAGGTTTTCTGGCAATCAAACACCGGCATGTCCTATCTGACCGTCATCACCCCTGTACGTCCGGAAAGGTCCGGCGAGCACTCATTGTATTCGCTGGAATGGGCCGGCACAGACAGTTACGGCATGCCGCTTCCTCCGGGAGAATACACAGCAGACATTATCATTCCTGCCAAGCCAGCCCCTTATCAAACGCAGATCACGTTTACATGGCCACTCAGCAGGAAATAGACGCGCATTGGATGCGCCGCGCCATAGAGATTGCCCTGCTCGGGCGAGGGACTGTTAGCCCCAATCCGCTGGTTGGATGCGTTATCGCAAGGGGCACGGAACTGATCAGTGAAGGTTACCACGAGGTCTATGGCGGCAAGCATGCAGAGATTAATGCTCTTGATGCATGTATTGGCCAGGATCTGACGCGTGCTACGATGTATGTTACTCTTGAACCGTGCGCTCATCACGGAAAACAGCCTCCGTGTTCTGATGCCATTGCAGCAACTGCAATTAGCCGTATCGTTGTTGGAATCATCGACCCACATCCGGCAGTATCGGGCAAGGGGCTGGCAACACTGCAGCAAGCCGGCAAAGAATTGGTAGTCGGCACTGAACACGAGCGCTGCAACTATCTGACGCGATACTTCCTGCACTCGGTCGCCACAGGACTTCCCTACATCATTGCCAAGGTTGCTACTTCGCAAGACAACAAGATCAGTAGTTCCTCAACAGACGACCGATGGATTACCAATGAAGAATCGCGAACAACGGTGCATCAGTTGCGCTCAGAGTTGGATGCGGTGATGGTTGGAATTGGAACTGTCGTTGACGATGACCCCATGCTGGATGTACGTCTTGTCGATGGTAGGAATCCAGCCAGAGTTATCATTGATCCGTCCTGCCGCCTTGATCCAAGGTCTAGGATCGCAAACACAATGAACACCCACAGAACGTTGATCGTTGTCAACTCCCGCACTGCCAGCCCCATCGCTGTGCAACAGATGCTCGAACTCGGCGCTGAAATCATCGCACTCGATGCAGAAGGTTCGCACCTGCCTCCGGCAATGATCGCAAGAGAGCTTCATCAAAGGGGCATACAGTCTATCCTCCTCGAGGGCGGACCAGTTACGTTGGATAACTTCATGCATGCCAAACTCGTTCAAGAGGTGCATATTCACAGGGCTGGGCATGTTATCGGTGCTGGACGCGAATGGACATTTCACCTTGACTCGACAGAATGGCAACTACACTCAACACAGAGCTTCGATACAGATGTACATTTGGTCTATCGCAGGTCTGGATAATTGTTTCGATAATGCTCGCCCTTGCCACCCCTGATCTGGCAATTGCGCAGAGCAGAGACCAACAGGCACTGCAAAAGGCAGTTCAAACCAAGAATTGGCCGGAGATAGAGCGAGTGCTCGCTTCGATGAAGGTCAATACATCCACCGACGTTACGATGGTTGGTCTATACACGTTGGCACTTGTGCAGCAGAACAAGGTAGAACAGGCCACGAGCAGCGCTCGACGAGCGCTTGATCTTGATTCACTCCGGATGCAGTCCTGGCTTGTGCTTGCCGAATGCTATTCTCGCGGCAACAATCGCAGTGCCTCGCTTGATGTCCTGCGCCGTGCTACACAGAAGTTCTCTGATTCGGTTCAAACTCATCTTGCCTACGGCCTCACGCTTGTCAAGTACGGCCAACATGCAGATGCAATCTCACCCTTGGAAGAGGTCATGTTCCGCCGACCCGACCAATCTGTGATGTTTGAGCTGGCACTGTGCTACTTCGCTACCGGCCAGTTCAATGCGGCCGCAGAACTGTATCAGCTACTTGTCGAACAGTATCCGGATAATGCAGCCTACCAGCGGGGTGCGGGCGAATCATTGATGGCATTAAAGAAACTGCCCGAGGCGATTCGTTCGTTCGACAAGGCCTTGCTGTTGGACTCGAACCGTATCGAATCATATTTGCTGCTCACGGGTGCGCTCACAGAATCCAACGACTCGGCGCGAGCGCTTAAGGTGGCCACCGCTGCATCAGCACGTTTTCCGCAGGATGCAATGGCGTGGTATAATGCTGGACTCCTACAGGTAAAGCACCGTCAGTACGATGGCGCTGCCAAGGCTTTTAAAAAGGCCATTGCGCTGCGTCCAAACTATGGGGAAGCATACTTTAATCTGGCAGTTGTCTATGAACAGACGGGGTTTACCGAGGATGCGGCGAACGCATTTAAACGTTGCGCGCTTGTGTTGCCTGCAATGGCTCCCGATGCTTACAACTCGCTGGCGATCATGCACCGCAGAAGTGGCAACCTTACAGAAGCTCTCAAAGCTCACGAGCAGGCCATATCTCTTCGTGATACCTCAGCGGTGCTGCATATCTCGCGCATCAATTCCTGTCATGAAGCAGAGAAATGTGCAATTGCCGAAGGCTTCATCGACGATGCACTTCGCAGATTTCCCAATGATGCGCAGGTCGTGTATACCTGTGCCAAGTGCATGATTCGACTTGGCAACGTTGAGCGTGCTCGTGAACTTATCGCCCGTCTCGAAAAGACCTCTCCTAGTCTGGCAGATCAATTGAAACAATTGCTGAAGATGTAACCCCTATGCGTGTATCGACAATTGCGTTCCTGGTCGTTCTCCTTGTTGCTGCAGTAACGAATGCTTCAGCTCAGCGCAGAGTATCGCCCGTAGTTCAGCGGCAGATCGATTCTGCCTTATCGATACTTGGAATGCACCAACGCGACCTGCCGATGCCCGCCGATCTGCTTGAGCGCGACATGCATCGCACTGCGGTTCACGACAACCTCTTTAGAACACCATTTTCGTCGGTAGACATCAGCGAAGATCTGGCCGATTCATACCTTATAAACCGCGGCACAAGCGTATCCCAACTGCAGGATCAATTGCACTCATGCCTGGCAGTTGGCGCCTTTAAGCGCTACTATCTCGACAACATGCCGGATGCAGAGACGGTGCTGGACCGACTCAAGATTTCACGCAGCAAGATCGGCAACCTGAACATAGCGTCGTCGATTGTGCTGCTCCGCCACTCTGCACTCTTGCTTCAGGCTATTGATGCTGTTGCTGTGACCTCTAGATCTCAGCTTGCTGAGATAGAGTCGAAGCTTGTGCAGCTTGACTCGTTGTGGAGGATTTCGAAATCTTCAGAAACGGCCAGTGTCTGGGAGGTCTATGCAGAAGAGCAGTCTTCGCAGGCCGCAGTGCAAAAGCTCTACGCCTCCGTTACTGTTGCGTCGGTTAAGAAGATGCTCGACGTCGGACCTTCCGTACATGATGATCTCGTGCGGATCTCCAACGAGCTGCTTGGTGCCAGCGATGTCTTGATAGACAGCATTACAACGGCCATCTACGATACACCGATTGGCAGAATTGCCATCGGCGGACCCGGCAATGATGTCTATCAAGGTCGGTTCGCCATGATCATTGATGTAGGTGGACATGATGTCTATAACCTAAGCTCGGAAACTCTGCAGCAACGAATTGCAGCGCCGGTTCGCATCATCGTAGACCTTGAGGGCAATGACACCTACCGCGGCGCAGACTATGCTCTTGCATCCGGCTTGCACGGTGTTGATGTCTTGATCGACCGCTCGGGTAACGACAGCTACCATGCCGGCTCGTTTGCACTAGGCAGCGGTATGCTCGGCTATGGAATACTGCACGATTTCGAAGGCGAGGATGCATACATAGGCGGAACAAACACGCAGGGATCGGGCATTCTCGGCGTAGGTATTCTGCTCGATGATGCAGGCAACGACAGCTACAGATGTCATTCACAATCGCAGGCATTCGCTGGGGTGTCTGGAGTTGGATTCCTCGGAGATAGATCAGGCAATGACACCTATGTTGCCAGTAGTCCATACCAGGATGTATTGCGATATGAAGATCATCAGATTACGTTCTCTCAAGGCGCTGCTCTTGGCAGCAGACCATACGCTTCAGGGGGCGTTGCAGTCCTGGCAGATGGTTCCGGCAGCGACACCTATGTGTGCGACATCTACGGACAAGGCACTGGGTATTGGTTCGGTATCGGCTCGCTGATCGACAGATCTGGAGACGACAGATACCTGGCCCACCAATATGCCCAGGGATCAGGCGTACACTTTGCTACAGGTTTCTTGCATGATAATGCAGGTAATGATGTGTATTCATCACATGGGGTTTCACAGGGGTGTGGACACGATATCGCCTACGGCATGCTCTTCGACGAAGACGGAGATGACACCTATGCATGCGAGAGTCTCTCGCTGGGTGGTGGCAATGCAAATGCCGTATCAATCTTTGTTGACGTCTATGGCAACGACAGTTACGCTGCAGCCGACACAACCAACACAATGGGCTTCTCGGACTATCGAAGGGGCTATGGAATGATTGGTTTGTTCATCGATTCGCATGGCAACGATCTGTACTCAAACACTTGGCGTAACACGACTACCTCGTTGAAGTCTACCTATGGTCTCTTTACCGACTTCACGGATTCTCTGCTTGATGTTCGAGAGCGCGCAAAACAAGCCCCCTACATGTCTCAGGTAGAGCTTCCAAATTCTATCGACAGCCTGATGATCCTCGCCTCTGCCTCGCACTTGCGCTTTCAGCACAACGTTGAGCCTGCCCGCAAGAAACTAGCGTCATTCGGCATTGCTGTCCTGCCTGTGATCGAATCCAGGCTCGGCACGTTAATGCCGAGAGAGAGGCTAACAGTTGAGTCTGTGGCAAAACACGTTTATGCTGCTGCTCCTGACTCGGTTGTAGGGATGCTTAGGCGCGGTTTACAGAGCACAGATTATGCGGCTACCGGCACGGCGGCAACCATTGTCAGCGCAGTCAAAACAACGGCAACCTCTTCTACGCTTCTGGAGCTGGCAACAGGCGGCGACTGGCGCAAGCGACGGCTGGCTGCATCGACTCTGGGCGAAGTTCGCGACACGGTTTCTATACGCAGGATACATGCACTCTTGGCGGACTCTGCATCGTACGTGCGGGCACGTGCAGCCTTTGCCATCGGCGCCACAGACAGTCTGCCTCTGGATGCACTCAGCGGTGCCCTTGCAGATTCATTTCAGATCGTTCGTAACAGCGCCATCGAGGGTATCAACAGAGGAGCGCGCCGAGAGATGCGTCAGCTAACACAGTACCTAAATGCGATCACATCGGAGTCCTACTTCCGTTCGAATGTGCGACTACTGATCAATGCAGACACATCAAAGTCCGACGTCGCGCAATGGAAGGCCTGGATCAAATCCTTGCCTCCTGATCGACTATCAGCTGTGCGGCGGTTGCAGCGTCAGCTGCCCACGTTGATGCAACCGGCACTTGTCCCTTCTAAACCCAAGGCAAAGAAGGCTAAACGAGTCAAAGCATGATTCGCCACCACATCACTCTGCAGCGCCTTGCCGAGGAATTATCTGAGCTTCTGGAAGGCAGTGTTCTTACATGCGCCTGGACGCAGGCCAAGGACACAGCAATGTTGATGTTTACGCGGGCAGATGCAGAATTCCTGCTTGAATGCGACCTAAGCCCTCAGGCAGGTACGATCTTTCTTCGCGAATCCGCACGCAGGGCTCGGCGCAACACACTTGGCATCTTTGAGCCAGCCTATGGTCAGCCCGTGGCATTCGTGACCAAGCACTCAGCTGATCGAATCATCTGTATCTGGCTGCATTCGGTCCAGATTCATGCTGAACTCTTCTCAGGGGGCTCCGGCAACGTAGTTCTGGTGCAGGACCACATTGTGATTGACGCCCTACATGACAAACGCAGCCGAATTGGCAGCAGTTATCATGATCGCACAAGCGAGCAGCGGGCCATTCAACTCGACCGTCCTTGCTTTCGGGTGCTTTCTGATCGCAACCCTCTGTTAGGAAAGTGGTTTGCAATCGAAGCTTGCAAGCGCGCCGGAGTTGATGCCTCAATACCTTATGAAGCGCTGACAAAGGATCAGCGGGACAGCCTCGATGGCAACGCCACGAAACTTCTTAATGATGCCTCCAGCTCTCATGACTGGTATGTGTTGTCAGTCAACAACGAGATCGTGCTTTCACCTGTCGTACTAACAGATAGTACCATCGTCGAATCACACCAACGTGTTCTGACTGCGACAAGCAGAACAATTGCACTCAGAAACAAGCTTGCAGCGTTTCATGAACAACGGCGGATTATTGAGCGCACACTGGCCAAACGTATCGAGCGTATCGAGTCTACATTGCACAATCTGCAAATGGATCAGGCCCGCGATAACAGAGCTTCCGACTACAAGCGCTTTGGTGACATGTTGATGTCTCAATCAAACCTGCAGCTCTCTGGTACACCCTCTATCGAGGTGCATGATTGGAGCACTGATACGGCTGTGAACATTACACTGCATCCAGAGCGCTCATTGCTTGACAATGCACAACGTTATTATGAGAAGTCACGCTCTGCACTGCGTTCGTCTCAAGAACGGCAGCGCCGCATGCCTGCACTCGAGCGCGAACTTCAACGTTTACGAGAGCTGCTTAAGAATGCTGCGCTGGCAACAGCGATCAACGAGTTACCTGAATTACCGAGCCAGTTAAAGCCTATGGACGCCAAGACTCCCAACAAGCCCCCTGAAGAGCAGTATCGCACATTTGTCATTGATGAACAGCACACACTCTACGTTGGCAAGTCAGCCGCCAACAATGATCAGCTCACGATGAAGTTTGCCCGGCAACAGGATTGGTGGTTTCATGTGCGCGGGGCAAGCGGCTCGCACGCCGTATTGCGTGGCGTACAAGGACCGAAAATCACAAAACAAGTTCTCGAAGTTGCTGCAGCGATCACGGCCTACTATTCGCAAGCCCGCAATGCAAGCTATGTGCCTGTTGTCTATACACAACGCAAGCATGTTCGCAAGCCGAAAGGGGCTAATGTAGGTGCTGTTGTTGTAGACCGGGAACAGACGGTCATGGTCAAACCCGGATTGCCAAGTGGCACACAGGACGATGATTAGTTTGCGATCCGGACAAGCGCTGCCCGCCTGCCGATTCGCACCACATAGACCCCACTTGGATAGTCACTGACATCAATGCTCATCTGAGTATCGCTGATGGCAACGCCGTTGTAGAGTCTTCTACCGGTAACATCTGCGATCTCAATATCGGCTGCATGTTCAGGGTGGTCGATGATTATCAACTTGTCGTGACACCACACATGCGGAGCATTCTGCGAGATGATATCATCATCCACGTCAAGTATCGACCCATTGTATCCAATGCAGATCTGATGTGGTGTTAACATACCGCGTCCAATCTGCTGTGCCGCCAACACATGGTCGGTGCCGTTATATGAAAGCCCCTTTGGTAGTAAGGCGGTCGAAAACGCGGTGCTGATATCCCATTGCTGTCGTGACTGTAGATCAAATCGACGTCCACTACCCTGCCCCTTGTCGAACAATGAGTCGCAGGTAAACGATGCATCCACAAGTTCCAATGGCCGCTTATCAAGCGTGTAGGAGTCGATGACATACCAACTACCCAGCAATGTCTGCTTGGAACGAAAAGCAGTATCAGGCAGAACATATAATCGGGTCACAGCAACCGTTGTGTTGGCGGGCAACGTCTGTGTAAACGTCAAATCAAGACCATGCCTGCTAAATGAGATAGAGCCCGCAGTATCAGCAGTCGTAATGACTTGCGCGGCACCCGGGCCAACAAGAGCTCCGGAGTAGGTGCGGCTGGCTCCAGATTCGAGCTGTCCATCCCTGCCAGACTTCTTGTCAAAAAGCACGCTACCCTGGGATTCATTGAACTGATAATATCCGAGTAGTTCGGTCTCGTTCGTTAGGCGGACGAGGTGCATCAAGCGACGCACCTCATCCTGTGACAGCTTACGTGAATACAAGGAGACTTCGTCGATCAAACCTGAGAAGTTTCGTGAGCTCCAGTAGTGATAGGTGCCCAGCTTGAACACTAAGGAACTTAGCTGAAGGGGTGAGAGCTTCACGGCATTCGTACTCGGATATCCGTTTACATAGACTGTTGCGCCGTTTGAATCAATCGTCAATGCAACATGCGACCATACGTCGGGCTCTACGCGCAGTCCAGACCCCCACCACCACTGTCCACCAGTCCAGAGATAGCCAAGTTCGTTCTTATCATTAACAAACTGCATCCCGATCTCCTGGCTCACTCCGGCATCTGCATCAGTACACAGAATAGCAGAAAATCCGGGCTGCATCCCTTTCGGCTTCACCCAAGCAGTAAACGAGAACTCCTTTGCAGGACCATCGAACCGTCCCAGCGTAACATGGTCATCTGGATCAGTTAGATCAGCTGCCAGACCTGGCACAGGATCGATGCCATCGCACTCACTCTGCAAGACAGTAACAGCATCATTGATGCGCATAGTGTCTGTGCCGTTGGCGTTCTCGACAATCAGCTCAACATCATATGTGCCGGGTTTGTCATAGTATACCTGCACCGTGGGCGCTGATGATGTTGCAGGCTGGCCAGCTTCAAACTTCCATGTTCGCTTAAATGCTATCGTTTCCAATGCAGCAGAGCGGCAGCCGAAACGAACGGGGATACGTGAGCAGCGCACGGTATCGATATCCAACGAGATCTGTGCACGGGGCGCGGCCGTAGACGGCAAATCAATCTGCCAAAGTCCTCTATCCGTAGCAACGCGCAGAAAGCCATGACGCTCATTGATATGCAGTGTATGGGTCTCTGCAAGGGGCAGTCCAGTACCATACAACACCCAACCGGTGATCGGCGTGTAGTGATAGACTCCAGCATCGGTGCCGGCATAGAGTTCATGCCTGGTACCTCTGCGGTAGATCATCGTGCGCATTGCCGCTTCCGGCAGGCCCGCAGAAAGATCCGTCCACGTAGCTCCGGCGTCTGTAGACTTCGCCACTTTCACCTGCTTCTGCACACCTGAAAATGCCAAATACAACGTCGACTGATCGTCATCGCAGAAGGCAACATCGCACATACCGCGACCGCGCGTGATGGTTGAGGCAGGAGTGATATTCTTCCATGACGATCCGGCATCTGTTGTATGCCAGAGTGCGCCGTCACCGAAGACAGTCTGCACATTTGGGTTAACCGGATGAACCCGCAGACGATAGGCCCAGTTAGTAAACTTTTTGACCTCTTGCCAAGACGAGGCGTTATCCCGGGAGACAACAACTCTGTCATGTTGATAGTCAATTGCGTAGAGCGTGAGGTACCGTAGCGGATCAACATTGATGTTGTCCATTGTGATGTATCCGAGGTCTATGCCAAGCTCAGTAGCCGAGGGAGGCACATTACGCGACGCAGTTCGTTTGCCGCGAACACTAGACCAAGGTTTTGCATAGAGCCACTGTGTTGCGATCGGATTGATGTTTGCTCCCATTGCATCAGCACCTGACCATGCATACCAGCCGTCAACCGGCTGACTCTTCATGTATATGGCAGTATCGCGAATGGTGGTTGGGAGGTGATATGCACCAATGGTCATGATGTCTCCATCATGCGATTGGTCAAAGCCCCATACCTCGGTTGCTGAGATCCCAAAACTTCGTTCGAGAAAAGTGTTGCCTCTGTCCGGGCTCATACGGATGCCACCGTCCGTGGTTATCCAGATTGAATCTCCACGTATCGATACAGACTGCACGTCGTAATGCATTGCAGGCAGCTCACTCCACGATCTGCCCCCATTGGTTGATCTGTAGGGAAAGATACCTGCTACGACCATCAACGATGGATCGGAACTGGAAACTGCAAAGCCCATATCCCATGTGATCTGTCCAAGACCGTTGCCGCCGATATCATAGTCGAACAGATTCGGGTTCGTGACCTTGTTGGCAGGCTCCGGTCCGTCTGATGCGCCACAGCAACGTGATTCGAATGTCGATCCCTGGTCTGTAGAGACATAGATCCCGTAGGTGCCCGAGATTGTGTCGGCCAGAGAACCTCCAATAGCAACGGCTACCATGTCCGGGAGCGCTTGCGTGGTAGCAAGGAGTGCTCGAACCATTTTATGATTCGGCTTGGGCTGAGGATAGCCATTGCCTACTGCATCAAACTTCACGGCACCACTTGTGGAACGAATGAACCCAATGTGCGCGCCCTGCTGCACCAGACCGTAGCAGACGTCGTTCTTTGTCGGATGCCAGCGAAGATCCCACCATGTTCCTTCGAAATTGCAGGACTGACGCCATGACCCACCGCCATTGGTGGACGTATAGAGTCGATTGACGGCAGCAATAACGATACGCTGCGGATCATTCGGCGCAATTGCAACAAGGTCTACAGCCTTTGCCGTAGACAACAGCGCATCACCCTGCAGCGCGAGCTTGTTCCAGGTAAGCCCCCTATCCTGAGAGGCATACAGGCCATCACTCGTTGCGGCCATCACGGTCTTACCCGACCACGCAAACCGCCACACGGTCTTGATCGCAGAATTGAGTGCTAGATTACTCCATGTCTTGCCGGCATCGATACTTCGCCAGATGCCAGACGATATGCCACCTGCCAGGACCACTGATGAATTCGTCGGGTCCACAATATGACTGCGAAGAACACCGATACCTTGCGAGCCTGTGGCCATTTTTGCCAGAGTATCCCATCCAAACGGACCTATGGGCATCCACGTTTTATCGACACGCTGAGTGCTCTCTTCTAATTTGGGCGGGAAGCTCTTTGTGAGAAAATGCTGCACATCTTGCTCAGATGAATGCAGGGGGCCTACATTGCCCATCTGATCGATATACGGACGCATCCGTGCTAACCACGTTAGAACTTTGCGAGCCTCTTTGCTGGGCCTGCCTCCGTGAAGGGTTGAATCAGCGCGAAGCAGACGCAGCAATTCATAGTAGTTGGCATCAGGTTGTTTGAACAGTTGGTACCACGGACTCTGCGCATGGGATGGATTCGACTCATAACGCTCAAAGACTTGTCCTTGCGCGCTAACGCATAATGCGGCCAGCACAACGAGCAGCAATCTCATGTCTTCCCTACATCGTTAGAATCTTAAACTCAACGCGTCGATTTCTGCGTCTGCCGTCCTCCGTGTCATTCGTATCCAGAGGCTTGGTTGCGCCATAGGCAACAACCTTCATGCGGCCTGATGCAACTCCACGCGATTCGAGGTACGTTTTCACTGCCTGTACACGGCTGCGTGAGATCTCCATGTTCGCTGCATTCGTCCCAACTTTGTCCGAGTGACCAGCCAGCTCGATGGTAACTGTGGGCTTAGCCGAAAGGAACTCTGCAAGACGATTGAGTTCAGCGAATGACTCCGGACGGAGTTCGGAGAGACGGAAGTCAAAAAAGACATTGTTAAGGATGATCGTCTGATTTTTTTGGATCGGCGCCAGATAGAGGTCACGGGTGATCTCTGAGTATGAGTTCAACACCCGTGTATCAAGCTGATCGCTGACAGGATAGAATCCCTCGAACTCTGCTCGAAAGCCATAGAGATCGCCAGCAGGAAGTACGATAGAATACTGGCCGTTCTTTGGTTCTGACCTGGCAAGTCCTACCGTTTTGCTCTTTGTGAGACTTTCATAGGAAACAGATGTCGCAATTGGCTGTTTCGTGGCAGCGTTGAGCACACGTCCGCTCACAAGCACAACGGGCATTGGCTTAAGAGCCTGCGGCAGAGGGACACGGTAGAGATCAAGACTATTATTTGCGTCGTTGGTGGCACTCAGGTATGCATAATCTGCTTTTGCAGGAATGGTAAAGTAGGCATCCCAACCTGCAGTGTTGATCGACGGCCCTACATTTACTGGCTCGCTCCACGAAGTCCATGTGTCGTCGAGTCGTCTCGTCATCCAAATATCAAAGTCACCATACCCGCGGCGTCCGTCTGTTGCAAAAAACACTGTAACACCATCTGCCGCAATAAACGGAGACACCTCATTGCCCCAGGTGTTAATGGTTTTGCCACAGTTAACTGGCGCTGAGAATGAACCGTCACGCTTGCGCTTGGAAACGTAGATGTCCCGCTGTCCGCGCGTGTCCTCGCGTTCTACAGTCATAAGCAGAACCATCCCGCTTGGATCTAACGACAGCTCCGAATATGTGCTGTTGTTGTAGTACTGATCAATGCGAATATCCCGTGGCACACTCCAGCCGTTCTCAGTCATCACGGCTGTGGAGATCCCTGCGCCCTTGGGAGCCCCATTGCTGTAGTATGTATTCCCCACCACTACCTGATTTCGGTCGGGGGTTATGCTGATCAGAAAATTGGATGAGTAATTGTTAAGGGGCGCACCAACGTTAACCGCTGGTCCCCAAGAACCGTCCGGACGTTGATCGGTGTACCAGATATCTTCAGTTGTCGGATCACCAATGTTACCGGCAAACGGATATCGGCCGAAGTAGAGTCGTTTTCCATCAGCCGTAATAACTGGTGAGATATCTCCGCCATTGCAGTTTACCTGCGGACCCAAATTCTCACGATTGCCGATCGCCACAAACCGATCTGCTAGAGGTATCGATGTTGTGTCTTGTTTTACTGTGAAATCATCGAACTCAACAACGGCCTGGGGTCCGACCACTATGCCGGCCTTTGCTCCGGCAATACCCGGTTGATCAAAACCAAACAACGTTTGATCGTTCAGGAGCACGCTCATGCCTGAGCCGCGTTTACGCAGCGTGATTGTAAACCATGCCTGCATCGCTGGGATGCCCGTTACCGGCGTCCAGGGCTGGATATCGATCAGATCACCATTCTGGATCGAATAGATGCGATAGTTGCCACTTGTGGTAACGAGAAAGACATTGGTGTTAACCGAGTTCTTACCGCTCCACATAAGGCCAAAGCCTGTTGATGCCGAGCCTGTGATCTGACGCAGACGCACCTCGATATCGAAGTCTTTATCGTAGTTGATAAAGCATGGCGTCTCGGCCTGAAAATCCCCGAACGCCGCGCGCTGGTCTACGCGATACACGCCGCTCACGATTGACGCGCTGCGTCCTAGACTTCCGCCAGTCTTCCATGCAGAGCTTGCAGTTTCGAACTGCTCCCTGCAGGCAACACCAAGATCATCTGCTTGTGCGCAGGCAACGGCAACGAAAAGCAGTAGTATGATTGCGTTCATTCTTCCAGATACGTATATCCGTAAAGTCCCGATCGATAGA
This sequence comes from Ignavibacteria bacterium, assembly GCA_046300675.1. Lineage (GTDB taxonomy): Bacteria > Bacteroidota > Ignavibacteria > Kapaibacteriales > Kapaibacteriaceae > UBA10438. Next base: position 56,971 of record JBKCLO010000181.1, read on the forward strand.
TAGCAAGAAACTCCTTGCCCTCATGAACGCTGATGCGTTTCTCCTTCACAGACGAGCTTACCCAGGCCTCCATTGTGCGAACAAGCTTTTTTGCATTGAATTGCACGTAGTCCAGCACATCGGCAACAGTCTCGCCATCGATAACTTGATCGATCTCATAGCCCCGTTCTGAAACAGTGATATGAACGGCGTTCGTATCACCGAAGAGATTATGCAGATCTCCGAGAATCTCCTGATAGGCACCTACCAGAAACACAGCCAGGTAATATGGTTCACCCTTTGCGAGTTCATGCACCGGCAGAAGAGATGTATAATCTCGTTGGCCGATGAAATGATCAACCTTGCCGTCAGAGTCACAGGTGATATCCTGCAGCGTAGCCATGCGCGTAGGACGCTCATCATGCCTGTGAATCGGCATGATCGGGAACAGTTGATCGATAGCCCAGGAATCAGGCAGCGACTGGAAGAGTGAAAAATTGCAGAAATACTTGTCCGCGAGCATTTTCGGCAATGAACGAAGCTCTTCCGGCACGTTCTTGAGATCTACGGCAAGCTCGTTGATTCTATGTGCAAGCGTCCAGTACAACTTCTCCACCTGTGCACGCGTTCGCAGGTCAATGAGCCCGAGCGAGAAGCGGTCGAGCGTTTCTTCGCGCAATTGTTGGCAGTCGTGCCACGACTCAAGCATGTTGCGACTGTTCAGCGCTTGCAGTATCCTGTGAAGTTCGTGCACCAACTCGTGGTCGGTCTTCGATACTCTGTCTCTACCTGCCCAGACGGGAGTAGATGTTGCCTCAAGTACATTAAAGACCAGCACAGAGTGGTGGGCTGTTAGCGCCCTGCCGGACTCCGTGACAATATGCGGGTGCGGTAGTCCGCTCTTGTTTGATGCCTCTGCAAGTGCCGAGATGGCGTCGTTAGCATATTCTTGGATCGAGTAATTGATACTCGAGGCAACACTGCTTCGTGTTCCGTCGTAATCAACACCTAGACCGCCACCTACGTCTACAAATTCTATCTGGCATCCCATCTGCATCAACTGAACATAGAACTGGGAAACCTCGCCAAGTCCTTGCTTGATCTTACGAATGTTCGTGATTTGCGAACCAAGATGAAAGTGTATCAGCTTGATACAGTCGAGCATGTCGTTCTTGCGTGCATACTCAACGGCTTCGAGTAGTTCGGAGGCGTTGAGTCCGAACTTCGACTGGTCTCCACCCGACTCTTCCCACTTACCGCTGCCACTGGAAGCAAGCTTGATGCGAATGCCTATGTTTGGTCTAACCTTAAGTCTGGTGGCCACCTCGTTGATCAGGCGAAGCTCGTTGAGCTTTTCGACAACAAGGAATATCTTCTTTCCCATTTTCTGCGCCAGCAGACCCAACTCAATGAATTCTTCGTCTTTGTATCCATTGCAGATGATGAGCGCTTCCTGGTTGTCCATGATCGCCAGCACTGCGTGCAGCTCTGGCTTAGACCCTGCCTCCAGGCCGATATTGAACTTTTTACCGTGTCGTACAAGCTCTTCTACAACAGGACGCTGCTGATTGACTTTGATCGGATAGACCGAATAGTAGGTTCCATTGTAGCCATATTCAGCTGCGGCCTTGCCAAAGCAACCAGAGATTTTCTCAATTCTATCGTCAAGGATGTCGGGGAACCGCAGCAGAACTGGCACACTTACGTCGCGAAGCTGCAGCTCGTCCACCAGTTCCTTGAGGTCTACACTGGCAGCCTTGCCCTTTCGCGGGCTGGCTGTCATGTGTCCTTTTGCATTGATCCCGAAGTATCCAATGCCCCACCCTGGTACATTGTAAAGCTCGGAACTGTCTTCAACTCGCCATTTGCGCATAGTGTCCAGATGTTTTGCTGGGAGAAATCGAATCGCAAAACTACGCACATATATATTTGTGCAGATGTCTACTGAACTCAATATCGAAAAGCTCAAGCTTCAATTCGCTGAATATCTCAAGCGGAAGAAGTACAGAAACACCCAGGAGCGCAATAATGTGCTCGACAGAATCGGCGAGCTCGACCGTCATTTCAATGCCGACGAGCTGTATTTGTACATGAATGGAAGGGGCGACCGAATCTCGCGCGCCACGATTTATTCTACACTGGATCTTCTGACTCAGTGCGGGATTTTGATGAAGCACAAGTTTCAGGGCGACAGTGCGCATTTTGAACTTTCGAGTCGAATGCCCGATCACGACCACCTAATTTGTATGGAGTGCGGGCGCATAGTCGAGTATCGCGAAGAAGGAATTGATGCCATTCGAGACCGAGTTTGTCAAAGATTGGGTTTTCGACCGGTGACGCACTCTCTTCAGATTTTTGCAGTTTGTCACGATCCGGCCTCGTGCGAGCACAATAAACCAGACTAACACCCTAGGAAAGCATGAAGAACCTCGTTATCGTAGAATCTCCTTCGAAGGCGAAGACGATCCAGAAGTATCTGGGTGGTGACTTCGAAGTGACCTCCTGCATGGGGCATATCCGCGACCTTGCCGGAAACGATAAGGCCATCGACATTGCGAACAATTTCAGTCCCAATTACGAGATCACCGAAGACAAGAAAAAGCTTGTCGGAGAACTCAAGAAATTGGCTAAGCAGGCAGAAGTTGTCTGGCTCGCATCTGACGAAGACCGCGAGGGCGAGGCCATTGCCTGGCACCTTGTAGAGGCTCTTGAACTTCCTGAGTCAAAGACCAAGCGCATCGTGTTCCACGAGATCACCAAGCCTGCTATTGTCAAAGCCGTACAGAATCCTCGTGGCATCGACAAGAATCTGGTAGACGCACAACAAGCGCGGCGCGTACTTGATCGACTTGTCGGCTATGGCCTATCCCCTGTTCTGTGGAGAAAGGTTCAGGCCAAACTTTCTGCCGGCCGCGTGCAGTCGGTTGCTGTTCGCCTTGTTGTCGAGCGCGAGCGCGAGATTCAAGCATTTAGCGCAACAAGCCAGTTTAAAGTAGTAGCAACGTTTACGGTTAACAATCGCACAGTTTCGGCCGAGCACCCGAAGAAGTTCAGCACAGAAGAGGAAGCCCGCACGTTTCTTGAAGGATGCATTGGCGCAGCCTATCAGGTGGTGAACCTTGAAACAAAGCCGAGCACAAAGCGTGCATCGCCCCCGTTTACAACCTCGACACTGCAGCAGGAGGCCAGCAGAAAGCTCGGATATACACTAGTCCGAACGATGCGTCTGGCTCAGGACCTCTACGAACAGGGCCATATCTCGTATATGCGTACCGACTCGCAGAACCTCTCTGAAATCGCCATTGAGGCAGCGCGTCAAGAGATCGTCAGCTCCTTTGGTTCCGAGTACAGTAGCCCGCGTAACTACACAACTAAGGTTGCCTCTGCTCAGGAAGCACACGAAGCAATCCGTCCAACCGACTTTGCCCGCCGACGCGCTGGCGAAAGCGATGCCCACGCCAAGTTGTATGATCTGATCTACAAGCGTACCATGGCATCACAAATGGCAGATGCCAAACTTGAGCGTACGATTGCCACGATCTCGATCTCGACACTGCCCGATACACTAACTGCAACCGGCGAAGTGGTGATATTCGATGGTTTTCTCAAGGTCTACAGTGAGTCGCGCGGCGATGACGAAACAGACGATGATGAAACGTCAAAAATGCTTCCGCCGCTGAGTATTGGTCAGCCCCTTTCACTTGATCTGATCTCTGCCAAAGAGCGTTTTGAGCGTCCACCAGCAAGGTATACCGAGGCCTCACTTGTGAAGGCCCTTGAAGAACTTGGCATCGGTCGTCCGTCGACATACGCACCAACGATTCAAAACATTCAGGCCCGCAATTACGTAGACAAACCCGAGCGGGATGGTCGCAAGCGCGACATCCGCGAGTTGCTGCTCAAAAGCGATGTGATAACCAAGGAAGTGCATCAGGAGACAACGGGCGCAGAAAAGAATAAGCTCGCTCCGACAGATATCGGTGTGATCGTTACCGACTTTTTGGTAAAGCATTTTGACGAGATCATGGACTACAACTTCACGGCTAATGTTGAGAAGCAGTTCGATGAAATCGCACAGGGTATGGTGCGTTGGACCGAGATGATCCGTTCATTCTACGGCCCGTTTGAGGCGGATCTTCGCAAGACCAGCGAAACGGCAGAGCGGCAAAGCGGCGAGCGCCAACTTGGTGTTGACCCAGTGTCGGGCAAGAACGTCTATGTTCGTCTAGCACGCTACGGACCAATTGCGCAGATCGGCGAGGCTGACGACGAAGACAAGCGGCAAAAGGGGCTCTCAGGCACGCTCAAGATTGAGACGATCACGTTGGAAGAGGCACTTGAGCTGTTCAAGTTCCCACGCGTTATCGGACTGTTCGAAGATTACCCGATGGAGGTTAAGCTCGGCCGTTTTGGACCATACATCGAGCATAACAAAGCCTTCTATTCGCTTCCGAAAGAGGATGATCCATACTCAGTGCAGGGTCCGCGCGGCATTGAAGTGATCCTTGCCCGACGTCAGAAGATTGAAGAGAACACGATCAAGATCTTCCCGGAGGACGACAACGTAAAGATCCTCAAGGGGCGATGGGGTCCGTTCATCAAGGTTGGCAAACAGAACGTCCGCATCCCCAAGGATACCGATGCAGCTTCGTTAACCCTTGAAGAGTGTCTCCAGCTTGCTCTGCAGCAGGCTCCAGCAAAGGCACCTGCCAAGAAGGCCGCCAAAACTGCGGCCAAGAAGACACCAGCAAAGAAAACGGCCGTCAAAAAGACGGCCGCTAAGAAGTCGACAAAAAAATAAGAGCCTTACTTAACGAAAAGCATCTCACGATACGATGGCAACGGCCAGTGATCGTGAGCCGTTAGGCGCTCGAGCTTGTCGGCAGCCTTGCGCACACTGTTCATGGCCGGCACGACGTTCTGGAGCATATGGTGTGACTTTTCGTGTACCGTCTCGCCCCCTAACTCGGCATTCTGCACCCGCAGCGCATCGAGTGCTGTGATGAGCTCGTCGGCATTCTGCGATAACTCCTGCGTTGTCCTCTGTATCGCTGTGCTTGAGACACCAATCGATGAGAGCTCGCGCAGATAACGCAACACAGCAGGCAGAATCTGCGTCTGTGCGATCCATTCTGTTGTCTCGCCCTCAATGTTTACCGACTTGAAATACTGATCTAACATCACTTCCTGACGTGCCTCGAGCTCGCGCGCCGTAAGAACTCCATGTGATGAGAACAGCTCTGTATTCTTCGCGTTAACAAGTGTTTCGATCGCGCTTACGGAAGTAGTCAGGTTGAGCAGGCCTCGCTTGTGGGCTTCCTTGTGCCAATCATCTGAATAACCATCACCATTGAAGATGATGCGTGAGTGCTTCTTGTAGACGTCTTTAATGACATCTACGAGCGCTGCTTCAAACGACTGCTTCTTCTTCATCTTGGCCGCGATCATTGCTGTCATCGCATTAATCGACTCTGCAGCGATCACATTCAGCACAGTTATGGCGAACGAGACAGACTGCGAAGATCCAACAGCGCGGAACTCAAACTTGTTGCCTGTGAAGGCAAACGGAGACGTGCGATTTCTGTCGCCTGCATGCTGAGGAAGTTTCGGCAGAACCTCTGTGCCGAGTCCGAGCAGACCCGCCTTCTTCGAAGAGCCTCCCTTACCACTGAGAATGCGGTCGAAGATCTCAGTGAGTTGTTCTCCAAGGAACATCGACATAATGGCAGGAGGCGCTTCGTTTGCACCGAGGCGGTGATCGTTAGATGCCGACGCAACCGTAGTGCGCACGAGGTCCTGATGCAAGTCCAGTGCGCGGATCACGGCTGCGCAGAAAAAGAGGAACTGCATGTTGTTCTGAGGCGTGTCTCCGGGCTCGAGCAGGTTCTGTCCGCCATCTGTCGACATCGACCAGTTGACGTGTTTGCCGGACCCGTTGACACCTGCAAACGGCTTCTCGTGCATAAGACATACCAGGCCGTACTTACGGGCGGTGTTACGCAAGACCTGCATGACAAGCTGCTGGTGGTCTGCAGCGATGTTTGACTGTTCAAAGATCGGTGCGACTTCAAACTGTCCGGGCGCAACCTCGTTGTGACGTGTCTTGATCGGAATGCCAAGTGCATAGAGCTGATGCTCTGCATCTGTCATGTAGGTTAGAATCCTGTCAGGGATCGATCCAAAGTAATGATCCTCGAGCTCCTGCCCTTTCGGCGGCTGCGCACCAAAGAGCGTGCGTCCGCACATCACGAGATCTGGTCTGCGATAGAAGAACTCTTCATCGATAAGGAAGTATTCCTGCTCAACACCAACAGTTGAAATCACACGCTGCGTCTCAACATCGCCAAACAGCATCAGGGCGCCACGGGATGCCGTATTGAGTCCTTCCATACTGCGCAGAAGCGGCGTCTTATTATCCAACGCCTCGCCCGTCCACGACGCAAAAGCCGTAGGGATACACAATGTTGCACCATTGGAATGACGCATGATAAAGGCAGGAGATGTTGGATCCCACGCCGTGTAACCACGCGCCTCAAACGTAGCGCGTAGGCCGCCGCTCGGAAACGACGATGCATCCGGCTCGCCTTGAATCAGCTCTTTGCCTGAAAACTGTGATATCGCCGATCCATCGCTGGTTGGCGTAACAAACGACTCATGTTTTTCAGCGGTCAAGCCTGTAAGGGGCTGAAACCAGTGCGTGTAATGCGTAGCACCACGTTCCATGGCCCATGTTTTCATTGCCATGGCAACCGTGTCGGCGATTGCTGCATCGAGTGTAGCTCCACGATCAATTGTTGCCACAAGCGATTTCCAGACCGGCTTGCTCAGACGCTGGCGCAGCTCCTCCATCGTGAGTACATCACTGGCGAATACCTCGTTAACGACATCACTTGGCGATGGATACTGCAGGCCATCCAGGCGCCAGTTCTTTGCAACCGATGAGATGTCAATGTTCGACGACATAGAGCCCCTTACTGATTATGTGATTGGTATCTGTGTTTGTTCTTTGTGCGTGCTCAGCACAACGTTGGTTAGCGTCTTCGAAACACCCTTCCATTGCTGAATTGCGGAAAGCAACTGCTCAAGAGCGGCTGTGTTTACACAGCGCACCTTGAGAACATGCGATGCTGTTCCCGTTATTGCATGACATTCAAGTACGTCCCGCCGAGCTCGACACTGCCTACGAAATCCATCATATGCCGAACTCGAGTCAAGATCCACATAGATGAATGCCGTAACATCAAACCCAAGCTCTGCGGCATCTAGAACTGTCGTATACTCGCGTATCACACCGTCTGCTTCAAGTTTCTTGATGTGCTCACTTACCGTAGGTACTGATGAACCGACAGCCTCGGCTATCTCATTCATGCTCATTCGCGCATTCCCCTGAAGCAAGGCGCAAATGTTCCGGTCAAGTTCTTTAAGCGGCATGTACTTTATGTTTGTTAAGTTCAACCGTAGCAAATCTAACATTTGTTAAGCTTTATGTGCAAATTGTTTCACGAGGAGTGCCCATGATCCGAGAGTTTCTGCGTTGGGCCCTGCGCACCGTCGTTGCGTTTTTGGTCTTTTCGGTGCTGGTTGTTGCCATGTTCCGAATCGTGCCTCCTGCCATCACGCCGTTAATGGTGTGGCGCATAGTGCAGGCCCCCTTTACAGGAAAGACCTTGTTTGTGAAGCATCACTGGGTGTCCATGAGTAAGATCACACCGCAGATGGGGCGAGCAATGATCGCGGGTGAAGATGCTGGATTTGTGCGTCACAAGGGCATAGACTGGAGGGCGGTAGACAGAGCAAAACGCGCAAACGTTGCGCGTGTGCGCAAGGGCAAGCCCCCTCTTGGAGCAAGTACGATTACAATGCAAACCTGCAAGAATGTGTTTCTGTTTCCTGTGCGTTCAATGCTGCGCAAGGGAGCAGAGGTGTACTTTGTGTATCTCACCGAAGCACTCTGGGGTAAGCACCGCATACTCGAGGTGTATCTCAACATGATCGAGTGGGGTGACGGCATTTATGGTGTGCATCAGGGGGCTCGGCATTGGTTTGGCGCAGATCCTGGCGCACTAACGCCTGATCAGGCAGCGCTGATGGGGGCAATCGTGCCCAATCCTCGAAAGTTCAGCGCTTCACAGCCTAGCCCGTACATACGGCGCAAGGCAGGTTGGATTCGCGGTCGCATGCGCGGGGTATCATCCCCGAAGTAGATCAAGACATGACTGCATGTCTGCCGGTATGGCACTTTCAAACGTCATCCGCTGCTTCGTCGTCGGGTGCGTAAACTCTAGACTGCGGGCGTGAAGTGCTTGACGATGTATGCGCTTAAGTACTTCGCTTCCCTGCAATCGATATGCGTGATGCAACGCGCTGATGGATGCATCACGACCGCCGTAATCAGGATCGCCGAGAAGTGGGTGCTTTCGAGAGCTCAAGTGGACACGTATCTGGTGTGTTCTACCCGTGCGAAGTTTACAGGTAATAAGCGTAGCGAAGAGAAATCGCTCATGCACCGTAACCTCGGTTGCGGCATACTTTCCACCGGTGCGAACAATTGCCCGTAGCGTGCGATCACGTGGAGACCGTCCGATATCACCCTCGATCAGCAACTGGTCGTCTCCGAGAACACCCCAACAGAGCGCTACATACTGTCGCGACACCGTGCGGTCTGCAAACTGCGTAGCTAGCTGCATTGTAGTCTGATAGTTCTTCCCGATCACCATTACGCCTGAAGTATCACGGTCAAGACGATGCACGATCCCTGGACGAGCCGCTGCCTGCTCCTGCTCCAAACCTGCACCTACCTCCCAGAGTTCGGCCTCTGCATCAAGCGCTGGATCATCTGCAGATTCATCGCCGTCTCCCCAATCTTCGCGATTCTTGAGTATGTCGATGGGCTCTCTCTGACCAAGGTGCCAGAGAACTGCATTAACGATGGTGCCGTCGCGGTTCCCCAGCCCGGGATGGACGAGAATTCCTGGGGCCTTGTCTATCACCAACAGGTCGTTGTCTTCGTAGAGCACCGCAAGAGGAATATCCTGCGGAATGAGCTGTAGAGGGGGCGGCCTCATCACCTTGACGGTGATACAATCGTTGGGCTTGACCTTATAGTTGGCGTTCTTGTGAACACCGTTAACATGCACTGCACCGGCGTCAATTGCCTTCTGCACACGCGTTCTTGTAGCCATCGCGATGCTGCGGGTAATGTATGCATCAAGACGTTCCGGTTTCTTCCCAGGCGTTACAACGATCTCATACGTGTGCTCGGTGCGCTCAACTGCACTCATAGATCGCTCTTTACTGCAGGCTCTGCGGGTTTGACACGAAACGATGCGATAAGCATGAACACAACACCGATAGAAACACAGGAGTCAGCAAGATTGAAAACAGGAAAGTGGGTGTACTCGACACCCAGCCACATTACATCGGGAATATCAACCTGCAGAAAATCAACAACCTTACCCTCGAACAACGGAGCTTCGCCGTAGAAGACCCCATAGAACATGCGGTCGATAAGATTACCTACTGCACCGGCGAATATCAGCATGAACGAAGCTCGTTCAAGTTTACTCGAGTCAGTGCGTGTATGCACGACATATGCCAGAGCACAAGCAATAACGATCGTAATAAGTGTTAGGACGATCTTGGCGCTACCCCAGCTAATCCCGAAGGCCATACCCGGGTTTTCGACAAAGGTGATACGCACGATCTCTCCTATCAGTGGAATCGACTCACCGAGGTACATTCCATCTTGATGGAATCCCATGATGGTGCCACCCTTGACCAAAAACTTCAAGAGCTGATCAAGAATGATCAGCCCCATAGCAATGGCGAAATACCATCGTGATGTATACATGCAGTATGAACTCCTTGTCAACCCCCAACTACTTCAGCGCATCCGGATTCTTTGCAACGATTCTGTCTACTCCATCTTCAGGGCAGCGCTGACGAATCTTGTATGATGCAGATAGTGTTGTGATCGGAACAGCGATAAGACGCTCCTTCGCAATCAGAACTCCGCACATACGACAAATACCGTAACTCTTATCGTCAATGCGTCCAAGCGCCTCTTCCAGCTTGCGGATGTAGTCCTGGATGCGCTGAATCTGCGCATACGTTTTTTCCTTCTCGACTGCTTCTGAGCCTTGCTCAGCCATGTGCATCGAGTAGATCGAGCTATCCTCGTTGTTCTCACTGTTGGTAAGATCTTCTAGGCGCTCACGAAGCATGCGTAGCTCTTCGAGAGCCTCCTCACGTGCACGCACAATATTGGTGCGGAAGAATTTGAGGTCAGATTCAGGGTACTTCAGACCCTTCTTAGGTGCTATCGGCAAAGTTGGCTTAGAAGCCCTGTTTGCCGCATTGGGGTCTTTAACAAAAACAGCACCGACGGGCTTAACGACCGTCGGTGCTGACATAGCCGACCCTTGTGACTTCTTCGACGCTTGCTTCGTTATCGTCGCCTTCCCATTTGCTGCTGCTATAACCGGAGCGTTCTTGGCGTTTGCCGAACTCTTTCCTGACGCTTTCCCAGTAGTTGTCTTACTGGTGTTGGACGAAGCTTTAGTTGTCGTTGATGTACGAGGGCTCTGAGCCGAGTTAGGAGTTACCCTTACTTGGCTTTTTTTTTTGCCGCAGCCTTCTTAGCAGGCTTTGCAGCCTTCTTAGCTGGCTTAGCTGCCTTCTTAGCTGGCTTAGCTGCCTTCTTGGCTGCTGGCTTAGCTGCTGGCTTAGCTGCCTTCTTGGCTGCTGGCTTAGCTGCCTTCTTGGCTGCTGGCTTTGCTGCCTTCTTGGCTGCTGGCTTTGCTGCCTTTTTGGCTGCTGGCTTTGCAGCCTTTTTGGCTGCTGGCTTCTTGGCGGCTTTCTTTGCTGCTGCCATGAGAGTACCTCAAAAAAAGTGAAACATGAAAACGCGTGCGCCACCTTGACGCACCACCATCAAACACGCTGAACGCGTACGTTGACGTGACGCCCGTTTATCTCGAGATCAACCCCTAGAGGTTGTTCCCCCCGCTCGAGCGACTCCGCCAGCGTTTCCATTCCGATGTATGACCGCATCGCCTCGAGTGCCGCACTGGTCTCGTCATCGGTACAATAATGTACCTCAACGCGATCTGTGACTTCGTAACCCGATTCTTTGCGGATCTTTTGAAGGCGACTGACAAACTCACGCGCTAGACCTTCTCTCATGAGGTGTTCATCAAGCTCTGTGTCCAGAGCAACTGTTAATCCCCCATCACTAGCTACAAGCCAGCCTTCAATGTCTTCGCTTATGATCTCTACGTCTTCAAAGTCGATTTGCACCGTCTTGTCGTCGATCATTAAGGCCAGCACTGAAGATTGTTCAAGTTTTCTTACCATTTCGTGTGTAAGCGTCTTGATTGCCTGTGCAACCACCTGCGTGTCTGTGCCGTACTTTTTTCCAATGATCTTGAAGTTCGGTCTGGCACTTCGTCTAACGATGTTTGTGTCGTCAGATACGTATTCGATTTCTTTAACGTTGATCTCTTCTTTGATGATGTCTTCAACTGTTTGCAGTTGTCTTCTCATCGCAGGACTATCAACTGGAAGTAGAATACGTCGCAGAGGTTGACGTGTCTTAATCTTCGCCTTCTCTCTCAAAGAACGTGCAAGAGAAACAATTTGTTGCGCTTGCATCATGCGATGTTCAAGATCACTATCGATCACGTTCTCATCACACGATTGCAATATAATACAATGAACACTCAATTGGTCAAGTGTTGGCTGAAGTCGTAAAAAAATTGATTCAGATAAAAACGGTGCAACAGGTGCCATCATCTCTGCGACGCGAAGTAGAACTTCGTGCAATGTCTGATATGCTGCTCGCTTGTCTGCATCGTATTCACCTTTCCAGAACCGACGACGATTTCTGCGCACGTACCAATTCGAAACATCTTCGATTACAAACTCTTGTAGTATTCGGCAACCCTTTGTTAGATCATACCCATCCATCGCAAGTGTGAATTGCTTGATGGTAGTGTGCAAGCGAGAGATAATCCAACGGTCGATCTCAGGCCGCTCTGCCACTGGTATGCGGGCATCAGAGGCCGTATATCCATCAACATTGGCATACATCACGAAGAACTCGAATGTATTGGTAAACGAGCGGAAGAAATCAGCGATCACCGTCTTGGCGATATCTTCTTCGTTCCAGAGCTTTGGTTTGTGAACTGGCGATGAGGACATCAAGAACCAGCGAACTGCATCACTGCCGAACTTGTCCATTACTTCGAATGGGTCAACCGTATTGCCCTTCGACTTCGACATTTTCTGTCCACGCTTGTCAAGCACAAGGTCGTTGACCACGACATTTTTATATGCCGGTCTGCCAAACAATGCAGTGGAAATATTATGCAGCGTGTAGAACCATCCACGAGTTTGGTCTATACCTTCGGCGATGAAATCTGCCGGATAGGACTTCTCAAATAGCTCCTTGTTTTCGAACGGGTAATGGAACTGAGCAAAGGGCATGCTGCCTGAATCAAACCAAACGTCTACTACCTCACGAGTACGACGATAGCGCATGCCGTCTTTGATGTAGACAACGCGGTCTACAAATGGACGATGAAGATCGATTTCCTTTCCAGACTCAGAAACAGGAACGAGCTGTCCGTCATCTGTTTCGTAGAGGCCGGCTCGAAGCTCATCGATCGAGCCAATGGCAAACATGTCCTGACCATCCTCGCTTACCCAGATCGGCAGAGGAGATCCCCAGTAACGATCGCGCGAAATAGACCACTCTTTGACTTCTTCAAGCCAATTAGCAAATCTTCCCTCGCCGATCTCCGGTGGATGCCATGCAATCTGACGGTTGAGCTCTACAAGCTGACTTCGATACTGCGGTGATTTGATGAACCAAGAATCCCGCGCGTAGTAGATCACCGGATTGTCTGTTCGCCAGCAGTGCGGATAGCTGTGTAGATAATCGAAGGACGCTTTGTATACCTTGTTAGCAATCTTAAGTGTCTTTACGATGTCTCGATCTGCGCCATCTTCCTTGTGATCAGTATAGGTAAAGGTCTTTACAGCGCGCCCGGCAAAATCCTTGATGTCTGCGGTAAAATGCCCGTCTGCCGATACTGGCTGCGGCACCGGTAGCCCGTGCACTTTCGATAGTTCGAAGTCATCCTGGCCAAAGGCAGGTGCGATGTGCACAACGCCGGAGCCATCACCAGTAGTTACGAAATCACCTGGCAGCACATGTAACACGTTTGGATGAGCTTGCGCATCGAGATGCACGTCGGTAAAGATTTGCTCATAGCATGAGCCCACGAGCTCACTTCCCGTAAAGCCTTCCAGAATAGTGTACTCTCCGTCTAGAATGCTTAGTCTACTCTCTGCGAGTACAAAAAGCTCTTCGATGCTCTGCTCGCCAACTACTCGTGTATTCTTTATCAGTACGTACTTAATGTCGGGTCCGACCGCAAGCGCAACATTTGCGAACAACGTCCACGGCGTCGTGGTCCAGACAATAATGCTTGCTCCAACTGCATCACTGATTGGAGACGAAGTTATCCGAAGCTTAAGGTAGACGTTTGCGTCTTTGACTTCTTTGTAATTCTGAGACAGCTCGTGCGATGAAAGGGGCGTGCCAAGTGTAGGCGACTGCGGCACTACCTTGTATCCCTTATATATGAGCCCCTTGTCAAAGTATTGCTTTAGAGCCCACCACACAGATTCGATATACTCGTTTGTGCAGGTGATATAAGCACTATCCAGATCGAGCCAGTGCCCCATGCGGCGCGTAAGTGTGCGCCAGCCATTATCCATCGAGATGTTGCGATAGACAATGTCTTTGCATACAGCATTGAACTTTTCTACACCAAGCACTTCGATCTGCGCTTTGTCGGTGATGCCAAGCTCCTTCTCGGCGCTCAGCTCTACGGGCAGTCCGTGAGTGTCCCACCCAGCCTGCCTGCGAACATGATAACCACGCAGGTGCTTGTATCTGCAGATGGAGTCTTTGATCGTTCTGGCAAGAACGTGGTGTATACCCGGTTTGCCGTTTACCGTAGGGGGCCCTTCAAAGAACGAGAACTCCTCGGCACCAACTCTGGCCTGCTGGGAGCGTTCAAAGACGTTGTTGTTCTCCCAATAATCAAGGATCGACTCTTCAAGTTTTGGGTAGGATAGAACTTCCGGCAGTGGTTCGAACATGTAGTTGTGTCTGGTATGAAACGAAACGCAAAGTTACGGAGCAGACGGGAATGTGATTTGCATTGTCGTGCCTACTCCTTCGGAGGAGACAACCTTGATGGCGCCATCGTGCACATCAACGATCCATTTAACGATGGCAAGTCCAAGCCCGGTGCCATGAATGTTCTTTGACCGCGCTTTGTCTACGCGGTAAAAGCGGTCAAAGAGATATGGGATATGCTCATGTGCAATGCCGATACCCGTATCGCTTACAAAGAGTCGGATCTCATCTTCCAACCTACGCAGCTCCACGCGCACTGAACCACCGGAGGGCGTGTATTTGACGGCATTCTCGACAACATTCAGAATCGCTTGATGCAGGCGGACCTTGTCGCCGATGAGCTGCAGATCCTCTTGAAGATCGGTTGTAAGCTGAACATGTTTTGATTCTGCAAGCAGCAAGAGATCATCGCAGACATCTGCTACCAGCGTGCTCAGTCTGACAAGCTTGCGCTCAACCACTGACTGGCCTGTTTCGGCGCGGCTCAGATCAAGCAGGCCCTGCACCACATGCGTTAGTCGTTCAACTTCTTCGAGACAACTGGCAACGGTGGCTTTGTATTCATCAATTGTCATTTCACGTCTGAGAGCGACCTCAAGTTCTCCCATTAAAATCGCCAGCGGTGTTTTCAGTTCATGGGACGCATCTGAGGTGAATTGGCGGACTTGTGTAAATGAGTTTTCAAGTCTGGCAATCATGTCGTTGAGCGTGTCGATAAGTCGACCGATCTCGTCGTTGTTCTGTGCACGGGGCAAACGCTGTTCCAGGCTGCTGGCCGTGATCTGACGAGCAAGACGAGTTACTTCGTCAACCGGCCGCAATGAACGGCCTGCAATAAACCAACCTGTCCACACTGAAACACCAAGTACCAAGGGTAATGCATAGAGCATAGCAGCAAAGAGTCGACGCAACGTTGCATCGATCTCCGAGAGCGGATACGCAGCAGTTACCGTGGCGATATCACTGCGCATCATCACAATGCGGTAACGTTCACCATTAAGCCAGTAGTGCGAGAGTAGTCTGTTGTCGTCGGTGCTTGCCCCCTCTCGAACATAGGCGGCAAATGTTGGCAATGTATCCGATACAAGATTATCGGAGCGCCAGACCACACTGCCGGTGATGTCGGCCACCTGGAGGATGTAGTTTGATGAATTCAGCAGCATATGCTCGTAGACGGCAGACCACACGGGGTCTTCGACCAAGGCTGAATCTGACGGCAGCACGGGGCCAACATATTCCCGCTGTGTTGATTGATCCAACAGTGGACTCTTGAGCTTGTCACGCCGCGTTTCGGATGCCTTTTTAGCCGCCAGGAGCTTGCGTGGCGACAGCGGCTTCTTCACCTGAGCTTGTTCGCGCTTGAGCACTGCAAGTAGCGAACTGCTGGCTCGTGAAAGGGACGTATCTAAGTTGGCCATCAGCTCGGTGCTGACCGTTATATAGGCTATGACGGCAAAAGCCACCATCGTCAGGGCGATGAGGGCGCCGTACATCAGTGCCAATTTTGCTCGCAATGTGAACTTCACAGCTTCGAACATACAGATGTCTGCGTCCACGAAGAAATGAGATTCTATCTTTGCCGTTAGCATGAACTACGATAATCGACCAATTGGGGTTTTCGATTCTGGAATCGGCGGCTTGACGGTTCTCAAGCATCTTGTGCGCCTTATGCCTGAAGAACGCTTTGTGTATCTCGGCGATACAGCACGAGTGCCCTACGGGAACAAGTCTGCAGAGACCGTGCAACTTTATGCACGTCAGTGCGGCGCATTCTTGTGCAAGCACGACGTTAAGCTCATTGTCGTTGCTTGCAACACCGCATCGGCTCTGGCGCTCGACGACCTTCGTGCCCATATGCCAGTGCCGGTTATTGGCGTGATCGATCCAGCAGCACGTGAATCAATCAAGGCTACACATAACCGGCGGATTGGTGTCATCGGAACGCGCGCCACCGTTCATTCGCGCGCATACGAGTCGTCGATTCAATCCCAGTCTGCAGAAGATGAGATTACAATTCACAGTGTTGCCTGCCCCCTTTTCGTTCCTTTGGTCGAGGAAGGCTGGTTAACAACTCCAGCAACTCGTATGATTGCCGACGAATACACACGAGACCTGCGTCAAAAGAACGTCGACACGCTGGTGCTTGGCTGCACACACTACCCGATGCTGGCAGGGGTTCTTGCCGAGCTCATGCCAGATGTTACACTTATCGATTGCGGTGCATGTGCGGCAGCCGAGGCGCGTGCTCTTATCGATCCTTGCAAGCCAACAAGCTCTGAACCCAAGATCACCATGTTTGTTACCGATCATACACCTGCGTTTGCAAATCTTGCGCAGCAGTTTCTTGGCTTCTCGGTAGCAGAACCCGGGCGCGTATCAATCGACAATGTGTTCGATCATCAGGAGGAGGCATGATCTCCTATATCTCTCGCAAGATCATCTACACCCTACTTGTGCTGCTGGGGGTTGTCCTTGTGACATTTTTCATTCGACCACCCGGAGACCCCGCCCGAGTTCTGCTTGGACAGCGCGCAGATTCGGCATCTGTTGCTGCACTTCGCGAGCAGCTTGGGCTGGACAAACCACTGTATAATCAGGTTGGGACCTATATGCTCAACCTGAGCAGGGGCGACCTCGGCCGCTCGATTGCTTCACAGCGTCCCGTTTCGGAAACAATTGCCGAGCGCATGCCCGCTACGGCTCTACTGGCACTTACATCGATCACTCTGGCGACAGTTCTTGGCATTCTGGTTGGCGTCATCGCTGCCTGGCGTCCAAACTCGTGGGTCGATAGCACGATGATGTCAGTTTCCCTCTTGGGCATTTCACTGCCGGCATTTGTTGTTGGCTTACTCATGGTTCTCCTCTTTGGAGTTGTGCTGGAGTGGTTCCCAATCAGCGGCTACGTCGATAAGGGACCTGAGTATTTGGTTCTGCCGATGATCACGCTGGCCATTCGTCCGCTTGCAATCATCGCGCGAGTAACGCGCTCGAGTATGCTTGAGGTCCTCGGTCAGGACTATGTGCGCACAGCTCGGGCCAAGGGGCTCTCAACGCGCACAGTGTTTCTCAAGCATGCACTGCGAAATGCACTCAACCCTGTGGTGACAACCGTTAGTGCCTGGTTTGCAGGTCTTTTGGCCGGCACCTACTTCATCGAATTCATTTTCAATTGGCCAGGCATTGGGCTTGCAGCATTTAACGCGATTGAGAAGCTCGACTATCCTATGATACAGGGCACAGTGCTCTTTACGGCTATCATCTTTGTTGCTGTAAACACGATAGCAGACATACTCTACGGATACATTGATCCAAAGGTGCGTGTCTCATGAAACACGACCAAGCAGAAAGTCCCACGCAGCTTGCATGGAAGAGACTCAAGAAGAACAAAGGCGCTGTGGTTGCGATGATTGTTCTTCTGACAATGATCATTTCAGCACTGGCTGCACCGCTGATTACACCCTTCGACCCAACGACACAGGTACTCGAGTACAGTGTAAAGCCTGCAGGCTTTAAGGGGATGATCATCTACAAGATCAATCCATCAGCACCCGAGGTGCCGTCGATCATAGCAGTGCGCGACTACAAGCTGCAGGGCGATAGCGTCTTTTATCACGATCCGGCAGGCGAGGCCTACGTTATTGCGCGCTCTGCACTGCATGGAACAACCGATGACGATTTTATTGGGCATCCAACGTTTTGGTTAGGTACAGACCGGTTCGGACGCGACATCTTTACACGTCTTGTGTATGGTATGCGCGTATCTCTAAGTGTTGGACTTGTCTCGGAGTCTATTGCCCTGCTTATCGGAGTCGTACTTGGAGCTATAGCTGGGTACTATCGAGGACGTGTTGACGATGGGATTATGTGGCTTGTCAATGTTGTATGGTCGTTCCCAACGATTCTGCTTGTTGTTGCCTTCAGTGTGCTCCTGGGCAAAGGTTACTGGCAGACCTTTGTTGCAATTGGCATCTCATCATGGGTTGATATCGCTCGTATTGTTCGGGGGCAGTTCTTTACGATCCGCGAACAAGAATACATCGAGGCAACACGTGCACTGGGTTTCGGAACATTCCGGACAATGTTCCGGCATATGCTCCTTAATGCCATTGGTCCGATCATCGTGCTTTCGTCGGCTGGATTTGCAACGGCCATCATCGCCGAGGCATCGCTGAGTTTTATTGGTTTGGGTGTGCAGCCCCCTACTCCATCGTGGGGACAGATGATCAAGGATGGTTACGGCTATATCGCGCTTGGTACGAACTGGGGGATGACGCTCTTTCCGAGCATAGCTATGGCACTCGGAGTTCTTGTGCTGAACATTTTTGGCGATGGCCTTCGCGATGCATTTGATCCTAAGACGAGTCAGCGATGATTAACGAGATCATATCGACACGGAAGTTCCCCCCTGTACTGCTGCTCTTCGGAGCAGAGGACTTTCTTGTCGAGCAGGATGCTCGCAAGTTGTACGACGCCGCTTGCGCCTTAGATGCAACGGGTATGAACAGCGACGTCTTGGATGGCGAACAAACAAGTTTGGATGCAGTGCTTTCGATAGCACGGTCGTATCCGATGATGTCCGAGCAGCGCGTGATCTGGGTTCGGCGCGCAGACAAGATGTCGGCCGCAAAGGGTAAGAAGTCCGCAGACAATTTGGCACAATACCTTGCCGAGCCAAACACCTCAACCTTTCTCTTGCTCACTGCCTCGCTTCCTGCTGCCGACGGTCTGGGGGCGCGCGTTACAAGGAACGCGGCAGCCGCAGGCAAGAAGATCAGTGCCCTGAAGTACCCGTTCCCATTGCTGATACAAAAGGCCTCGTGGTCGGAGTATCCTCTGCTGAAGGAACCACAGGCAATGCAATGGCTGCAGCGTCGGGCGGCAGATGACGGATTGATCCTGCCTGCATCTGCTCCAGAGTTCTTTATAACGAGGTGCGGCTCTTCCCTGCGCGACCTTACGATGGAACTTGAGAAGTTGCGCCTCTACCTTGGCGACCGCAAGCAGGC
>JBKCLO010000182.1:0-3673 GCA_046300675.1 Ignavibacteria bacterium
GAGGGACGAGAGGGACAGAAAGTGCGAATACGTATAGATTGCACACATGAGCACACTCGAATCTTCCTTGGAGCCTCGATGGATCGAGGCAGCAAACTCTCCATTTGGCGTGCGCGTGTTTGATTGTCGGGCAATTGCCACAACTATGGTAGCCTCATCACCGTCGCACGAAGTGGCCGAGTTGTTTATGTCAACACGAGATTCTGACGGTACCCATTTGTTTGGCAAGCACCCGACAAATCCAGTCAAGTATGACGTGGATATGACCTATCCCAAAGAGTCGCGCACGCTACCGGATCGAGGTGTGCTGTTCCGCGCGTCTACCATGGAAGAGAAATGGGACATCGTGATCGACGACCGCGTGATCACCTTTGCTCGCAGTTGGTCAGGCGAGCCCGTGTACTTGTGCGACATCTCAGAAGAGGGCGAGAGTTACCTTGTGCGCACAGTTGTGGTAAGCGACGACATCATCGACCCGGCCGACGAAGGATATCACGTTCACGTTGTGAACTTCCTTCTCTGGAGTCACGTCTTCGACGTTGTCTACCCACACCCACTGCCCCTTACCATGCCCTCCGACGAAGACGAGATCCTTATGCACTCGTTCTCTGCCTACGGACGCCGCGGCTGGTTTGCCACACTCGATCGGTTTGGGTAAGAGACGAGTATATCAGGAGTCACCAACAATGAGAAAGCGGATGCACACCATTGGCGAGCATCCGCTTTGTTGTTTGATTCGTTTTCTGGAGACCCGCATTCGCGAGCATGACCAATTTCCAGCAATTAGTCATTGGTCATTGGTCATTTGTCATTGGTAATCACCCCTTCATCGCCTTCACAACATGTTCATCGACGCTGTCGGCGAACTGCTTGAAATTCTCTTCGAAGAGTTCAACGAGGTGCTGTGCTTGCTTGTCGTAGGCTGCTGTGTCTGCCCACGTGTTGCGTGGGTTGAGCACTTCTGCCGGAACGTCTGGGCATGATGTTGGGATGCTGAGGTTGAAGAACGAGTCCTTCACAAACTCAACATTGTTGAGATCGCCATTGAGTGCTGCGCGCAGCATGGCACGTGTGTGCTTGATCTTCATGCGGCTGCCGACGCCGTAGGGTCCGCCGCTCCAGCCTGTGTTCACAAGCCATACGGTAGAGCCGTGTGTGTTGATCTTATCGCGCAGCAGGTTTGCATACACGCTTGGATGATGCACCATGAACGGGGCTCCGAAGCACGTAGAGAACGTAGCTGATGGTTCCTTCACGCCTGCTTCTGTGCCGGCAACCTTTGCTGTGTAGCCGGAGAGGAAGTGATACATCGCCTGCTCTGGTGTAAGCTTTGCGATTGGCGGCATAACGCCGAATGCATCAGCTGTGAGGAAGACAACGTTGTTTGGATGACCGCCACGATTGTCTGGTGCAATGTTCGGAATGTGCTCGCGCGTATATGATGCACGTGTGTTCTCGGTGTAAACCTGCGAATCGAGATCGATCACGCGTGTGTTCTCGTCGATGTCTACATTCTCAAGGATCGTGCCGAACGTGCGTGTAAGACCATAGATGATCGGCTCTGCTTCTGCATTCAGGTTGATCACCTTGGCGTAACAGCCCCCTTCATAATTGAACACGCCATCATTGCTCCAGCCGTGCTCGTCGTCGCCGATGAGCGCGCGCTCTGGGTCTGTTGAGAGCGTTGTCTTGCCTGTACCGGAGAGACCAAAGAACAGTGCGGTGTCTCCGTCCTTGCCGATGTTTGCCGAGCAGTGCATCGACATAACACCGAGCTTTGGCATCAGGTAGTTCAGGACCGTAAAGATCGACTTCTTGTTTTCACCGGCATAGCTAGTGCCACCGATAAGCACGAGCTTTTGCTTGAAGCTCAGCATGATGAACACTTCGCTCAGTGTGCCATCGATCTCTGGGATTGACTTAAACCCAGGCACGGTTACCACCGTAAAGCCGGGCAGGAAGTTTTCGAGCTCTTCTTCCGAAGCCTTGATGAACATGTTCTGCACGAACAACGAATGGTAGGCTTCTTCCTGGATAAAGCGCACAGGCAGCTTGTACGTTGGGTCTGCGCCTGCGATCAGGTCTTGCACGTAAACGTCGCGTCCCTGCAGGTAGGCAAACACGCGCGTCTTGAGCGCGTTGAACTTGTCCTCTGCAAAAGGTTTGTTAACCTTGCCCCACCATACGTCGCCCTTGGTGTCGTCTTCTTCAACCACAAACTTGTCGTTCGCCCGGCGTCCGGTGTACGGCACAGAGTTTACGCACAGCGCGCCGTGCTCCGAGAGGATTCCTTCTTCAAAGCTCAGAGCATGCTCAACAAGCTCAGGTGCAGTGAGGTTGTAGTGAATGTCGCCAAGGTTGTGCAACCCCATTCCGTGAAGTTGCTGCTCGAGGACGTTGGTGCTCATAGAACGATCTTTCTCGTAATTGTGCGTTTGTGATGTGCAGATGCACGTGCAAATATCGGGCTTTTTGATGACAGCATTTGCAGACGGTGAATATCTTCTCTCCGACGAGGTCGTAGACCACGTAGAACGCGTGATCGATGAGCTCCGTTCCAACCAATCGGTTGTAACCCCTGCAATTGTTGACCGTGTTCGCACACACATCTGTAAGGGGCAGGCAGACCGCACCAGGATGCTTGTTGAACTAGCCACCGGCACAATGCGCGCCGACCGTCTTGGCAAACGCCGTCATGGCTGGCTGTTTACCAACCAAATGGCCGAGCAATCAACGCATCCCGACATTGCTGCCTACCATGCTCAAGCATTTACAGGATGCGAGCACGTGCTCGAGATCTGTACAGGTGCCGCCCTCGACACACTTGCACTCTCACGTGTGGCATCGCGCGTTACGTCCTACGAGGCCGACCCTCTCATCCATGCATGCTCGGCCGGAAACCTGCGTCGGGCCGGAGCGCTCAACGTAACATGCATCAACGACCGCTGGACGGGCCGGCATGCCGCAGTTGCCGATGGCATCTGGGCCGATCCCTCGCGCAGGGAACTGCAGCAGCGCAAACGCAGCGCAGCAGAATACGAGCCCCCTCTTGTCAGCATTCCCAATGCCCCTCTCGTAGGCATCAAAGTGGGTCCCGGCGATATCGTTGATGCCCCCGAATACACCTCCGAATACATCGGATTCGGCCGCGAATGCCGCGAACGCATTTTGTGGCGTGGACGCCCGGAAACAACAACAATGGTTGTGTTGCTCAATGGCTCCGGGCCTTGGCCCGGAGAAACAAGGTATGCCCCAGGGCGACAGCCCGGGGCGCTTGGTAATGGCCCCGGGCCCTGGCCCGGGGAAGCGTTCATCATCGAACCACACAATGCGCTGATCGCATCAGGTCTGTTAACCCAGTTCTTCGAAGAGCACAACATGCGTCCGCTAGACCCGCGCATCGGATATGGAATAGCAGACCAGGAGCCCTCTGCCTCGCCGTGGTATACATCGTATCGAATCCTGCACATGGACGATGGCGCCTCGGAGCGGCGCATGCAGGATCGCATCTACGAATATGGGTGGGGCGCAGACACCGTAATCAAGAAGCGCGGTTGGGATAAAGACCCCGAAGCTGTCCGCTCGCGCCTCACATTCATCGAAGGGGGCCAACCCGGCGTGATTATCGTTGCACGAGTGGGAGAGGGCCATGTGACGGTGTATGGGATAAAGA
>JBKCLO010000183.1:0-1212 GCA_046300675.1 Ignavibacteria bacterium
CTCGTGTAGATCACACCCTGATCTGCTGTACCCGACATCAGAGTCTTACGCACTGCATTGCCTGGCGTTGCCGATGGATCGGTGATCGTCAAAACATATGTTGGCGTAGCATCGGCATCGACACCGTTCATCACGATATTACCCGCCGTGCCGACACCCAACGTGATCGATGAGTTCGTACCCGTTGCAGAGTTTCCGATCGATGTGTTGGCATCACCTGTTGTGTTGATCGTTGTTACACCTGTTACCGAGGTAACACCGGTAACCGTGATGTTATCTCCTGTTGCGCTTGTTCCAAGCGTTGAGTTGCCGTTAACCGTCAGATTACCATCTGCGTTAATGTTGCCAGCTGTTGTTACGTTACCTGTTGAAGCATCAACCGTAAACTGGCCAGTGTTTACGTCAAGATCACCGGTAATATTTGTATTCCCATTAACATCAAGCACACCGCCAACAGCAGTATTACCAGTAGCATCATCTACAGTAAATACATTTGATGTTCCATCATTTACTGTAAGATCTGCACCTTTGATATCAAGACCCTTGTTCGCATCGACATTGCCGCCAAATGTTACTTGCTTGGTTGCATCTGTCTGCGTCAGCGTGCCGGCAATCGTTGTTGAACCCGTGGCTGTGATCGTTGAACCCGTAAGGGCTATCGTGCCTGTTGAGTTTCCGATTGACGTGTTTGCCGTGCCTGTGGCGTTGACGTTTGTTGCGCCTACAACCGTCGTTGCTCCTGTGATAGATGTCGTTCCAAGTACTGCATTCGTACCTGAGGCATTACCAAGGTTGACGTTGCCAGAGGCTGTGTTTACGTTTGTTGTTGCTGATGCCAATGTCAAGGCATCTGTTGCTGTTGCTGTGATATCATCAGCTGATGTCAGCGTTACATCGCCCGAGCCGTTTGACGTTAGTGCAACTCCACTGTTTGCTCCCCCTGAGACAAGCACTGGAGTGTTATTACCGCCATCTGCTGTGATGCTCAGGTTGCTTGCATTGATATTGATGAAGCGGTTTGTCTGGAATGGTACTGCTGTATTGCCTGTGCCACCCAGAAGGTACTGTCCGCTCGTGTAGATCACACCCTGATCTGCTGTACCCGACATCAGAGTCTTACGCACTGCATTGCCTGGCGTTGCCGATGGATCGGTGATCGTCAAAACATATGTTGGCGTAGCATCGGCATCGACACCGTTCATCACGATATTA
>JBKCLO010000184.1:0-52344 GCA_046300675.1 Ignavibacteria bacterium
CGCCCAGAGCGTCGTGATGACAGAGTGCCACGCCCAGAGCGTCGAGATGACAGAGGGCCACGCCCAGAGCGTCGAGATGATCGAGGGCCATACTCTGCTCGTCGAGATGACAGAGGGCCACGCCCAGAGCGTCGTGATGACAGGGGGCCACGCCCAGAGCGTCGTGATGACAGGGGGCCACGCCCAGAGCGTCGTGATGATAGGGGGCCACGCCCAGACCGTCGTGATGATAGGGGGCCACGTCCTGCAGGCCGTCGTTACGGTAACGACCAACGTCCGCAGCGTGATGACCGCTCGCCACGCGAGCGTTACCGCGATGGGGATGAACGCCAGCCCCTTACCAACGAATCGCCATCCCTACGCGGGAAAGGCGGCAGACCGCCAGGACGCGGCGGGCGGGGCGGTGCTCAGGGTGGCAGACGTTCTGGACCAAGTGCTGGTGGTGGACGCGGCATGGGCGGTGGACGCCGTCGAGAGGGATTCTCATCGTCGTCTGGACCTGTCCGGAAACGAGACACCGACGAGCACAGATCTAAGGCATATGCTTCAGACATCTACGTGTTCAAGGAGAACCTTGACGAAAACAAACCTCAGGAACGCAAGATGCGAAGCCGCCGGAAGAAGTCTTCATCCGACGGTGAAACTTCTGAATAGATCGTTTTGTCACAACGACCATGGGCACATTCGAAAGGCAGTATTTATGAAGATGTTTATCGTTGCAATCACACTTGCCTGCCTGCTTTCGCCAGCAGCGAAGGCCATGCAGAAGGACACCACAGATCAGCTTGATTCGCTGATGGAAATGTTCTTTGATGACCATCCAGACCGTATGCTTCGGTCTCGTAGCCCGAGATTGCAGGCGCTGTATGGTACAGTAGATTTTTCGCGCAAGGGATTGACCGGCACAGTGAATCCAATTGCTGTCTACGGTGCATCTGTTGGTATGGAGGATTCCCGCAGTATTCGCGATAACCAAAGCATCGTTCGATATCAGAACAACGGGTTATTCTTTAACTATGGAGCCGCCAAGCCGGTTGCTGGTCTTACACCGATCGATGATTCAATCGTAAACGCAACAACGACGTCGATGAACCTTTATACGTTCGGATTTATCGATGAATCAGGCTACGGATACAAGCTGGGCAGTGGCAGTGCATTGAAGTTCCTGGTAGCCAAGAAGTCTGTTTGGTCCAGCGTAGATCCGATTTCGTTCGACAATGATATTTCTGGCGAGGCGCGACAAACGATTCGTGACTTTACGGGCAACATTCGCTTTGGCGCTATGATGAGTCCAACGATTGAGTTCCAAATCATCAAGCCGCTGAGTGTGCGTGCGAGCTACACGTGGTCGCAGATCTACCCACGCCACATGTTCTGGTATTGGGGTGGTAGCGAGCTGATTGAAGGAATTGCAGACGGCATTGTTATGGCCTCTGTTAAGGCCTTTGGTAAGGCATCGCCGTCGTCGTTACCGATCATGAATTTTGTACTGCGCAATGCGGTTGCTTACGGCTTTAAGACTCTGCGCAAGAACCAGATGAATTGGCCTTTCGAAACGGCAGCTCCAATGAACGTTACTGGTTACAGTCTTGGAGTAAGTCTGAACTTCTAAAGTTCGACGTCGATCTCTGTTGCAAGAACATCATCAAGCGTCTCTGGTCTGCGGATCAGAGACGCTTTGCCGTTATGCACGAGCACCTCTGCAGGTCGGAGTCTGCTGTTGTAGTTGCTGGCCATCATCATGCCGTATGCGCCGGCATTTGCAAAGGCCAAAATGTCGCCCTCGCGTATCTCAGCAATCTTTCTGTCCCACCCAAAAGTGTCTGTCTCACAGATATACCCAACAACAGTATATACCCGCGGTGTGCCGTTCGGGTTTGTTGCATTGGTGATATGGTGATAAGCGTTGTAGAGCATCGGACGGATCAAATGATTAAGACCTGTGTCGACACCTGCAAACACTGTGGCGGTGGTTTGCTTGATCACGTTTACACGTGCCAGCAATGTGCCTGATTCGCTGACGAGAAACTTGCCGGGCTCAAACCATATCTCGATTGGCTTTGGGCGCGTTGCATTAAAAGCAAGAACTCGATCGGATAGCTTAGCGGCAAGGTCTTCAATGTCTGTTGAGATATCATCTGGCTTGTAGGCAACCTTGAAACCTGATCCAAAATCAACGAACTCAAGATCAGGGAAGTCCTCGGCGATCTCAAAGAGCATTTCAGCCCCCTGCAGGAATACATCTGCATCAAGAATATCGCTACCCGTATGCATGTGAAGTCCGTTTATGCGCAGATTCTGGGACTTTACAACACGAAGCACATGGCGCATCTGATGAATCGAGATGCCGAACTTCGAATCAATATGTCCAGTGCTGATCCGCTCGTTGCCCCCTGCCATGATGTGTGGGTTAACACGAATGCACACTGGAACCGAGCTGGCGTATTCGTGTCCGAAACGTTCAAGAACGGAGATGGTATCGATGTTGATGTGAACGCCGAGTGCAACTGCCTCCTTGATCTCCTCAAATGAGATCATGTTGGGCGTGAACAGGATCTCGTTGGCAGCAAATCCAGCGCGTAATCCGCGATGAACCTCTTGGATAGAAACAGTATCGAGTCCAGTGCCAAGGGACTTCATCAGACGCAGGATAGACGTATTGGTCAGGGCCTTGCAGGCATACATAAACCTGGCGGGAATGCGCGAGAATGCCTCGTTGAGACGGTAGACGTTACGCGCAATTACTTCCGCATTGTAGACGTAGACAGGTGTGCCGCCAAGATCGCAGATGGTGTTGATATCTACCCCGCCCATTGTAGACGGCATGGGGCTCACCCTTCGTTAGAAGTTGAATCGGAAGAGTTCCTCCGCATGATAGCAAGCGGCACAAGGATGCAGTATCCAACCACCAGCACAACTGGGGCTACGTCCACAGAAAGTGGATCGTCCCATGTTGAGTACATGCCCTTTGCAAGAAGCAGAAACCCAGCTACGATAACAGCGATTGCACCACCCAGGTATGTGTAGTGCTGTTTGTTCCATGGGCTCTTCCAGTTAACAGAAGAGCGTGACGTTGAAACGCGTAATGCTGTTTTAGCCATAATGTATGCTCCAAGAGAAATGTCCTGCTGATGCCGAGAATTACGGCAAGCAGCAGGACAAATTTACAAACTCTTCAGACTTTCGGTCTAACGCTTCTCAAACTCGCGAAGCCAGAAACATCGTCAGGCTTTCATGTGGCGCGAGGTGGAATTTTTTGCGCATGCGCTCGCGGTGCTTCTCAACGCTGCGTACCGAACAGGAGAACATTGACGCGATTTCCTTGGACGGCATAGGTAGGCGTAGAAAGGCCGCCATGCGCAGCTCTGTTGGTGTGAGTGTTGGGAAATCCTGTGCAAGACGACGCAGGTAACCGTCGTGCATAGATTCCATGATCTGCTCGACATAGGCCATAGAATCTGTTTCAAGAACTTCGCCTACCTCGCGCTGCAGGCGCTTGGCAGTAATGCGATGCTCGTGAGGGAGGGCAGATTCGAGCTTTGCCAAGTCTTCTGCTACGTGCTTCAAAACACCTGTGTAGCGCATCTCGCGCAACATCAGCGCTCGTGATGCTTGCGCATCGTGCTGGTCGATGATCGGCGAGATGTGTTCTGCCGATGGTTGTTGGGGAATTGTACGCATTGGAACACCCTTGAGAATTGTGATGAGATAATCCCTATGTGTGCAATCTCGCACCGTACGTATTCGGAGACTATGACATTCGTCAGGGTTGTAAACTTTAATCGTGAATGTTCGCGATGCGCGCGAGTCCTTTTGGATTCATCAGCTTGATCGTTCTGCCGTTCGTCGTGATCAGCTTATCTGCTTTGAACTCCGACAAAGCTCTAATGACGCTCTCGGGCGCAGTACCAACGACCGATGCGATTTCTTCTCGTGTTAAGGGGCTGGCAAGCGTTAGGCCATCAGCCGCCAAACCAAAGACTTCCTTAAGAATAAGCAGCGTTTCTGCTAAGCGTTCACGGATCGATTTGTGGGCCAGTTCAACGATCTGTCGTTGGGCGTCGTGCACCTCTACTGACAGCTGATGCATCACGTGAAGCGCGAGACGTGGGTTCTCGCGTATGTGATGAAACAAAACAGGAGCAGGTATGGAACATACGATCGAATCATCAAGCGCTACGCAACTTGTAGCGTACTTTTCATTTGTGAGCAATGAGCTGTAACCGATGATGTCGCCGCGTTTTGCAAATCGAACGATATGGTCTCTGCCATCATCAGCGGATCGTACGATCTTGGCGTGACCATGGTGAACGCAGTAAACACCGTGAGGATACTGCCCATGCTCATAGATTGATGCCCCTCGTTTGTATACCGATGTCTGCTTTGTCTGCGTTACCTGCATGGCGCCATCGACGCCGATCTCGAGAAGGCCGTTCTGCAGACGAGAACCACATTTCATACACTCAGGTGTTACACAAACCATAATCGCTACCTTTCTTATCACCATTGGCGAACAGTTCCAACATACGAGAATGTTCTTCTCGCATTAAGCAGAGAGGTAGAATGTCGTATACGTATTTACAATGTCGACTACGCTATGAAAACGGCAGTGCAGCTGCCAAATAAATATACATGTTCAGATTGTCGTAGAACTATACCCAAAAGTAGGCATTTAGTGGTATGGTCATCGGACAACCATCACCGGAGTAGTATGCGAATTGTGCACGAGTATGTGCATGCCTTGCATCAATGTTGACACGTCAATCAGGTGAGTCGGTTTGTTCTCGCAGCTAAACATGTACACAGTACCAAACACATCACGCAGTTGTATTTGGTTGCAGTGTGAGTCTGTGCTGCTGCATTTGATTGAGAGCATCGAGCTGCATGGATTGGGATACACGCATGCTTGTGCGGCGATCCCATTGTTACTCTGCACGCTGGTTGGAGCTTCTAACCACACTCGATGCGATCTTGTACTTCCATGCAGAGTAACGCATGTAACAATGGCGTATGCAGAGTCCGCTGAATTCTCTTTCACAACGTGCACTGTACCGCCCTCAATGCGTGTTGAGCAATTGTATGAAGCTGATTCGTACACCATGGCGATGCCTATCTCTTCGCATGCCTCAAGTGCAACTGGTGTAAACGTTACACGTGCAGAGTCTGTATACAATTGCGTTGCAACGCTTATGCTGTCGATGCACGGATGCTGAAGGCTAACTCCACATGTGCTCGCGTATGCATTGCACAACTGGAGTCCGTCAAGGTTGCCGTATGTCAGCGTCATGAATGTTGCATCGGCAGAGGTGGTCGTAACTGCGTGACTGCCAGCACTGACCATGCTGCGGGCAGATACGTAGGTGCCGCCAGCAATGGGGCTGATGTTCATTGTGCTGGAGATCGATTTCCCGTCTAGGTAGATGGATCCGACATGTTCTTGCTGGGCAACAATCGTGACATAACTAATCAGATCTTGCGGACACGTGAATGCTGCATGAGATGTCCACTGATTCGTGCCAGGGATGCTCACGAGCATTGGCAGTCCAGCATCTGTTGATGGATCATCCTCGGGAAGTGTTGCTTGCGAGGTGATGTGGCCATACGACTTTCCATACTGCGCGCATAAAACTTGTCGAGATGCATTCCAATGGCGAGCTGTTTCGACTGTACGCGCAGTGTAAACCTCTCCAGCTCCGATCGTGTCTACGATCACATCGCCAGTATCGGTTTTGTAAGAAAGTACGGCCGGCGTTGTTGTTCCAATAAAACGAATAACATCGCCGCGATCATCCCCTATGCCCACCTCCGAGTTGTCCTGGCCCCGCTTGCGCGTTGGTGAATACTGAAATGGGACAGTGATGAATGACGTACTGGCATGCTCGACTGGAATCATTGACTCCATCAACGTGCCGCGTGTACGGTTGGCTGGACGTGCGTATGGTCCGCTTGCAGGAAGGGCATCAGGATGTTCGAGCACTGCTGCCTTTGCATGACCCGAGATGACCATGATCGGCTTGTTTGCTTTGAAGTACTCGCCTGTAAGATCGGATGCACTGTCGCGTATCGAAACGGTATCGAGATAGACGGGCACGTATCGATACTCACCTGCATCAAGCCTGAGTTGAAGCAAGCCTGATTTACCAGCGATATCTACGACGGTATTGTCTTCCCGAGCTATGACGAGCCGTTTGGCAAATGCATAATGCATTGCTTCGAGTCCGTATCTATCTGTCCACCAAGAAAATGCATGATATCGTGTGCCCCATGCAAACGTTGGAATCTGCACTGCTTGTTCGCCGTTACCCTGCATGAGAATGCGTGTTGAAACCGTGATGGGTTTGTCGCTTGTAACGAGAGCAACATCGCAACTGTCGACAATAACTTCTACCGCAGAGTTCGGCTGGATCATAACCTCTCTTCCGGCCACACGTGCTCGTGCTGCAAAGCGTGATGCAACGATGATTCGGTAGGCATCTTTGGAAAGGGGCTCGCCGGGCGCACGCTCTGGATGGATAAAGCCGGCAAGAAAATGCTGGCCCTCGTCAAGCACTCCTTGGGCAGACAAGAGAGCGCTTGTGGCGAGCACAAGAAAGGCTGCCACGACGGCGATTACCGCTGGTGCAGAGCAGCGTGATATCTTCATAAATCGATTCAAGAGAAAATCGCGAGTTTTGCCGAGCTCAAAGGCCTAAGCGTGTTAACGTACTTCCATAGCAAAGCTAGCGCAATAACTCCCAATCCGGGGGAGTTTTTAGCATTCCTGCACCTACGCTTTTTTATCGCAACCGGTTGGCACATGCAGGGTCTGATCGTAGGGTGGTATGCCTATTCGCTTACGCACGACCCCTTAACATTGGCACTTATCGGGTTGGCAGAAGCAATCCCAGCAATAGGACTGGCTCTTCCCACGGGTTACTGGGTTGATAAATGGGATAAACGGAAGGCCATGGTGGCAGCTATCGTGCTCATCATTGTTTCTGCGGCTGGAACCTGCTACTTGGTCCACGACTCAGCACTGCAGCTTTGGGGCACAAGTGGCATTATGTGGAGTCTGCTCGTGATGATCATGCTTAACGGAACGGCTAGGGCCATGTACAGCCCGGCAATGTTCAGCACGCTAGGTCGCATTGTGCCGCGAGAGAATATTGCCAGAGCCTCTGCCCTGAGCAGTACCATGTGGCAATCTGCCATGCTCAGTGGTCCACTCGTAGGCGGCTTCCTCTATGGGCTTTACGACGTGGAAGTCGCATCATACGCTGTCTTGACGTTGATGCTCTTGGGGTCCTGCGGGCTGCTCTGGATCACTGCAAAGCCCCCTGTAAAGCAGGAGAAGACGGCTACGATGATCGAAGATCTAACGTTGGGGGTGCGCTTTATCTTTTCAAAGCCGGTGATTTTGGGGGCATTATCGCTTGACCTATTGGCAGTGCTCTTTGGGGGGGTGGTGGCACTCTTGCCGGTGTTTGCCAAGGACATTCTGTTTGTCGATCAGAAGGGGCTTGGGTTGCTGCGTGCATCGATGAGTATTGGGAGCATCATCATGATGGCCCTGTTATCGTGGAAGCCCCTGGGCAGGAATGCCGGACGTCAGCTCCTTTGGGCCGTGGCCGGCTTTGGTCTCTGCATACTGGGTTTCGCCAGCAGCACAGCGTTCTGGCTGTCGTTCTCACTCTTGCTGCTTGCTGGAGCATTTGATGCTGTGAGCGTGATTGTGCGTCATACGATTCTGCAGCTGGAGACCCCGGAAGACATGAAGGGCCGTGTTGCGGCCGCCAATACCATGTTCATCTCCAGTAGCAATGAGCTCGGGGCTGTCGAGAGCGGCGTTGCCGCAAGAGTGTTGGGTGTCGTACCCTCGGTCTATCTGGGCGGTCTGGCAACCCTGGCGGTCGTCTTCCTAACGGCCATCAAGAACCCGGCTCTGCGCAGAATGAGTCTTGGTGATAAGGACTAGACCCCCTTATATTTGTGGTCTTTGCCGCAGTGCACCAAAAGCATGGGTAGCGATGCGGCGTTACTACTGTCGAATTTTAACAACATCATTGGTGAAGTATCATGTCTGACCTGTCAAAGGTTCGCAACATTGGGATCTCGGCGCACATCGACTCGGGTAAAACCACCCTGTCGGAGCGCATCCTGTACTATACAGGCAAAATCCACGCAATTCATGAAGTGCGCGGTAAGGACGGCGTTGGCGCTAAGATGGACTCGATGGATCTCGAGCGCGAAAAGGGAATTACCATTCAATCGGCGGCCACGTATTGCACGTGGGGCGATTATAACATCAACCTTATCGACACTCCGGGTCACGTTGACTTTACGGTGGAAGTAGAACGCGCACTCCGCGTTCTCGACGGCGCTGTGCTCGTGCTGTGTTCGGTAGCCGGTGTTCAGTCGCAGTCCATCACTGTTGACCGTCAGATGCGCCGTTACAGCGTTCCGCGTTTGGCCTTCATCAACAAGTGCGACCGCCAGGGAGCAAATCCAGACCGTGTTGCAGACCAATTGCGTGAGAAGCTTGCGCACAACCCTGCGTTTGTGACGTATCCGATCGGCTTGGAGGACAAGCTTGAAGGTGTGATCGACCTCGTGAACATGGAGGCCGTATACTTCGAAGGCGAAGGGGGCTCGGATATCCGCAAGGAAGGCATCCCAGCAGAACTTGAGGGCAAGGCAAAAGAGCTGCGTCACAAGCTTGTAGAAGTAGCTGCTGACTTTGATGACGAGCTGATGGAGAAGTTCCTGATGGACGAGCAGATCGAAGCAGGGCTGCTCAATCGTGCCATCCGCAAGGGTACGCTGTCGCTTCAGATGACTCCTGTATTCTGCGGTTCTGCATACAAGAACAAGGGTGTTCAGACGATGCTTGACGGCGTTGTAACGTTCCTGCCGGAGCCTGCGGAAGTCAAGAACGAAGCACTGGACCAGGACAACAACGAAGCCAGGATGACGCTTGCGAACGACCCATCGAAGCCCCTTGTGATGCTTGCCTTCAAGCTTGAGGACGGCCGCTACGGTCAGCTTACGTACATGCGTATCTACCAGGGCACCGTTAAGAAGGGCGACTCAATCATCAACATCGCAAACGGTAAGAAGCTTAAGGTGCCGCGTTTGGCGCGTATGCACTCGAACGAAATGCACGATATCGAAGAAGCGGTATGTGGAGACATCATTGCCATGTTCGGTGTGGATTGCGCCTCGGGCGATACATTCACAGATGGCAATGTGCGTTTCTCGATGACGTCGATGTTCGTTCCGGATCCGGTTATTGAATTGGCTGTTTCTCCGAAGGATAAGGCTGGTCAGGTAAACTTCTCGAAGGCCCTGAACCGTTTTACGAAGGAAGACCCAACGTTCCGCGTGATGCGTGACGAAGAGTCGGGCGAAACCATCATCAAGGGCATGGGCGAGCTCCACCTTGAGATCTACATCGAGCGTATCCGCCGTGAGTACAACACCGAGATCATCGTTGGACGTCCGAAGGTTGCCTTCCGTGAAACGATTTCTCAGCGTTCCGACTACAACTACACACACAAGAAGCAGACCGGTGGATCGGGTCAGTTCGGTCGTGTTGGCGGCTATATCGAGCCACTTCCAGCCGATGCAGTAAATACCTACGAATTCGTCGACGAGATCGTAGGCGGCGTTATTCCGCGCGAATACATCCCTGCCTGCGATAAGGGCTTTAAGGAAGCTGTTGTTGAGGGATCGCTTATCGGACAGCCTGTTGTGGGCGTTCGAGTAATCCTGAACGACGGTGCACAGCACCCGGTTGACTCTTCGGAAATGGCCTTCAAGACGGCCGCTATTATGGCCTTCCGTGAAGCATATTCAAGTGCAAAGCCAACGATTCTCGAGCCGATCATGAAGCTCGAAGTGTCTGCCCCAGAAGAATTCCAGGGCACGGTGATCGGTCAGATCAACCAGCGTCGTGGCGTGATCATGGGCACGGAGTCAGACGCAGGCTACGTAACGGTTGAATCAGAAGTGCCATTGTCGGAAATGTTCGGTTATTCTACAGACCTTCGCTCGGTTACCCAGGGTAAGGGCGAGTTCTCGATGGAGTTTGCGAAGTACCAGCCGGTTCCTCGTAACATCCAGGAGGAGATGGTCAAGGAATACCAAAAGAAACGCGCCGAAGGCAAGTAATCCACACGAACTATCGGTCAGATTTGGTAAAAACAGGTTTGACTCCTACTTTTGCAGGCTCTGTCGGCGTCTGGGTCCCCCGGGCGCCTTCACCCGTCTAGAATAACAACTTCATTAGAAACGGCAGAACGCAATGCCTACGATCAGTCAGCTTGTCCGTAAAGGACGTCTCGCAATCACCGAGAAGAGCAAATCACCTGCTCTTCAATCATGCCCGCAGAAGCGCGGTGTATGTACGCGTGTATATACAACAACACCGAAGAAGCCTAACTCAGCTCTTCGTAAGGTTGCCCGTGTGCGCCTTTCGAATGGCATCGAAGTAACGGCATACATTCCAGGTGAAGGTCATAACCTACAGGAGCACTCGATCGTACTGATCCGTGGTGGTCGTGTGAAGGACCTTCCGGGTGTTCGTTACCACATCATCCGTGGATCGGCTGATACACAGGGCGTTGCCAACCGCAAGCAAGCTCGTTCAAAGTATGGCGCGAAGAAGCCAAAGGCTGGTGCTGCACCGGCTGGAAAGAAGTAAGGAGTAGAAGATGCGTAAGAAGCGTGCAGATAAACGCCGTACCATGGCAGACCCGCGTTTTAACGACGTGATGGTCGCAAAGTTTGTAAACAACATTATGATTCAGGGTAAGAAGAACACGGCACGTCGTCTCGTGTACGAAGCCCTTGATATCGTTAGTAAGAAGACAGAGCAAGATCCGCTCGAGATCTTCCGCAAGGCCATGCAGAATGCAGCGCCGGCGATCGAGATCCGTCCGCGTCGTGTTGGCGGTGCTACGTACCAAGTTCCGATGGAAGTACGTGAAGAGCGTCGTGGTGCACTTGCGATCCGCTGGATCAAGAAGTACGCTTCTGAGCGTCGCGACCGTTCGATGGCACAAAAGCTCGCCAGTGAGCTGCTAGCTGCAGCCAATGGTGAAGGGGGCGCTATCAAGCGTCGTGATGAAATGCACCGTATGGCTGACGCTAACCGCGCATTTGCACACTTCCGTTGGTAAGACGGAAACTTGTTCTTTGACACACTGACAACATGACGCGTTCTGTTCCCATAGACCTTGTGCGGAATATTGGTATCATGGCTCACATTGATGCCGGGAAGACCACAACGACAGAACGCATATTGTATTACACAGGAGTGCTCCATAGAATGGGCGAAGTGCACGAAGGCACGGCGTTTACAGACTACATGGAGCAGGAAAAAGAGCGAGGAATCACCATCACCTCGGCCGCCGTATCCTGTGCGTGGAAGGGTTACACGATCAACATCATCGATACGCCCGGCCACGTTGATTTTACGGCAGAAGTACAGCGTTCACTGCGGGTACTTGATGGGTCAATAGCCTTGTTTTGTGCAGTTGCTGGAGTAGAGCCACAATCGGAAACGGTATGGCATCAGGCAAACCAGTACAACGTGCCGAGGATCGCATTTGTCAACAAAATGGATCGCATAGGAGCGAACTTCTCGCGTGTTGTAGACATGATGAGAACGCGGCTTGGGGCACGGCCGGTGGCAGTTCAGCTGCCGCTGGGTGCTGAGGACACATTCAAGGGTGTTGTTGATTTGTTGGAGCGGAAGGCCATCGTGTTCGATGATCAGAATGGGGAGCACTTCCAAGAGTGTGACATTCCAGAAGACATGAAAGCCAGCGTTGAGCAGGCGAGGCAGGAGCTGGTAGAGGTTGTTGCTGAACAGGACGACGTCCTACTTGAGCGTTACCTGTCAGGCGATGAGATCACAGCAGACGAGTTGCGAACGGGATTACGTTCTGCCACACTCGGATTGCGAATCACACCGGTATTCTGTGGAAGCTCCTTCAAGAACAAAGGCGTGCAGCAGCTACTTGATGCCGTTGTTGCCTTTCTGCCGTCACCTACTGATGTTGGTCAAACCAGTGGGCATGACGCGAAGAACGACGATGTGATGCTTACTCGCAAGCCCCTTGACA
This sequence comes from Ignavibacteria bacterium, assembly GCA_046300675.1. Taxonomy (GTDB): domain Bacteria; phylum Bacteroidota; class Ignavibacteria; order Kapaibacteriales; family Kapaibacteriaceae; genus UBA10438. Next base: position 12,108 of record JBKCLO010000184.1, read on the forward strand.
CCGAGCCCTTTGCGGCCTTGGCCTTCAAGATCATAACGGACCCATTTGTAGGGCGGTTGACCTTCATCCGCATCTACTCTGGCGTTCTCAAGTCTGGCGAGCAGATTTACAACGTTACCAACGACAAGAAGGAACGGGCGGGTAAAATCCTGCGCATGAGTGCCAACAAGCGAGAAGAGCTTGAGGCCGCATTTGCAGGTGATATCGTAGCTATTCCGTCGATGCGATTTACGCGTACCGGCGACACGCTATGTGATCCCAAGAACCCCATTCTCCTCGAAAGCATTCGTTTCTCAGATCCCGTCATCAACCAAGCGGTTGAGGCGCGGACTCTGGCGGATCAGGATAAACTGACGGAATCCTTACATCGGCTCTCTGAAGAAGATCCGACGTTTCGGTTCCATACGGATGCAGAATCGGGGCAGCTCATCATCAGCGGTGTCGGAGAGCTCCATCTGGAGATCATCGTAGACCGTTTGAAGCGAGAGTTCAACGTTCCTGTTAAAGTTGGCAAACCGCAGGTGGCCTATCGTGAAACGATTACCGCCAGCGCCAGAGCGGAAGGCAAGTTCATTCGCAGCAACGCTGGAAAGAACCAGTTTGGTCAGGTTACCATAGAATTACGACCGAATGACTCAGGAAAAGGTCTCGAGTTCAGGAATGAACTCGCACCAGCGACACTTCCGGAGTTATACGTCAAGAGTGCAGAGAAGGGCGCAATAGAAGCCCTTAAGGTCGGACCGATTTCGGGATACCCCATGATTGACATCATGGCCGTCCTCGTAGATTCGGCATACAATGAAGAAGACGCAACGGAGACGGCATATGCCGTAGCCAGCTCGATAGCAGCGAAGGACGCCTGCAGGATGGCAAACCCTGTCATCATGGAGCCGATCTTCCTGGTCGAGGTTGTTACGCCCGAGGAGTATGTGGGCGAGGTCATAGCAGACCTTAGCTCGCGAAGCGGGATGGTGCAGGGCATAGCCCAGCGCGATATCCTGCAAGTTGTGACGGCACTGGTGCCGCTGTCCCAACTATTCGGCTACGTAACACAGTTGCGATCGCTAACGCAGGGCAGAGGCGCGTATACCATGCAATTCCATGGATACGACCAAGCCCAGCGCCGGTTCTAACTACGGGCTATCCAGCCTGTAGCCGGCCACGCGTCAGTGCCGCAGCGCGCCCGCCAAAGAAAATATATTTGGTGTGGAGGGGGCGCGTATTGCATTTACGTCAGATTTTTTCCGTAGCTTTGTTTTCTGTCCCGTTCCGCACGTCCGTACCGAGACAGACAACACAGATTATAAATGTTTTTTCTTCACACTCACTCACTGAATTTCTGAGGAGTCGGCAAAATGGCCAAAGAGAAATTTGAGCGGAATAAACCGCACGTAAACGTTGGTACGATTGGTCACGTTGACCATGGTAAGACAACGCTTACAGCAGCAATCACAATGTGCTTGGCATCGAAGGGTCTTGCACAACAACGTTCATTCGATTCGATCGATAACGCGCCTGAAGAGAAGGCACGTGGAATCACGATCGCAACTGCGCACGTAGAATACGAGACAGCAAATCGTCACTACGCGCACGTTGACTGCCCAGGCCACGCTGACTATGTGAAGAACATGATCACCGGTGCTGCGCAGATGGACGGAGCTATCCTTGTATGTGCAGCTACGGATGGACCGATGCCACAAACACGTGAGCACATCCTTTTGGCTCGCCAGGTTGGTGTACCGCGTATCGTGGTATTCATGAACAAGGTTGACATTGCAGATCCAGATCTCGTAGAACTCGTTGAGATGGAACTTCGTGAACTTCTCAGCAAGTACGAATTCCCTGGCGACGAAATTCCGATCATCAAGGGTTCAGCACTCAAGGCGCTTGATGCAGCAGCATCAGGTTCGGGTCCAGACTCGCCAGACATGCAGTGCATCTTTGAACTTATGGATGCAGTTGACAACTATATCCCAACACCAGTTCGTGATGTAGATAAGCCATTCTTGATGCCAGTTGAAGACGTATTCTCGATCACGGGTCGTGGTACAGTAGCAACAGGCCGTATCGAGCGTGGTATCGTCAAGGTTAACGAAGAAGTAGAACTTGTTGGTTTCGGTCTTCAGAAGAAGACTACGGTAACAGGTATCGAAATGTTCCGCAAGCTTCTTGACGAAGGTCAAGCAGGCGACAACGTTGGACTTCTCCTTCGTGGCGTGGACAAGGAAGAAATCGAGCGCGGCATGGTTATCGCCAAGCCAGGTTCGATCACACCTCACCACAAGTTCAAGGCGCAGGCATACGTTCTGACGAAAGAAGAAGGCGGACGTCACACGCCATTCTTCACGAACTACCGCCCGCAGTTCTACTTCCGTACAACAGACGTAACAGGTATCCTCAATCTGCCATCAGGCGTTGAGATGATCATGCCTGGTGACAATGTTGACAACCTTGAAGTAGTTCTCATTACACCAGTTGCTATGGAAGAAGGTCTTCGCTTCGCTATCCGCGAAGGTGGCCGTACTGTAGGCGCCGGTGTTGTAACGTCGATTGTTGAGTAAGAAATACCGATGACAAACCTCGAGGGAGGATGATGAATCCTCCCTCGTTTTTGTCTACAAACCAACCTCCACGTTGGATCATTCCAGGAGTATTACCGAGTGGCAACGCAACGCATTCGCATCAAGCTTCGCTCGTACGATCACAATCTGATTGATCGTTCAGCAGAGCGCATCGTCCGAACAGTCAAGCAGACGGGCGCAGTGGTATCGGGTCCGATACCATTGCCAACGGAGAGGTCTGTATATACAGTACTTCGCTCACCGCATGTTGACAAGAAGTCCCGTGAGCAATTCGAAGCTCGCGTACACAAGCGTGTGATCGACATCTTCAGCAGTACGCAGAAGACGATCGACGCGCTGATGCGCCTTGAGCTGCCGGCTGGTGTTGATGTGGAAGTGAAAGTCTAGGAGAACAGAGGGCAATGAGCGCAATCCTCGGACGAAAATTGGGTATGACGAGCATCTTTACTGAAGATGGGACATTTGTTCCATGCACAGTTATCGAAGCCGGACCTTGTCCAGTAGTCCAAATCAAAACAAAAGAACGCGACGGTTATAATTCGGTCCAGATCGGATACGAGCCAATCGCAGAACGTAAGGTAAACCGTCCTCGTGCCGGTCACTTTGCAAAGCATGATGTCGAGGCAACTCGTCATCTGAAGGAGTTCCGTCAGCTTGTTGACAAGGTCAAGAGCGGAGATATCGTAACGGTAGAGTCATTTGCCGAAGGCGATAAGATCAAGATCTCTGCAACAAGCAAGGGTAAGGGCTTCCAGGGTGTTGTACGCCGTCACCATTTCGGTGGTGTTGGTATGGCAACACACGGTCAATCAGACCGCCCGCGTGCCCCAGGTTCTATCGGTTCATCGTCATACCCATCACGTGTCTTCAAGGGCATGCGAATGGCAGGTCGAATGGGCGGAACAAGGATCTCGATACGCAACCTGACGATCCTCCGCGTAATGCCTGAGCAGAACCTCATCTTGGTGAAGGGAAGCATTCCAGGCGCAATGAATTCAGTAGTAGAAATTGTCAAGCTCTAAGAAGAACACACTCATGACTGTGGATGTACTCACGAAAGACGGATCGAAAGCGGGCTCAATCGAGCTTCCTGCATCTGTCTTCGGTATCGAGCCTAGCGAGCATGCGATGTATCTCGCGGTTCGTGCGTACCTGGCGAATCGTCGTCAGGGCACGCACAAGACAAAGACACGCTCCGAAGTTTCGGGTGGTGGTAAGAAGCCTTTCAAGCAAAAGGGCACCGGTGGAGCACGTCGTGGTTCCAGTCGTTCGCCTCTGATGCCTGGCGGTGGAACGGTGCATGGTCCAAAGCCGCACCTGTACACCCTGGATCTACCGGTCAAGGTCAAGCGTCTTGCACGTAAGTCTGCGCTCACACTCCGTGCGCGTGAAAACAACCTTGTGGTTGTCGAAGACTTCACACTGTCTGCGCCGAAGACGCGCGAAGTGGCATCGATGTTGAATGCTGTTAACTGTGGCGGTTCGAAGGTTTTGGTGTTGCTTCCGGCAGCCAACGAAACGTTTGTACGCTCGGCCCGCAACATTGCTGGTGTAACAACATTCCCTGCCGACAAGATATCGGCATACGATGTGCTTAACCATGGCAAGCTACTCATCTTCAAGAGTGCGGTAGACACGATTGCTAAGTCATTTGGCGATGAAGGAGAAGCACAATGATCACAGTATTGCGCAAGCCCCTTATCACGGAAAAGGCAACCAAGGTTGGACATCAGAATCAGTATGTGTTCGAGGTAGCACCGGAGGCTAACAAGCTCCAAATCCGTCAGGCTATCAAGCAGATGTTTGATGTTGATGCAGTGAGCGTACGCACGGTTCGCACAAAGGGCAAGGTCAAGACACGTATGACGCGTCAGGGCATGCAAGTTGGAAAGACGAATCTGAAGAAGAAGGCGTACGTGACGTTGAAGGAAGGTCAGACGATCGACATCGTTTCTGGCGAAGGAAACGAAGAATAATCGAAGAAGACTAACGAAGCACAATCATGGCAACGAGAAATCTTAAACCAATAACACCGGGAACGCGCTACTACAGCATCAGTACCTTCGATGAGATCACAACATCGAAGCCTGAGAAGAGCCTTCTTGAACCAATCAAGAAGTCTGGTGGACGCAACAACACGGGTCGTGTAACATCACGTCACCGTGGCGGCGGACACAAGCGCATGTACCGTATCATCGACTTCAAGCGTAACAAGCTTGGTATAGCAGCAACGGTAAAGACGATCGAATACGATCCGAACCGCACATGCCGTATCGCACTTCTTGAGTATGCTGACGGTGAGAAGCGTTACATCATTGCTCCTGACAAGATCACTGTGGGCCAGGTGCTCATGAGTGGTGTAACAGCCGAGCCGAAGGATGGCAACGCGCTTCCGTTCACGAAGATTCCTGTTGGTTACTTTGTTCACAACATCGAGATGCGTCCGGGTAAGGGCGGCCAGATGGCACGGTCAGCTGGAACATCGGCTCAGTTTGTGGGCATTGATGGAAACAAGGCGCAGTTGAAGCTCCCTTCAGGTGAGATTCGCATGGTTCCATCCAACTGTATGGCAACAATTGGAGTTGTCAGCAACGGATCGCACGAGAACATCAGTTATGGTAAGGCGGGTCGTATGCGTTGGTTGGGTGTTCGCCCACAGACGCGTGGTATGGCCATGAACCCGATCGATCACCCGAACGGTGGTGGTGAAGGACGCTCGAAGTCTGGTGGTGGTCGTAAGCACCTACGCTCGCCGTGGGGTCAGCTTGCTAAGGGCCTCAAGACACGTAAGAAAAAGAATGCATCGGATGACATGATCATCCGCAGACGGAATTCGTAATCAGGATCACGGAGTTAAGAGAACATGCCACGTTCGCTGAAAAAAGAGCCTTTTGTTAGCTACAAGCTGGTCAAGAAAGTTGATGCGATGAATGAAGCTAGCAAGAAGACTGTGATCAAGACATGGTCACGCGCTTCGACGATCTCTCCGGATTTCGTTGGACACACCTTTGCAGTTCACAATGGTAACAAGTTCATTCCGGTGTATGTGACGGAAAACATGGTAGGACACAAGCTTGGTGAGTTTTCGCCAACGCGCACCTACCGTGGTCATGCAGGCAACCGGAAAGATCTTAAAACGGGCAAGAAGTAAGGACGAATGATGGAAGCACGCGCAATCAAACGCTACAATAGGTCGTCACCACGCAAGATGCGTCTGGTCGTTGATCTCATCCGTGGCAAGTCGGCTCAGGAAGCACTCAACATTCTTCAGTTCTCAGACAAGGCTGCTGGAGAAGTTGCACAACTGACATTGAAGTCGGCGATCAGCAATTTGACGGCAAAGGATCAAGGCATTGATCCTGAGTCCATCATCGTGAAGGAATGCTTTGTGGACCCAGGTCCAACCATGAAGCGCATATCGCCAGCCCCGATGGGTCGCGCGTATCGCATTCGTAAGCGTTCGCATCATTTAACCATCATCGTTTCGACGAAACAGTAAGCGGAGTCAAGACACGTGGGTCAGAAGACAAATCCGATAGGACTACGACTTGGAATCATCCGCCAGTGGGAAGCCAACTGGTTCGATGAGAAGAACGTCGCAGAGAAGCTCCAGGAAGACATCATGGTGCGTAACTACATCAAGAGCCGTCTAAAGAAGGCCGGTGTAGCGCGTATCATCGTGGAGCGTACAGCGAAGCAGCTTCGTGTAACGATCAACACATCGCGTCCAGGCGTGATCATTGGTCGCTCGGGTAAGGACATTGCGCAGCTTGAAGAGGAATTGCGCAAGATCACCAAGAAGGAAGTTAAGGTTCTCATTAGTGAGATCAAGCGTCCGGAACTCGATGCACAGCTCGTTGCAGACAACATTGCTGCGCAGCTAGAGGGACGTATCTCATTTCGTCGTGCGATGAAAAACGCCGTCAGCAGCACAATGCGTGTTGGTGCAGAAGGCGTACGTGTAATGTGCTCTGGTCGCCTTGGTGGTGCAGACATGACACGTCAGGAACAGTATAAGGAAGGCCGTGTACCTCTTCACACATTGCGTGCAGACATTGACTACGCGCAAAGCCGTGCAGAAACAGTATATGGTTCGATCGGCGTCAAGGTATGGATATGCCGTGGCGATGTGATCGGTAAGCAACAGAACAAGGAACAGTAAGTCAGGCTAAGGCAACGACATGCTCATCCCAAAAAGAGTTAAGCACCGCAAAACCCAACGTGGCCGCCGTAGAGGTAAGGCTTATCGTGGATCGACGGTAGCATTTGGATCTTTCGGTCTCAAGGCGCTAGAAGCGGCTTGGATCACAAATCGTCAAATCGAATCGGCGCGTATTGCGATCAATCGCTATCTACGCCGTGATGGTAAGGTGTGGATTCGCATCTTCCCGGACAAGCCGGTAACGAAGAAGCCAGCGGAAACGCGAATGGGTTCGGGTAAAGGAAATCCCGAATTCTGGGTAGCCGTGGTAAAGCCTGGCCGTATCATCTTCGAGATCGACGGTGTATCGAAGGAGCGTGCGCAGGAAGCTGTGCGCCTCGCGATCAATAAGCTGCCTATCAAGTGCAAGTTTGTCCAACGCGTAGACTTGGAGGATTAAGATCATGAAGGCACGTAAGGCAAAAGACCTTGTAGGTCTGAGCGATGTAGAGCTCCAGTCGTTTGTCAAGGAAAGCGAAGAGAACGTTACGCGTCTACGCTTTCAGCTTGCGCTGGGACAGCTACAGGATTCATCGAGCATCAAGACGCTCCGCAAGGACATCGCTCGTATGAAGACGATTCTCCACCAGCGCACACGCAACGCAAACTGAACCGGATAATACATCATGGCAGAAGAAACGACATCAACAGGGACAACTACCACGCGCCGCAAGGTTCGCGTTGGCAAGGTTGTTAGCAATAAGGCAGACAAGACTATCGTGGTTAGCATTGAGCGCCAGGTAGCGCACCCGCTTTATCGCAAGTACTTCAAACAGACAACAAAGGTCATGGCGCACGACGAAAAGAATGAGTGCAACATCGGCGATGTTGTTAAGGTTATCGAACATCGACCACTAAGTGCACGCAAGCGTTGGGCACTTGTGGAGATCATCGAACGAGCGCAGTAAGGGAGAATGAATCATGATTCAAGAGGAAACCAACCTCGTTGTAGCTGACAATTCCGGTGCGCGCCGCATCCGTTGTATCCGCGTGCTTGGCGGACACGGTAAGCGTTATGCTGGAGTGGGCGACATCGTAGTGTGTTCAGTAAAGGCAGCTCTTCCAACGGGTGCCGTGAAGAAGGGCGAAGTAGTAAAGGCTGTTATCGTTCGTACGAAGAAGGAAATCCGCCGTCGCGACGGTTCGTATATCCGCTTCGATGAAAATGCTGCCGTTATCATCAACAACAACAATGATCCTCGTGGAACCCGCATCTTCGGACCAGTGGCTCGCGAACTGCGTGAGCGCGCGTTCATGAAGATCATTTCTCTCGCACCTGAGGTGCTCTGAGGTATATGATGAAGCTGAAGATCAAAAAAGGCGACGAAGTAGTCGTAATCGCAGGTAAGAACAAGGGTGCACGTGGCCGTGTACTCTTGGTACAACCAACAGCAATGCGCATTCTCGTAGAGGGAGTGAACATTCGTAAGAAGGCAGTGCGTCCATCTCCAAAGCATCCTAACGGTGGGATCATTGAGATGGAAGGACCAATCCACTACTCGAATGTTCAGCATGCTGATAAGTATGATGCCAAGCCGAATCGTACAGCATCAAAGCCAGCAAAACCTGCTGCGAAGAAAGCTGCGAAGAAGGCAAAGGCAACTGAAACGGGTAACGAAGAATAAATCAGACGAATGACGAAGGAACGCACGTATCATGGCTAAGACAACGTCAAAAAGGGATCAATTTAAGCCGGAAGGCCCACGCATCGAGGATATCGAGGACGCGCGGGTACCAGCCAGGTTGCATGCCTTCTATACTGAGAATGTTGTACCAGCGCTGATGAAGCGATTCAACTACTCGAGCATCATGCAGGTGCCGCGTATTGAAAAGATCGCCATCAACATCGGTGTAGGCGCAGCAACACAAGACGCAAAGATGCTTCAATCAGCGGTCAATGAGCTTGAGCTCATCGTTGGTCAGCGCCCAGCGGTCTCACGTGCACGCAAGTCGATCGCGAACTTCAAGCTTCGCGAAGGCATGCCGATCGGAACACGCGTGACGCTCCGCAGAGCCCACATGTATGAGTTTCTCGACAGGTTCATCAACATTGCAGCTCCTCGTATTCGCGACTTCCGTGGATTTTCAGACAAGAGTTTCGACGGACGTGGCAACTACACGATCGGTGTCAAGGAACAGATCATCTTCCCCGAGATCGACGTAGATAAAGTATCGAAGATCCAGGGCATGGACATCACATTTGTGACGTCTGCCAAGACAGACGAAGAAGCATACGCTTTGCTTCAAGAGTTTGGTTTCCCATTCCGTAAACGCGACTAAACAGAAGAAGAGAAGAGTCATGGCGAAAACATCGATTATCGCTCGCAATAACAAGCGCATCCGTCTGGTTGCCAAGTACGCTGAACGTCGTGCTGCACTCAAGGCTGCTGGAGACATGGAAGGCTTGCAGAAGCTTCCGCGCAACAGCTCGCCAACGCGGGTACGCAACCGTTGCCTCATCACAGGACGTGGCAAAGGAGTCTATCGTAAGTTCGGTCTTTGCCGAAATATGTTCCGTCTTCTTGCTCTCGAAGGCAAGATTCCAGGTATGCGCAAGGCCAGTTGGTAATCAACCCGGCTACTTTTTCGAACACGACCAACGACGACGATTATGCCAGTCACAGATACCATAGCAGATTTCATCACACGCATTCGCAATGCGTCTTCTGCAAAACACAAGACAGTAGAAGTCCCATCTTCGAAGCTGAAGACAGCTATCGCAGAGATCCTCAAGGATCAAGGTTACATCCAGGACTTTAGTCATGTAGATGACACGAAGCAAGGTGTACTCACACTCAAGCTTCGTTATTACTACGGTCAGCCAGTTATCCGCGAGATCAATCGTGTGAGCAAGCCTGGTCGTCGCATCTACGCAGCAGTAGACAAGTTGCCACGCGTTCGTAACGGTCTCGGCATTGCAATCGTTTCCACACCTCGCGGTGTGATGACCGACAAGCAGGCGCGCCGTGAGAATGTTGGCGGCGAAGTGTTGTGTACAATCTGGTAAGAAGAGAAGTAGGAGTAAGCGACAATGTCTCGAGTAGGAAAAAAGCCAATTACAGTACCAAGTGGTGTCAGCGTTAAGTTTGATGCCGGTACATGTTCAGTGAAGGGGCCTAAGGGCGAATTAACCTTCAACGTGAGCGATGCCATCACACCAGCAATGGAAGGCAACACGCTTACATTCTCGCGTGCCAGTGAAGACAAGAAGGTGCGTGCTCTTCATGGACTTACACGTGCTCACATAGCATGGATGGTCGAGGGTGTAGCCAACGGGTTTACGAAGAACCTTCAGATTGAAGGTGTTGGATACAAGGTGGAGCTGCGTGGCAAGAACCTTCTTCTTTCGCTGGGCTATTCGCATCCAATTCTGTTTATGCCTCCAGACGGTGTAGAGTTTGTAGTGGCTACACCTACATCATTTTCTGTCAAGGGGATCAACAAACACCTTGTTGGTGAAGTTGCCTCTAAGGTCCGCAAGCTTCGTCCACCAGAGCCTTACAAGGGCAAGGGTATTCGCTATGAAGGTGAATACGTACGTCGCAAGGCCGGAAAGTCTGCTGGTAAGTAAGGAGATCAAACGACTATGAATCGCATTAAACTCAAAAACACTCGTCAAGCACGTCGTAACCGTCGTGTTCGCAAGAACATCACTGGTTCGCCAGAGCGTCTGCGCCTAACAGTGCACCGCACGCTTCAGCACATCTACGCTCAGATCATTGATGATGTCGCAGCAACAACACTTGCTTCTGCCTCTACGGTAGATTCAGAGGTGCGTGCGAAGATCACGAAGGAGATGACGAAGGTAGACGAAAGCCGCCTCGTCGGCACAGTCCTTGCCCAGCGCGCCCAAGCGGCCAACATCAAGTGTGTTGCCTTTGATCGTAACGGGTTTTTGTATCACGGACGCGTAAAGGCGCTTGCAGAAGCGGCACGCGAAAGTGGTCTGGATTTCTAATAGAGAACGAAACGGAGCAGTAAACGTGGCAAAGCAAAAACTATCAGATCTCAACCTTAAGGACAAGATCGTTTACGTTGGCCGGACAGCCAAGGTTGTCAAGGGTGGACGTCGATTCAACTTCTCCGCCATGGTCGTCGTAGGCGATGAGCAGGGTCATGTTGGATACGGTCTTGGCAAAGCGGGCGAAGTTTCCAATGCGGTAACCAAGGCTACAGAAGCAGCAAAGAAGTCTGTTGTTAAGGTTCGCGTTGAGAACGGCACGATCCCTCACGAAGTGGTCGGACGTTTCGGCGCTGCTAAGGTTCTTATTCGTCCTGCAACTCCTGGTACTGGTGTTATTGCTGCTGGTGGCGTTCGTGCTATCCTCGAGCTAGCCGGCGTCAAGGACGTGCTCACGAAGTCACAGGGTTCTTCGAATCCACACAACACAGTCAAGGCAACGATGGATGCTCTGATGCAGCTCGAAGATGCTGCCGCAGTTGCAGCACGTCGCGGTGTAAGCATTGAGAAGGTTCTTCAAGGCTAAGCCAAACAAGGAAAGTCAAGAGTTATGAAGCTGAAAATCACACAAGTGCGTTCGTCGATCGGAGCACTCAAGGCACACAAGGCAACGATCAAGGCATTGGGCCTTGGACGTCCTAACTACGTATCGATCAAGCCGAAGAACGTTCAAATTCTTGGTATGATTAACACTGTACGTCACCTGGTGACGGTTGAAGAGATCGCAGACTGAGGCCAACAATGAAACACATAGGTAATCTATCACCCGCAGAGGGTTCTCGACACAAGAAAAAGCGTGTAGGCCGTGGTGCCGGTTCAGGCCATGGTGGTACATCGACACGCGGACATAAGGGCCATCAATCACGCTCAGGTTTTAGCCAGAGCCGTGGTTTTGAGGGAGGCCAAATGACCCTTACACGTCGTGTTCCAAAGTTCGGCTTCACGAACATCAACCGTATCGAGTATCAAGAGGTCAACGTTGCTACACTGCAGCGTCTGGTCGATGAACAGCAGATCACGAACGGTGTTGTAGACAAAGACACGCTCTTGTCACTCGGCGTCATCCGTAAGAGGTCTGCACCAGTTAAGATTTTGGGTAACGGCGATCTTTCAGCTAAGCTCTCTGTCTCATGCGATAAGATCTCCGAATCTGCAAAGAACAAGATCGAATCTGCCGGAGGAGCGGTAACCGTTCATGGCTAATATCGTGACCACATTTCGGAACATGTTCCGAATTGAAGAGTTGCGTCAGCGTATCGTCTTTACGCTGGTTGCACTCCTTGCTGTGCGCCTCGGTTCGCTTATCGCGATTCCAGGTATAAACACGACAGAACTGCAACGTCAGATCGAAGCGGGTGCATCTGGAGATGGGGGCATCTTCCAGATCTACAACTTGTTTGTAGGGGGCGCGTTTGAAAACGCCGCCATTTTCGCACTAGGCATCATGCCGTACATTTCGGCCAGCATCATTCTACAGATCGCAGGCGTCGTTCTGCCTCAGCTCCAGAAGATGCAGCGCGAAGGTGAAGATGGACGTCGCAAGATCAATCAGTTCACACGGTTGCTTACTATTCCGATCGCTGCCCTCCAAGCATGGGGCGTAACAGTGAAGATCGGATATGACTATCCGGGTGCTGTTGTAGATCCAGGGTTCTTCTGGACGATGTCTTCAGTTGTTCTTCTGACAGCCGGTACAATGGGTCTCATGTGGATCGGCGAACAGATCACCGATCGCGGTCTCGGCAACGGCATTTCACTGATCATCTTTATTGGTATCATTTCGCGCCTGCCTGTTGGTCTGTATCAGCAGTTTGCTACCACACCAGAAGACAGCACGTTTGGTCAGCAGCTCGTTATCGGAGCGATCTTCCTAACGCTACTGCTCGGCATCATTGCTATGGTGATTCTCATTACGCAAGGTGCACGCCGAATACCGGTGCAGTATGCAAAGCGTGTTGTAGGTCGTAAGGTATATGGCGGATCGACACAGTACATCCCGCTGCGTGTTAACACAGCCGGTGTTATGCCGATCATCTTTGCTCAGTCTATCCTGTTTATTCCAGGAACCATTGCTGGTTTCTTCCCAGATGTCTCATTCTTCCGTACGATTGAAGCAGCATTGCGTCCAGACGCAGTTTTGTATTCGGTACTCTACGGACTTATGATCGTATTCTTCACGTATTTCTATACGGCTATTGCTTTCAACCCGAAAGAGGTAGCTGATAACATGAAGAAAAACGGCGGCTTTATTCCTGGCGTGCGCCCGGGGAGTCCGACTTCTGATTACATCGAAAACATTCTAACGCGAATCACACTGCCTGGTTCGATCTTCTTGGCCATCATTGCGATCCTTCCAACGTTTGCAATGAGCGTCTTGACAGTTCAGCCGCAGCTCGCGTCGTTCTTTGGCGGTACAAGTCTTCTCATTGTTGTTGGTGTAGCTCTTGACACACTCCAGCAGATCGAGTCATATCTCCTCATGCGCCACTATGATGGTTTCATGAAGACGGGCAAGATCCGTGGACGTGCCGGAGTTGCATCCTAACGGGTTATGTCTCCCAACGACGTGCGCATTCCAACCCACAACGGGGATGCGATACGTAAGATCGAGGCTGCAAGCAGAATCGTCGCAGACGTTCTACAGCACCTCGGGGGATACATCAAGCCCGGTGTAACAACAATTGAGCTCGATGCTATAGCTGAGGATTTTATCCGAACGCGTGGTGGAGAGCCGGCATTCAAAGGGTATCAAGTAGACCGAAAGGTTTATCCGAGCACACTTTGTATCAGTGTTGAAGAAGAAGTAGTGCATGGCATGCCAGGACAGCGAGAGTTGTCGGCCGGCCAGATCGTTTCGGTGGATGTGGGCGTTCGAAAGGACGGCTACTACGGAGATAGCGCTTACACGTTTGCTGTAGGGGAAATCTCAGCCGAGAAACAACGCTTGTTAGATACAACCAAGGAGTCGCTCCTTCGGGGTATCGAACAGGCAATGGATGGTAATCGCGTTTATGATATCGCGAAAGCTGTTCAAACGTGCGTTGAAAAACAAGGATTCTCGGTGGTACGAGAGCTCGTAGGCCATGGCATCGGCCAGAACCTGCATGAAGAGCCCCCTGTACCAAACTTTGTTCCGGGATTGCTGCATCGGACTCGTTTTCCCAATGTACGCCTTGAAACAGGCATGGCGTTGGCAATCGAACCGATGGTAAACATGGGAATGTTCCATGTTTACACAGCAAGTGATGGGTGGACGGTGTATGCGGCAGATGGGAAGCCATCGGCACATTTTGAACACACGATACTCATCGACGGACCAACACCAAGAATTCTTACAGAGTGGAATTAACGAAACACAATTAGGTATACATGGGTCGCGAAGACGTCATACGTGTCGATGGCACGATCGAGGAAGCACTCCCAAACACCCAGTTCATCGTAAAACTGGACAACGGGCATAAGATCCTCGCACACGTGTCAGGAAAGATGCGGATGCACTTCATCAAGATCTTTCGCGGTGATAAGGTGACGGTTGAGATGTCGCCATATGATCTGTCGAAGGGGCGAATTGTATACCGGTACAAGTAACGTCGGCAATTAAACTTCAGGTGAAGTCATGAAGGTAACAGCATCAGTCAAGAAGCGCAGCCCAGACGACAAGATCGTACGTCGTAAGGGACGGGTGTATATCATCAACAAGAAGAACCCACGCTTCAAGCAACGTCAAGGCTAAAAAGGGAGACACAACGTGGCTCGTATCGCAGGAATCGACCTACCAAAAAATAAGCGCGGTGTAATCGCGCTAACCTACATCTACGGCATCGGTCGCACGATCAGTGGTGAAGTGCTCGACAAAGCGGGCATCGATCACAGCAAGCGTGTATCGACATGGACCGATGACGAAGTAGCGCGCATCCGTCAGGTGTTGGCAGACTACAAAGTAGAAGGCCAGCTCCGTTCGGAAGTGCAACTCAACATCAAGCGTCTGATGGACGTAGGATGTTACCGCGGCTTACGCCATCGCCGTGGTTTGCCAGCACGTGGTCAGCGCACGCGCACGAACGCTCGTACTCGTAAGGGTAAGCGTAAGACAGTTGCTGGTAAGAAGAAGGCAGTGAAGAAGTAATTAAGGGATGATGATAAATGGCAGCAGCTAAAAAGCGCGTAAAGCGCAAGATCGTTGCGGATGTGCACGGCAAGGTTTTCGTACGTGCCACGTTCAACAACGTAATCGTCACTGTAACAGATACATACGGCAATACCCTGTCGTGGTCATCTGCAGGGAAGAACGGATTCCGTGGTTCAAAGAAGAACACGCCGTATGCCTCGCAGGTCTCTGCAGACAAGGCCGCTCGTGAAGCCTTTGAAATGGGGCTCCGCAAGGTGGATGTTATTGTGAAGGGTCCAGGTTCTGGACGCGAAGCCGCAATTCGTGCGCTAACTCAGGCGGGATTCGAAGTTCTTTCGATCCTCGACGAAACACCGTTGCCACACAACGGCTGCCGTCCGCCAAAGAAGCGCCGCGTATAATCCCTCTGTTGAAGTTGATTTTTTCCGTCTGAATTTGACTAAAGGAAGGCCATGAATATGCAGATGCAGATGCCTGAAGGCGTCGTCGTCGAAGAACTCGGCAGTCCCTACCATGCTAAGTTTATCCTTAACCCACTCGAAGAGGGTTACGGTACAACAATAGGTAACGCGTTTCGCCGCGTTCTACTTTCATCGATCCAGGGTTCAGCTATCGTTGGAGTGAAGATCTCTGACGTCCAGCATGAATTCCAGACGATTCCGGGCGTCGTAGAAGACATGTGCGAGATCATTCTCAATCTCAAAGAAGTACGTTTTCGTATCGTTGATCCAAAGGCATCGCAGCGCATTTCGTTCCGCGTTAAGGGACAAAAGGTGTGGACTGCGCAAATGATTCAGGATGCTACTGCAGGCGCAGTGGAAGTTTTGGATCCGTTGAAGAAGATCGCAACGTTGTCGGAAGATGTAGACTTCGATATTGAGCTGCGTATTGGGCGTGGTAAGGGTTATGTGCCTTCTGAAGAGCAGAATACATCTGACTTCCCTCTTGGCATGCTCCCAATTGATGCCATCTACACTCCAATCAAGAATGTGATCTACAACGTAGAGCCATTCCGTGTTGGTCAGAAGACAGACTATGAGCGCCTTGTGCTCGACGTCAGCACTGACGGTTCGATGACAGCAAAGGAAGCGGTTGAACATTCAGCTAGCGTTCTTCGTTCACATGTTGCCCTGTTCCTTGGTGTAAATCCAGCGGCCGCAGGCGGAGCAGATGTTCATGAAACTACTGCTGGCGATACAGAAGCAGACCGCGAGCGCACACGTGTTCGTCGTATCCTTCTGCAGCCGGTAGACGAACTCGAGTTAAGCGTACGTGCTCACAACTGCCTCAAGGCTGCAAGCATCAAGACACTTGCAGATTTGGTGAGCCTCCAGGAATCAGACCTGCTGAAGTTCCGCAACTTCGGTCGCAAGTCTCTTTCGGAGTTGGCTGAAGTTGTCTCTGCTAACGGTCTCACGTTCGGAATGAACTTGGATGACTACCTCAGCAGCGACGAAAAGAAACAAGACTAAGGAAGGCAAGGAGAAGTAATCATGCGACACGGGTATGCAGGTCGGAAACTCAAGCGCACGGCGAGCCACAAGCGCGCGCTGTTGGCAAACTTGGCAACATCGTTGTTCGAGCACAAGCGTCTCGTAACAACAGTTGCTAAGGCGAAGGAACTCCGTCCATTTGCTGAGCAGCTTATCACACGTGCACGTAATGCACATCGTTCAGAAAAGTCAGGCGCCATCACTGGTGTTGATGTACACAACCGCCGTATGGTTGGTCGCTTCATCAAGAACAAGGGTGTGCTTCAAGAGCTTTTTGATACGATCGCCCCATTGGTGGCCGAGCGTAACGGTGGCTACACGCGCATCACAAAGCTTGGTCTTCGTCGTGGCGATGCCGCAGCGACAGCTATGATTGAGCTTGTAGATTGGTCCAATCCGGTAGACGGCCGATCCTCATCGACGCGCCGTCGTGCTGCAGCTAAGACGCCAGCTAAGCCAAAGCCAACAGTAAAGCCTAAGGCAGCTCCAGTAGCAGCGGCGGCAGCTGTGGTTGAAGAGCCAGCAGCAGTTGTAGAAGAGCCAATGATCGAGACGCCTGCCGTTGAAGAAGCGCCAGTAGTCGACACATCGGCAGCAGAAGCACCTGCAGCAGAAGCACCAGCAGCAGATGTATCGTCTGATTCCTCAGATGCTCCAGCGGCAGATGCAGGAGCAGATGGAAGCGCTACAGAGTAAAGCGACAACTTTAGTACGATAAACGCCGGATGCGTAAGCATTCGGCGTTTTCATTTTTTTTAGCTATGGCACAAGAAATCCATCTACGTGCGGAATTTGTCAAGGGGGCTACCGCCCCTGACCACTTCCCTGTATCTGATGTGCCGGAGATCGCGCTCATCGGTAGGTCGAACGTGGGTAAGTCATCCCTGATCAACGCTCTGGTGCGATCCTCACGCATAGCGCGGGTTTCCAATACGCCGGGCAAGACTCAGGAGATAAACTTCTTTATTACGGATCTTGGGTTTATGCTCGTCGACCTTCCCGGATATGGTTACGCACGGGTAAGTAAAACACAACGAGAGCAGTTCTCGTCTCTGATCAAGCAGTACGTTCTGAAGCGTGGGCAGTTGGCAGTTACCTGTATACTCGTAGATGCCCGCCACGACCCACAGCCCCTTGATCTTGCAATGATCGAGGAACTCGAGTTTGCCAAGCGTCAGTACGCAGTTATCCTAACAAAATGCGACAAGCTCAAGCCGGCTGTGCTCCAGGCGCGCATCGATCAGGTTAACCAGATTCTTGCGCAATGCACGTCGCTGGTTGACGTGATCGCAACATCAAGCGAGACAGGACTAGGAAGACATCAGTTGCTCGGCCTTATGAAACGAATCGTTAGTCTATCCCCAAAGGTGTAGCTATGAGTGCACAACCAGTAGTTGGTATCATCATGGGTAGTGATTCTGATCTACCCACCATGAAAGAAGCTGCAATAGTCTGCGAAGAGTTCGGCGTTGCATACGAGATGCGCATCGTTAGCGCACACCGCACGCCGCACGACATGGCAGAATACGGATCTACTGCACACACACGCGGCATCAAGGTCATCATCGCAGGTGCCGGCGGAGCTGCGCACTTGCCGGGTATGACGGCATCCTACTCGCCCCTTCCCGTGATCGGTGTGCCGATAGCAACAAAACAACTGCGCGGCCTCGACTCGCTGTTAAGCATCGTGCAGATGCCAAGTGGCGTACCCGTTGCAACTGTTGCGATAGGGGGCGGACGTAACGCTGGTTTGCTTGCAATCGAGATGCTCTCGATCGGCATGCCAGAACTTCTACCGCGATTGTTGGCCTTCAAAGAGCAGATCGCTTCTGAGTCCCGCGCAAAGAACAGCAGTTTGTGATCTGTTAACATGTAACTACTTGTGCAGTAGTTGCATTCTTGCGATGTTTGCGACCCTTACGATGATCCTAACGCATTACCATAACGAGGACCGACGACGACTTCCGCTGCGGGAAACCCGGCAGGAAGCGCGTAACTCGTGACGCATCGCCCCTGACCCATCCCGCAGCGAAGCCTTCAGGGCCTCGCCCACAACGTGCAGCTTCGAGCAGTATGCTCGCCGTACGGATCAAGCAAACCCAATCAGTATGTCTATGGAAAACCTCTTAGAAGAGGTCGACGTGTACATTGTACGCGCCGACCAAACACATCTTTCATATGCAGAAGAGATCGTTGAAACGATCTTCGTTGCCGCACAGCAGCGCGGCACGGGCATCGCACGTCGAACGCCGGAGTACATCACACAAAAGATGATGGAAGGCAAGGCTATCATTGCCCTTACCGCGCAAGGCGCATTTGCCGGCTTCTGCTACGTTGAAACATGGGAACACGGACGCTATGTGGCCAACTCAGGACTCATCGTCAAGCCTGAGTTCCGCAAGAACAACCTTGCACGGCGTATCAAGCGGGCAGCATTCGAACTCTCACGCGAGCGTTTTCCTGACGCGAAGATGTTCGGAATAACAACGAGCGCTGCAGTGATGAAGATCAATTTCGAGTTAGGCTATCGCCCGGTGCACTTCTCAGAGCTTACCACCGATGAATCCTTCTGGAAGGGATGCCAGTCGTGCCCAAACTTCGATATCCTCGATCGTACAAAACGCACGATGTGTCTATGCACAGGTATGCTCTATGATCCGAAGGAGTCCACTGAATGAACAAGGTTCTGCTCGCCTTTAGTGGTGGACTCGATACATCGTACTGCGCGCGATATCTGTCCGTAGACCTCGGCATGGAAGTACACTCTGTGATTGTTGATACAGGCGGCTTTACAGATGTCGATCTCGAGCGCATTGCAGCCCGCGCGCACGCCTGCGGTGTGGCAACACACGCAGCTCTTGATAGAACACAGCAGTTATTCGATACAGTCCTTACCTACTGCATTGCCGGCAACGTTCTCAAGAACGGCACCTATCCGCTAAGCGTTAGTGCCGAGCGCGTTGTACAGGCAATTGCAATCGCCGAACATGCGCGCAGCATTGGGGCTACGCATATTGCCCATGGCAGCACCGGTGCGGGCAACGACCAGATACGATTCGATGTGATCTTTCGCATCATGTGTCCTGAACTGCCGATCATCACGCCAATTCGTGATAACAAGCTTTCGCGTGAAGACGAAATCACCTATCTCGTCAAGCATGGCGTAGAGGGCGATTGGACAAAGTCTGCCTACTCGATCAACCAGGGCATTTGGGGCACTACGATCGGTGGACGTGAGACGCTGACGTCTCATGAGCCCCTTCCCGAGCATGCATGGCCATCGTCCGCACATCCATCTCGTGGTTCTGAACTGCCGCAAGTGCTTACCATTTCGTTCGACAAGGGGCTCCCTGTTGCGCTCGATGGTGTATCGATGCTGCCGCTTGTTGTTATCAAGAAGCTCAATGACATCGGCTCTCAGTGGCATATCGGACGTGACATGCACGTAGGAGATACGATCCTGGGTATCAAGGGTCGCGTTGCCTTCGAAGCCTCGGCTGCAATGATGACGATTAAGGCCCATCATGCGCTTGAGAAGCACACACTTACAAAGTGGCAGCTTATGCTAAAAGACCAACTCGCACTCTGGTATGGTCAGCTCCTACATGAAGGACAATTCCTCGAGCCGGTAATGCGCGACATCGAAGCATTCTTTGCTTCAACGCAGCACGCAGTATCAGGTGATGTTACTATTCAGTGCAGAGAAGGTTCCTTTAGCATACTAGGCGTTACGTCTGCAAACGACCTTATGCGATCAAGCTTCGCTACATATGGCGAGGAGAATACAGCTTGGGAAGGCACTGATGCGCGAGGCTTTGCAGCCATCAGCGCAATTCCGTCTCGACTCTGGAAGTCGACGCATGGAGGCACGACATGATACGTGCCGGCATCATCGGAGCAGCAGGATACACTGGCGGCGAAACACTTCGGCTGTTGTTAAATCATCCACATGTTGATCGGCAGCACATCGTGGCAGTGAGTTCATCTCATGCTGGTAAGCCCCTTGCCAGCGCACACCCCGATTTGTGGGGATACACCAGCCTCTCATATGCAGGTGAGATAGGGTCGTTTGATAATGTTGATGTTCTGTTCCTATGCATGGGGCATGGTAAAAGCCGCGAGTGGATGGCAACGCATGACGTTCCAGAACATGTCAAGGTCATTGATCTCAGTATGGACTTTCGTGCAATGAGCGATGACAGTCCATTTGTGTACGGCCTGCCGGAAAAGTATCGTCGGCAAATCGCCACTACCAACCGCGTGGCAAACCCCGGATGTCTTGCAACATCAATCGAGCTGGCTCTGCTGCCTCTTGCCGAAACGCGTGCGCTGCACGGAGATATTGTCGCTCATACGCTGACAGGCTCTACAGGTGCCGGACAGCAGCCGGTTGATACAACGCACTTTTCGTGGCGTCATAGTAATCTTGACTCGTACAAAGTGTTCCAGCACCAGCACGAGGTAGAGATCAAGCAGACACTCGGCGAAGTCAATCTGAACTTTGTACCCCTGCGAGCCCCCTTCAGCAGGGGTATTTATGCCACGTGTGTTATCCCTGGTCTATACGACAGCGCAGAGCTCACGGCTTTCTACAGGGCATTCTACGACGGCCATCCGTTCGTTGTTGTTCGTGATACAGCACCCGATGTAAAATCGGTGGTGAACACAAACATGTGTCACCTAGGAATTCTCTCTTCGGACACTGCACTGCTGATTGTTTCCGTGATCGACAATCTGATGAAGGGGGCTTCGGGTCAGGCAATACAGAACATGAATATCATGTTCGGACTCGATGAAACCGCAGGATTACTCACAAAGGCATCCGCATTCTAACGAAGCTTATGAAACGTTTTACCTCGGTACACGATATTCTTAACGGTCCTGGTCTTGCGCAGGCAGTTTCCGACGCCCTGTCCTACGCCAATGCGCCGTGGAAAGACGAATCACTGGGAAAACGCAAGACTGTTGGACTTCTTTTCATGAATCCATCGCTTCGTACACGCATGAGCACACAGAAAGCGGCAAGCTTGTTGGGTGCAGAGACCATTGTGCTCAACGCTGGTAGTGATTCGTGGACACTTGAGACGCGTGATGGCGTCGTGATGAACGGCAACACAACAGAGCACATCAAAGAGGCGGCAGCCGTAATGGGTGCTTACTGTGATGTCCTTGGTCTGCGCACCTTTGCCGGTCTTACCGATCGGGCATACGATTACCAGGAAACCGTACTCGAGAAGTTCATAACGCACAGCGGCGTACCGGTGGTCAGCCTTGAGAGTGCAACACGACATCCGTTGCAGAGCTTTGCCGACCTCGTGACAGTTGAACAGTTCAAGAGGGCCGCAAAGCCGAAGGTTGTTCTTACATGGGCACCACATCCGAAGGCGCTGCCACAGGCAGTTGCAAACTCCTTCGTTGAGTGGATGAAACACGCAGATGTTGACCTCGTTGTAGCTCATCCCGAGGGATATGAACTTGATTCGTCATTCGTAAGCGGCGTGCATGTTACCCATGATCAGCATGCTGCTCTGTCTGGCGCGGACTTCGTCTATGCAAAGAATTGGTCGGCAGTAGAGCCCTACGGACAGATCCTCTCGCAAGACGGGTCGTGGACCGTTAGTGCAGAAAAGATGGCGCTGACAAACAATGCCAAGTTCATGCACTGTTTACCTGTGCGCAGGAACATGATTGTAACAGACGATGTAATCGACAGCCGAAACTCTATCGTTATCCCGCAAGCTGCTAACCGTGTTGTCTCAGCACAAACTGTGCTGTCGTACATGTTCAAAGGGCTTGCATGAGACACGTGATCAAGATCGGTGGGGGTATTATCGATGATGCGGCAACAATGCAGCAGGTTCTGCAGGCATGTGCATCCTTTGAAGCCCCTTTCATACTTGTTCATGGCGGTGGACGCATTGCAACTGATTTGGCCGCGGCTCTTAACATTCCTCAAACAATGGTGGATGGCAGGCGCATCACTGATGCGGAAACACTACGTGTTGTGACGATGACCTATGCAGGAATGATAAATAAGGATGTCGTCGCGCGCTTGCAGGCTCTGGACGTTTCCTCGTTAGGAGTTTGCGGCGCTGACATGGATTTGATCCGTGCTGTGAAACGTGAGCATCCAACAATCGACTACGGCTTTGTTGGCGATGTTACTCATGTTGATGCTGGTCGCATCATGCAGATGCTGTCCACTGGAGTATCGCTCGTTGTGGCGCCGCTAACGCACGATGGAAGAGGACAACTCCTGAATACAAATGCCGATACGATTGCCGCAGAGATCGCAACGGCACTTGCATTGCATGGCGATCAAGATATTCAGCTGACCTATCTTTTTGATCTACCTGGTGTTTTGCAGGATATCAACAACCATGAATCGGTGATTCAAGAGATCAATGCCGATAATGTTGACGCGCTTGTAGCAGAAGGAACAGTATCAGCAGGCATGATGCCAAAGATCACTATGGCGCTGGCGGCAGCGCGAGCAGGCATTACGGTGCGAATTCAACATGCGCGGGATCTTGGTACAGAGCAGGGGACGTTGATACAATGATCGATCTCCTGCGTACGCTTGTAACAACAGAGTCCTTCTCACGAGAAGAAAGCGCCACTGCTGATATCATACAGAACTATCTGCAGGACCGCAGCATACGCGTGCAGCGCATCGGCAACAACGTTGTCGCGTTTAGTGCTAGGAGCGCGTACAAACCCGGCGCCATGCGTATTCTTCTGAACTCGCATCATGATACGGTTCGTCCAGGACAAGGGTGGACCAAGGACCCGTTTGGCGCCGTGATTGAAGGCGGACGTCTCTATGGGCTAGGCAGCAATGATGCTGGTGGCGCATTGATGATGATGCTAGGCACGTTCCTGCACTATCAGTCCAGTAGTGACCTGCCTGTTGAATTTGTTTTTGCTGCAACGGCAGAAGAGGAAGTCTCGGGCACTGGCGGTATGGACAGATTAACTAATGAGCTCTGGAATAGTTATGGTCTAGACGTAGCGCTTGTAGGAGAGCCCACGGCTCTTCAGCTTGCTACGGCTGAGAAGGGGCTCCTGGTCCTTGATTGCACAACCCATGGCCGCACAGGCCATGCCGCGCGTGATGAAGGTGTGAATGCTATCTACGCAGCTATGTGTGATATTGAATGGTTCAAAACGTACGAGTTCGAGCGGACGTCAGAAATGCTCGGCAATGTAAAGATGACAGTTACGCAGCTACAGTCTGGATCGCAGCATAATGTGGTGCCCGATAGTTGCTCGTTTGTTGTTGATGTACGTGTTACGGACGCATATACGAACGACGAGGTGCTAGAGATCATTCGTCAGCATGTAACGTGCGATGTTGTACCTCGCTCGATGAGGCTGCGATCTTCACGCATTGCGAATGATCATCCGCTGGTTCAGGCAGGTATAGAGTGCGGAATGCAGACGTATGGAAGTCCAACAATGTCTGATCAGGCGCTGCTTCCCGTTGGCTTGCCATCACTCAAGATCGGTCCCGGACATTCATCGCGCTCGCATACGCCTGATGAGTGGATCGGCATCAACGAACTTGAATCTTCCATACCTACACTCGTGAACCTTCTCGACACAATGATGAGGAGAATGCAATGAAGCTCTGGGATAAAGGAACACCTATCGATGCGATCATGGAGTCGTTTAACGTTGGCGATGACCGCACGGTAGACGTGCGACTTGCCCGCTGGGATGTTGTTGGCTCGATCGCACACGCAGAGATGCTTGGTGCTGTTGGACTTGTAACAAGAGACGAAGCAGCTCTTCTCGTTGATGCACTAAGCGAGCTGTTAGTAACGATCGACACCACTGGTATCGTGATCGAAGACGGCGTCGAAGACATCCACTCCCAGGTGGAGAAGATCCTTACAGCCAAACTCGGCGACGTTGGCAAGAAGGTACATACCGGTCGTAGTAGAAATGATCAGGTGTTGGTTGATCTCAAATTGTTTCTGCGTCATGAACTCCGCGCACTCAAGAATGCAGCAAGGGATCTTGCACTGCTTCTTCTTGATCAAGCTGAAGCATACAAGGACGTTCTCTTGCCCGGTTACACGCACTATCAGGTTGCCATGCCTTCGAGTGCAGCGTTGTGGCTAGGGGGCTATGCAGAAGCCCTTATCGAGGACATGCGGGTGCTTGATATGGCCATTGATGCCGCAAATGCCAACCCGCTTGGTAGCGCGGCTGGTTATGGATCCCGCCTGCCCCTTGACAGACATCGCACAACGGAAGCTTTGAATTTTGACCGAGTACACGTTACAAGCACGTTCGCACAGATGTCTCGTGGACGCACAGAAAAGCTGGCAGCACTAGCTATCGGTCAGGTGGCCTCAACACTTTCACGATTTGCATCTGACGTTGTGCATTATGTAAGTCAGAACTACGCCTTTGTTTCGCTTCCTGATTCGTTGACTACAGGTTCGAGCATCATGCCGCACAAGAAGAACCCGGACGTGTTCGAAGTGCTTCGCGCTCGATGCAACAGGCTTCAGTCTGTTGCACAGGAGATCACACTTGTATGCACGAATCTTCCGTCGGGCTATCATCGCGACATGCAGTTCACGAAGGATCGTATTGTTCACGCAATCGACGAGCTTGGGCTATGTCTACGTGTGGCGCAGCACGTAACGCCGATGATCACACCACGCAGGGGAATCCTCGATAACGAAATGTATGACGGACTCTTCAGCGTTGATAGGGTGGACGACCTTGTGCGCCAGGGTGTGCCGTTTCGCGAGGCATATCGCCGGGTAGGGCAAGACGTAGCAAATGGAAAGTCTATGCGCAATGATGATGCTGCAGCCGGGGCTGAATCTGCCGCACTGGGCAGTGTGAGTAATCCCGGACTTGACGAGTTACGCCGCAGGCTTACGTCCTAAGCGCTCTGCAAACCACAATGCAGCCATAGTGCCGATTAGACTTCCTGCAAGCACATCGCTCATGTAGTGCACATTGAGCATAATGCGGCCCAATGCAATAGCAATACCAATGGTCCAGAACGCGTGCTTGAGACGTGGATATGCCGCAGAACCCGCAACGGCAATGGCCAGGCCCGTTGTTGCGTGTCCACTCGGAAACGAGTTCCACATAAAGTCAACCTGCAAGCCGAACACGTCCCATGCTGTAGCGGCATGTTGTATGAACATTGGCGGACGCGGACGGCACGCGAGCACCTTGATAAGATTTGCTGCGATGCCCGAAAGCGCAACGGCACCAAACAGTCGTAAATGATTGTAGGCTTCATCGCGACGTGAGCGCCACGCTATGAGTGCCACAATAATGCAGTATCCTAGTACCCAGTGTGATTTGCCGATTTCTTCAAGCCAATGTCCGAGTATTCGTGAAGAATCTGTCTGGGTGCTTTCGATCCAGAGGGCAAGGGGCTGATCGATCCACACGATACAGATAGCGATTGCCGCGACCCATGCAAGAATGATATGTCGTGGCAGTCGACTCACTTCTTATCTGACTTCTTCTTTTTCTTCGGAATAGCAGGCAGATCAAGTTGTTTGACCTTGGTGTTGAGCTCAAGAATCAGCTTTTCGTCTACATCATAGAGCTTGCCGAGATGCACGTCTGCTTCCCTGGAGAGCTGATCAAACAAGTCGTACGTCTGCTTCGTTGGACGTCTGTCGGCGCTGGCAGCAACGCTTGCCAGTGAAGCGATCTTGTTATTCAGCTTTACCGGGTAGTTCAATAGGTCTTGAAATGCCTTGGCCTTTGTCTGGATCAATGCATCCTCGACCGTCGTAAGTGTATCGTTGATATGCTTTACAAGTGAATCGATTGCCTTCGTCTGTGTGGTGTCGAGATCCGACCAGGTAGACTTGACGCTTGAAACAGTTGAACGGACCTCACGGACACGCATTATCGCTTTATGTACCTCTGAAAGCTTTTCGTTGATTCGTTGATGCAGTTCGAATTGTGCAACCAGATCTTCGCGTGGTGTATTTAGGCGGGGATCCATGCGAATCTCAAACTTTACGGTTTGTGTATCGCTGCCAAGCACGAACGTAGCCGTGTACCATCCCGGAACAGCTGTCGGGCCCTCGGTGCCACCGCCCCACAGGAGCGCACCTTCAAGTTCTTCTGCGTCAGGCCAGCGCATGTTCCACGTAAACTTGTTGAGCCCACGGAACAGTGTTGGCGCCTCGGAAGAAGCGCGATGCAGGGAGTCCACATGAAAGTTTCGATCGATCTTGATCGGGTCGCCCTTTGGCGTGGTTGCACTCGAGAACGTAACGACACTGTCGCCTTTCTCAGTGCGAATAACGATGCGAAGTTCCTTCGATGTCGTGTCTGCCACGGAGTAGAACAATTGAACACCGGAAGGAGCATTCTCGCCAACATTCATCGTTGGACTGTTCCACGAGCCCCCTGCCACACGGTAGCTATGACGCGGTGTGTGTGGGGTTAAAAGCTTTGTTGAAGGGGGCGTGTATTGGTGCAGTGGTGTAAGATCATCAAGAATCCAGAACGAGCGTCCGTGCGTGCAAAGCACAAGATCTTTCTCTGTTGGATGCACAACCAGATCATGCACAGGTGTTACGGGGAAGTTGAGGCGGAATCTGCTCCATGTTGCACCAGCATCAAATGAGATGAACAGACCCTGTTCTGTACCGGCATAGAGCAGCCCCTTACGGAATGGATCTTCGCGAACCACACGTGTAAAGGCACCTACGGGTATGCCTTGCGAAGCTAACGTCCATGAAGCGCCGAAGTCTGTGGTCTTGTAGATATATGGAGCCATGTCGCCATGCTTGTACCTGTTTACTGCAGCGAAGGCTGTGCCTGCATCAAACGGCGAAGGAGATATCATACTTACGAGTGACTCTGGAAGCCCCTTCGGTGTTACGTTCTTCCATGTTGTACCGTTGTCGGTGCTAACATGGATAAGGCCGCAGTCGCTTCCTGTCCACAGAACCCCTTGCTGTACTGGCGACTCGGCAAAGGTGAAGATGGTGTTGTATACTTCAACACCAGTGTTGTCCTTTGTGATCGGTCCACCTGATGCTTGCTGCTTTGCTACATCATTGCGTGTTAGATCACCGCTGATCTTCGTCCAGCTCATGCCCTCGTTCGTGCTCTTCCAAACATGCTGTGATGTTGTAAAGAGCACGCTCTTGTTATGTGGTGAGAACACAAGCGGAAACGTCCACTGAAAACGTTCATTGCGGTCTATGGAGCCCTCGCCGATAGGATTATCGGGATAGACAGAAATGTCCTGCTCCTGATTAAGCTTCAGCGACTTGCGTCCGATGTAGCCTGAATAGTTGCCGCCGAAGGTAATGTCGGGGTCGGTTGGATGCGCAACCACATAGCCGCTTTCAAAGCCGGCAACCGGATACCAATCATTCTTGCTAATGGACCAGCCCCCTATCACACGATGGGGAATAGAGCATGTGGTATTGTCTTGCTGCGCGCCATAGAGTCTGTAGGGGAAGTGGTTGTCTACGCTTACATGATAGAACTGTGCTGTGGCTACATCATCTTCCGTCCAATGCTTCCATCCATCTTCTGTAACCACGGCGCCGCCATCGTCGCCGATGATCATGCGCTGAGGATCTGTTGGATCAATCCAGAGATCATGATGGTCGCCATGATTTGATCCGAGTCCAGTGAAGGTGCGTCCACCGTCTGTGCTTTTATGCCAGCCAACATTCAAAACATAAACGGTATTAGCATCGAGGGGGTCTGCATAGACATGGTTGAAGTACCATGGACGCTGACGTATCTCTGCGTACGTACTCACTCGTGACCACGTACCGCCGCCGTCAATGCTCTTGAAGAGTCCGCCATGTTCGCTTTCGATCATGGCCCAAACAAGATTGCGCTGCGCGCGGGACACATCTACATTGATCTTTCCAAGGATACCTTTGGGCATGCCGGGATGAGTCGTGATTTCCTTCCACGTCTCACCTGCGTCGGTGCTCTTGAAAAGTCCTGAGCCATTGCCACCGCTGCTCATGCTATGCGCATTGCGATATGCCTGCCACAGAGATGCATAGATGATGCGAGGGTTGTTCGGGTCCATCTTCAGCGACATCCCGCCTGTGCTGTCGTTGCGGTAGAGCACCTTGCGCCAAGATGTCCCGCCGTTGGTCGACTTGTAAATGCCGCGTTCTGCGTTAGCCGTAAAGACATTGCCCATCGCTGAAACGAGCACAATGTTCTCATCGTTTGGGTCAACAACGATATCAGCGATCATCGTTGCTTCACGCAGGCCTATGTGCTTCCAGGTATGGCCGCCATTGGTGGTCTTGTACATCCCATCGCCCGGTGAGATGTTGCCACGGATGTCGGTTTCACCCATCCCGACATACACGACATTCGGATCCGAGGGGGCGATGGTAATCGCCCCCACACTTGAAGATCCAAATGTTGAGTCTGAGACCGAGCGCCAATTCTCGCCGCTGTCTTCTGATTTCCAAACTCCCCCTCCTGTTGCTCCGAAGTAGTATGTCGACTTCAGATCTTGGTGGCCAGCCACGGCAAGCGAGCGCCCAGCGCGATAGGGACCGATGCATCGAAACTTCATCGCTCGAAATGCAATGTCAAGCTGTGCAGTTGATGGGGTGGGAAGAAGCTGTGCGCTGAGCACGACAGGCAGAACGAGGAGCGCGAGAACAAGTCTCATTGGGCAATCACCGCATGAGTTTGATAGATTCTTTGCCGTTAGAAAGCAGGTATGTGCCATGAGGCAATCCACTGCAATCAACGGTTTGTGAACCCGAAACTACGGCAGAAAGTGGAGTCTGACGACCTGTGATGTCGGTGATTGTGACCGAACTTCCTGGTGCAAACGGCAGGCGGACGGCGCCGGAGATAGAAAGAACACCCTTTGGCATGGCGGGTGTCTGGTAATCATTCACCGAAACAGCGCTGAGCAGATCATAGATGGCAACATCAGTGGCCGGATCGTAGGTGTCCTTGCGGAAGGTCTGTGTTACCCAGAGATCGTTGCCACGCAGAGCTATGCCCTCCGGTTTGGCATCCAGTCTAATGGACTTGATATGCTCACGTGTTTGAAGATTGTAGACGCGAATCTCCTCGTCGAATGTCGAGACCAGCAGCATCTTGGACTTTGATGTTGGGTCGAACCAGATGGCTGCCTCACGCGGACCATCAAACCCAGTTGTGCCAACATTGATCGTGCCGATCTTCTCGTGCCTAACCAGATCTACAATGACAACCGTATGTGAGCCGTTGACCACTACGTAGGCTGTATCGCCATCGGTTACAAAGTAGTTTGGTGTATCGCCAACCTCAATGGCTTTCTGCGTGCGTGGTGTGGTCTTGAGATCCACGATACGAAACGTGCCATTGGACTTTCCGAAAAGCTCCTCACAGATCACAAGCACCTGCTCGAGGCCATCTGCTGTTTGGTGATATGATACCTGCTGAGGGTTAATGCCGACAGGGATCTTCACAGTCTGCTTGGAATCAATGTTGTACTCAATCACGTTGCCTGGCTCGGTAAACGATGGGCGCTCGCTCATCCAGAGTGTCTTTACGTCTTGGCTTGCATCAAGACCATAAATCTTACCTTCAAACAGTTTACCAAGAGGCGCCAGTGTTGATGTCTGATAGCGAATCACTTCTTCACCAACCACAACATCGAGTACATCCTTTTCCAGTGAAGATCCCGATCGTGTGACCTTGACGTCTTTCCACTCAAACTGCTGGCTGCGCACAACACTAAGGGTTGCAGGGTCGATCACGAGCCATGAGGCGGCAACATCTCCAGTATCTGATTCACTGTCGTAATCTGCATCGAGACGCGTACATAGAATGTGTGCTAGGCCGTCATCGAAGAATACGGCCGAAGGTAGCGGTGGAGTAACTACCTTGTTCTGGGCAAGGCTGGTAGTGCATGTTAGTGCGAATGCACATGCAAGTATGAAGCTGCGCATGGCAAGCCCCTTGAGTATTGTCTGTCGTGATGCGCGACAGAGGAGACCACGTCTCCAGTTGTAGAAAACGATGTAGCAGGTATTCCGACTTCGGCTTCATCCTCTCCATCCGTCTTCCCGCATCGTGTCATCAACACATTCGCAGTGACTGTCCTTACAGGACTAGGCTGGATCGTCTGCCGTTACGGCGGCGCAACCGTGCACGATTCTCACGTGCTTCCCTCGCAGTGATGTCATGATTACTGACAGCAACTACATCGGCGTGCAAATATAGGTTGCCACTATCTTTGCCTATGCAGCACCGTCACATACTATACATTCTCGCCATAATGTGTACCGCTGCCTCAGGTATGGCGGCACAGCTGTTCAGCGGCTACATACCTCGAATTGCAGCTGATATTCTTCCGGGCATGCCAGCACCAGAGGCAATGCGCACGATAGGCTCGGTAGGGGGCTCCTCCTTCCTCTTTGGTTGGGCTGTTGGTGCCTTTGCTCTAGGTTGGATGTCTGATAGGATCGGACGTAGGATGGCCTACTTCATGAGTGTTGTGTTATCAACGACCAGCATGCTATTGATCAGCTATGCATCAAGCATAGAGTTGCTCGTTCTCGCCCGTGTTGTAATGGGCATTGGTGTTGGAAGTGTTTTAGCGCAGTCTGTGGTGATGGTGTCAGAGGCATTCCCATCTGCCAACAGGTCAATTGTGGTAGGTATTCTGATCAATGCATTCCCACTTGGCTTCGTTGCTGCAGGACTGATAACACAGTCGACAGACGTCTGGCAGCATGGTTATCGACTTGCCAGCTATTCGATGGTGCTTGCCATAGCAGCTCTAGTTGTTGTGCGAGAGAGCGATATGTGGTCTGCCAGCAAAGCCGTCAAAGCGATGTCAAACGCCAGCATACTCGAAGAACGTTATCGCCCCGATCTTACTATTGCGGTTGTGCTTTTCGGTTCGATGTTACTTGGCATATGGGCAGTCCTTGCATGGATGCCAACCTACATCGCGAAGATTAGTTTGCCCGAGCACTCGCAGTCTAATAGAGCATTGGCTAACATCATCTTCGGTGCTGGTAATGTGTGTGGGGGTCTACTGAGCGGCCTGCTTTCAAACAAACTCGGCAGGCGCAAGGCGGCAGCAGTGGGATATGTAGGTTGTTTTACCATGACGTTGCTTACTCTGCAGACGGGACTTGGGCCTTCATTTCTGCTGTTTGCTGGTGCTTTTTCTATCTGTGTATTCATCGGACTAAATCAAGGTATCCTCAGTGGATACCTGCCAGAGCTTTTCCCAACGATCGTTCGAGGTGCAGCTACTGGCCTTGGCATGAACATGGGGCGCATCATTACAGCAGTCGGTGTGTTCTTTCTCGGTGTGGTTGTCGACTACCTTGGTGGATACCATAATGCTATTACTCTCTTTGCAGGGTCATACCTTATTGGGCTTGTCACCCTGACCAGGGCTCGTGAAACTCGTGGACAAGAACTTCCGGTATAGTAAAGTCGACTCGAAGTCTATTTGCTGCAAATGCCCGCCTCAATAGCATACTTCGTAAGCGCTGCGACACCATCTATGCCAAGTTTTGCATAGATGTTTTTACGATGCTGCTCAATCGTATGATGACTGCGATGAAGGAACTCGGCTGTAGCTTTTGACGATAACTCCATGCAGACAACACAACGAATAACCTCCAGTTCGCTCGGGGTGATCATCACGTTATCAGGCATCGTGCGATATGGTTTGCCGTCTGATTGCAATAGGCTTACAGGGCCAGTAGCTACCGCTTGTATGTAATCCTGAATGCCATCTATGCTGGACGTCCTGGAGATGTAGCCTTCTATGCCCGCTCTTCGGCAGCGATACCGAAGCTCTGAGAGATCGTGCATCGAGATGAGTATCCGTCGTAGCGATGGCTTGATCTCTTTTGCCTTGGATAAAAGCTCTATGCCATTCATCGATGGCATTGAGAAGTCCGAGATAGCAAGATCAATCTCAGCCCCTTGCCAGAGTGCATTGATAAAATCATTCGGCTTTGTGTAAACACCTTGCACGAAGACGTGATTGTTGATGGCTAGTGCTTGCGACAATGAGTTTGCAATAAAGCTGTGGTCGTCTATGATGGCAATTGATATCGGTTTTGTAGTCAAGATATACCTGTAAGTGGGTATTGTGATAGAACTATAGGTCTAGCAATTTTGCATAGTTAGGTAGGTAGAACCTGGCGTATTACAGGCACGGCGGGCTGGCATAGGGTGAAAGGCTCTTCAGCTCGCGATTGCTTGGCAGATGAAGGAGGTGGGAAGAAACCCCGATGCCACGTAAAGGTTACAGCCTTTGTCTGTTTGATGCAGGACTATGACCAGTGCAATGTTGTAATGCCAAGCTTTGTTGCAGAGATACAATTTGAAGATGAGTCGTCCACAAGTACGGTGTTCTCAACGGTAAATCCCTCGCACTCGCATACATGCAGAAATGCGCTTGGATCTGGCTTACGAAGGCGCATCACATATGAGAGATACACAGCATCAACCATTTCAAACACTGGCTTGCAACGTTCGGCAGAATCAAGGTGATGGAGCTCCGAGATGTTCGAGAGGATCACAGTTCTTGTAGCATTGAACTGATCTTTGAAACGTTGAACACGTTCCGTGGCATCTGCATAGAGTCCTTTGTCGAGAATCGCACACCATGCACGATCGAGCTCGGCATCGGTGCATGCGAATCCGAACAGTGAACGAAGCTCCGTTCGAAAGTCGGGTGTAGAAACATCCCCTCGATCGTAGGCAACGAAGACATCAGACTGTTGCTCAATGCCAAAGGTCAGTGGAGTGCCGTTATA
Organism: Ignavibacteria bacterium; assembly: GCA_046300675.1. Classification (GTDB taxonomy): domain Bacteria; phylum Bacteroidota; class Ignavibacteria; order Kapaibacteriales; family Kapaibacteriaceae; genus UBA10438. The sequence goes on from JBKCLO010000184.1 coordinate 45,258, forward strand.
TCCTGGAAGGGAAATCATTGCCCGACGTGTTTCTTCAAAGTCGATGTTAAAGAGCACGCCGCCAAGGTCGAGTATGAGTAGTGACATTTGTTGATCGACGTTAATAGCGGAAATAGAACCAGCGGTTGTCGTCGATCGATGCACCTGCACGAAGGTTCTTGAGATACTCATCCCAAGCAGCTTGCCTGCGTTCCTGGAGGAGATCTTCTGTGCGCAGTTCCAACCACATTGGAAACTCAGCTTCGTTGGCCTTGACAATACTTGAGATATTGACGACGTACCAACCGAGGTCTCCCAGGAATGGACCATACAGGTTGGGAAGGGGCTTGGCTAGGATCTCGGCTGCAGCAGTAGCATCATACATCTCTTCGCCGATGAATCCGCCCTGTACCGATACGCCACGCATGATCTGTGCTCCCTTTGGGTTCTCTGCGATAAACATCAGCCCATCGTCTAGGCGTGTGGTTAGCCCCATAACAGTCTTCATTGCGTCTCTGCGTTCCTCGCAGCCGCGCTGACGGTTAAGAACGGCAGCAACGCGAGTTGCCGCGGCATCAAACGGCATGAGGCCGGCAGCGACGCTGTCGACCACCACGCCAAGAACAACACCTTTGTCCGGCGTGTCTATTGGATCGCATGCCATGGCAACCTGTGTCTTGAAGGCGATATCTCCCAAACGGTACGAACCAAAAACCTTCTCATCATCGGTAAACCACGGTGAAAGCTCGATTGTTCGTCCGAAACGTCCTGCGATAGCACCAAGTTCCATGCCCTGGTCATAGAGACCGGATGCATCATCGACGATCTTCAAAATGCTGTCTACGGTCTGCCGCGAGGGTTCGATCTCACTGACGATAACTCGTATCCTGATATCTGGTTGCCTTTTGCCTTTGACCTTGATTACAGAATCCACCATCAGCACATGAACTCCGGATGCATGCCCTATCGGACCAACAGCAGTGCCGGCCTTTTTACCCTTCACAAAGCCATAGAACGATGCCTGGACAGCAGAGTCGGGCGAAAGGCGCGCAGTGCCCGAGGACGTTGTTGCAGCGACGCTTTGCCAGAGGGAATCACGCTTGCGGGCATTACGAGCCCCATTCAACAGCGAGACAAATCGGGTTACATTGCCCAGAACAAGGGCCGAATCGACTGGTGCCGCCACCATAGGCCATGCAAGATAGGCTAGGCGCCTCATGGGCTTTGGCGATGTAAACTGTGCTGGATTGGCCTTGTGATACGTTTCTAATTCAGTGATCGAGGGGGCTGGCAGGTCTGTCTTGCAGGGCATATAGATTACGTCTGCTGTGGCTGACGCAGCAGCCTCCCGGAATCTCGGCACAAGGGCAGCCGTATCAAGTCTGACACTGTCGGTAACAGCAATTCGGATACGCTTTTCCGTCTCCGAAAGTCCAATGATCTCTCGCCATTGCGCAACGGAGGCTCGCAGTTGCATCGTCTCCTCGGCGCGCTCCTTCTCCGACATGCCCTGCGTGTTTGCCTTGAGCAGTGAATCTGGTTTGTAGAGAATGGCCTTCAGAAGCTCAAGATCAAACTTGCCCTTGTCATCAACGACGCCGCGCCTGATAAAGTCCGGCGTAGCATCAAGGAAGATACTATCGACATCATCATTCGTAACGCGCAGTCCAAGACGCACAGATTCGCGCAGAAGCAGTCTGCGCTGTGTAAGCTCGTTCCATGCTTGCTGCATGATTTCGGAAGGATCAACATTGCCGCGCTGCTTGACGTATTCGGTGCGACGCCCAACCTCTTTGGAGTATTCCTCCAGCCAAATGGTGTCGCCATTGACGACACCCGCGTAGGCACGTGTTGGTGCTTTGGTCTGCGCTCCCAGCTGCAGTCCGCCAAGAATCAGGGCAGTTATTACGAGATACTTCATACACAAAGATACCCGTTGCGAAGGGTATGGCCTGCGTAACTTTGTAGCCATTCTTCGAAGGATATCATCATGACTCTCTCAGAACTTTGCTCAGCACATTCTCAGACGCTTTCGGATGCCATGAAGGCAAATCAGGAGCGCACGTTTCATGCTCATTGGCCAGAAGCACCAAGCGGCAAGATCTATGGCGAAACCGCCAACGATGACGGTCTGGCCCGATTTAAGGGTCAGCTAAACACAACGTTCGATCGGCTCTCAGGGGGCGATGAGTGGGTTGGTGACGAGGCCTCTCCGTATGGATTCCCACTTGGGATCACCTACCCGAGCTCATCAGTTACAACGGTCGTAGAGCGTGCCTCAGCAGCACAAACGGCATGGCAGACCTTAACACCGACAGAGCGTGCATCAATCTTGGTAGAAGCCCTCGAGCGTGGATCGAAGCACTTCTTCGAGATTGGATATGCCACGCAGCATACAACCGGACAAGGTTTCGTGATGGCCTTCCAGGCATCGGGTCCACACGCATTTGACCGTGCACTCGAAGCAGTAGCCATGGGGCTTGCAGCGCAGACGTCGTTCACCAGCTCTGTGCAGTGGTCAAAGCCAATGGGCAAGTTCGCTGTGAATATCGACAAGTCGTACCGTATTGTACCGAAGGGGATAAACCTTGTTATCGGATGCTCTACGTTCCCTGTATGGAATACGACACCTGGGATGTTTGCTGGTTTGGTAACAGGCAACAGCGTTATCGTGAAGCCTCACCCTGGCGCAGTCTATCCGATCGCAATTGTTATTGCTGAGCTGCGCAATGTACTTGTAGAAATTGGACTCGACCCCAATGTGATCCAGCTCGCAGTTGATACAGCTGCAAAGCCCCTTACCCTTGATTACGTGCAGCACCCAGCTGTGCGCGTGATAGATTACACAGGGGGCTCTGCATTCGGCGCACTCATTGAACACGAGGCAGTGAAGAACAGCAAGGTGGTCTTTACAGAAAAGGCCGGTGTTAACTGTGTGATTCTGGACAGCACGGACGACCTAGAAAAGGCCATGGACAACCTGGCGTTCTCTCTTTCGCTGTACTCGGGTCAGATGTGCACTGCTCCACAGAACATCTTCATCGCCGAATCGGGCATGAAGGTTGGCGAAGCAATGGTATCAGTCGAGGACGTTGCATTGAAACTGCGCGAGAAGATCGACGCACTCGTTCATAACGAGAAGGCGGGTCCAGGAACACTTGGAGCCGTGCAGAATCCGACCACTGCGGCCCGCCTGGGCGAAGCCCTTGCACTTGGTCTTGCAGAAGTGCGGGCCACTGCGGCAGTTGTTCAGCCAGGCTTTGATAGTGCTCGATCACATTCGCCGCTTGTGCTGCGCACCGATGTATCACGCGCTGATATCTACACACGAGAGTGGTTTGGACCGATCTCGTTTGTCATCACAACGTCGTCGTTTGACGAATCACTGAACACCGTCGAGCAAAGCATACGAGAGCACGGCGCACTGAGCGCCCTGGTCTATACAACTGATGCTGCCAAGATGCAGCAGGCAGAAGATGCAATTGTGATGGCCGGTGCTCCTGTAGCATTCAATTTCAACAGCTACGTATGGGTTAATCAATCAGCGGCGTTCAGCGACTTCCATGGAACAGGTTGTAACCCTGCTGGTAATGCAACGTTTGCAGATTGGCAGTTCGTCACAAACCGCTACAACGTTGTTGGTGTGCGCAAACAGGCTTAACGTTTCGGCTTACTGTAGCGCGCATTACGCACGATCCCCAATTTGTGGAGTCGGTGCTGCAGGCTTGTAGCCAGAACGCCGAGGCCATAGATGGAGCTGCGGCGGAAGTTGATGGATGAAGCATCATCGAAGTACTTCGTTGGGCACGTTACCTCCCCGATTGGGAAGTCCGCCATGATGATCTGCGACAACATTTGATTGTCAAAGACAAAGTCGTCGCTGTTGGCTTCAAGATTGATAGTCTCGAGAACCTCGCGCGAGAACGCACGGTAACCTGTGTGGTATTCGCTGAGCTTCTGCGAGACGAACATGTTCTGGAAGAACGTCAGTCCGCGATTTGCGATGTACTTATAGAGCGGCATGCCGCCTTTGAGAGCACCGTTACCAAGAATACGCGAAGCAAGCACTACAGGGTACACGTCGTTTGCTATCATCCACGCGATCGATGGTATGAGCATTGGCGTGTACTGGTAATCAGGGTGCACCATGATGACGATGTCTGCACCGATCTCCAGTGCCTTTGCATAGCAAGTCTTTTGGTTGCCACCGTAACCGCGATTGTAGTCATGACGTATCACATGGTGTATGCCAAGCGAATGAGCAAGTTCCGAGGTGTTATCACGGGAGTGGTCATCAACCAGAATGACCTCATCCACGATATCAAGAGGCACCTCTCGATACGTCTGCTCAAGTGTCTTCTCGGCATTATATGCCGGCATGACAACAGCTATGCGTTTTCCGTTTATCATTCCAATTCAAAAGTAATATTAACTGATGAACGGAGCTTCATCTCGCTATGGTAGGCCTCATAGTATGCTCCGTGGTTGATTGTTACGAAAGGACTTCCATGAGTGATGACCACTCGTCCATGAGAGACGCAACAACACGCTTCGCAGTCTCGTATGATGTAACACTTTTATGCTGCTTGACTGGGTCTTTGTAGAGATCCGGATCTGCCAATATCTTCTCGAGGTCTGCGATCATCTTCTCCTGAACACCGACCTGCTTTTCGATCTCAGAAATGCGACGCTCAGCTTTGCGCTTTTCGCGTTCAACAGCCTTTTGTTCCTCGCGACTCAGAACAACAGGCTTATCGTCGGACGCAGGAACATGCTTGAGAGGGATCTCGGTAGGGGGCGGGGCATCCTGCACATGCGGATCGCCCAGAAGTTTGAGGTAGGCATCCACATCACCTTCATACTCACGAAGCGTTCCCATCCGGAATGCTATGATCTTCTCGGTAAGTCCATCAAGAAAGTCTCGGTCGTGAGACACGACGATCATAGCACCATCATACGCCAGAAGCGCTTCTTTCAGAACTTCCTTCGAAAGCATGTCCAGGTGGTTCGTAGGCTCGTCGAGGATCAGGAGGTTGTATGGCTGCAGGAGCAGGCGGGCCAGAGCTAGGCGCGACTTCTCGCCACCGCTGAGAACACCTACACGCTTGTTGATATCGTCTCCCTTGAACAAGAACGCTCCAAGCAGCGTGCGCAGACGCGAACGCATCTCTGGAGGTGAAGCCTGTTCCATGATCTCATAAACGGTCTGCTGTCCGTCCATCATGTCGGCCTGATGCTGCGCATAGTAGCCGATCGATGTGGCATGTCCGACCTGAATATCTCCGCTGGTAGGGGGCTCGGCACCGGCAATGATCTTGGCGAGTGTAGTCTTGCCTTCTCCATTCTTTCCGATGAAGGCAATCTTCTCTCCTCGTTCGAGAGCGAAGTCAACCCCGCGCAGTACTCGTTTGTCTCCGTAGTTCTTAACAACGTTGGTGCACTCTACTACCACACGTCCAGCGCGAGGTGCAGGTGGGAATGAAAAGTGAATCGATGATGTGTCCTGATCGTCGACCTCTACGACATCCATGCGCTGAAGTGCCTTGATGCGGGACTGTGCGCGGGAAGCCATGGATGCCTTGTACTTAAAGCGATCGATCCATTTCTGCATGCGCTCACGCTCGCGACCCTGTCTTGCGGCAATTGCCTTCTGCTGCTCCATGCGTTCGGCACGGATTTCTTCGTATTCGGAATACGAAGCTGGAATATCGTAGACCTTATTCTTCGTGATCTCGATTGTTCGATTGGTGATGTTGTCAAGAAATGTGCGGTCGTGCGAGATCAGCACGACGGCGCCGTCGTAGTTGGAGAGAAAATCTTCAAGCCAGCGGACGGAATCAATATCGAGGTGGTTTGTTGGCTCGTCAAGCAACAGGCAGTCCGGATGCTGCAAAAGCAGACGGCCGAGTTCGGCGCGCATCTGCCAGCCCCCTGAGAACATTGTGAGGGGATTGTCGAGTTGCTCGCGTTCAAAGCCCAGACCTGTCAGGATCTGTTCGATATCGGCCTGCATCGTTAGACCGCCTCTGCGGGCATACAGATCATTTGCATCTGTAAGACGCTGCACAAGCTTCATGTAGTCGTCGGTCTCATAATCGGTGCGCGTTTCCAGCTGATGCTGAATTCGGTCGATCTCGTCGTGAAGCTTGAGCACCTCTTCGAATGCCTGCATGGCCGTCTCACGAAGGGTCTTCGTGATGTCCAGCGTAAGGTCTTGCGAGAGAAAGCCAACACGAATGCCGTTCTGACGTGAGACGTCGCCCGAGGTAGCCTGACGTTCTCCGGCAACAATGCTGAGCATTGTGGACTTGCCGGCACCATTACGTCCGACCAATCCGATTCGGTCGCCATGCTTGATAAGAAAACTTACACCCTTGAAAAGAACGCGGGTGCCGAAGTCAACAGTTACATTCGATAGTGAAATCACAAATTCTCCAATGCGTCGAGAATCACTTCGGCGCATGCACGTTTTGACATTGGGGGATAGTATTTGGGTTGAGCGCCATTGGTAACGATCGTTATCGTATTCATTCCAATGCCAAATCCGCTGTGCGGCACACCCGTCTGATTAGCAACGATCATATCAGCATGTTTTGATGTGAGCTTGCGGGTTGCATGCTCGATCACGTTATCAGACTCCAGAGCAAACCCAACAACACGTTGGTGTTCTGTCTTCATCCTGCCTATCTCAGCAAGAATGTCCTTCGTTCGAATAAGACGCAAGGATAGATCGCTGCCGAGGGTCTCCTTCTTGATCTTCTGTTCTGTTGGGTCTACCGGCGTGTAATCGGCAACTGCAGCTGCCATGATGAATGCATCTGCATGCTGATGTTGCATAACTGCGTCGTACATCTGCTGCGCACTTACAACATCGATGCGTTCCACACCAACCGGCGTTGGCAGTGATGTCGGGCCCGCGACCAACGTTACCATGTACCCACGCTCTTGCGCAGCCTCCGCAAGGGCAAAGCCCATCGTTCCAGTGGAATGGTTCACGATCGAGCGAACGGCATCAATGCGTTCATGGGTAGGGCCAGCTGTTATGAGTAGCGAGCAGTGAGTGGAGAGTGGAGAGTAGTGAGTGGAGAGTGGAGAGTGGAGAGTGGAG
>JBKCLO010000185.1:0-2319 GCA_046300675.1 Ignavibacteria bacterium
TGATGAACGGCGAAGATGTAACCTTGTCCATCCGTTCTGCAGATGTCACAGGCAATGTAAGCCAGGTAAGCGCCTTCCCACTCGTCCGCAGGGCCCTTGTGCAGCGTCAGCGCATGCTGGGTCTGCATGGCGGCATCGTGATGGACGGACGCGACATCGGAAGCGTGGTGTTTCCGCACGCCGAGGTCAAGGTCTATCTCATTGCCGACACCAACGAGCGCGTGCAACGTAGACTCAAAGAGGCCACGGCAAGGGGCGAGCACATCTCGGAAGACGAGGTGCGACGTCAGATCGTAGACCGCGACGCCTACGACAGCTCGCGCTCGGAAAGTCCCCTGGTCAAAGCCGAAGGGGCTCACGAGATCGACACCACGCACCTGACGATTGACCAGCAGGTAGAAACGATCCTCGAGCTTGCCGATACGTACCAAAAGACGTATTCGATCGTCTCGGCCTTCGGAAACTTCATCTAACGCCTTTTTCGTTGTGAACTCCATGAACGTATCAATCGACAAATTCAGCGGCTTCTGCTGGGGCGTCGTCCGCACCGTGCAGATCGCCGAAGACCAGCTTGCGGCAAAGCGCGCAGACCGCAATGTCTATGTGCTTGGACACATCATCCATAACCCGAAAGAGATCGAGCGCCTTGCTGACAAGGGGCTAGAAACCATCACGGTAGAGGATTTTGACCGTCTCGCCAACACCGGAGCAAAGGTGATCATTCGTGCGCATGGAGAGCCCCCTGCCACGTACCGCAAGGCTTGGGAATGCGGCATCGAGATCATCGATGCCACGTGTCCGGTGGTGACAAAGCTTCAGGAGCGCGTCCGCAAATTCTGGGATCAGGGCTATCAGGTCGTGATCTTCGGGAAGAAAGACCACGCAGAAGTTCTCGGTGTGCGGGGAGTTGTCCGCGACGAATGCGTCGTGATCAAGACCGTCGAAGAAGCCCTGGAGCACGTCCAGCTCGATCGCAAGACCGTGCTCTTCTCTCAAACCACCATGGACCGTCCAACCTTCCTGCTCGTGCGAGACGCCTTAAAATCCCGCATCGCAGAGCTGGTTGTAGACACCATGCATGACATCGCAACGGAATTCCACGCCAAAGACACTATCTGCGGTCAGGTTAGCGGCAGGGAAGCCCAACTGTCCAAGTTCGCCGCCGACCAAGACGTCGTGGTCTTCGTTGCCGGCAAGGCCTCATCGAACGGCAAAGTGCTCTACAACGTTGCCAAAGCCTCGAACCCCAAAACCTACTTCGTCGAAACCAAAGAAGAGATAGACCCCTCATGGCTTGCGAATGCAACCAAGGTAGGCATCTCGGGTGCCACAAGCACACCGCAGTGGTATATGGAAGAGGTGAGGGAGTTTTTAATGACGAATTACTAGTTACTAATTACTAATTACGAATTACTAATTACGAATTACTAATTACGAATTACTAATTACGAAACACCTTATGTCAACTATGGTGTGCGAGGCGAGCTGTTTTGATTCTTGCGAGTTGCAATGTAAAATTCACCAGTGCGTCTTTCCGATTCGACGGCTCATTGGTAATCAGTAATTTGTAATTCGTAATTAGTAATTAGTAATTGGTCATTTCTTCTTGGGGATGTACCGGTCTCGACGGGGTGATACGATCACGAAGATGCGTGCCGAGCTACGCTGGTGGAGCTCGTTAATACAACCGGCGAACAACAACTGGCGATAACTTCGGTTATCGCATGGCCGCCTAAACTTAGGCCGCTATGCCATCGACTAGACGGGTGTCTGTTACCTTCTATCTCGGTGTTGCCCTCTAACAGACTGGTGTGAAGCTGCGCAGCAGGGCATAGCACGAGACAACACTGACGCTGGCTGAAGAGGTCCTGTCAATCGGATACCTCATCGGCGAGACCCTTGTAGATTGAAGACGCATGTGGTAGGCTTCGGATAGTGCACTTCGGACCCGGGTTCGACTCCCGGCATCTCCACAGATACAGCAGCGAGCAGCGAGTAGCAATCAGCAACTCGGCTCGCTGTTTCTGTTTTGGGCATTATCTAAAGGGGTGCTCAGATGGCTCGCCCGTGTAGTGAGCTGGTGGCTTGCCCGAGCTGCAAATCCGGGTGGCTCGCCCGAGCTGCAAATCCGGTGGCTTGCCCGAGCAGCAAAAACGCGTGGCCCGTCCGAGCAGCAAAAACGCGTGGCCCGTCCGAGCACAGACACAATGTTGCGAGGTCCCTCGCTGCTGGCGCAGCTCGGGATGACGCATCGCGCTTTGTTGGTAATGGGGGTGAACCGCGGGCGCCCCCGGCGGGCGGGGGGCACAAACACCCAAA
>JBKCLO010000186.1:0-34749 GCA_046300675.1 Ignavibacteria bacterium
TCGTATTGGGCCAAACCTGAGCATGCGTTAGAGTGGTCAATGTTTCTCAACGACCATCTCGCTGGTGTGGTCATGGATAATCCTCAGCGATTCATCGGCCTCGGCACATTGCCGATGCAGGATGTTGCCCTTGCCTGCCGAGAGCTACGCAGGGTCGTAACCGAACTCGGCATGCCAGGTGTTGAGATCGGTTCAAACATCAACGGGATGAACCTGGACGATCGCTCACTTGATCCTTTTTGGGAGCTGGCACAAGAGTTGGGAGCAGCGATCTTTGTTCATCCTTGGGACATGTTCGGCGCCGATAGGACACAACGATATTTCCAGCAATGGCTCGTCGGCATGCCTGCCGAGACTACGCTTGCTGCATCTTCGATGATCTTCGGCGGCGTGTTTGATCGATATCCAAGGTTGCGAGTCATGTTCTCTCATGCAGGGGGCTCGCTGCCTTTCACAATCGGCAGATTGTCGCATGGCTACCATGCCCGCCCAGATCTCTGCAACGTTAACAACGTTGCAGATCCGAGAACCTATATCGGCAGGTTCTGGGTCGATGGGATTACCCACGATGATCATGCGTTGAGGTTTTTACTTTCACTGCTTGGAAAGGATAAAGTTGCCTATGGCACAGACTATCCGTTCCCGCTTGGTGATCTGGACCATGGTAGATTTATTGAAGAGATGATCGATATCGACGACGACACGAAAGAATCGGTGTTCTCAACATCGGTTTGTGATTTTCTTGGCATCGACCCTCGGAAATATCAGCGAACTGTGTAAATTCGTGTCCGCTCTCGCGACGGAGGGCTCGCATAATGGTATTGCAGCTGTCTTGAAAACAGCCGGGAGAGATCCTGTGGGGGTTCGAGTCCCTCGCCCTCCGCTCCGTCCGAAAAGAGATTCACCACATTCTTTCCATCACGTAGGCACGGACGTCCTGTTCGTGCAGGAGCCAACACCATGAAGCGCATAGCACCCCTGGCTATCCTGACGGCCGCTATACTTGTAGCATGCGGCGGTAGTTCAACACCAGAGACACCAACAGAATCATTTGTAGCAACGTCTGGAAGCTATTTGCTGCACCAGAATACCTTGCTCACAATCGACACAGTATCGAAAAACGTCACCGAAACACCAGCCCCTTCCGACAGCACTGTTGTAGGAACAGCTGCAGCGTTTAACGGTAAGACATCAACTCCTTACGTTGAATTGATCGGTGGATCAGCAACAGACACCTCGCACTACTATCAAGAAGGCGGCGCCCTTTACACAGCTCTGCCGTTGAACTATGATATCGGCGGAATTCCATTGGATCTTGGATTTAAGTGGGCAAAGATCTATGATAACGCTGCGACATCTTGGACAGCTCTTGCCGACACGATCACACCAGTGGATCTGCCCATCGGCGGTTACAAGCTTTCGGCCAAGCTCAATTTCTTAGGTCAGTCTGCAGGCACTGAAAATCTTACGATCAACGGCACTACAGTTTCTGTCAAGAAGGTCAAGATCGACCTCAACGCTCGCCTGTATGCTATGGCAGGTCCGACATCATTGCCAGTTGACGTAAATCTGGTTGTTTACTATTGGCTGGCCGACAAGGTCGGTGTTGTAAAAATGGAACAACCTGCAACGATCATCAATCTCGGACTGCTCGGCCAACTGATGGGATCGCCGATTCAAGCAGTGCCAGGAATTCGCTCAGTCACTACGAAGTATGTCGTAAAGTAACGCGACCACTAAATCGTCATCAAGTAGGCGGGCGCTCAGCAACGAGCGTCCGCTTTTCTTTTGCACCACACTACGTGGCGGGTTAGGTAATCAGGAGTGTCGAACAGCAGTGCCCTAGTTGGCAGGTTCGCACGTCCAGACATCACATCGCGTCGGCTGTTGAGCGCTATTGCGACACACCAGATACGTCCCATCAGGCAGCCGCATTGCATCAGTGTCATCGACCGGCGTGTTCAGCATCTCCATAGGTAACGGCTCCTGCCAGGTTCCGTTTCGAAACACCGAGATATAGACGTCCATCCCTCCTTGACCTCCAAACCCGTTCGAGCTGAACATGAGTGTATCGCTGGAAATCAGCCTAGGGGTTGATTCTGCAAATGGAGAGTTAATGGCGATGCCACAGTGCTGAGGTTGGCCAAACGAACCGTCAAGCTGGCGCTCAGCCTGCCAGAGGTCTGTTGCTCCGACACTGCCCGAACGGTCGGTTACAAACACCATGATCTGGCCATCGGGGGAAACAGTCGGACACGACGTGTAAAAGTCACCAACAAGAGAACGCACAGGATCGCCTACCAGGATTGTATCTGCGGACCTGTGTAGATGGACGATAGTTGCATAGGTCTGACGCGAGCGCATAACGTATGCAACACCAAATGCATCTCCATTGTCGGCAAAGGTAGCGTATCCCAATGATGCCGAATGGCCGTCCCTGCGCACAATGCAGGCCTGCGGCATAGATGAAAGATCACCGGCAGCGTAGAGCCCAGGCACGCCTTCAACATCCCGCGTGAGATATGCCTTCTTCGATGCGGCATCATAACCAAGGCCGTACGTTGCATGGGCTGAGGACCATGCTGCGGCAGGGCTGCACTCTTGTGTGGTATCAGAGCATGGCGCCTCAGCTTGTGCCAGCATGCTCACGCAGAGCAGAATACCGATCATCATACGCCCCTTGTCTCCGGAGTCCAAACGAACTTATGCTGCTGCAGTTGAAACCGAACCTGTAGATGATCTTCAAGCATCCACGTTACGAGGTCAACAAACTCGAGCTTGCCGAAAACACACGACAGTAACACAGCAGCCACCCGAGTTTCTAGATCGAACTCGCGAATAATCGAACGAGCATATTCATAATCTGTCCGCGAGGCAATCACGAATTTCACCTCGTCGTTAGCATCCAACATTCGAAGGTTGTCGAGCTTGTTCAGGGTCGACATTTTCGAGTCAGGGCACTTTACGTCCATAATAACAATCGCACGTGGGTCTACGGCCGAAACATCCACGTGGCCACCGGTTTCGACAGCGACTGTATATCCACTCTCACAAAGTGCAGAGATAAAGCCGAAAACGGGTTCCTGTTCAAGGGGCTCGCCACCGGTAAACTCAATAAACCTGCACTGGTTCGTGTCGGCATAGGAAACAATGTCTTCGAGGCAGAGTGAATGCCCCTTCTCTCTGTGGTCTAACGCATAAGGAGTATCGCACCAGACACATCGAAGCTTACAACCCTGCAGGCGCACAAACACGCATGGCATGCCTGCTCGGGTTCCCTCGCCCTGAATGGAGTAGAAGATCTCGCTCGTATTTATGGTTGGTGCCTGATCCATAGCGTTCAATTTACGCCACCGAACTCAACGTCGTCTCATCGAACATCTCAATCAACCGCTTACGCAGTTCGCCATGCTCATGCTTACGCAATTGCGGATCCTGATCCAGCAGTTCGAAAGCATCTGATCGTGTCTGTGCAATCAGCTCGCCATCGGTGACGAGGTCTGCAAACGCGAACTCGGGCACACCGCTTTGGCGCGTCCCCATGATATCGCCCGGCCCCCTGAGACGAAGGTCTACCTCGGCGATTCGAAAACCATCCGTGGTCTCTTCCATGGTCTTGAGTCGAATGGGTGCCTTAGACATTTCATCAGCATCAACAGTTCGGTGCATTTGGTATTTGAAATGATCCTTTGTTGCCAGAAAACAGTAGGACTGCTCAGCGCCACGTCCGACGCGTCCGCGAAGCTGATGCAGCTGTGAAAGTCCAAAACGCTCCGCATTCTCGATCAGCATCACAGAGGCATTGGGCACATCGATACCTACTTCGATCACCGTTGTCGAGACCAAGACGTCAAACTCACGGGCAAGAAATGCCTTCATGACATCTTCCTTTTCGCTCCAGCCCATTTGCCCGTGCAGCAGCCCAACACGAAGATCAACAAAGACGTTGTCGCACAGATACTGGTAGTGCTCGACAGCGCTTTTTGCATCTATCTTTTCGCTCTTCTCAACCAGTGGGTATACAACGTATGCCTGACGTCCGAGGGCAACTTCGGTGCGGATAAATCCGAACACCTCCTGGAGTTTCGATTCGAACACCACTCGCGTCTTGATTGGCTTTCGTTGGGCTGGCAGTTGGTCAATGACTGATGCATCGAGGTCGCCGTAGAGCGTCATCGAAAGTGTTCTCGGTATCGGAGTGGCGCTCATCACAAGAATGTGCGGTGTGCGATGCACAGGGCCATGCGAGTGTTGCCCTAGACGCTTGAGCTCTGCTCTCTGTGCTACACCAAAACGGTGCTGTTCATCAATGACAATGAGTCCGAGCTTTGAGTATACAACATCAGCCTCGAAGAGCGCATGGGTTCCCACGATAATGTTGGCACTGCCATTGGCGATAGTTTCCAGCACCTCGGCTCTTGCCTTTTTTCGTTGGGAGCCAACCAACTGGACAATGGAGAGTCCGTGATTTGGTCCCATTAGCCTGTCGATTCCATGGAAGTGCTGCTCGGCCAGAATCTCGGTTGGAGCCATGATCAAGGCCTGGTAACCATTGTCCACAGCATTCAACATGCACAAGAGCGCAACGATCGTCTTGCCCGAACCTACATCGCCCTGCAGCAGCCGATTCATGGGAGTGCCGGATGTCATATCCGATACGATCTCACGAATGACGCGTTTCTGTGCACCTGTCAAATCAAACGGCAGGCGTTCTATCAACGCACGAGCGCGCATGCTTTGCGCCTGCATCGGCACACCACGCTCCGGGCGCTTGCGCGACCGACGCCTGGCAGCCAAGAGTAGTTCGAACAGGAAAAGCTCCTCATACTTCATGCGTCTCTGCGCACGTTGCACGTTGCTAAGATCAACCGGATAATGCAGAGTTCGCAACGCATCCGAGCGTTGCATAAGAGCGCGAAGTTCAGTTAGGTGCTTCGGTATGGGGTCGGCCAGATCGGGCAGAACTCGCTCGAGACACTGCTCAGCGATAGACCGCATCACCTTCATCGTAATTCCAACATTGGCCATGCCCTGCGTAATGCGATATCTCGGGAGAATGGCGCCAGCGCCGAACTGCTCAATGTCGTCAGCATCAACCTGTTCAAGCTCGGGATGGTGCATTGAAAGCGAATTCCAGCGGACATCAAATTGTGGCACGCCGTGCACGACAAAGGTCAGACCTTCCTGCAGCAATTTGGAGTAGTATGGGATCTGGTTCCAATAGATCAGCTGCAGCACAGCCTTGGATTCATCTACAAGGTCAACCTGCAGCATTGACCGCCCCTTACCCACCGTCTTCTTTGTTACCTGTCGCACAGTGGCCACAACTGATACCTGTTGCTGTGTTGCAAGATCAGGCAAGAGAGTAGTTGCATCCTGTGCAGCGGCGCCACGCAGCATATCACGCAGTTCTGCAATGCTGCTAACGTTGCGCCTGTCCACATATGCACGCGGCACATACATCGCAACATCCAAGTACGAGACCAGGCCTTCGCCGGCCAGTGCCTCTGCCCTGCGCGGACCAACACCTTTGAGGTATTGCAGAGGCAATATCGTGGGCGTTGCTTCCGGCTGCATCACAGGAGGGCCTGCGAACTACTTTGCAAAACCGTCGATGATCGTAAGCCAGCCGCGCGTATCCGGTACCGCACCCGTGCGAATGTCGAGGAGCTGCTGCTTGAACGTGAACATGGTACAGTCCGGATGGACCTGCAGATGATAGTCCTCACCATCTATTCCGACGGTTGCTATCGGCGCAACCGAAGCGGCGGTTCCAACGCCGAATGCCTCGGTAAGAGACCCATCAGTTATTCTGTCGCGCAATTCCGTTACCGATACCAACCGCTCATCGATTGCGATTCCTCGCTCGCGTGCCAAAACAAGAACAGAGTCGCGGGTAACACCATCAAGAATCGTATCGCCAAGCGGCGCAGTGGTAAGGACTCCATTGATAATGAACATGACGTTCATCGTTCCCGATTCTTCGATGTATTCGTGTTCTACGGCATCTGTCCATAGAACTTGATCATAGCCTGCCTCGTTTGCCAGGATTGTCGGGAGCATTGCCGCTGCGTAGTTGCCGCCGCACTTCGCATAGCCAGTACCGCCCTTTGATGCCCGGGTGTAGGTGCGTTCAACGCGCACGCTTAGGGGCTTGGGGTAGACGGGACGAAATGGCCCGCCGCCAACCAGGAACATAAACTCGTCGGACGGCTTTAAGCCGATGCGCTCTTCGGTTGCAATAACGAATGGTCGAATGTAATAGGACGAATCAGGACCCGGTGGCACCCAATCGCGATCAACATCGACGAGCGTATGCACCGCATTGGCGAACATGTCAAACGGCACTTCGGGCATGGCCATTCTCTGGAGCGATCTGTTAAAGCGCTCAGAATGCTTGTCGGTACGGAAAACACTGATGCGTCCATCGTGCATCTTGTAGGCCTTCATCCCCTCAAACACCTGCTGTGCGTAGTGGAGTCCTAACGTCAGCGGTGTAAGCTGCAGCGGTCTATACGGCCCAATCCGCTCCTTGCGCCACTCTTTATGAGCATACTCAGCGATGTAGACGTGATCACTGGGAACGTTTGTAAGCTTAATGCTCGCTACAGCCTCGGCATCGAGGCGTGGATTTGTGCATGTATCTATGGGTAGTCGCATGCGCGAATCTATGGAGTTCGTTTGAGTCAACGTCATCCTGTTGATATCTTCGCCTTATGACCGCTCAACACAATGCCGTTATCGTCTGCACCACCGTGGACGAAATGCATAGACTTATCGCTCAGTCGAGGGCCGAGGGCAAGTCCGTGGGATGCGTTCCAACAATGGGTTACCTGCATGAAGGCCATGCCTCGTTGATACGTGCCGCGGCACAGCAACACGCCATGGTGATTGTTTCGATCTTTGTTAACCCGACGCAGTTCGGTCCAACCGAAGATTTCGAGCGCTATCCCCGTGATCTCGAGCGCGACATAAGCCTGCTGCGCGAGTCAGGGGCAACACATCTGTTTCTGCCTTCCGTAGAACAAATGTATCCAGATGGTGTTCGCTCGACGATACATATTGACGGCATTACCGAGGTTCTGGAGGGGGCTTCACGGCCCACACATTTCGATGGAGTTGCAACAGTTGTCGCGGCACTGTTTCAGGCTATGCTCCCCGACGAAGCATTCTTTGGTCAGAAAGATCTGCAGCAAACCCTTGTTATCGAGCACCTCGTTCAAACGCATCCCGACCCCATCGTTCGCAGAACCAAGGTTACCGTGCTGCCAACAATACGCGAGAACGACGGGCTGGCAAAGAGCTCGCGTAACGTCTATCTCAATGCGGCTGAGCGCAAGCAGGCAACGGTGATCTACAGAACATTGCAACATGCAAGCAAGCAGATCGTGCAGGGCGAGCGTTCACGCGGCGTCATCGAAGATCACATGCGAAACATGCTCCTGAGCGAGCAAGGCTTGCTCATCGACTATGCTGTGGCGGTTGATGCTGCAACGCTGCGGGGTGATTCAGATATGCTGGCAGAACGAACAGCCTTATGTATCGCCGTCAAACTTGGCGCTACACGACTGATTGACAACATGCTTGTTGAGATCTCTACAGCGTGATGCGGCAAAGCAGCCACTGACTCATGCATTCAGCCCCCTTGCGCTCATAGAACTCTCGCGCCGGGGCATTCCAATCGAGCACCTGCCAGTCAACACGACCGCAGCCACGGCTTCGGGCAAGGGCAACCACATGATCAAATAGTTTACTGCCAAGCCCCGTGCCACGATGTTCTTCAAGAACAAAAATGTCTTCGAGGTACAGTGTAGGAAGAGCAAGGAACGACGAGTACGTCTCCAACACAATCGCGTAGCCAACGGCCAGACCATGTTCTTGTCGCAACAGAAAAGCGTCGATGCGCGGATTCGGGCCTGTGATGTCGTCGGCCAGCCGCTGTTTGGCCTGGCTGCTTGGACGCTCGAGCTTTTCGTAATCAGCCAAAGCACAGACCAGTGCGAAGAATTCCTCGAAGCTTGCGTTCGTAACTGGTTCAACTGCCGACATGATCTTACAGTGCCTTTTGAAGGAATGCTACGAACATTTCGGGGCTGGACCGGAACTGCGTCTGGAACCCAGCTTGCCCGATATATGAACCATCCGGCCGCAGCAGCACGTAGAGTGGATTGGCCACAGTTCCATATGTCTTGAGAATATTCTGATTGGTTATGTACGGCTCTGTCTTACGATCGGTATAGAGCTGAACGAGAACAAACTTCTTGAACTGCTCTACTACCTGCGGCTTTGGAAACACATCCTTTTCCATTAGTCTGCAGTTCACGCATGCAAAGCCGGTAAAGTCAATAAAGATCGGCTTTCCTTCCTTGGCAGCCAGTTTCTTTGCCTCGTCGAGATTATTCAGCCATACCAGGCCACCATGCCCCTTATCGGCCTCAGATGCGGGCTTTGGCAGAGACAAGACACTGGCCGAGGTACCATTCATTTGTGCAAGCAGCTCGTGGTAATTTTCCGGAGGCAGCAATGCCTCGAGATCTGCAGCAAGGGGCTTGCCAAGCATACCAGCGACGAACCAAAAACTAAGTGTGGCGAAGACCACTGCGAAAAATGCCCTTGTGCCACCGATGCGCTCGACTGGCGTATCAAGTGTAAGCTGAAAAGTACCCAGGATGTAGAGAACGATAAGGAAACAGACCCCAGCCCATACTGCCAGAAAAACTTCGCGCGGCAACAGACCGAGTCCGAAGATGAACTCTGCCGTCGAGAAGAACTTGACCGCAGCTGCGATCTCAAGAAAACCCATCACAACCTTAAGGTTGTTCATCCAACCGCCTGCCCGCGGCAGGCGCACCAGTAGCGACGGGAACATTGAGAGCACGACAAACGGTATCGCGAAGGCTGTTGCAAAACCCAGCGTTCCGATAGCCGGATAGAGGTAGTCGCCACCCGACGCACTGAGAAGCAGTGTACCAACAAACGGAACAGTGCATGTAAACGAGGTAAGAGAAAACGTAAGCCCCATCAGAAGCACAGAGAACACGCCGTCGCCCTGTGACTTCTTGTTCAGCGCATTCATGATCGATACAGGAATCTGGATCTCAAACGAGCCGAAGAGATTAAAGGCAAGCACCATAAACAGCAGGCCAATTCCCAGGTTCATCCATGGGTTTGCCGCAAGATCCTGCACGGCTGTTCCGCCGAACAGTACCGAGGCAATGATCCCAACGGCTGTAAAGGTTGAGATAATACCGATGCCGAAGAGAACGCTATCACGAACGCCCGACCCCTTGGTCTTTTCGTGTCGCTTTGTGAAGAACGAGACCGTGATTGGTATCATCGGAAACACGCACGGCGTAAGAAGTGCCAAGAATCCGATACCCATTGCATAGAGGAAAAAGCTAAAGAGGCCTTTCTTCTTTTCTATCTCGATCTCCTGCTGGGTATCCATTGGTGCAGGTGCCGAACTGGTTGGAACCGCTGCTAGGCTGGGTGCTGCCTCTACTGTGTCGAGTTCACCAGCAGCACCAGTTTCTGCAGCCGCGGTAATCTGGATCTCAATAGACTGAGGCATATCCTCCGACGGCAGACATGCAGAGGTGTCGCAGAGCTGCATCAGGAAATTGATTGATGCCTTGTGTGCCCCCTTTGCAAGTGTTGGCTGCAATCGCACAGGGATACGTACTTCCAGACTGCCGGAGAGTTCTTCAACATTCGTCTCCCATGTCTTATCATAGCCCGAATGAGCCCCCTTCGTGAAACGGGGCTTACCAGCCATCTTGAGCGCCGATTTCGGCCCCACCGTGATCACTGTTGCCTCCGGCCCAAGTCCGTCAGGTCCGACGGCCGGGGTGATACCATAGCTGTGCCAGTGCTTTGCGATCTTCGCCTGTACAAGGATCTCGACCGTGTCGCCGGCCTTGCCGCTTACTGCCTGTATGGGCGAGAACGTGATCTTACTTTTTGCGGTTGGCATCTGAGCATGAGCTTGGAGGCCGAGGACACAAAAAACCAATGCGGCTATTGCGCAATTGGAGATGAATACTGACACATTTTTCATGGTCTTCTCTTATACAAATGCATTGTTGACAGGCTGTAAACTACGCAACAGATTGGACTTCGTATTTTGCCGCCGAACTGATCGTGCACCTACAAATCAACTATGGCCTCTTCTTCAACACTCGACGCAATCCTATCGCTATCAAAGCGAAAGGGCTTTGTATACCAGTCTTCTGAGATCTATGGCGGACTTAACGGCTGCTGGGACTTTGGTCCACTCGGTGTGGAACTGCTCCGAAACATCAAAGACTCCTGGTGGAAGTCAATGACCTACCGCTCAGATATTGTCGGCATCGATTCATCGATCCTAATGCACCCACGCGTATGGGAGGCATCAGGGCACGTAGGACAGTTCTCCGATCCGATGATCGATAACAAGACGTCAAAGTCACGTCACCGAGCAGACAATCTTATCGAAGAACATATCACACGTCTGCGCAACAAGGGTAAGACCGAGCAAGCAGACGCCATTGAGCATGCCCTGAATGCGGCCAACACAAACGAAGACCTGCATTCGATTATCATGTCAAACGGCATAACGGATCCGATCTCGGGCACAACAGACTGGACAGAAGTGCGGAACTTCAATCTGATGTTCGAAACACATGTTGGACCGGTTGCCGATGCTGCTAATGTTGTCTATCTGCGTCCGGAAACGGCACAAGGCATCTTCGTCAATTTCAAAAACGTGATGGAGTCTGCCCGAATGAAACCTCCATTCGGAATTGCGCAGATCGGCAAGAGTTTTCGCAACGAGATCAACACGAAGAACTTTCTGTTCCGAACGCGGGAGTTCGAACAGATGGAGATGCAGTTCTTTATCAAACCGGGCACGCAGGACGAGTGGTTTGAATATTGGCGAACAGCGCGCTGGAACTGGTTCACAGAGTCTCTTGGCATCAATGCCGAGAAGCTACACCGAAAGCCGCATGAGAAGCTCGCACACTATGCGGCAGCCGCAGAAGACATCGAGTATCTCTTCCCGTTTGGATGGGGCGAGATAGAAGGGATTCACTCGCGCACTGATTTCGACCTCGGACGGCATCAGGAATTCTCAGGCAAGAAGCTCGAATACGTCGACACAGCAACAAAGGATCGCTTCACTCCGTATGTGATCGAGACCGCTGTCGGTGCAACGAGAACATTCATGGCCGTGATGTGCGATGCCTACACCGAGGAGCAGCTGCCGACGGAAGACGGAGGCACCGAAACACGTTCAGTGCTCAAGCTCAAGCCTTCGATCGCCCCGATCACCGCGGCTGTGCTTCCGCTTGTTAACAAAGATGGGATGCCCGAAGCTGCCGAGAAGATCATTGCGAACCTTCAGCGCAATTTCCGTGTTGATTACGACACGAGCGGAGCGATTGGTCGCAGGTATCGCAGACAGGACGAAGTGGGAACGCCGTTCTGCATCACCATTGATGGACAAACACTAAGCGACTCGACCGTTACGCTTCGCGAGCGCGACACCATGCAACAAGACCGTATTCAGGTTGATGCACTGGTGAGCGAAATTCAACGTCGAATCCATCTATGAACGTTCTGCGTCCACTAGCTCTTCTTTTCATACTGATGTGCGTTCCTACCGCTGCCCGCAGGGCAGACGAGGATCCGTATGTGCGCCTTGCCAAGGCTATCGAGGCCTTTGGCGCGGTGTTTCGCGATGTCCAGGTACGCTATGTCGATCCGGTAGATCCAGTAGAGCTTGTAGAGGTCGGAATTGATGCCATGCTTGAGCATCTCGACCCTTACAGTGAATTCTTTGTGGGCAGCGAAACAGATGAAGTCGACATGCTCTCAACCGGAACATACACGGGCGTGGGAATCGTTGTAGACGAGATAGACAGTGCACTGATCATCACCGATCTGCGGAACGAGGGCTCTGCCAAAGAGGCGGCCATTCGCATCGGCGACCGTATCGTGCGGGTTGATAGCGTCTGGGCTGATTCGCTTGATCAGGATGGTCTTCGAACCTTTACGCGAGGAACTGCTGGCACCAAGCTTTCGATGTGGCTGGTTCGCGATGGCAAAGCCGACACCATGAAAGTTACGCTCGAACGAAGGTCTCTCACACTCGAGTCGGTCTACACAGCCGACCGGCTGCCCAACTCTATTGGCTACGTTAAGCTGAGTCGGTTTACAGGTACCACGCGAGATGAGCTTTTCAGGGCCATAAGCCAGCTCCAAGGAACTGTGCCTCTCAAGGGGCTGATCATTGATTTGCGCGACAACCCAGGCGGACTGCTCGAGGCGGCCATTGAGGTTACAGAGCTGTTTGTGCCTCAGGGCAGCACGATCGTCTCCACACGCGGCCGAAGTGATGACGAGTCGCGGACATATGCATCAATGCGCCCTCCCACATTCCCTACCCTACCGCTCGCAGTGCTTGTGAACCAGAACAGCGCAAGTGCAAGTGAGGTAGTCTCTGGAGCACTGCAAGATCTGGACAGGGCCGTCATTATCGGCAAGAGGTCTTACGGCAAGGGCTTCGTGCAGAGCATGATTCCCGTGGCAGATGGCAACTCCGCGCTCAAGCTCACAACTGCACGATACTATACTCCATCTGGCAGGTGTATTCAACGTGTCGACGCGCGCAACTCCACGTCAGATTCCAAGACAGCATTCCAAACCATGGCAGGCCGGGCTGTCTCGGCCCGACATGGCATCGACCCCGATACAGTTGTTTCCGACTCGACACTTCCGCGCTTGCTGTATAATCTTCAGGAATCGGGTGCGATCGGATCGTTTGCCACGCGTCATGCCGCCAAGTTTAACGCCCCACCACAGGCGTTTGCTACTGGCAAAGGCACACTCGATGAGTTCTATCGCTACCTCGAGAGCTTGCCTGCAAAGAAGCGCGACCCCTTGTTTTCGGCTCTTGGAAATCTGCGCAAGAGTCTTGCAGAGGTCGAGGGTTCACCACAGTTGAGAAGTGCCCTGCAGGCTCTGCAAACTCAGGTAGAAAAAGACTACTATGTTCAGCTGCACCAGCACGATAAGAAGCTGCGCGATCTGATAACAAATGAGGTTGATCTTCGTTTTTCGACTGGCAGTGCACAATATCGACGCAATCTGCTCGACATACCATCCGTGCGTACTGCACTTGACGTGCTGCTTAGTCCAAAATATGGTGCCTTTCTCGCACCGAAATTGCCGTCAGATCAGTAACTTTGCAATCTTTCGGCCCCAAAATACTACTATAGGTTCCTGTTCATGAGGATTACGAAACAATATACCAACCGTGAAAGCCAGTCGCTCGACAAGTATCTTCAAGAGATCGGTCGTGTTGACCTGCTTACCGGTGATGACGAAATTGTTCTTGCTCAAGCGATCAAACGCGGTGGCTTCGAAGGCTCTATGGCCCTCGAGCGCCTCGTGAAGGCGAACCTGCGATTCGTTGTTTCTGTGGCTAAGCAGTATCAGAATCAGGGCCTATCACTTGGCGACCTCATCAACGAAGGAAACCTTGGACTTATTAAGGCGGCCAAGCGATTTGATGAAACCCGTGGCTTCAAGTTTATCTCGTATGCCGTATGGTGGATTCGTCAGTCGATTCTGCAGGCCCTTGCCGAGCAGTCTCGTATCGTCCGATTGCCGCTAAACCGTGTTGGTGCGCTGAACAAGATCGGCAAAAAGTTCTCAGAACTTGAGCAGCAGTACGAGCGCGAACCGACAGCTGCCGAACTTGCAGAACAACTTGAAATGTCAATTGCTGAGATCTCCGAAACGATCAAGATCTCTGGACGACATCTCTCAGTAGACGCGCCGTTCGTGCAGGGCGAGGACAACCGACTGCTGGACATTCTTCCAAACGATCAGCAGCCACCTCCGGACAGCGAGCTCATGCGCGAATCACTGCGCGTAGAAGTTCAGCAGGTGCTCAACACACTCAGCGAACGCGAGGCAGAGGTCATTCGGCTGTATTTCGGTCTCGATGATCAGCAGGCGCTTACACTTGAGGAGATCGGGGAGAAGTTCAACCTCACTCGTGAACGTGTTCGTCAGATCAAGGAAAAGGCTATCCGCCGTCTGCGTCATGCCTCACGCTCAAAGGCGCTGCGCACATACCTAGGATAAAAGGGGCTTTTTGTGTCTTCCTTGCAATCGGAGTACATCGGTGTGCTTGGGAGAGCTCACGGGCTTGACGGCACCATGCAGCTTACTGATGCCATCATTCTTGCATCGGGCCTGCCCCCTGGAAGCACCGTAAGCGTTGGGTATTCACGTGAGTTCACAAAGCCATATACTGTTGTAGAGTTTCAGCAGACTGAGCATCGCACGCTGATGAAACTCAAAGAAATCACATCTGCCGAACAGGTGCTCGATGTTATGGAGCAGGCCGTGTTTGCGCGTCCGGACGACATCGGATTAATGTCTTCCGAGAGGTACCGCATCGGTGATGTTGAAGGCGCCGTTGTGATAACAGAGTCAGGGCAAACACTCGGCACGGTCACTGACGTGTGGTTGCTTCCGGCAAACGATGTATGGGTAGTAACAACGCCGTTGAATACTACGATTCCTCTGCCCGTTATCGACGACGTTATCATAGGAGTCGATATCGACCGTCGGATCATAACCGTCCGCATGCTCGACGGACTCGATAAAGTCGACATACATGAGGATATCGAACCCGATGCCTGAGAGTCTACTACGCATCGACATCGTCTGCGTTGTACCGCAGATTCTTGAGTCTGTAATCTCGAGCTCTATTCTCAAGCGAGCACAAGACAAGGGGCTAGTCGAGATCCATCTGCACAACCTGCACGATTATGCGACCGACACATATCGTCACATCGACGATACCCCCTATGGCGGTGGAGCCGGCATGATCATTCAGTGTGAACCGGTGTTTGCATGCATTGAGGAGTTATTACGTAGCAGATCTTACGACGAGGTTATCTACCTTAGTCCAGATGGAGAAGTGCTCGACCAGAAGATGTGCAACAGCCTTTCGTTGAAGCATAATCTGATACTACTCTGTGGACATTACAAAGGAATCGATCAACGAATTCGAGACCTGCTTGTGACACGAGAAGTATCCATCGGCGATTACGTTCTTACAGGGGGCGAGATAGCCGCCGGCGTTCTCACTGATGCGATCGTTCGTCTTGTTCCAGGCGTAGTGGGCGACGCCGAGAGCGTACTCGAAGACTCATTCATGGATAATCTGCTTGATGCGCCTCACTACACAAAACCTGCAGATTTTCGCGGACATAGCGTCCCCGAGGTGCTGCTTTCCGGCAATCACGCTCATATACGCAACTGGCGACAACAGCAGGCACTTCAGAAGACACGCCAGCGCAGGCCAGACCTTCTCGAGCCGGGAGATGTAGCGTGATCATCCCTGAACACGAGATAGCCATCACCAATCGACATGGCGATACGATCTATGCTACGTTAACCCTACCAGTTAACCGGCCATCGCGCGTGCCGCTCGTTGTGCTACTGCATGGTTTCAAGGGGTTTCGCAATTACAGTTTTTTGCCGTGGACGGCGCAGTATGCCGCTGCCGAAGGTGCTGCTGTGCTGCGTTTATGTTTTTCTCTCAACGGCATGAAGAATTCCTCGTGGATGGTGCAGTCTACCGATGACTTTGCCAGAAACACCATCTCACGTGAATGCGACGACGCAGCCGATACGTTTGCTGCTATTGAAGGTGACGCGCAGTTCGAAGCATTGCGATCGATCTGGGACGGCACAATTAGCCTGATAGGCCATTCTCGCGGCGGGGGCATAGCACTGCTGGCTGCAAGTGAGCTTCAGCAGATTCAACCCGAACGCGTGCGCAAAGTCGCAGTCTGGAATTCAGTAGGTACGTGGACAAGGTGGACCCCTCGGCAAGCGGATGCTTGGAAGCAGGCTGGATCATTTGAAATGCAGAATCAGCGCACACTGCAGATGCTAACGATGAATGCGTCGTACCTAGAAGATATTGAGCGTTCATCAGACAGACTGGACCTACAAGTGGCGTGCAGTAATCTTGGCGACAAACTTCGGCTGATTCATGCCCAACACGACATGACAGTGCCACTCCGAGAGATTGAGGAACTTGCCTCTCGCGCCGGTGCGAAGCAGCAACTGTTCGTGCTCCAGAACACTACCCATACGTTTAACATGGATCATCCCGTGCAGCGCATCACAAAAGGTTTTGTGGATGTTTTGGAATCAACATTCCCATGGTTGATCGCATCATGAGAATGCCTGCCTGCATTGCATTACTGGTTGTAGCATGCCTTGCAACGTCTTGCGAGCTGTTCGTTGTTGGAACACCCACGCGATCAAGAGTCGTCATAGAACGCAGCCAGCGCAGCTCACCCGGAGTCGTGCACCTGTTCAAGGCAGAGCTTGATTCAGGCAACACCACAGCAGCAACCGAGCTCATGGTGTCTTCTACTGGACGCCCCCTGCTTGCCGTTGAAAAATACGAGCTGGCAGACGACCTGAATCGTTGGAAGTCTGTTATGGCAGGCATCCCGATATCGGATACACGCGTTGATACGGTGAGTCAGGATATGCACGACGTCACGATAACGCTTGACTACATCCGCAAAATGAAGTTCGGTACGATCAGCCGCGATGGTGTCTGGTGGATCACGCGAGTCGTTGATCCCCAACGTAAGTAAGCGATTAATCTGCCTTCACAAACGTTCGCGTCATTGTACGCTGTCCGATGCGGACAACGGCAACGTATGCGCCAGGTGCCAATGCGTCGGCATGAAGTGTCAATCGCGTAGCGCTGCGGGCGCTAATCTGCAGCTGTGACTGCGGCAGGACTTCTTGACCTGCTGCAGAATAGACATTCAGAACAACGTCTGCATCATGTTCTGAGCTTAGACTGAATGCGATGGTCTCTCGCACTGGCTGAGGGGTTACATCAAGCGCCAGTCCATGCGATAGCCCATCTTCGACATCTGAATTTGGATCCAGGTGTCGGTGCACGAACGAACCTTTGAGTGCAACGAACACATGATTGTCTTTGCTGATAACAACGCCATTGGAAGAACCATCAGCACCTTCAAGTCCATCTCGAATCAGCGTCCACGTCGCACCGTAATTCGTACTGTGAAACGGACCCGAGACCTTGTCTGTCGTTGCCCAGATATTGCCGGCCTTGCCAACAGCTATGCCTGTAACACGATTGTTGGTAATGTCGTTATTATCCCATCCAGTGGTTAGATACGTCCACGAGTCTCCATCGTTCGTAGACTTCATAACTACAGCATTCTTTGATTTTGTCGATGCTGGCAGTGCATTTCTGCCGATATACAAATGCCCCAACTCGTCATACGACATAACGCGGAAGTTGTCGTCGCTTTCACCAGACTGCGGATCAGAATCAATTCGTGTCCACGACGTTCCACGATTTGTGGACCTGTACAGCCCCTTGTTGTATGCAACTAGGACAAACAGTTTGTCTGAGTTCGGTGACTGAAACACTTCGAATAGTGCCGACGTCGCACCTGGAATGTTTGAACGCGGCACCTCGACAAACGAATCTCCGTTATTCAGCGAGAGACGCATAAGCAGTTCAGCAGGACCATTATCGTAACCGACAAAAATGTTCGTTGTGCCGTTGCTTGTGATCTTTGTGTTGACGCAAATGCGAGATGACGGCGAGATGTTGAGGCCAATGTCCAGCTTCTGCCACGTAGATCCGTTATCGCGTGAGCGAAACAGGCCAACGCCATTTACTGCAGCATAGATATCATCGTTGGCACCGAGCTTAAGGCTGCTGATGGTAACAAAGTTCACTCCATCATCAATGCCCTTGTCAGAGAAATCCCAATTGTCTCCTCTGTCTGTTGTGCGATAAACCTTGCTGTAATCGGTTCCAGCGAACACATGCCCCTTGCTGTTCGTAACAAGACACGTTACTGATGCTGCAGGCCCGGTGGTTGCTTGCCAGAACTGTGCTGTGGCTGGCAAAACCGACAAGCAAATAGCCAACAGGCAAATAAGCGGCATGATGTGCATGGATATCCCCTTCTATCTTTGTGAACACTGCAAAATACCACTTTTCGCGCAAGGCGTTTTACGTATGCACATACATTTTGTTGGGATAGGCGGCACTGCCATGGGTTCTGTTGCAGTTGCATGCCGAATGCAGGGGCACACTGTAACCGGTAGTGATGGTCCCGTATATGAACCCATGAACTCAGTTCTCGCATCTGCGGGCATCGAGCGCTATGAGGGCTACAGCGCCGAGTCCCTGCGCGATCTGCGTCCAGATCTTACTGTGATAGGCAACGCAATCAGCAGAGGCAACCCAGAGCTCGAGTTTGTGCTATCCGAGCGTTGGCCCTACACCTCGATGGCCGAACTGGTGGGCAAGTTGTTCATAGACAGAAACACGTCGATAGTGTGCGCAGGAACACATGGTAAAACAACTACGTCAAGCATCACTGCCTGGCTGCTCGAGCATGCAGGATTCCGTCCTGGATACCTGATTGGCGGCGTGCCCCAGAACTTTGAGCACGGATGCAGACCAGTAGATGGCGATACGCACAACACCCATGCAGGGGTCTTTGTATCTGAGGGCGACGAGTACGACACTGCGTTTTTTGACAAGCGCAGCAAATTCGTACACTACAGACCAACCATTGCCATCGTTAACAACTTGGAGTTTGATCACGCTGATATCTTCAGCTCGATCGATGCGATCATCACTTCATTCAAGCAAATGATTCGCATCATTCCCAGTGATGGTGTTGCATTGGTCAACGCAGACGATCAGAATGCCTTACAAGCCGTTCAGCAAGCCCCCTGCCGCGTTGAACATGTAGGATTAAACTCCGATGCCGCTTGGGTGATTTCTGACGTTACAGAGCAGGGCAGCAATACGCAATGGAACATCATGTACAATGGTGTGCACCACGGAACATTCATATTGCCAATGCCAGGGATCCACAACGTGCGCAACGCTACAATGGCAGTAGCTGCAACGTATCATGCGGGGCTTACAGCAGAAGAGCAACAGGCTGCCATGATGCTCTTTTCTCCGCCAAAGCGCCGACTCGAGGAGATCGCCACGTGGAGAGGCGCACATGTGATTGATGATTTTGCTCATCATCCAACAGCGATCGCGCTTTCACTCACGGCACTGAAGCAAAAGTATCCAGGTGCGCGCCTGCACGTCGTCTTTGAACCGCGCTCGAACACAACCACACGAAACTTCTTTCAGTCGGAATTGGCAACATGCTTTCAGGGGGCCAGCAGCGTCTGTCTTGGTCCGGTAAACAGACCCGAACGCTATGCACCCGAGGAACGCCTTGATACCGAAAGGCTCGTGCGCGAGATCACCGCCCAAGGTGCCGTTGCCCATTCGCTGGATGCAGCACATGCCTCAGATCAGCTCTGGGGAAGGCATGCGCTTGAATTCCTTGCATCTCAGGTGCAGGCTGGAGATGTAATCGCAATCCTCAGCAATGGCGATGTTGGTGGCCTACGACGTATGCTTACCGCTGAATGAGAAGTTTTTTCATCGGCCAGACCTGTGAAGCCCCATCTGCAGATTTCACTGTCACGACATAGAAATAGATGCCGGGTGGGATGATCTGTCCATTTGAGTTACGTAAGCCCCATCGCACGCCTCCATTGCCCTCGGCACTGCTGATGGTTGCAATAGACATGAGAGCGCTGTCGAATACTTCGATATCTGCCAATGGCGGCAGCCCAGCGAAGATGACGTCAGCATGGGCCTGCAAACTCAGTGGCTGCGGATAGGCATATACATCCTGCTCGCCGGTGCCGTATACGCTGAATGTGAGCGTACTGCCGGCCCCATCGGCGATTACATGCGTGGTGTCATACCCAACGTTGTTTGCTGTAATTGAATACGTAACCCCTTTGGCTTGCAGTGGATATGCCGGATCAAGGGAAAGTGCGATAGTTGTTGAGTCGATTCTCGTTGCACCTCGCACCGTGCCGGTTGGACGCAGCACATAGGCGCTTGGGATTAGGCCCGTTTCGTCTACCTTGTGCGAATAGCGTACATGCAGCATCAAGGGGCTTTGCACAGCAACGCCCGAGAGTGTAATGATCTTCTTCGATGGCTTTGGCGTTGGAGCATCAACAACGGCTAGTACAAATGTTCTGGCAACATACATGTCCCGGCTGATCGGAACCTTGATCGCAGCATACAGTGAATCACCCGTGTACGCAAAGCCTGGATAGACTAGCTGCAAAGACATGTCTCCAGCTGGCCTGCCATAGCGCGCATTCACAAGCGGCGCACCATTCGGTGCAGATTGAAGCGTTTGTGCTTCAAGAGTAAGACCACGACCGAATAGACCTCCCCCTGGGCGCACCTCTAACACAAGTCCAGAAAGCAGCTCACTCCGAGATACCACGGTCCTGGAAAGTTCAACTCCATAGATAACTCCGCGTGCGTCTATGGTCACCCGATTCGACGCCCTTCCAACAGTATTGGGAGCAGCCTCTGGCACAGCCTTAACAACGAACGAGATCAATGAATCGATCAAACCGCGCATTCGATATGCGTAACTCGTTCCGTCAACAATTGCAACTACGGAGTCGGTCTGACCGACCCTTCGCATAAGCTGATATGAGGCAGCTCCAGACACTGGATACCATGAGAGATCCACGATGCCGAGTGATGTCTCATCTGGCCTATGAACTCCGCGCAGAGCCTTGGGTGCCGCGAACTGAGCTTGCCGATTCTGCTGAACAAAGGTAAAACTGGTCATTGCGCCGATTTCGGGGATCGTCGATCCAAAACCGAGCTCTGGGCGTCCATCACCGTTGACGTCGTAGGTCAGAACACGGGGCGTGGCAACATCGTCAAAGAAAGCCTTAGGTGCGATGCTCCGAGCCTCTGCGTCAACGCCGAACATGAATAGCCGCGGAAATGCGCTTACGATTATCTCGGCACCGGGAAGTGAGTCGACATCTGCAAGGGCAACGCCATTGCGAAAACCGATGCCAATGCGAACGCCTGCTACTCGGTCTGTCCAAATCTTTCGATACCCGCTTGCCTGGTCGGCAGAGTAGAGGTAATACGTCCATACCTTACGCCCATACTCACCGTCAGCATTTGCATCAACACTGTCGGGCACGCCCAATAGAATGTCTGGACGTCCATCGGCATTGACATCACCAGAGGCTACGAACCCCGAGCCCCCTGCCCCAGTGTTTTCATCGATAAAGACCTCATTGAATGAAGCGCCATTCCATTCATGTACGACCAGGTCGCCGTCTGTGTCAGAAAATGCGATCTCCATCTTGCCGTTACCGTTGAAATCCCCAGAGGCGATGCTGATTTCATCGACACGATTTGTTGCACTACCAGAGGCAGGCTTGCTCGTGTTCTTTGCAGTTCCAAGCAGCGAAAACGTTCCGTTCTTACAGGTATACACGAAGCATGCGTTATCAGCCAGGGCAAGGATCTCCTCTCGTCCGTCGCCGTCAATATCGGCTGCACCTGCTGCATTGACAACATTGGTCGTATCAGCAAAAGGCACAGACCCGAACAACGAACCTGAAGGCGTTTGCTGCTCGAACAACACGGTCTTTCCAACAACATGGCATAGCACTTCGTATAGGCCGTTACCATTGACATCACAGAGCGCTCGAGGTATGTACGTCTGGCTTAGCGAGTCACGAAGGATCCATCTTCCGCCCGAGTACTCTGTTACGACCGTCTTGCCAAAACCGCCGTCCGAGAGATCGTTCATGACCACACAGGTGCTTCCGTCCCGATAGATATCGCGCGCGTCGTTCAGGACGTAGCCAGCCCATGGAGCCGTAAGCACCGTATCCCAACCTGTTGTCGGCATTGCACTGCGTACGTTTGAGTCCAGTGTCTTCTGCACGACTGCAGGACTTCCAACCTGCGGACTTGCAGTGATCGAGATCGTTCGACTTGACCCCGGGGCGTCCCAAACATCGGGGAGCACGATGCTGTGCAGAGCCGCATACTTGAGCGGGGTTGAATGCACCGCAACGTCCGCATGTGAAATGGTAAGCAACGTTGGACGGTTTGTGCCTACCGTTACCACGTCAGTTCTTCGGTCACGCGTCCAGGCAGCCACATGCTCGTATGAGGAAATGCCAGTCTGCGACGATACGATGCGAATGCGCACATGTGCATCATGATGACGTCCGTCTGTTGTATATACTCGCACGCGCAACGTGTACAGCCCTGCTGACATCGAATCACGCGTAACATCGCAGATAACGTCATTGATCACTGAAGAAGTAGTTGTAAAGAACGTGTTCCACACATCTGGACTTACACCAACTCCGATTGCTACTTCACAGCGATCGAAACTGACAATGTGCGTAGAACCGTGAATCTTGATTGGCAAGCCTACACCTGCGGCATACTCTTGCTCATTTACCGGGGCTGTTATGGCAAGCCTGCTTAGCCCCATTTGTTCGAGTGCAGCATCCGAACGAAGACGCCCAGATCCATAGAGTACGTCCCAGCCCACTGCGCCCAGATCCTTGGAGCTTGCCATGAGTGTTCCACGCACCTCATCAGCATTTATATCGGGGTTCTGCTCGATCAGCAACGCTGCCGCCGCAGCCACGTATGGCGCAGAGAACGAGGTGCCGCTTACTGTGCGATATCGTGAGTTCACACTTGTTGTAAGAATTGCCTGCCCAGGTGCGGAAAGCGAGACAACCGGACCAATCGATGAGAACGGGGCTCGCATGTCTCTGCTGTTGGTGGCAGCAACAACAATTACTCCTGCATAACTGGCAGGATACTGCGCCGAGACCTGCCCGCTGTTTCCTGCAGATGCAACAAGGATGCAGCCCTGAATCCGCGCATACTCGATGGCATCCTGCATCAAGGGTGAATTCACGCCATCGCCAAAGCTCATGTTAATGATGTTTACCTTGTTCGATGCTGCATAGACAATGGCCGCTGCAATATCATCTTCTTCGGCCGAGCCGGTTGCGTCAAATGCGCGTATTGCGCGAAGCCTTGCATCATAGGCTAGACCCGCGATCCCCTTGCCATTGTCCTTTGTGGCTGCTATCACACCTGCCACCAATGTGCCGTGTCCATGTTCATCAAACGGCACAGGATCGAACGTCCGATCATCACCCAGGTTGCGAAACTCTTGATCTACAAAGTCGGCTCCAATCACATCATCTGTCATGCCGTTGTCATCGTCATCAATCCCATTTAGATCGCCCGCGATACCCAGACGTTCCTCATCGAAGGGCCATGGATCAAACCGGCCGTTTTTGTTGATGTCTTCCTTTGATGATATCGATAATGCATCGCGCAGGTCTTCATGATCCCAATCGATGCCTGTGTCGATGATACCAATGATGACACCATTTCCACTTGCATATCGCCATGCATTTCGAGCTCCGATCAACTCAAGGGCATATTGGCTGCCAGATAACGAATCTCTACTGATGGGCTCCTCTGCCTGAATTGTATCGTGAAGCCGATACATCTGCCGTACCCAGACAGCATCTATGCCGTCGATCGTGCGAAGAGCATCAAGCGTGCGGCCATCATCAACAACAATGCGAATGTATCTCTGCAGTCTGCGCAGCAGCCCTGTGTTTTGCATCCCATCCTGCTGCGCATCTGCGGACTTACCAAGTAGACGCTTTGGCAAAACATATCTGGGAGCATATCGCTGCAGCTCGGCTGGCAGAGCATCGCTGCGTAATAGAACGATATACTCCTGAGCCTTCAGCATTGTAGCTGCGCAGAGCGCAGATAGTACCAGCGATATCGTGCATAGTCGCAACATCACACCAGGTCGGCCTGCGAAAACAGATCGCGTCGCGCAAGTGATAGAGCAAGGCGCAACTCGGGCATTGGCGGTTCGCCACCGATATGATCACGCAGGTCGCGCAGTTTTGCATAACGATGAAAACGAACGTACTCTTTTACAGACGAGTAGAGAACATCATCAACCAGATTCCCCCGCTGGATGTCGACACCAGATTCTATTGCCCGCTGCAACAGAACCACGAGCGCTGTCTTTGACATCTTGATGTGTTCAGACAGTCCATCAAGTGTTGTGTACTCCTGCAGTAGAGCAACCACTGCAGCAACTTCTGTGTCGGCCTCATGAGCTTGTGATACTTCAGAAGCCGCTCGATCGATGCATGCCAAGATGTCGTCTGCATACTGCGTCAAAAAAAGCGAGCTGCCATGTCTTCCGGGCATAAGGTCCTGCAACGACGCCGGAGCATCCGCGGCAATGGCCTGCAGCTCATCATCGCTGCACATGCTCTGCTCTGCCACGCCCCGTGCCTGAGAGACACGTTCACGCATTGCTCGCAGCCTAGAGTATGAGGAAGACACTGATGACGGGGCTTCTGTCATCCCTGGCTGACGCAAAGCGAGCCGCTTGAGTGTGAGTTGTTTTGGCGAGGAAGACATGATCTGCCTGCCATTTGCGGAAACTCCGATAGTTGGGTAGAGATCTGCCGACTTCACGAGCCATCCTTGATCAAGCGCAACGTCTATTGCTTCCAGCAACTCAGACTTAGACCTGCTTCGCTGCGTGGCGAACATGGCACATCGGTCGAGCGCATACTCCTGCACTTTCTGACTGTAGACACCACGCAGGATGTCCACAACTACGTGACGCCCAAACGTGCCTTTGAGCTGCCATGCAGTCTGCAATACGGACTGCACATGCTCCATCGTTCTCGCAGACAGACTGCTGCTTTCAGTGGACTGATTGACACAACTCGAACATATGCCGCAGGTACCCTGGACTCCTGTATCGCCGAAGTAGGAAAGAATGAAGTTTCTCTTACACTGCCTCGATTCGGCATAACTAACCATCACATTCAGCTTCTGCACCGCACGATCGCGGCGTTGGCTAAGAGCGCTGTAATCGATCGGTAGGGCGCCTGCGTTCACTCGCTCGCCCAATACTAAGATTCCCCCACCAGTGTTGGGCGCTGTGTACCTCACGAGTTGCGCCAGCTGAAGGGCTTGAATGGCCCGGGCAAACTCAGATGGCGTAACATCAGAACGACGCAGCATTTCGACAACTGGCATGCTGATCTCATATCCAGCCTGTTTGCCTTGCAGTGCACGTTCTATCAGTTGCAGTGCGGATGCATATTCAATTGGTGCTGCAGCAACAAACTGCTGAAGACGCTCATGAGATGTGCGCAGCGAGATCGTTGCGCTGCCCTGCGGAGAAACAGATAGGATTACCCCGCTGCGCTGCATCAGGGACAGCACGCCGTTGATACCTGCCTCGGTTGTATGCAAGGCCGAGGCAATGCTGGCCGCGTCGGCCATGAGCGGTGTTTGGTTTGCCTGGCCATGCAGAATTCCGGCACGCGTGCAGAGATAGTCATACACCTGTGCAACTTGAGACTTTTCGGGATATGTAGTCTCGATGTAAAAATTCATCAGGCGCTTGTCTTCGGATTTGTACAGCAGAGTACAAATCGAAGGCTTCCCATCTCGTCCTGCCCGTCCAGCCTCTTGGTAGTATGCCTCGAGTGTGAGCGTCAGATCCGCATGTATGACCTGCCGCACGTCTGGCTTGTCGATTCCCATTCCAAAGGCGTTTGTGGCCACAAGCACCTGCATGCTATCAGCAAGGAATGCGTCCTGTGTTGCCGCACGCTGATGCGCAGGCATCCCGCCATGATAAGGGGCTGCTGTAATGCCGCGTTTAATGAGCTCGGACGACATCGTCTCTACACGTCTGCGTGAGGCGGCATAGACGATCATAGGATTGCCCTGCAGCGCTCGTGCCTGCTGGGTAACGTGCTCGACCTTCGCGGCTGTCTGCACAACATTAAATGCAAGATTAGGCCTTGAAAACCCACGAACGATCTCGATTGGCTTTCGAAGCTGCAGCACCGCGGCTATATCGGTTCGAACATCTGGCGTTGCTGTTGCCGTAACAGCAATGATCGGCACTCG
The DNA here is from genome assembly GCA_046300675.1 of Ignavibacteria bacterium. Lineage (GTDB taxonomy): Bacteria > Bacteroidota > Ignavibacteria > Kapaibacteriales > Kapaibacteriaceae > UBA10438. Next base: position 25,952 of record JBKCLO010000186.1, read on the forward strand.
CTGGCGAGTTTCAAAGATTGAAAGAATGTTGCGGTAGCTTGGACGAAAGTCATGTCCCCATTCGCTTACGCAATGCGCCTCGTCTACTGCAAGCAGACTTAAAGGGATCGAATGCAACTGTCGGCGGAATGTAGAAGACTCCAGTCTCTCCGGAGCCACATACAAAAGCTTCACACCACCTTGAGAGGCCCGGAAGAGGATGTCGTTAACGTCGCCCTGAGACACACCTCCATGAAGCGCAAAGGCAGAGACACCCCGCTGCTGCAGGCGCTCGGTTTGGTCCTTCATCAAGGCTATAAGTGGCGAGACCACCAGCGTCATCTTCGGGAACACCAACGCGGGGACCTGATAACAAATCGACTTGCCACCGCCCGTGGGGAGCACGCCGATTACATCCTGACCGCTCAATGTTGCCGAAACGATATCGCGCTGACCGTTGCGAAATGCATCAAAGCCGAACACATCACAGAGGATGCGACCAGCTTTGTCCATCATTGCGATAGATGTCGACATACCTATTAGGAGGCTACGACCGCCCCAACGTGGAATGGACTGTGTGCGGCAAGCAGGTTCATGGCTGTGTCGACATCATCCGGGCGCACGACGATGACCATACCTACGCCAAGATTGAACACATGCTGCATTTCATCATTGCTGATCGAGCCGGCATGCTGAATGAGCGAGAAGATCGGAGGCACGTTCCACGAGCCCCATGCGATCTCCAGCCCGAGCCCCTGCTGAAGAATGCGCGATGTATTGCCAATCAGTCCGCCACCGGTGACATGAGAAAGACCGGTTGCAAGGCCTGCATCGAGAAGAGGCGTAACAGCATGCAGATAGGACTTGTGAACAGCCAGCAGCGCGTTGCCCACTGTTGTGCCCAATTCATCAACATATTGATCGACTGAATATGTAGGGAACAGTGCTGCGCGAGCAAGTGAGAAACCGTTTGTGTGAAGTCCAGTGGACGGAAGCCCGATGAGCACGTCGCCATGCTGAACGCGCGAACCATTGACGATACGGGGCTTATCAACCACACCCACAATAGTGCCGGCTACATCGTAGTCGCCGTCGGCATAGATCGACGGCATTTCGGCGGTCTCTCCGCCCAAGAGCGCTGCACCATTTTCGCCGCATGCGCTTGCAATGCCCTTGATGACATCGCGCGCAACGCCACGTTCTAATCTGCCGGTAGCAAAGTAATCGAGAAAGAAGAGTGGACGTGCCCCACATGCCAGAATATCGTTCACGCAATGGTTCACAAGACACTGGCCAACTGTATCGTGAACACCAGCCATCACGGCAACCTTGAGCTTCGTGCCTACTCCATCTGTGCTGGCCACCAGCACAGGGTGTTCATGATCTGGAAATCGTGCATCAAAAAAACCACCGAAGAGTCCGATCTCACTCAATACTCCAGGCGTGCGTGTTGCCTTGACAAATGGTTTGATATCATCGACGAGTTCTTCGCCGGCCTTGATATCAACCCCAGCAAGTTTGTAATCCATAGCGTTTCGACATGTAGGTACTAGCGGACGGGCTCCCACTCATCGGAGGATGAGCGCCCCGTGAACATCACGCTTAGTGCATTGATTGTCCACGAAAACAGAACACGAAGATACCCAAACTTGCGGAACCGTCTGGGCGACTCGATCACATGAAGTTCGTGGGCAAAGAGGACTCTTCCACGAAGTCCAATACGAGCAAACAAGTCGAAGTCTTCGCCTGCAACTAGTTCTTGACGGTAGCCGCCAACGCGTTCGAACATCTCGCGCCGAACTACCTGACATTCGCCTCTGCCAGCCCCGATTCTGAGCCAGGACAAGAATCGCACATAGGTGTTGTAGACCAAGTGAAACAGTCTGTCGGCAATTCGTTGATCCTTTGGATGGAATCCAACAGGGCAGGCCAGCGCAGAGGCCCGTGCATAGCGTCCAGTGCGATGTGCGAACGCAGATAGGCATTCGGCAAACATTTGCAGGTCCCTTGGGACTGTATCACCATTGATAAAGACAAGCACACTACCAGATGCTGCCTTCGCCCCCTGATTGCGCCCCTCGGCGATGGTCTGGCGGCGTTGTGAATCATCATGACGCACGACGATGTCCGCATGCTGTTCTGCTATGGCAAGCGTGCGGTCGGTGCTACCACCGTCGCTTACGATCAGTTCTGCATCAACGGCACTGCGCCATTCCCGGCTGAACACCGAGAGCGTGTCGTCGAGAAGTTTCTCTTCTTGATACGTAGGAACGATGACACTGATCTTCAGAAAGGCACCACTATTGCAAATGGATAGAACAGCCCGAAACGCACTCCATCATCCCCGAATTCGATGGTTGGTCCAGGCAAACGCACATAATTCAAACCCTGTCGAAGATAATTGAAGAATCCGAGAGACGAGCCTGCCTCTGGAAGGATCTTAACCCAATTGTAGTCAATACCAACCAAGAACCTCCGCTTGATTGGAAGGGGCGTACCTGATCGTGTACCATCCGGAAGGGTCGGGTAGACCTCATAGTCTCGAATCCCGTAGCCAATGGAGAGCATCATCCAGTCTGGCCAGTACGACTTCAGATTTTGCGGTAGCAGGTTGTGTACATTGCAGGCCAGCCAGAAACTTGTGGCATTGTAATCATCAAGCACTGTTACTTCACGTCCGTTCGTTGGCTGCTCTCCAACCACTTGGGCAGGCATATACGACCATCGGGGCATAAAATTCTGTGCAAACGAGGAATAGTTTCGGGCAACATAGATGGCGGCCCCGGCTGTGTTTGCGATGGCATCAGATGGTGAGAAGCCCCAGTTAGCCCCGTGACCATCCTGATACTCAACATAGGTCATGTATCCGAGCCCCATCGCTGCGCCAAGCCAGGTTGATGTCGTGTAGTCGAATCCGCATTCCATAAGCAGATCACCGCAGACCGTGCTGGCGACGTATCCTGTGTAGGTATGTCCGATTTTGTCGGCAGATCTTGCGTAGTTGCCGTCTTCGATGATGCGAAAATCCACGCTTCTTTGCCACCAGGAGTTGCTCATGTGGTGATTAAGGAACACAAACAACCCTGCATATGCACCCCCTAGTGCCAGCGTTGACACTGGCTGAATCTGCGTATGGCGCCGTGGTGTACCACCCATGAGCGTGTAGCGGGGATCATCACCGAACATGAACTCGTCGCGTGAAAGGTAGACGGAATCCGCACTCTCCTGCGCAAGGCACTGAAGAGCTAGGATCGAGATCAAGAACGCTGATAGACTAGTTCTCATCGACGACAACACGCATGTCGACGACTGTACGGTCCAGCAGGGCAGGAAAGTAAGCAACAACGTCCGTTGGCTTTGGCCGTCCGCCAGAGAATCCTGTAACACTTGGCGGACCAGTCAGGATAAGGGGGGCGATCTCTTTGGCAAATCGCTCAATTGCCTTCTTATCCTTGCCGCGAACGCCAATGCGCATCATCACCTCATTGGGTTCAATAGCAGGGGCGATAGGCCCATGGCATGCATTCATGCCGATAAACTCGGTTCTGATTTCGTCAAACTCCAACCCTAATCGCTGCAGGCGACTACGCAGCACTCGGTCTGCGGCCTGTGCTTTTTCATAGGCATCAGGGGCAGAGTATGTCAATGATCCGAATGCAACAAAGCCGTCGAGGTACGAAGCACTTACCTTAAGCGTAGGTGTATTCGGACGCCCCTTGATACCAAACACACGCACTCTATCGTTGCCGAGATCTTCGAGCTGTATCGTGGAGAAGTCAGCGATGCAATCCGGCGTGATGTACGTTTGGGGATCACCGATCTCATACATCAACTGTTCGCTTACAGTCTCACGGCTTACACGTCCGCCGGTGCCCTCATGTTTTGTTACGATGAATGATCCGTCGGGGAAGGCCTCGATGATCGGGAAGCCGATATCGTCCATGTTCGGAACAGAGCGCCAATCGCCAAGAAAGTTGCCGCCACTTGCCTGAGCACCACACTCGTTGATGTGACCGGCTACGGTTCCTGCAGCCAAGCGATCCCAATCTTGCACATCCCAGCCGAACTCATGAATCATCGGTGCAAGGGTAAGCCCCGTGTCAGTGGTCCTTCCCGTGATGATGATCTGTGCGCCCTGACGCAAGGCTTCAACGATTGGCCAGGCGCCTGTATATACATTAGCGCTGAGCAGCTTATGCTTGACGTTTACAATGGGTTCGCCAGTTTCCATATGGCGCAGCTGATGCCCTTGCTCTATGAGCCCGTCGACCTGTGAAAGTATGTCATCACCAATCACAACGCCGATCTTAAGTCCTGAGATACCAAGTTTCTTGGCAACCTCAAAAATCTTGTCACGGGCTGCCAGTGGGTTCACTCCCCCACCGTTCGTGATAAGGGTGATCTTCTTTTCAACGATGTGTGGCAAGATCTCCTCGCACACCTCGATAAGGTCCTTGGCATAGCCTAGCTCCGGATTCCTCATTTTCTGCTTCTGGAGGATGGACATCGTGACCTCTGCCAGGTAGTCCATCATGAGGTAATCGATCGAGCCACGCGTCACCTGGTCGAAGGGTGCTCGCTGGAGATCGCCCCAAAATCCCTGTCCTGATGCAATGCGAATCGAAGATTTCATGATTCCTGCCTAACTGTGTGGACTTTGCGCTACGCTATTGGACGCCACAACTCCGGATAAGTTGTACAAACGTCGTTGGAAGCTCTGCTCTGAGAACCGAAAAATACGAAACGCAACATGCTCTCCATGCATCGTGCCTATCCTAATCTCTGTCCACATGGTTCTTCTGACGAACTCGACGTCCTGGATGCTGTCATACTCAATCACGTTCATTCCCGAGCGAAGCACATATCGTATCACTATGGCCCGTGTACGCAGTCGCATTCGTTGAAAGTATAGCCTCATGCTGAGCTGAACGAGCTGTGCAAGCCCTATTAGGGGTAATGCATACAGCCAGATACTGGGGGTACCTGAGCTGTAGGCCATCCAGGCAACACCGATCAGGACAAGAGTTGCCATAAGAGCATAGACTACGCCTGAGGCACTCATGAAGAAGTCGAGGTCCTCTCCTGTTTTGCTGCTTCGAAGCTCCAGCATGTCAATGACCTGACGGTAGGCCAAGCCTCCAAAGAGGATACATGAGAACGCAAAGGCTACGTAGGCGCCATACGGCAAGAGTGACAAATCCACGGTTATCCTCGAATGTCTACTTTTTTACTTTTACCTGTAACACAATTCAAACATATTTGTGTCACTGAATTTCTTTTACGTTTTCCGAGCAACGTATGGACCCACTTGCTGAGCGGCTTCGCACGGAGAGAGTGGCCCGTGGTCTTTCGACTGCAGAGCTTGCCAACCTTACAAAGGTTCGCGAGCCGTACATCGTTGCGTTAGAACGTGGCACGTATAACGTATTACCTGCCGTTTACGTTCGCTCGTTCATCAAGACACTCGCCATTTCACTTGGCATTCCGCAAGTAGAGATTCAGCGGCTTATAGCCTCGGTACTTGATGCACAACATGCAGATGCTCCTGCACGATATCAGGCCGACGAGCCGCACCACGTACACTACTCAACATCAGAAAACATTGAACGCACGGCAGACACAGTCAACAATCTGATTTCACAATCGAAGTCAGGTGTCCAAAGTGTCTACACGTCGATGTTTCGACGTAAAACCAACATCAAGCAGCGCGCTATCGTAGCAACTGTCATCGTTTTGGCCATAGCAACTGTGCTTGTCATCGTCTTTAAGAATTCATCCGGCGAACAGACCTCGCTGGACAATCCAGACGTCGTCGTGGTTGATGCACAGGATTCGCTGCGTTTGCTGGCAATTGCAGACGACACATGCGAGTTTACGATCACGATCGATAATCAGCGCAACGAGAAGGTTCTCTTGCTGCCCAACAATGAGTATACATGGGGCGCCATGGATCGTTTTGTGATCAACAATATCTTTAACGCAGGTGCGATCAAATTCTCTCGCAACGGAGAGCCGTTCCGTCAGTTCGGCAAGCAGCAGGAAGTACTCCGCGAGCTTACTATTACTCGTAAGGAAATCACCGCTTCGAATGCACCGCTGAGAACCACCGCTGCTCCCAAGCCCGACACGTCGTTACGACGAGATACGGGCCCTCGATAGTACCCTGAGCAACAGGAAAGAACAAGCCCCTTGACCTTTACGGGTTGTTCGAGAATTGATAGCTAACGATGTCGTGCAGTTGAAGAGCAGCAATTAGAGTACCATCAGAGCTGATAACTGGAAGTACCGATATCTTGCTTGGGCGCTCCTCCATAAGCTGCAGTGCTTCATGAAGCGTTGAATTTACGCCCACAGTCACAGGACTAGCAGTGGCAACATCTAGAAATTTAGTCTCAGCAATCGACATGCTTGTGCGCACAATCCGTCGAACATCTCCGTCAGTAAGAATAGCTACCAAACGGCCATCGTGATCGGTTCCACAGACAATACCTCTTGCTGATGCATGCAAAACGCCGATAGCGTCTGCGAGCATAGCTTCTGCGCTTACAGTTGGTGGACTCGGAAGCGTGGACAGCAGATCTCCCACCCTTGTTAGAAGCAGCTTCCCTATTGTACCACGTGGATGTGTCAAACGGAGGATCTCCCTCGTTCCTTCGCGTAGCGATGCCGCAATTGTTACGAGCAGATCAGCAACTGCCATCGAAGTCGTAGTGCTTGCGGTAGGTAGAAGATTATCGAGATCGTACTCTGTCGAAACAGGGATAACCACAATGCGATCCCCTTCCCTGTATAACGGGGCATCAGGGTTTGCAGTTACCACAACTCGAGAAACGGTGCGTAGCTGCTCAAACTGAGACAACTCTATCAACTCTGCTGTCGAACCGCTTTTGCTGAATACCACGAGCACTGTCCCATCCCTTACAATCCCAATATCTCCATGTAATGCCTCAGTGGGGTGAAGGAAACGCGCATCACACCCAATGCTGACGAGAGAAGCGCTAAGCTTTTGCGCAATGAACGAGGACTTCCCAACGCCTGTTGTGATGATATGCGGTGCAACGATGATTGCAGTAGCAGCATCAGCAATAGCAACTGCCTGTGAATCAGCCATCTCTCGCAGAATCTCAATCTGGCTCTGCAAGGAAGTGTGTACAAGACTGACCGCTTTTGATGTATCCATATGAATGCAACTTACGCATTGATATAAAGAAAGAGCCCTCGATGCAAGAAGCATCGAGGGCTCATAATAACCGAAGTTACGATTAACGGACTACTGTGAGTGTCTTCGAAAGAACTGTCTCACCAACCGTCAACTTGTACATGTACGAGCCAGAGGCAACATCAGTACCATCATCGCGACGTCCGTCCCACTCAACTGCATAGGCATTTGACTGACCTGCAACTGAGTTGTCATAGACCGTCTTAACAACATTACCCATGAGGTCAAACACCTCAAGCTTTACGCGTGAGCTGAATGGCACAGTGAATGTAAATGTTGTCTTTCCGTTTGATGGGTTAGGATAGTTGTTATCAAGTGCAACCTCAGATCCGTTGCCAAACTCAACGTTGACAACGTTAGAGAAGGATTGAGCACCCGAAACATCAACCTGGCGAAGACGATACTCATACTTTGTTCCAACAGAAACGTTGTTATCAAAGTGCTTGTAGTTCGATGTCTTTGATGAGTTACCAACGCCGTTTACAAAGCCAACACCAACCCATGGATTCTCAACACTGCTTGTGCGATCTACGCATGACAGCATTGTCTTTCCAGTTGTGAGGTTTGTGATCTCCTTTGTTGCGCGACGCTCAACATGGAAGCCAGCATTGTTCTTCTCTTGTGCCGTTTCCCAGAATACGTCGATACCAGTAGCACGTGCCTTTGCATCGAAGTATGAAAGTTCAACAGGAACACCACACTCAACGAAGATTGGCGGGCTTGAGAATGAACGGTTTCCAAAGAATGGGCGCAGAAGTGGAATCCATGAACCACGTGTAAACGTAGCATATCCAAGGCTTGTACCCATTGCGTTAAGGTGCGGATAACCTGGGTTACCGATCGTTGGCGTAAATGGAGCCCAGTCGCCAGAGAATCGTGTAAGCTCGAATGCAAAACGATTGTCGTTGAGCAGCGCGCCTGAACGGTTACGAACACGGAAGTTCTTATCGATCAGAAGTGTACGGTTACCAATACCAAAGACCGGAATGTCTGAGTAGAGTGTTGTAACCATACCCATACGTGACTCAGATGCACCAAGTTCATAACCTTCAGTACCCATCTGAGCAACAGATGCCCAGTACTCACCAGGAGGAATAACTACTGGCTGTGCGAGCAGATATGTTACATACTTGCCGAACTGAGGCTCTGTGAATGCGCCTGTCTCATCTTCACCACGACGACGAAGGATTGTTGAATTGGCAATGCGCTCATCGCCAGGCAAACCGCCTTGATCACGATAAAGAGAGAATGAGATGTTCAGTACGTCTTGGTTCAATTCTGCCCAGTATGCCTGGTAACCAACAACCGTGTCTTGTGAGAACAATGTAAAGCGCATTGCGATCTGACCTGAAGAGTTACCAGCATCGGCGCCAAACATGTCATCTGCTGACACAGGATTCGGGAACGTACCCCATGTGCTACCTTGTGAGTATTGAGTGCCAGGGCCCGTAAGTGGGCTCTGCCATCCGCTACCTGCACCACCACCATTACCACCGCGGTGATTCAGACCCTTGCCAGTGATACCCGAGAACTGAAGCTTCGGAACATCGTTTGTGGCGTTGTTTGGATTTGTTTCGTAAGCGAAGGCTGGACCAAACGT
>JBKCLO010000187.1:0-5802 GCA_046300675.1 Ignavibacteria bacterium
GAGAAAAGCTAACGAAATCGTCGACGCTGTCGAATCCCCGCCTAACACGCTCGCCGACAAGGGCACCTTCATAGGCCCTGAAAAGCCGTTCCTCGGTTTCGTACCAGAGCCTGATCGCAGCATCAGCATCGTCACGCTGTACATTTGAGTCGACAAGCTGCCGTGCATATCTGGACAGATCGCGCGTTGAAGGCCACTTACCTTCAAACTCACTTAGCATCGCTTCCACATCGATATCATCAGATGGCTGGTTGACGCTGATGCCTAATTCCTCGAGTAATGCGCGAGCTTGGGGTCCCAGCTCGACAGATTCCAACGACTCTTCAGTATTTGTGGTGAAACTCTTAGAATCGGACGCAGAGAAACCGAACAACCACTCTAACTCAGACTCAATTTGGCTTCGACCTTTAGCGACGAAAAGAAAGACCTGAATGCTCTCCCCCTGTTCGTTCTGAAGCAAGCCGACGATCAACAAGTCACCAGTTTGGGCCTTTCCCATAACTTCATTCGAAGTATAGTAGAGTCGGTATTCCGATCGAACAGGATGGTTATGACGCGAGTCGTACCAAGTGATCGTTCCATCCTGAGATAGATTATCACCTCTGTCCGACAAATAGATGAATCGCGTCCTAAGCTTCACCTCGCTTGGGCCAAGCATATCCTTCAATGCACGTGCGCCATTTAACTCGTGTTGATTTGACCTCTTAGGGTTGATTTCTACATCAGCTAGTCGCTTGTAAGCATAGGCCCTAAAATGGGCAGATAATGTTCCCCGTTTCATTACAGTCTCTCATGTAATTTCGATAAAGGTCACGGTCGAATCAAGCCAGTTTTTGATGTTGCGAGCAATAGGTCCGGCATTGGCAACCTTTCCGACACGGATCGAGCACTCCCACACTACGCACACGCGCCAGCCTTCATTCCGGGGCGTAGCCGTGGTGCGCTCATCTCGGCTCCGGTTATCATCCAACTTTGTCTGCCAGAATTCCGTGTTTGTCTTGGGCAAAGAAGCATTGCTGTAGGTATGCCTGTGCCAGAAGCAGCCGTGGACAAACACCACTGCGCGCCGACCCGGGAACGCGATGTCAGGTCGACCTTGAATCTGTGAAGGGGCTATCCTATAGCGAAGTCCGAGGGCAAACAGAGCCCTGCGCAGGGCAATTTCCGGTCGCGTATTCACGCTCCTGATTCGGGCCATGTTTTGGGACCTAGCTTCGGGAGTAAGGCTGTCTGTCATGTGCTTTCGACAGCCTCAACCAGTTGCTGCAGAAGGGCATCGCGTCGTACCGCGACATTTCTGCTTTTGACCTTAGTCGCCGGGGTATCAACCGACTTAACGGTAGACTCCAGAAGCGCAATTGCATTCTTCGCAGCATATTCCACCATAGCCGGGATCACGGCATTGCCGAACTGACGGTAGGCCTGTGTGTCTGACACCACAATCTTGCGATTGCGTTTATCGACCACCTCATCGAACCCCATCAGGCGCAGCGCCTCGTATGGTGTAAGCCGGCGTGGATTACGTCCAGGCTGTGGAATCAGAATCTCTGATCCGTCCTTGTGATACCGTGCACTCAGCGTCCGCGTTACCCCACCTAGGTCGGCAAGTCCAAAACCGAAGCCGTTTCCTTTAAGACGGTGCTTCTCTGCATATGCCTGCAGATACTCCCAGAGAGTATCGCTGAGCGTGTACTTAGGATCCGGTTTGGCTTCTAGGATCTCTCTCAGCGTGCGCGCTGGACCGCTAGGCAGCTTAGGAAACTCGTATTGCGGCTCTTCACCGAAGCGGTCTTTATCGAAACACACAATGAAGATTCGTTCTCTGTGCTGCGGAACCCAGTGACGTCCGTCCACTATCCGGTCGAAGGTTGCATATCCGACTTCATCAAGCGTCTCCTTTATGGTGCGGAAGGTACGCTGCTTATCGTGCGATTTCAGATTCTTCACGTTTTCAAGGATCGCAACAGCCGGACGCTTCGCTTCCAAGATCTGCGCGATGTAAAAAAACAGCGTTCCCTGGGTTGCATCATGGAATCCGTGTTCTCTTCCAAGGCTATTCTTCTTCGACACGCCGGCAATCGAAAACGGCTGACACGGGAACCCCGCTGCTAGGACGTCGTGGTCCGGAATCTCATTCGGATCGATCTTGGTAATGTCGCCATGCGGATACTCGTCATACCATGCCGCGTAGGTCTTCTGTGAATGAGCGTCCCACTCCGAGGTGAACACGCAGTCGCCCCCTAATCGCTCAAGGCCCAGCCGAAAACCTCCAATCCCGGCGAAGAGATCGATAAATGTGAACCTGCCGCGCCGGCCATTTTCATGCCCCATGGGGAACAAAGATAGCATGGAGTGCGCCTTTCGATGTATTGTTGAAAACCATCACATCTTCCTCGTTCGATTTAACCGTCGAAACGTGACTCATGATTAATGAGATTCGACAAGATATTATGTTGTGAGAAATGCCAAGCGGGGTCAATGTGTCCTGTGTTACCATAGCCACAGCAGAGGAACTTGTCGTCCATCTCGCATTTGCGGTTGCACTGCCCAGTGTAAGCATCCTTGCTGGCCGGCTATGAATTCATATCGTCATTCTTGTTATGCAATTCAACATATTCAAGTTCCAAAAGATCAATTAGTCGCTTGGGATCGACATACACATAGGTCGCAATCACGAAGCTTCCTACCCTAACGCAAAGTCCATCCCAGCTCTCAACATGACAGAGCAGGATGACGTTGGGTAACTTAAACGAAGCTGCTCTAATGGGATGTGCGCCCGTGATGGGCACCCTCTTATGATGATGGTAGACAAGGCCGTAAATCCATGGGAGAGCTAGATTCTCCCGATTGAAAAGATCGAGTGGATGCCACACTTTTTCAGGCATCACGACAATAGCATCGTCCTTTGGAGTGCTTAACTTATTCCAGTCAACTAGTTCATGCAATCTCTTTTCAACGGATGACAAGGACGAAATCACATGTGCTTTAAACACTTTTTCTCTTATCATAACCTTGCCTCTAGGAACGAGTCGATCAGCCGTTCGGGTACTGCGCCGAACAAATGTAGTCCCAAGCTGTTCAACCATTTCGCGGCCATACCATCTTTCAAATAATCACCCACGACAGACCTATCTTGCAGGACTTTTGCACCGATATATTTCCCATTGACAGGCAAAACGAATGTACTGGAGACAAAAGAAAACAAATGCGTCTCCTGAACAATCGAATGGTAAACAATCTGTTTGCCAACAGCCTCCAACAAATCCGGCGACTTATCTTCCGAGTTTAGGTATGGCCCTTCGAAAGGCCAATATTTTACGTCAAACACCTCGCACATTTGTGCGTCCATGCGGCCTTGAATTTCAATCTTCAATTCGGATATGGCAGCCTTGACAACAGACTCTAATCCAACATATGTCAACCTATAATTCCGGAGGTTTGGTTTGGCATGTCCCTTCTTAACCAAAATATGTTTCAGTCTCTCCAACAGAAATGAATATCGTTTATCTAGTTCGCTTATTGAGAACGTGTAACTATACTGTCCGAATGTAGCCTTGATCGCTCTTTGCGTGATTACGTTGTCCACAACTTCACTCGCTGTATTGCCAACTTCCTCTAAATACATTTTTTTAACTACCACATCTGGTCTGAGGATCTTTTCCCTGTGATTTCCATCCACACGAAATGTGAATGGATAATCGACGCCCACCGATTCACGCCATCTACGCACACCCGTCGACATTCCATTGTTACTTGCTGAATAGTCAGCACTTCCTTGATCAGCATACAACAGTGAATTCGGCATATATCGAAGGAACCAGTCCACGCACAACATTTCCCATACTGATGCAAACGATTCAACGCCCCAGATATCGATATCCGGTTCTTTCGTGATGACCGACGATTTCAGATACAACTCACATGCTTCTAGGATTTGCCAGTATTGCTCATCTCGGTAACTCGAATTTCGGTGTATGTCCTCCATAATGCCCAGAAGGGTTTGTCGGTTAGCATCGGAGCGATTAGAGTCAAACAGGCTCGTAGTACCTGATTGTAGATAGTCGTCTGTAAATCTCCTAGCCAGAGCCATTACCTTTGCATCCGCAGTCCATCCACAGAAATCAAGCAAGTCGCAATAGAGGAAAGATAGTAATAGACACATTGCTGGCTTGCCGTCTATGACTGCTCGTTTTTTCGTTTTTTCGTCGAGCACCAAGTAGCAGTCATTTTCCAAGAAAAGACAATTATCCGGAATTGCACGGATGCCTTTGTTGGGGCTGAATTCCGAATTTCTCTCCATCGATCCGATGTCCCAGTCTCTGACTGACCCAATTTGTTGCATCATGTTTCTAATGAACCGCAATGAAGAGTATGTCGTAGCGAATGGAGCGGCCCGGTCTTGGAGTGTCTGTCTGCCAGACTCCGAAACACCTGAATCGTATACAGATCCGTCATCGCCGCCCCTCCTTCCGGATCGATTACAGGCCTCGACGCACATGAACAGTTTGACGAAAAGTCGTGACGCGGAATCGCGTGTCAACATACCACTGGCAATACCATACGGAAGATGAAACTCTGTGTTTCCCTCAGCATCTGTGCGTAAACCAACGTAAGTCGGCCTGTCGACTTGCGCATTCGGTTTCGAAACTATTTTAACGTTGTCCGGTAGGAGCATTCTTCTGATGATCGGTGTTAAACACTTATGTTGACGCGGTCTACAAAAAGCCGAACTTGTGCAGCGAAATCGCCAAAAGTCACAAGTGGGCGAGTTGTCGAACTTCCCTTTCCTAGCAAAACTTCCAGTGGGGACTTATCGCGCTGAAAAACGCTGTCCCAAATGAAGAACATCAGTTTGTTTTGGACATCGGAGTATCGAATCGGCGTCTTGTTCATGAAGTAATAACCAATTTGCTTGTCTTCAAGCGACCTGATGCTGACTGCATTCTTCACGAAAAATGCATTGAGTTTATCGAGGAATGCTCGCCATTCATCACTGTTCGACGATTTGAATACTATGTCGTCGTCACGATCAAACTGACCCTTGGGAGAGAAGTACTGCCATTCCCATCTCCTCTTAAAAGCACTATCCATGTAATAGACAGAAGTTTCACTGGTATTCATTGTCGCAAGCAAGTACAAATTGGGCGGCAGAGATATCTGCTGATTGACGATTCTAATAGGCTCAAGGACTTTTTCAATGCTTGTCACCAGTTGCCCGTTGTACTTGTAGCCCGGTGCAGAAGAGGACTTGCTGGACTTGAGAACTTCGATCCCAAGCAATTGGAGCAAGTGTTCATACTCGAGCTTGGACAGAGAGATTGAATAAGATGACCAACCATCAGTACCCCGATCCAAAAGTTGGAAAATTGAACCAAAAATGGCGGTTGCGTTACCACGATTGATCTCGTCGATGACCAATGCGCAGTTTTGAGGTGCACCGTCTTCATCTCTCAGTATTGCCTTGTATGCTCCAGCCAAGGCTTCCAAAAAATGCCCCGGGAAAAAGTTATACTCAACCTTACCATCGACAGTAGTCGGAAGGAGTCGACCCATAAAGTCGCCATATGAGTAGTCAGGGTGGAATACTGTTTTCCAAGAACGTCCGGACGGAATATCTATGCCAAGCTCAGGAAGTGCCTGATTTACCAAGAAGTGGCTTTTGCCGGTGCCAGGTCCACCAAAAAGTATCAATTGCTTTGATTCTTCAATGTTCAGTTTTTTCGTCATAATATCTGTTCCGAATTGAGTGACGGCATCTCGCCTTGAAAAATACATCGCAAACCCCGTAAGTCCCCCCCCTAC
>JBKCLO010000188.1:0-1219 GCA_046300675.1 Ignavibacteria bacterium
AGGACCAAAACCAGCAGATGCTGTTACTATTGGGACGGGCAGCGAGTCGGGTATCTTCCGTTCTACAACATAACCGCTTTTAGGGCATGCTTCGCAGAAAACCTGCGCTCGGTATTTCAGAGCTCCGGGATACTGCGGAAGATTCAAGGTATCTATCAGCGCTTGTTGCAGATTACTCCCGGAGAGACTTCTATGCTTCAACGTATCACCCGAGGATGTGAGCAACGTAAGCCTAACCTCTGTCGTATTGTTCGGATAGTTGATTACGCCATATAACGAGGCAACGGGTGAACCAACGATACGCGGCGTAAACTTATCTGTCAGAGAATAATCTCGTTGCACTTCGACCAACCTTGTTTCAAAGTCTGTGATCTGAAGTGGAAATACTCGTGAGATGCTGAAAGATGTTCCGCTGTACTTGTTTCTTACACGCATTACAACAGACAGCTGCGGCTCAGGGGTAGTAGGAAGACTGAGCATATTTAGATTGATCCACCACTCTGATCCTACTTGCGAATACAGTGTTCGGCGAACAGTGTCGTCCTGAATGAACACCTGAAAATCACACTCTTCTATATAGAGGTCATTAGAGTATCCTACTACTACTATGCCCTCTATAGGGTTGCGTGTGTAATTCGTTCTGATAAATGGACCCGATGGCCTTATATCGAACTGTGCAGACGCACTCGAGATGCAAAGCGTCACCATGAACGCTGCAAGTACAAAACGTGCCATCCTTATCCTTTGATTTGGGGTGTTCTTGGGTCACGTAAAGCTACCCATTCTCCAGAACTCCAGTAGGCATAATATTAATGTGCAACAGATTGTCGGCTACTATGAATCATGGGGCCGCAGTATGCTGCGGCCCCATGATTATCCAACTAGCGATTTCGTTGTGTTCGCTTAACGAACTACCACAACCGGCACACTACCAGCCACGCCAAGCTGGTCCGATACGACCACCGTGTAGTGTCCGGACGTAAGATCGGATACAGTAAAGGAAACTCCCTGTATACCCTCTGTTACTGCCCCAGAGTATAGTGTCGAGACATACGCACCAAATGCATTAAAGAGTTTTACCTCGATGTTGCATCCTCGCTGAACCGCCAACGGCACAACGCATGCTTCGCGAACTGGGTTGGGCGCTGGGTCGAGAACTTTGATGCGATAGCGCATCGCCATCTCAAGCTCAACATTGGTTTCGTCGTCGACGGAGGTA
>JBKCLO010000189.1:0-5573 GCA_046300675.1 Ignavibacteria bacterium
TTGCCGATGACATTGATAAATCCTTCGTTGATCGTCAACTGTGTCTCAGCGATGAAACGCTGATTTTCAGATAGGATGTCCTGTGATTGGGCCAGCCGTTGCTCGTTCGATGCAGCAGAACGCTGTGAATCCGCAATCAGCCGCGACAGTTCTGTGATAGACGTGGAGAGCCTGATCAATTCGTCATCAGCGTTTGCCATGTTGATCTTTGATTCGTGAACGAATGCGGGCAATATCGGACTTTCGCAACAATTCCTGCAGCTCTGCTCTTGCCATCGGTGGTAATACATCCGTGCCAGACTGCGCGCGTTTCATAATGCGTCCGACATGCTGTAAAGAGTAGCTGACGCCAAAGACTCGCTTGATTGTCGCTTGCATCAGTTTTCGATCCCAGCGCTCGGCGGCTATGCCATGATCGCTTGGTGTATCACGAAGAAACGCAGCGATCATCGCCATGTGGCGCGTTGATAGCCTCGAGGGGCTTCCTGTCTTGGGCCTTGCGGCTAGGCCATTATATCCGCTCTCGCGAAACGCTTTGAGCCATTGGCTTACGGCCGCAGGGCTTACCTGAAGCGCATTGGCGATATCAACAACCCTCCATCCGCGTTCATGCAATTTGACGGCGCGTTGTCTCCGGCGTTGAAGGATACTCGTTTGTACGGTTGAGCTCATACCTCAATTTAAGGAACATATGTTCCTTATCATTGCAAGCAGATGCAGCCTACGTTGATGTTTGTATCGGTTCATAACGATCATAATCACCACAAGGCTTTACCATGAAACTGATGTACACTTTGACATGCGTGATCGTTGCGCTGTCGTTTTTCACGATCGAAGCAAACGCGCAGGGGTGCGTTGCTGTGCGCGGCGGGGGGATGTGCGGCGCTGTTGCTGGCACCACGGTGAACCTTCAGCCAGGACAGTTCAACTTCACACTAGGTGCGAGGATTTTTACATCATACAAGCACTATGTGGGTGATATCGAGCAGAAGTTTCGCGTGGAGCAGGGAACAGAAGTCATTAATCACTCAACGTTCCTTGATCTCGGGGTCAGTTATGGCGTTACAGATCGGCTATTTGTTTCAGCAATACTCCCATACGCAACCAACACGCGTACGTCCATGTATGAGCACGGTGGAAACACCACGTTCGATTCAACTGGGGCAGTGAAGTACCAGGGTTTTCGTGGCGAAACATCGTCGCAGGGTCTCGGCGATGCTCGTATCAGCGTCGGATATTGGATCTTCGATCCAGCCCATACTGAATACAATTACTCCGTTGCGCTTGGTGTAAAAACCCGCTCAGGAAATTTCAATGTGACGGATCAATTCTATAACCAAGGCAAGAAGCCAGATTCGACGATCACTGCTGTCGTTGACCAATCCATTCAGCTCGGAGATGGCGGCATTGGCGTTACGTTCGATGTGCAGGGAATACACCAGTTATCAAGCAGCGTTATGCTGGCAACAAGTTTTAACTACATGGCAAACATTACGAACACCAACGGTGTTCGCGTTCGCGGCGCAGCGGCTACTGCGAAAATCGACTCGGCCGAGTTCTCTAGCGCGGACCAATTTGGTCTGCGGGTTGGTGCGTTCTACACCCCATTTGAGGGATGGAGCGGTTATCTGGGTATCCGGGCAGAGGGTCTACCGTCGTTCGACTTGATCAACGAGAGCCAGGGCTTCCGTCGTCCCGGATACGTTGTGTCAATAGAGCCTGGCATCAGCTACAGTACTTCAGACCTTTCCGTGTTTTTCAGCGCCCCAATTGCCGGGTACCGCAATCGCACACAGAGCTACATCGATCTCTTGCGCACTGGGTCACGAGGAACAAAGGTCGTGGGCGATGCAGCATTCTCTGATTATTTCCTCACCCTAGGTATCAGCTACCGGCTTGGGGGCTCACACCACAATATGTAGATCGAGTAGGATTTTAAACGAATTTGAGCGACGGTGAGTCAGACGCCATCACCACAGGTGTCAATTCGCCGATCGCTCATTTTTTTTCGGGGTCCGCTCGTGCAGACGTTCATTCAACTACTCACAGCCATCGTGCTGATTTCTCCTGCACTTGCCCAGCAAGGAAACCCACTTTGGATTCCGGATACGCTCAGTGGTCCAGAGTTCAATCTTACGATGGCGCCGGGTCATGTACATTTTGTGAATGATGCAACAACGATGACTGCTGGCTTTAACGCAGAATCAACAGGCCTCGCCTTTTGGGGTCCCACCCTGATCTTTCGCAAGGGCGATACCGTTCGCATGAACGTGACCAATAATCTTGGCGAAGAAACAACGGTGCACTGGCATGGTATGCACCTTCCGGCAATCATGGACGGCGGACCTCACCAGGTTATCAAAAACGGTGAGACCTGGAGGCCCTTCTGGGAGATCAAGAATCATGCTGCCACCTATTGGTATCATCCGCACCTGCATCACATGGCTCAAGAACAATTGCTCATGGGGCTTGGTGGTATGATCATCGTGCGAGATGAAGCAGAAGAGGCTCTGCCACTTCCAAGAACATACGGCGTGGACGACATCCCCTTGGCGCTTTCCGACAGGGCATTTGATGCAAGCAAGCAGATTGTCAATCAGCCTTATGGCGACTCGGCACAGGTCAATGGTGTCCTGCGTGCAGAGTGGACAGCACCGGCACAGGTTGTACGATTCAGAGTTCTGAACAGTGCCACAGAGCGTTCGTACAATCTTGGATTTAGTGACAACCGCAAGTTCTACGTTATCGCCAGTGATGGCGGACTCCTGTCAAAACCGGCGGAGCTCGACAGAATCCTGCTCTCCTCGGGAGAACGTATAGAGATTCTCGTGGACATGTCGAAGGACCAAGGCAAAGATTTCTACCTCAAGGCCTATAATTCAACGCTCACACAGAATATTCCGGGCGGTGATGTAATCCCTGTAGCTCCTTTCCGAAATGCTCTTGCTCGCAAAGACTTCAACCTGATGCATGTCACGGTGGGCGCCCGAACGGAGCGGGCGATACTCAGTGTTCCGACAGATCTCGTAACGGTAGAACCTCATCAGGCGTCGATGGCAACAACAACACGAAAGGTTTCGATTTCTGATACCATGATTCCGGGTATTCCTGGCGCTACGTTCCTGCTGAACCACCGACTGTTCAACATCGATTATGTTGACTATCAGGTGCCACTCGACAACACGGAGATTTGGGAAATTTCAAACTCCGGAAACTTCGCGCATCCCTTTCATATTCACGACGTTGAGTTTAATGTTCTCACTCGTAATGGCAATAAGCCCCCTGCCTATGAACAAGGTTGGAAAGATGTTGTGCTCGTAAAATCGCGCGAAACAGTCCGCTTCATAGCACGGTTTACCAACTTCGCTGATGCTGCCCATCCATATATGTTCCACTGCCACATCGCTCTCCATGAAGACGAGGGGATGATGGGTCAGTTCGTTGTCGTACCACCCCCAACAGACGTGATCGATGTCGATCAAGCTGATGTCGTTGTATACCCAAATCCTACTGCAGAACGTGTGTCGATTGCGACATTGATACCTCTGCAGCGCATCGTTCTTATCAATGAGCTAGGCACTACTGTACTAGAGCAGGACGCCGGGAATGCAACAAGTGTCACGATGGATATTGGCAATTTGCCAACGGGGAGTTACCTCGTTCAGTGCTATGCGAGAGATGGTCATAGCTCACTGACGCGACAGCTGCGCATCACACGGTAGTTCTGCCGTTTAACTGCGACGCGCTCTGCGACGCTGAGGTGCATCCCACAAGACATCAACGCCATACAATGCAAACGATGGGTCTCTGGTAACAACCGTGAGACCCATTTCTTTTGCCTGAGCAATAATCATCCGATCAAATGGGTCGCGATGATGCCACGGTAATTCCTGCAGCACTGCTAGATGCTTTAGTGAAACATCCAATAGCTCAAACTGCGACTCGGCATTGGCTCGTGTTACGTATCGTGCTAGGTCAGGCTCGTGCAATGTGAGCTTTCCGAGCGAGATCTTGATGGCTATCTCCATGAACGTCGCAGAGCTCGCGTATATCGGACCCGTATACGTTGCGAGCACTGTGCGCAATCGTTCTGGAAGCAGCTGCGGCTGTGCAACAGCCCAGATCCACGCATGGGTATCAAGGAGGAGTCCATTCACAAAGTTGGACCCCTACTTGCCATCGGGCATATACTCTGCGAACTCCGACAAGGGCTCGTCAAAATCAGCAGCCATATAGGTAATCGTCCCTTCGGCACAACCGAGCTTGCGCATTGGCGCTTTCGCCACAAACGGAACGAGCGTTGCAACGGGATTGCCGTTGCGAGCAATGATCACTTCCTCGCCCTGCTCAACTGCGATGAGCAGTTGTGACAGGCGCGTCTTTGCATCATGTATGTTGACAGTCATCGTGATGTCCATATTAGCTAATCAATCGGACTAATGTAACAAACTGAGTTGGGTCTTCCTACTTCTAAGTGCCATTTGATAAGAAAAACGTGACATTTCAACCGTCTGTGCTACTAGATTTGTGCTGATGTCTTTTTCCTATTCCCCAAGCCCCATTCCATATTACTTCGGCCTTATCCTGCCCGTCTCTGCATGGGTTGGGCTTGAGTTAGGGGGCCTATGGACGACACTCACACTCGCGATAGCGTTCATTGTGCTGCCGCTGGCAGACACGCTGCGTGGAGTCGACAACACATCACCATCGTCAGAAGAGATCATCGACCTCGAGCGGCGCTGGTCGTATCGCATCGTGCTGTACGTAAACGTGATTATTCAAACAGCGCTTATTGCCCGCGCCTGCATTTTGTGGAGCTTGCAACCAAGCATTGGAGCAGAGGTGATCCTGCAGTCAGTAAGCATTGGCATAGTTACTGGCGGCCTTGGTATTACCATCGCACACGAGCTTGGACATCGCAGCATTTGGTGGGAGCGCCTATTGGGCTACATTCTTCTAACCGAAGTGTGGTATACGCACTTCATTGCCGAACACACCGCCGGGCATCACAAGAATGTTGGGCGCCACGAAGACCCCGCAACAGCGCGGTTGGGCGAAAGCGCCTATGCCTTTGTTGTGAGAAGCGTAGTTCAAAGTTGGCTGCACGTATGGAAGATGGAGGCGGCACGCCTTCGTAGCAAGAATAAATCACCGTATGGACTTGGCAATCGGATGTGGCTATGGTGGCTTATGTCGCCCGCGCTTTATGCATTCATTGGCATGGCAGGGGGCTGGCACGTTGCCCTTCTGTTTACACTGCAGGCAATCGTTGCATTTGTGCTGCTAGAGCTTGTGAATTACGTTGAACATTATGGCCTCGAGCGCAAAGAGCTTAAGCCTGGCATTGTTGAGCGCTTTGCTCCGGAGCATGCGTGGGAGTCACGATACATCGTATCAAACTATACGCTCTTTAAGTTGCAGCGTCACGCAGACCATCACCTGCTACCGCAGCGCAGATATCAATCCTTGCGGGTGCATGAAGCGAGTCCGCAACTTCCGCACGGCTATCCTGCAATGCTTCTCATGTCGCTTGTTCCACCGCTTTGGCGCAGTGTGATACATAAGCGCATGTC
>JBKCLO010000190.1:0-2593 GCA_046300675.1 Ignavibacteria bacterium
GTATTTCTCAGCTGTGTCATTGTTTCACGCGCTGAAATCACAGAGCCGTGCTTAGCCGTAAAGATTCCACTTGAGGAGCGTATATCGGCTTCACAGGCAATCATACACGGGCGTGTGGTTGCGCAACGTGCGGTGTGGGATGATGCAGAACGTTCTATCTATACACTCAATACAGTGGTCGTACACGACGTTTGGAAAGGGGCTGCCGATATCGGAGATACTATTAGAGTCCTGACAGAGGGTGGCGATATGGGCACGTTTGGACGTACCGTGATTGGTACGCTCAAACTGTCTATTGGCGACGTTGGGTATCTGATGCTCGAACATCCACGTGATCGTGATGTTACATTTTCTCGCGCCAATACAGCAACGTTTTACCGTCCGTATGCTGAAACCCAAGCGCTCCTGATTACTCACGACAGTTATCAACTAGTTGATTGTTGGGGGAAGATTGGTATCACAGCTGCGCAGTTTGAGGGTACAATTCTCCACGACATGCATCATCGCATAGTCTCGCGGCGTCCTGAAGAGCCCCATATCAATAGACAGACAGGTAAGCCAGTAGATATGGTGCAAAAGGCTACAATGGTTACGGACAAGATCATTGGTGGTGCTGGACAGCCAGTAACAATTCGTGGCATTGGCTTTGGTTCTGAACGTGGCACGAACTACGTAACGTTCACGTCTGATGGAACCAACTACCACAGTGCTGAATATGCCAGAACCTTCGTGTATCGTAAATGGACAGATGACGAGATCGTCGTTGAAGCTCCACCATCGTATAGTGGCAAGGTTCGTGTAGTTCTTGGCGACAAGATCTGCGAATCGATGAATGTTCTGCATGTAACATCAAATCTTGCAGCGCGTACTCTTAGCCCCCTTTCCTACACAAACCATGTAAACACCAATGGTAAAGGTGGCTATACATGGAATCTTGATAAGGTACTACACGACAACCCGGAGGCACGCACGTGTGTCGAAAGTGTTATGCGTCAGTTCCGCTGTAAGACTGGAATGTCGTTCGATGTTGCACCAGAAGGTACAACAGCCGGGTACAAATTGAATGATGGTGTTAATGCTATTGTCTTTGATTCCCCAGGCTATGAACTTGGTGCAGGAGCAGTTGCATACTGTGATTGGATATGGTATTCATGTATCGTTGGAAACGAGACATTCTACTATATCCGCGATACTGATTGCCGTCTGTCTGCCAAGTTCAATTGGTACTATGGAAATGGTAAGAACCCTGAATTCGGAATGGCAAAGCTGCGCTACGTGCTGTATCACGAGATAGGCCATGCGCATCAGTTTGGCCATGTTAACGAACCGGGTGAGTCAATGCATCCAGTCGTCCAGGCATTACCTGCTGAAGAGTGGCTTCAGCGTGATACGATAACGGAGAGCGAGCAACGAGCAGGTTGGTTTATGACTCGTAACGGACGCGACTTCTCGTTTCGCGGTTGTGGTATTACGCCCCTTACCCCGCCAAATACCGATGACTGTAATGGCGATGTAACGAGCGATATTGCGGATATATATGCTGCTTCACATGCCATCGTGGTTACACCAAATCCAGCATTAGATGTCATCAATGTTTTACTTAGCTCACCCGCCGACCCTGGTAGCATGGTCAGCATTATCGACGTGCTAGGCGTCGTACGTGCGACCCAGACGGTTGCTTTGGGCTCATCGAGGCTTAGCCTTCCCGTGGCATCTCTACCTGCTGGACGCTACACGATTGTGTACCAACACCATTCAGGATCGCGGTCGGTTGCCGGAGTAATAGTGAAGTAGTATTTGCGAAGGAGGAGTACCCTTCGACATCATCCTTTCCATTCCACTGGCCTCGTTATAGTTGTATATGAACATTCGTTGGCTCATCATCGTTTTATGGCTGCTCGTCGGCCTTGGCTGTTCTAGTGTTCAGGCGCCCAAAGAGCGTATTGTGAGAAACGACAATGCCTACAACCGAGAACTCACAAAACTGCAGCAGTACCTGGGCGGTATGCCAGTTGATCTTGCCATAGAGGTATATAGACCCAACGTAGAAGCGGCTGTAGACGTTGAGTACTCGGAGGATTCTGTAGAAGCAATCATCAAACAGGTTGCGATCACGCAGATGGATCCGAGTTACACCTATCTACGAACGAAGACTGATGGTGTCGGAAACACACTACGAGTTCCGACAAAACACGTTACAAGAGTATCGGCCGAGGGTGTACGCACAGTTCAGTCAACAGGTGGTACTTCATTTGTTTGGCCAGCTGTACTTGGCATCCTTGCAATCATTGCAGCCTCCCTTGAGGGAAAGGTCAACGATGGTAATGGCTGCAGAGGGGGCTGCCTTGCGATAGGAGCAATACTAGGTGCTACAGCACTGGTCATACTCGCCGTTGTACTGATAGCAAGTCATAACAGCGAACCTGTAACGACATTTGAGACGATATCGAGAACGTGGTTCTTGCAGTGATCGTTACTCCGCTGCATCCATGATGCCCTTGAGTTCCTCGGCTGTCATGTAGCGACTGTAGAGCACAACATGATCCATAGCACCTTTGAAACCAGGTAGTGTTGATGTGGTCGATAACGTACC
>JBKCLO010000191.1:0-3419 GCA_046300675.1 Ignavibacteria bacterium
CTCGGTAGAGTTCACAGTGCACGATGGGGAACATCAGAAGATCATTGTGTTCAGTGGTGACCTTGGTCCGCCACATCTGCCGTTTCTGCGCGACCCAGAGCCCCCTGCAAAAGCAGACATCTTGATCATGGAGTCTACCTATGGCAACCGTGATCACAAGTCGCTTGCAGAGACCCTTGTCGAGTTTGAAAAGATCGTTGTCGAAGCCGTCGAGACCAACGGCAAGATCTTCATTCCATCCTTTGCGATTGGCCGCACGCAGCAGATGCTGTATCACATTGCAGAGCTAATTCGAAAGAAGCACATTCCGTCGCTGCCGATCTATCTTGATAGCCCAATGGCCATCAAGGCCACCAACATCTACCGTCAGCACGAAGAGCTCATGGATGAAGAGAGCACCGCACTTTTAGAGGACGGGCAGCTCTACCACGATCTGCGCTCGCTGCGCATCTGCACTACAGCCGCCGAGTCGCAGGCCATCAACGAAGCGCAGGGTCCGTTTATCGTGATCGCCGGCAGCGGCATGTGCACGGCTGGACGCATCATGCATCACATACGGCACAACATCGACGACCATAATTGTCACTTCATCATCGCCGGGTATCAGTCACGGGGCTCCTTGGGCCGCCGGCTTGTTGATGGCGCCAAAGAGATCTCCATCATGGGAGATCGCAAGCTTGTGAAGGCATCAATACACACGCTAGGGGGCTTCAGCGCCCACGCAGGACAAACCGACCTTGTGCATTGGTATGAGAGTGTTGCACAGGCAGGCACGCCGATGACGTTTCTCACGCACGGTGAAGATGCAGCGCGCACGGCGCTGAAAGACCTTCTTCTCGAGCGTTATGGCGTGAACTGCTATATGCCAACATATTCTGAACACCTCGTTTTGTAACGGACATCAATAATGCGCACCGAACACGATTTCCTTGGCGAACGCCAACTTCCCGATAACGCTTACTACGGCGTGCAAACGCTGCGTGGGAAAGAGAACTTTCACATCACGGGAATCCCCATCTCACATGCAACATCGTTCATCGTTGCCTTTGCACATGTGAAGAAAGCTGCTGCACTAGCCAACAAAGATCTGGGTGTGCTTGATTCTGCCGTTGCTGATGCTATCTGCCAAGCATGTGATGCCATTGCAGCAGGTGAGCTACATGATCAGTTTGTAGTGGATGTGATTCAGGGCGGTGCCGGCACATCAACGAACATGAACGCCAATGAGGTGATTGCCAACAAGGCGCTCGAGATCATGGGTCATGCTAAAGGCAACTATGATATCGTACACCCCAACAATCATGTGAACTGCTCACAAAGCACCAACGACGCCTATCCAACGGCGTTTCGGTTGAGTCTGTATGCCGAGATCGGTAAACTGATCAACGCTCTTGGGTTGCTCCAGGAATCGTTTGCGCGCAAGGGCTCGGAGTTTGCCGATGTGATCAAGATGGGGCGCACGCAGCTGCAGGATGCCGTCCCGATGACGCTCGGACAAGAGTTTGATTCGTTTGCTGTCAATATCGGCGAAGACCTGCGTCGGCTCGAAGAAGCACGCATGCTTGTAACAGAGGTAAACCTTGGTGCAACGGCCATCGGCACAAGCATCAACGCGCCGGAGGGCTACCCCGAGTTGTCCGTCAAGTATCTGCAATCAGTAAGTGGCATACCTGTTACACTGTCGCAGAACCTTATCGAAGCCACATGGGACAACGGAGCGTACGTTCAGGTGAGTGGCGTGCTGAAGCGCGTGGCTGTGAAGCTTTCAAAGATCTGCAATGATCTGCGCTTGCTTTCGAGCGGACCTCGCTGCGGATTCAATGAGATCAATCTTCCGCGCATGCAGCCGGGCTCCAGCATCATGCCGGGCAAAGTCAATCCTGTTATACCTGAAGTTGTCAACCAAGTCTGCTACCTCGTCATTGGTAACGACGTTACGGTAACCTTTGCCGCTGAGGCCGGACAGCTCCAGCTGAACGTGATGGAGCCCGTTCTTGCATACTGCTTGTTCCAGTCGATCGAAACACTTGGCCGCGCGTGCACAACACTGCGGGAGCTCTGCATCGACGGAATCACGGCCAATGCTGAACGCACACGCGAGATGGTGCTTAACAGTGTTGGCATCGTCACAGCCCTCAACCCAATACTTGGCTATGAGGCAAGCGCAGCCATTGCAAAGGAAGCCTTTGAAACAGGCGGCTCCGTGATTGACATCGTTCGCAGCAAGGGGCTTCTGTCAGAGGAAAAGATCCAAGAGATCTTTAGTCTTGAGAACCTCATGCATCCGAAGTTCATACGGTGATAAAGGTTACTGTCAGCGGTAGACAGTGATCGGAACAACGCGGCGAGCGCCGAGGTAGTCGACCACGACCGCGTATGCCCCTTGCGACAATTTCTCGATAGGGAAGTATGCCGACGTCTGAGTGTCTGATGTTGCAACGATTTCGCCGGAAACTGAGACAAGTGCGCACGAAGCTGGCGCATAGAGAGCGCCATCAACATCAACGATGATGTGCGACGTTGTTTGTCGCACACGCACAACCACAGGATTCGTCTGCTCAATCGGACGGATAGGCAGTGCGCAGGCATCAACGGTGATCACTCTATTGAGGTATGACCATGTGCACTCTTGGGCTGGTGCAACGTTTGTAATCCATGTACGATGTGATACAACAGTCGATGAGTCTTTGCTGAGCACAGCCAGAACTGGCAACGTCCACGTACGATTACTTGGGAGTGTGACGCTGACAATACACGTGTCTGCACCTATGCGATTTACTTCTACCTGTGTTGCATCAAACCACGTAAGGCCACTTGTAAGGGGTGCATGGGCGCGACCGATGAAACGCACAGCGTGTGAAACGTAAGTCTCGCAGATCGCTGTAGAATCTTGTGCCTGCAAGGTCAGCATGATCGTATCGCCAACATTTGCACGCTGTTGGATGCTAACAGAGTGAGGCTTAACAGATCTGCAAAGTGCCGTTACTACGCCATCATTGCCGTCCGCTGCTCCATTGGTGTTCGATGGTGCAACCGTGCCTGCCTTGCCACCTGAGATCTCAAATGCGAGGTTTGGTGCGGAGTTCTGCAGTAGAGCCGGATGCAACATTACTCTGCCGCCACCGCCGCCGCCGCCTGGACCATGTCCGCCATCGCACATGCTCCCTGTGCCACCGCTAACATCGACATTCACAACAGAAGCAGCCGAGCAGGCATCGATACGAACGCTGCCTCCAGCACCGCCTCCTCCACCTCCGTCGTTGCCGGCACGAGGAGCAGCATTGTTGCCGCGAGAGATGATTGAAAGGGTGTCTCCACAGATCGTATGTGCCGTGATCATCACAATGCCACCGCCGCTGGCGCCATCTGTTGCGACGCTGTTGTTCTGATGTCCACCGCCACCACCGCCACCCATAAAT
>JBKCLO010000192.1:0-5315 GCA_046300675.1 Ignavibacteria bacterium
CGCCTTTGTTGCATCACCTGAAACTGTAGCCGCATTTGTCTTAGCTGGTAAGCTCACTACAAACTTCATCAAGGAACCAATCGATGGTGTGATGCTCCAGCCCCCTGCTGGCAACGAGCTTCCTGAGTCGGGCTTTGTTCCAGATGCAGCAGGATTCATAACACCAGCAGCTGACGGCTCATCGGTGAGCGTGATCATTGCCGACGACAGTAATCGTCTGCAAGCGCTTGCACCGTTCACAGCGCCGAAGCCTGAAGAGTATCACAACATGCCGTTGCTTCTCAAGGCAAAGGGCAAGTGCACGACAGACCACATCTCGATGGCCGGACCATGGCTGCGTTTTAGAGGTCACCTCGACAACATCTCGAACAACATGTTCATCGGTGCCATCAACTACATCAACGAAACAGCCAACAGCGTCAAGAACGTCTTCAACGGCGAGTACGACGAAGTACCAAAGGTTGCGCGCGACTATAAAGCGCGCGGCATCGCATGGGTTGTCGTGGGCGACGAGAATTACGGCGAAGGATCATCACGTGAGCACGCAGCCATGGAGCCCCGTTTCCTTGGTGGCAAGGCTATCATCGTCAAGAGCTTTGCGCGTATTCACGAGACCAACCTCAAGAAGCAAGGCATGCTGCCGCTCACATTTGTGAATGCAGCAGACTACGACCGCATCCGCGAGAGCGACCGCGTAAGCATCGACATCACAACACTCGCCGTTGGCAAGCACGTTGATCTTGTCGTCAACCATGAAGATGGAGCATCAGAGACCATCCAGCTCAAGCACACCATGAACGAGCAACAGCTCGGCTGGTTCCGCGCAGGCTCTGCTCTGAACCTTATCGCTGGACGCTGATGAATAACCTACGGTCTTGACCGTGGGTGGAATGAAGAATGTCACAAGCCCCCTATCACAAGTTGGTAGGGGGCTTCTTGTTACATTCGTCACCCGTTTTTCGCCTGTTTCGTTTGTTGCGTTTATTTCGTTTAGTTCGTATGTTGCTTCTATGAAAACATTCACGTTCGCAACTTCATCAGACAGCATTGTGGACGCCGAGAAGGCGTTGACTGCGCTACTACCGCTAGCCCGTAAACGGGGCAGATATGTGCACCTTCAACTCATGGGTAGTGAGCAGATGATCACATTGTCCCGTGAAACACTCACAATCGTCGTCGAAGTACTCCGCCAGATGACGCAAGGGGGTGCCACCGCACTTGTGCCTCTTGAAGAAGAGCTCTCATCCCAACAAGCTGCGGACATCCTAAATGTCTCACGTCCATATCTGGTTCGGCTGCTAGACAAGGGTATCATTCCATCACGGAAGGTGGGCAAGCATAGACGTGTACTGATGAACGACCTATTGGCTTACAAGAAATCCGAAGAGAATGCTCAGAGAGTGCGTCTTGATGAACTTACC
The DNA here is from genome assembly GCA_046300675.1 of Ignavibacteria bacterium. Classification (GTDB taxonomy): domain Bacteria; phylum Bacteroidota; class Ignavibacteria; order Kapaibacteriales; family Kapaibacteriaceae; genus UBA10438. The sequence continues at coordinate 1,422 of JBKCLO010000192.1, forward strand.
GCAGAAGCGCAACGGCTTGGACTCGGGTATTGACAAGTTGTGGTCCCTATCGTCGTATATGATGCGTGCGTTCTCTATCCTGCACCGTTGAGAGATCTGCTTGTTCGAATAGCAGCCGCTGATATCGTACGCGCTCGTTGGACCGACGAGATTCTTGATGAGTGTTTTCGCGCAATTCTTCAGCAACGGCCTGACCTTAACTCCAAGGCACTAACCCGTACGAGAGAACTCCTTGTAAAGGCCATACCTGAATCACGAGTTGACGGTTATCACACATTGATTCCGAGCCTACTGCTCCCCGACCCAGACGATCGCCATGTACTTGCTGCAGCGATCACGTGTGAAGCGCGGACAATCGTTACGATAAATCTGCGCGATTTCCCAGATGATGCACTTTCACCGTTTGGGATCAAAGCAGTTCATCCAGACAACTTTGTTCTTGAGTTAACCGACAGATATCCAGACAAGATTACATCGATCATCGCACAACAATCATATGCGCTTCGTCGGCCTTCAATGTCACGCTTCCAGCTTTTAGAAATACTTGAAAAGTGTGGCCTAAAACAATCGTCGCATTCCTTGCGAGAGCTTTGCAGTTGACTTGAACATTAAACCTAAGGTGAGCCTCTATGGTTATGTTAAACGTGCCCCTGATTCAGAGACTCTAACGGCGGTTACAACACACACCCAACATTCGACATGAACATCCGCATTGTCACGATCATTATTCTATTCGCCTGCAGTTTCGCAAATGCGCAACAGCTTTACACCGTCGATGTGATCAATGGTTGGGGAGGGGGCAAGTATCGCGCCGGTGACACCGTGCATGTGTTTTCGCGAGCACTTGATGCGCGTGACGTATTCAATCGATGGGAGTCCACGCCCGAGGTAGTTTTTATGCCGCCAGATGAATGGCATACAACCTTCATCATGCCCAACAACAACGTATCTGTCCGTGCACATCTCGATACCTTGCCGCTATATGAGCTCAAGGAAGAGCAAATCAGCGGCGTCGAGCGTCCAAAGCGAGTATACCACGCACTGCCACCGTCACCTTGCGGAGTGGTGTTTCTCTATCACGGCACAGGAGGAAGTGCACGCGGATGGCTACCGGGCTCTGTAGAGAACTTTACCTTTGTCAAGGACCTGATTGCTGCCAACTTTGGTGTTATCATCACCGAGAGCGAGGAAACCACGGCGCAAAAGGACATGAACGGTGATGGTTTCATCCGTTGGGATGTTGCTCCGCCCTTACCCGACGCGAGTATTGACTACCGTAATCTGCGTGCCATACTAGATACGCTGATTAACCGCGGGACCATTACGACATCTGTACCGCTCTTTGGCGTTGGTATGAGCAATGGCGGTGCATTTGCAATTCCAAGCGCAATAGCGCTTGGCATGAAAGCGGCAGTAAGCTACTGCGCATCGGGTCGGGCAAGTAATGCATCAATCATCAACATTCCTTGTTTGTGGATGATGGCCGCCAATGATGATAACGAGAACGTTGGAACAACTGGAAATCAAGAGGCCGTTGAACTAGCACGACGACTTCGCGAGCGGGGCGTAAAGGCCGATGCTGTGATCCGCCGGGCCCATCCAATCTATCCCGAGATCTTTACTCGAGCCGGTGCCAGCGAATCGGCTTCACGTGCAATCGTTTCTAATCTGCGCGACAAAGGGCACCTTGACGAACGTGGATACATGCGCACAACAAGTAACACCATAGCCGCAGCCGTCATGGCTGATCCTGCATCGTATCCTGCTATTGTTACACAGAAGGAGCTCACCAGCAATGCCATCGTCAACACGCTTGCTGTAGCATATGCAGAACACAATTTCTTTTCAGACCTTAGCAAGCAGACCATTACATGGCTGCTCGGAGTTCTTGACGGTACGACGTCTGTTGAGCAAGACGTTACACGTGACCCAATAATTTCCAAAGATGTTTACGATCTGCAAGGCAGACACATCCAGCGTCTCCCAGATTATGAAACGACCGATGCGTTGTCTGCCCTATCAGCATATGCCAACGTGCCACTTTATGTTGTTACACATTATGCATCAGGCCGCGTAAGCACAGTTGGAGTATTAGGACGGTAGGCCGGCATCGTGTCACCATTTTAGCATGGTTTCCCGCTTTCGCGGGAAAGACACTACCGTACCTTGTACCTAGAACCAAGTATTCTGTAATCTGTCATTTGTAATCTGTCATTAGTCATTAGTCTTCACCTCCGGTGCCGTTGCACATGTAGTCCGCATCAGCTTCTTCGTGTCAAAGCCCTTCGTCTCGGCCTCTTTCACAAGTGAAGTGTAGACTGATTCATCCACCTGCGGCGTGCGCGACATCATCCAGAGGTAGGAGCGGCCTGGCTCGCCTACCAGAACATGCTGATATGTGCTGTCGAGCGCGATGATATAGTAGTCGCCCTTGAACGGCCAGAAGAACTGCACCTTGAGTTTCGCATTGTTCGAACCCTCTACCGGGAAGGCCTTGCCTTCGATGGTGCGCCACGAGCCCCCTTCAAGACAGTAGTTCATGACTTTTACATAGTCCGGCATCACGGTGTATTCGGCAACGGAACACGAGCAGCCCCGCTCAAAGGTGTGATCAAATCGCGCCCACACATACCAGCGTCCGGCATAGCGCTGCAGATCTACAGCATCAACAACTGGCAAAGGGGCTGGCGAAGCGCAGCCGAGAAGAGCGAGGAGGGCGAGGAGGGAGGAGCGCATGGGGAATTACCAATTACTAATGACGAATGACAAATGACCAATGAACAATGAACAACGAACAATGAACAATGACAAGTTACCGATGACAGATGACGAAGATACAGAGATGCAGATGTGATGTTTAACTTCACGTCGAACATCGAGGAGCCACTTTATGAACCGTCGTGATTTTATCGCAACTACTGCTGGCGTTGGAGCGCTTGCCGCAACGCGTGGAGTAGGCAGTGTTATCCCAGAAGATGCAAATGTGCCCAAGGTGCTGTCTACCTGGGACCACGGAATTCCAGCGAATAAAGAAGCTCTGCGCGTGCTTACGGGTGGCGGTAGCGTAATCGATGCCGTGGAGCGCGGTGTGATGGTGGTCGAGGCCGACCCCACGAACTTGAGTGTTGGACTCTCGGGTTTGCCCGATCGCGATGGCATCGTCACACTCGATGCATCGATCATGTCGGGCAAGGGGCCAGCAGGTTCTGTCAGCTTCGTGCAGGGAATCGCACACCCCGTATCGCTTGCGCGCATGGTGATGGAGAAGACACCTCACGTAATGATCGTGGGTGCAGGCGCAGAGCGCTTCGCAAGGGAGAGCGGCATGCAGCAGCGCGAGAACTCACTAAGCGAGGGGGCTCGCAAGGCGTGGGAAGAATGGCTCAAGGAGAAGAAGTACAAGCCGGTGATCAATATCGAGAATCATGATACGATCGGACTTCTGGCAATGGATGCGAACCTGAACATGGCGGGCGCATGCACAACTAGCGGACTTGCCTACAAGGTGCATGGACGCGTGGGAGACTCCCCGATCATTGGTGCCGGACTCTACGTGGATGATGAGGTAGGCGGCGCAACATGCACTGGATTGGGAGAGACAGTTCTTCGCACATGCGCATCGTTTTTAGCGGTTGAGAAAATGCGAAGCGGCGCAACACCACAAGAAGCTTGCGAAGAGGCTATCAAGCGTATCGTGAAGAAGCATCCAGTGATTGCTGATTACCAGGTGGGCATACTGGCCATGGACAAGTCCGGACGCCACGGTGCACATGGCGTGCATAAAGGCTTTACCTATGCCCTGAACACCGAATTGTATCAAGCTTCGTCATACGCCTCATGAGCAACAAACAGCGCGCACTTGTTATCGGTGGAACGGGGCTTGTCGGATCCCAC
>JBKCLO010000193.1:0-228748 GCA_046300675.1 Ignavibacteria bacterium
TCACGACCACAGGGGAAACGTAGACGCACAGATTGCCTATGCAGGCACGAATAAGCTCTGGAATATGCCTGGCCAAACCTGGTCCAAGCAGTTTGATGTTTCTGCTGTAACCAAATTGACGTTGGTGGCTCTTGATACAACGCCGATCATGCAACAGGCGGATGGCTGGAAAGACCAGCTTGTATGGTTGGACAGAACGCTATCGGTAACGCAGGGTTTGCGCATTGTGGTCGGACATCATCCAATTCGCAGTTACGGACACTATAAAGATCAGGCTCACTTGCTAAAGCATGTTAAGCCCATTCTGGATAGGCACAATGTAAACCTCTATTGTTGCGGACACGACCACGATCTGCAGGTCATACGCAATCCTGAGGACAGGTTTACGTGTCTGGTTTCTGGCGGCGGCGGCGGAAGCAGAGAAACTTCGAAGGGTGCACACAGCGTTCTTGCTCATGCAGGGGGCGGGTTTGCACTAGCCACTGTACGCAAGAATGGTCTTGCGGTTACTGTCTACGACGCCGATGGTAGTGAGAAGGGTAGAGTTGATCTATGATGCAGCAGATTACAATATGGATTTCATGCCTGGTCTTGATCGCATCATCAATGCAGATCACAGCTCAAGAGTTTCCCGATAGTAAAGGGCGTGACTTCTGGTTGAGCTTTATGCCGAATTGGCACAACAGTGAAAATGAGATTGCATCAGACCCCCTTCTGCAACGAGAGCACCAGTTGTATGTGTTCATAGGTGCCGAGCGCCCCACTAAGGGACGCGTAACATGGCGCAGAAATGATGGATCTGTAGTTGTAGACACGTTTTTGATCACAGATGTACGCAACATCGTTCGGCTCTCGAAGTTGTATCAGAACATCGAGTTGCGCGGAATTAATGCAAGCGGTGCTGGTAACCTGAACTACACATCCTCGCAGAATGAAACAGTTGCGCTGCAGAGCATTCACATTGAAGCTGATGATGATGTAACCGTGTATGCGCTCAATCAGGCAACACTTACAAGCGAAGCATTCATGGTGTTGCCAACAGATGCATTGTCTGACGACTATATGGTTGTTGCCTACAATTCGGATGTGCGGCTGAACGGTTCCACGCCAAACCAGACCTCGACGCCTTCTCAGTTTGTTGTTGTGGCAGCAGAAGACAGCACAACTATAGAGATTACGCCGTCTGTGCCAACAGTGTTGAATCGAACCCGGAAGACTGTTACAGTGGCTCTTAACCAGGGAGAAAGTTATCTGGTTCAGGCAGACCCACGCAGCGGTGCAACAAATGATCTTACAGGAACAGTTGTCCGTTCCGATAAGCCGATTGCCGTTTTTGGTGGACAGCAGCGTGCGATCGTGCCAATACAGGATGTGCAGAATCTAGGGTCGCGCGACTGCCTTATTGAGCAAATGACGCCGATCCGCACATGGGGTAAGAGTGCCTATGTAACGCCGTTTGCACGGTCGAGTAATGAGTTGAACGTCGGGTCGGATCTCTACCGAGTGATCGCCGCATTTGATTCAACGGAGGTCTATGTAGACGACCAGTTCCAGCAGATGCTCATGAGCGGACAGGTCATGGAGCGTCCACTTGTGAATGCACACCTTGTTCGCACGACTAATCCAACCATCACGGTTCAATACAAGAAGACGAGCGGCATTGGCGGCGGACAAGACATAACCCGCCGCGGAGATCCGGCGATGATGCTTGTGCCTCCTGCCGAGCAGTTCATGGACAAGTATCGTTTTATCAGTATCCAGGCATACATCTATGATTTCGTCGGTGGCAGGATACAGGCAGTAGACAGTGTCTATCTCGAGCAGTGGCTCAATGTTGTTATACCTACGGTACGCTTGGGGTCGCTTAGCATTGATGGCGTTCCTGTGGACCAGACCAAGTTCATACCGATAGGCAGCTCGACCTATTCTTGGGCACGTCTTCCCATGCGTGATGGTGTGCACGAAATCAAGGCCGATACCAACTTTGGCATCTATGTCTACGGATACGGCGATGCCAACTCCTATGGTTACATAGGGGGCATGTCGTTCCGTCCACTCGATGTATACCCACCAAAACTCGTGGGCGAAGTGCGCTGCTACGAGTTTAATGGAGCAATGACAGACTCCGTGCTTGGCGACTCAAAGATTCAGACATACAATGTGATATCAACACCGGATATGAACACGACCTACACGGTGCCGTCGTTCAATCCGCCGCAGGCGAAAGTGCCGATCACAATATCACTTCGCAACAAGTATCTCGACGGTAGTGCAATTGTCGAGATCAAAGACTTCGTAGAACAAAAGTCCCAGTTCACCGTAGAGATACCCGGATTCACCGTAAGCCCCGTATCACATCGTGATGACACCTCGAAGACTGAGACGCGCAACTATGTTGTGCCGATTGGTCGTACAAAGTGCGACTCCTTTGAGGTCGAGAATTATGGTAAGTATCCGCAGACCATCACCAAGATCACGCTTCCAGGCTTGATGAACTTGGGCTCTCCGACGCTGCCCATAACGCTTCAGCCAGGTGAGCGCGTTAAGGTTCAGTACTGTCACAAGGGTGTTATGCAGCAGACCTTTAAGGGGGCTGTCGTTATCAGTGATTCATGTTCTGATAGAAACGTTCTCAACTTGATCGTTGAGGAGCGTGATGATCGTGAAGGCCCGAAGATTCTTGAAGACAGAGACTCGTGCAAGACAACGTTCACTGTGCTGATCTCCGATGAAGTTGGTTCCGACCTTGGACTCGAGAGCGCCAGAATACTCGATTCTCTGCTCGTCAATTGTCGTGTTACACTAAGCGACTCTACGATGGTAAACCGCACCTATACGGTCGAGATCATCGATGGGTACCGTGATGCAATTATCGGATTCGAGGCCATCGACTCAGCAGGCAATGTTTCGCGTCGCATAGACACGATCCCCGGCTTTTCGATGTCGATCAACGGGAGTTACGACCTCGTGCAGACCTATGACATGGGCATCAGAACTATTGGCGATTTGCACTGCGATACATTGAAGCTCGAAAATATTGGGATTCGCAGCATCGTTTTCACAAATGTATTCTTGCGTCAGAACACCATATTCTCGCTACCGCAATCACAGTTTGCCATCAATATCGACCCCGTTAGCGGCAGCTCGTCGTTGATCGTGTGCTACTCACCACGGGTGGCAGATTCGGTTAGGTATGTTCGAGATACGATAGAATTCAGACAGTATTGCCTTGTGCGTACGCTGATTCTTGAAGGCAGAAGCAGAGGTCAGAAGTACGAGGGCCTTAGCAGATGTGATGTTCCGGTTACAGCTATCTCAAAAAAGATCGGCGCATTGATGGTGACACCTCAACCTGCCAGGGATCAAGCGGTCATCAGTTTTGGTCAGGCGATAACTTCTTGCTCCGTGCAGCTTGTTGATATCACAGGCGCCATTGTGCTCGATCAGCAGTGGTCTGGAGAGCAGACGTCGGCATTGCAGGTGGACCTCTCGCACGTCCCAGCAGGCACATATACCTGCATTGTGCTCACACATGAAGCCACGGCGGTGCCGCTTCTGGTTGTTCATTAGACTCGATGTTGGATGGATTCGTCTATTTCCCAGCGCTGATTGCGTAGTTTTGGCCCGTTAATCAAACAGAAAACATGAATACAAAGCCGTATCGATTCTATCTTCTCGCCTCTATCCTGATTGCCGTAGGAGTCGGGATTGGTTTTTTTGCTCAACCCGTTATCTCGGGTGACTCTGTTATGGACCAGACACGGAAGTTTTCCGATGTGCTATCTATGGCAGTTAAGAACTACGTCGAAGACGTCGACACACAGAAGCTTACGGAAGCGGCTATAAAGGGTATGCTTGATGAGCTGGACCCACACTCCGTCTACATCCCTGCAAAGGAGATGCAGAAGGTAGAAGAAGAGTTTCGTGGTTCCTTTGATGGCATCGGGGTTGAATTCGATATTGTTAACGACACCATCACAGTCGTGTCGCCGATCATCGGTGGTCCGAGCGAAACGCTTGGCATCCTGGCTGGCGACAAGATCGTGAAGATCAACGATACAACTTCGATCAAGCTTACTCGCGAGACCGTGCCTAAAAAGTTGCGCGGACCAAAGGGTACTGTTGTCAAGTTGCATATCAAGCGTTCCGGCGAGAAGGATCTGTTGGTGTTCGATGTTACGCGCGATAAGATCCCAATGAATTCTGTCGATGCCTCGTTTATGATCGATGGAACCGATGTAGGATACATCACTGCAAACCGTTTCAGCGCAACTACACACGATGAGTTGATGCGCGCAGTGGAGAATCTTCGTTCGCAGGGCATGAAGAAGCTTCTGCTAGACCTTCGATATAACCCTGGAGGGTATCTCGACCAGGCCTTCCGCATTGCAGACGAGATCATCCCATCCGGCAAAAAGCTTGTTTATACAAAAGGACGCCGTCCAGAGTTTGACGAGGACTTCTGGTCAACAGAAGGCGGCGCGCTCGAGAACATTCCTTTGATCGTGCTTATCAACGGTGGTTCGGCATCGGCAAGTGAGATCGTTTCGGGTGCCGTTCAAGATCTCGACCGCGGACTCGTGGTTGGTGAAACCTCTTTTGGTAAGGGGCTTGTGCAGCGCCAATACCCACTCGGGGATGGCTCGGCCTTCCGATTGACAATCTCACGCTACTATACACCAAGCGGACGTTTGATTCAGCGTCCGTACGACGATAAGGCGAAGTATTACGGTGGTGAAGGTCGCGAAGAAGGTGAAGAAGGCGACAACATCAACCACGATGCCGATGATTCAACCAACAAACGTCCAAAGTACAAGACAGCTGGTGGACGCACTGTGTATGGTGGTGGCGGTGTAACGCCCGACTATATCGTCAAGCAGGACACGATCGGTTTCCTTGCACGTAATCTTCGTGCCAAGAATCTTTTCTGGGAAACTGCAGACAATGTGATGCGCCAGCGCGGCAAAGAGATTCGTGCCCAGTATGGTTCTGACATCAAGAAGTTCCTACGAGAGTTCTCGATAGCCCCCTCCGATGTCGAAACCATGAAGACGCTTGCCAAGGCAAAGAATGTTGAGTGGAAAGACAACGAATTCACCCAGGATGCAGACTACATCAAGCTTATCGTGAAGGCATATGTAGGTCGCTCGGTGTTTAACAACAACGGTTACACTGCGGTAATGCTCGGCAAAGACAAGCAGGTTACCAAGGCGTTGTCGTTGTTCCCAGAAGCTGCGCGTATTTCAAAGCTTCGTTGATAGAGAGTACACACACCACAACTCATCGTTGTTACATTAACCTACGATCATTAATGATGCCTATTCGTAGCCTCGCGATTCTTTTCCTGAGCATTGCCATGCTGGTTGAAACGCAAGCTCAGAGCTTTATCTATCCTGGGGAAGACCTAACCTATCGTGTTTCGTATGCAGGCATTACACTTGGCACGGTTCGGGCGCTAACAGAGCCGTACACAACATTTAATGGACGCAATGTTGCCAAGGTAAAGGTCTTTATCAATTCGAATCCAAACATTCCATTTGTGTCGCTGCACTCCGTCTACCAGTCGTGGATGGACACATCAGCAACATTCAGTGTTAATTTCAACGCGACAACTCAAATCGAAGATAATCTGTGGGAGTTCGACCAGTATTTGTTGGACTACACCAACATGAATCTCACGATGGAAACGTATCGTGAGAAGAAACTGACGAAGAAGCGTGAGATTGGAATCAAGAAGTACTGCAATGACGGCAGCTCGATTCTCTATGCCGCTCGAGCACTTATCAATTCTAAAAAGACGATTAAGCTTCCAACTGTGATCATGGGCGACACCGCAACAACCGTTGTCAACTTTCGTGGTACAAAGCAGGCAACGGACATCGATGCTGTTAAGTATCCTGTTAGCACGGTGTACTTTGATGGCACTGCCAACTGGACAGGTGTCTATGGCCTAACTGGTGGCTTCGAGGGATGGTTCAGTGACGACGCAGCACGTGTTCCGATCAAAGCAAAGATGAAGGTCTATATTGGCTCTGTTACACTCGAGCTTCAATCGTGGAAGCGTGGAAACTGGCAGCCCCCTAAGGCAGGATAAATGCGAGTTCTGATCATCGACGGTGGCGGTACATCCACAGACGTTGGATTGTCCATCAATGGTCAGATAGCTGCACGCACATTACTACCGAGCGCACGTCCAAACCGAGCCGATCAACAGACAGATGAACTCTGTCGAATGATCGGCTCTTTTCTTGCGACAACAGTCATCATCGATGGTGATCGAACAGAGAGTCTTGATGCCGTTATCATCGGCATGGCCGGTGTCTGGACTCCCGGCGAGAGGCATGCATACACAGCTTCGTTTAAAGAGTCGTGGTCTGTCTATGTTGGCCTAATGGCCGCGCAGCTTGTCGTGATGAGCGATGTGGAGCTTGTTCACTTCGCGGCATTTGGCCCGGAAGAAGGAATTGCCCTAATAGCAGGCACAGGCTCGATAGCTCTCTTGAGAGACGGGCACGACACATTTGTTCGTTCAGGGGGCTGGGGGGCAACAATCGATGATGCTGGATCCGGAACATGGCTCGGCCGCCAGGCCTGCCTGGCTGTTGCGCGCATGCTCGATGGACGTGCACAGGACACTCTGTTGATACGTCCAGTGGCCAACTTTCTACGCGTTGATGCAGACTTTCCTGATGAAGTGCGCAATGCTCTTCGTGCTGCTCCACTGCAGGGTGTGGCGCGCATAGGTGCATCTGTGCTTACGTATGCAGAAGAAGGCGACATCGCAGCGCAGAGCATTCGACAACAGGGGGCCCAAGAGTTAGCGTTGCTCTGTTCGTCGTTGATGCATCGTCAAAGCCATTCTGTTGCAGGCTACGGTTCATTGCTTTCCAATGCCGAATATCGGGTGCTTGTAGAGCGCACTATGAACCACCAGATCACCCTTATCGATGATGTGATCGCCGCTATTCCACAGCGGCTTCGGTGATCGACAGAAGACCCTTGTCCGCAGAAAGTCGGGCGCGCACACCAAAAGGCAATGTGAACTTGGTTTGCTCATGACCGTACATCAGATTTGATACTACGGGTCCGCGTGTAAGATCAAGACGCTCCTGCAGAACTTCGCCAATCTCTCTGTGCGGGGTTGTTCCGTGCTGACGTGAATCCTGCGACCAAAACCCATACGCTATGCCAGAAGGGCGAGCGCGCTTCGTGGCTAGTGCAAGGTGTGTAAGCATACGATCGATGCGATACGTTGCCTCGCCGATGTCCTCGAGGGCTAGAATTGATCCTCGCAGCGACGGCATGTATTCTGTTCCAATGATACTGGTGAGCACACTGAGATTGCCGCCCAGTAAAATGCCCTCGGTATCGCCTCGTTGCAGTCGTGCAAGCGGCCAAGGCTGCTTGAGTTTGCCGACGGGTTTCTTGGAGGAGAGCACGCGCCAGAACTGTTCCTCCGACACTGCGTTAAATCCGTCTGCCATGTCTACGCTCGGCATTGCACCGCTGAAGGTGACCAGCCTGGTCTTCTTCCAGAGTGCTAGCTGCAGTGACGTAACATCGCTGAATCCGACGAAGATCTTGGGGTTCTTGCGAATCAACGAATAATCGATGAGCGGCAACATACGCGCGCATCCGTAGCCCCCTCGAGCGCAGAAGATGGCATCTACAGTATCATCGCCAAACATCGTGTTGATGTCGTTGGCCCGGTCTTTGTCCGCCCCGGCCAAGTACCCACCGTACGATGCAAGAACATGCTTGCCAAGTTTGACGCTGTAACCTAGAGATTCGAGGTAGGCAATTCCACGATGCAGGCGTGTTTCGTCGCGCTGCGGAGACGACGGAGAAACAATGCCGATGGTGGCCTTCTTGCGTAGAGCACGTGGACGTATGACCCTCATGGAACTCAAGATGGGTAATTTGCACTCTTGATACAATGAGAATTCTTGCATCCATCTTGGCTCTGACATTACTTGTGTGTTCACCGCATGTGTGGGCACAGCGTCCTGTAGCTTGTGAGCAAGTCTCCGGAATCGTGAACAGCTACGAGGCCGTTGCCGCTATCAATCCATGTCTTAGGGCAGTAACAACAACAAACCCGTCTGGTCTTGCTGCCGGCAACAGAGTTGTCATGATACAAATGAAGGGGGCCGGCATTGTTGAATCTGTCGACTCTACATTTGGCGAACTCCGTTCGTTGAACGGTGCCGGTGCCGCAGAATATCTCGAAGTTGAGCGTGTCAGCGGCGACACTGTGGTGTTTACAACTCCCTGGGTGCACGAGTATAATCTTGCGGGCCGAGTGCAGCTTGTGCGCATAGCTACCTATCAGGATGCACAGATCGTAGGCACGGTGTATGCCAAACCTTGGAATGGTTCAACGGGAGGTGTGATAGCGATAGAAGCGTATAGAGTGCTCACGCTTGATGCAAATATCGATGCCACTGGCGCTGGGTTCCGCGGTGGACGCGTCTCGCTGCAGAAAGACACATGTGGCGCGTCGATATGGAGCGCGCCATACCAAAGTGGGGCAGGGGGCGAAAAGGGTGAGGGTGTCTGGACAGCTCTTGCTGACCTTGCATCTGGACGCGCGAATCCGGCAAATGGGGCCGGAGGCGGCAATGGCGCTAACGCTGGCGGCGGTGGTGGAGGCAATGGTGGACGTGGAGGTCAGGGAGGTGATGCGAACTCGTGGTGCAACCCTTATCAGAACGCTGGCGGACGCGGCGGTGCCTCGCTGGTTTCAGAAGTTGTCCGTCAACACTTCTTCATGGGCGGCGGCGGTGGTGGAGCTCATCAAAACAATCAGCAAGGAACCAACGGAAGTTCCGGGGGCGGCATTGTGTTTGTTCGTGCGCAAACCATACTTGTAAACAAGGGTACTATTGTTAGTAGGGGGCTCTCCGTTGCCGACACGTCGGCATGGAAGAATGGTTTGGCACAACAACCTGGCGATGGCGCAGGCGGTGCTGGCGCAGGCGGTACCATCATTATTGACGCAGATGTGATAACGGGTCAGCTGGTGGCCGATGTCCAAGGCGGCACAGGCGGAAATCAAGGCGCACGCTATCAGTCGAATGGTCCTGGTGGAGGCGGCGCCGGCGGCGTTGTTGTGCTTACAAAGAATCACGCGGGTGTAAAGCCCCTTCTCGCTGGCGGCAGGCCTGGCGTGCATGTTAGTCCAGAGACCGGTAGCGCTGTCTATAACAGTCCGTGGGGCGCTACGGCGGGTGATTCCGGAAGCGTAATAGCACCGTTCCAATGGAAGAGTTATTCGCGCATTGCGCTGCAGGTACAGGGGCGCACAACATTCTGTTACGGCGATTCTGTTCTGCTTGCGGCAACACCGGGATTCCTGCGTTATCAGTGGAGTACGGGGGAAACCACGCCATCGATCATTGTTCGATCAGCTGGTTCCTATACAGTAGCCGTTACCGACAGTAGCGGATGCAGTGACCAGCGTGCGTCGATAACGGTAGATCAACTGCCGCGATGGCCGGTATTCTCGAGTAGTGCGATAGACTTTGGTGTGATTGAAATTGGAAGCACATCACGCGCTGCAACGTGGATGAAACACTCGGGGGAAGGTTCGGTAACAGTTACCGGCATCAGGCCGCCGAATGGTGTGAGGCTTATCAGACCTACCGTCTTTCCATTTGATATCGCACGAGACAGCGTTGAAATCGAGCTTGAGATCGTCGGTGCGGTGGATGCAATGATCGATGATTCTCTTGAGGTAGATGTTGAGCAACCGTGTCCTGGTGTTCGATATGTTCCCGTCAAGGCAATGATCAACGCGGAGCGTGCATTTGTGATAGGCGGTAAGGTTGCTGCAAAGGCTGGCATGATGGACGTTGCCGTGCCTATCAGTTTTCAGCATGATTCTCCGACACCAGAGATAATGGGTGCACGGGCACTGATTCATGTGCGCATGGATGCTCGCCTTTACATACCAACCGGCGTAACCAACGGTAGCATTGTCTCATCAGTTCGTGACACAGTTCTCAAGACGCATGATCTAACGATTGATGTCGATGGCATCAACATAACTCGTATCCCGTCGGTCTGCACGCAGATCCTTGGCATGACGCTGCTTGCCCCCTACGATAGCAGCAAGGTGATCATCGACAGTGTCGAATGGTTGCAGATTTCACGTATGCCACGCATCACTAAGCTAGATGGTGAACTTGTGGTCCAAGCCATCTGCTCACCAGGTGAGCGTCCGATTGTGCTGCTCGATGGCCCGATCATTCGCATTAGGCCGATTCCGGCATCAACGGAGGTAATAGTGGATGTGAATGAAAGCATTGCAGGTTTTCGTTCAGCTACTATTGTCGACACGCAGGGACGCAGCGTGCTTGATGCTGCAACGTCCAAGACCATCAGCCTGGCTGGTCTTGCAGATGGTGTGTATACCATCATTGTAACAACAACCGCAGGACAATGGGTTAGCCCCTTGGTAATAGCAAACAACTAATACCTCGCACCTTGCAGCTTCTCTACGACGGTGATCCCGAGGCAATATTCATGTCAGGACGTGATTCGATGATGGCGCGTATTGCCTGACGTGCCTCGTCCGATGTCCAGTCGGTGATGACTGATGGAATGGACATGATCTGCTCCATGAGCACATCCTGCTCACGTCCGATGCGCAATGCCTCGTTGTAGGGAATGAGGGCCGAGAACGTTACCATCGTGTAGAGCGGAATGAGTTTCTGAGGATAGTGCTCGTGAATCCATGCCTCGATTTTCTTACGCCACAAGAAGCGGGTATCGGCAACCTTATCTCGCATCTCAACAAAATTCTCAAGAGCCAGTTCTGCTATTGCATCGCCTGCGGGCTTCCGAAGTTTGGCATACGATTCTAACGTTTCGGTCCAGTTGCCATTGTGATGATCGAGACACTCAATCAAGATGCTGCAGTCTTCGAATCCGCAATTCATGCCTTGACCATAGAACGGTACGATGGCATGGGCGGCATCACCAATCAGCGCAACCTTGTTGTTAACTACCCAAGGACTACATCGAACTGTGACAAGTGAAGATTCTGGATTGGTGAAGAAATCATCGAGCAGTGTGGGCATCAATGGAACTGCGTTCGGAAACTCCTGATCGAAGAATGCGACAACATCTTCTCTGGTTTTGAGCTCTTGGAACGACGGAGTGCCGTTATGCGCAAAGAACAGCGTTAGTGTAAACGATCCATCGGGGTTTGGAAGACCGATCATCATAAAGCTGCGGCGCGGCCAAATGTGCAAGACATTCTTCTCAAGCTGAAAGGCCCCGCGTTCATCGGCTGGGATGTGGAGTTCCTTGTAACCATGATCGATGTACGATTGCGAGTAGTTGAACCTATCGCGCTGTTGGAGTTTGCTACGTACCGCGCTGAATGCGCCATCGGCACCAAAGAGAACATCTGCGTCTGCCGTAATCACCTGACCGGTAGGAAGCTCGAAGGTGGCACTTGCCGACTCTACATTGATATCGGTGCAGCGCGCATCAAAGACGATCTCGACGCCGTGGCGTTCAGCGGCGCTCATGAGTACTCTGTTGAGTTCTCCTCGCGACACACTGTTGATGAACTGTCCATCTTTGCCATAGGGTTGATACGTTTGTACCCCCTGTTTGTCATGCATCATGCGGCCGTGCATTGGAATTGCGATAGCTCGGATATCGTCGGCAAGTCCGGCAGTTTCCAGCGCGCGTAGACCACGATCAGACATCGCAAGATTTATTGAGCGTCCAGCATAACCAGCGGAGGTTCTCATATCTGGCCGACGCTCGAATATGCGAACTGCATAGCCCCGTTTTGCCAAAACGGTGCCAAGTAGTGAGCCAACAAGACCTGCTCCAACGATCGTGATGTGTTGCGACATGGTGATCTATACTTTCAGGATAAATGATCGCGATGTTAAAAATTAAACTCGGGGTCGCCAACCAAGATCGACCCCCGATAGGGCAGGCCGATCAGCACCCACTCGGTCATCGGCAGGGCAGTCCGTTGATGACCAAGATGTGTGTGATGAATCACTAGGTCAAACCACGACCCGTCTTGCCGAACCTCGAAGAGAAAGGGCTTGCCGATGGGGAGGGGCGTGTAATACGTTGTCGTATCCGGACCGTTGAACATTGTGGTTGAGTCTGCTGACAACACAAGCATTACACCTCTATGCTTGTATACTGAGTCATCAAATGGCGTTGTACGGAACTGGATCACGATCGGATCTGTCGTGCTCCGGATGATCTCTGTCGAGAACAACAACTCAGTGTAGCGTTGTGCGCGCAACCCAAGCTTGCTTGGCCCATTCAGGCGCACTGCGTTTGCTGCAGTTTTCTCAATGCTGTCTACGTTCACAAGTTTCACTCCTTGTGTAGGCAAGATCGAGAAATCGTGCATTGTAAACTTTGTCGTGCTGCATGAAACAACAATGCATGCAAAGCCTACAACCACGAGCAACACGTTACTCATGCGGGTAGCCTTTGCCATAGCGGAGATCTTCGCGATGGAATAGCCTGTCGTAAAGGCTTGCACCGATGCCAATGTACAGTGCCTTGAAGTTGGGATCTGCTGCCGTTGGCTTACCATATCGGTCGTTAACAAACGAATAACCCTGACCATCGAGTCCAGGAATTGATGACCCTGTGTTTCCCTGCACGTATCCTGCAACAAGCTGCAGACTAAGCTGATCGCTGAGCGCAATTGCCGTCTTTATCCCGATGTGGGCAAATGATGAGGGGGCATATGCAACCTCGAAAAACGGCTCGATGCGCAGATCCCGACGAAATGGAAACCAGTGATAGGTAAAGCGTATTGGAAGAACAGCTATGCCATACTCTGATGGACCAAGCATGAGAGCTTCAACCAACGACGTACCGACCGAGAGATGATAGTTCCATACTGGCAGCGCCAAATCTGCCGTAGCAAATCGCAGCGTCCCACCTTTGATGATCGGTGCTGCATCCCCTGTAAGTTGAGGAGATAAGAATGAGCGTTCGGCATCGCTGCCCGCGAACGTAAAGTCGAGCGCGCCGATCTCCCAAGCCGAATGTTCGTGATACTTCCATTCTGTCTCTGTTTCTTCTTCGCGATTAAGAAAATCGAGAGTTGAGATACCGATCCCGAAGTATGGGAAGTCAATGGCGTTGTATGTTGTCGTGCGCGTGCGCCTGTCTCTCTGGAATGTCCCACCAAATGCATAGCCAACATATGCGCGCAGGTTCATTCCGCCGATGCTGCCAAGATCTGCAGAAACACTTGTGTTAACGTACTGATCTGGGAATGCGGCTAGCGATATCGATGGACGTATGGCAAAGTATGGGATCTTCTTTCGGTAATAGAATCGCTTGGATAGAGTTACAACCCCCATTCCAGAGAGGTTGTGGTTTGCATCAGCATTAATGCTTTCGTATGCCGTAACGCCCCATGTCCAGTCGGGTGAATTCCCAAACAAAGGCAGCTTCCATTCAGCAATGCCGATGCGATAGATATGGCCATCAAACACTTGTGCTGTCGAATCGCTGTCGTTGCCGAACAACAGATCATTGATATCGTAGAACAGTCCGAATGTGCCACGGTTTGTGCTGCCAGACCCGCTGATGGACGAACCAATTGTGCTGATTCCTTCAAACAATCCGAGCCTGATAAATGCTGGATACTCACGTACTGTTACGCTGTCGTATCGCGAGATGTCGCGGTCCTTGGTCTCTGTGGTAGTCGATGGAAAGATGATGCCGTTGTCGCGCTCGCCCGGCGCATTGCGAACTCGGGTGGTCACCGTGGTGTCCAGTTGGAGCTTTGTATAGACGTCACGCTCGACACGAGTAATGTTTCCGCAGCCTTCCAGCAATACCATTGCAAAGAGTGCCCCGAGAATCAACAACAGCTGCGTGGAGTGTTTCATGCGAATCGTGTTGTTAGCGTTACGAGATCGTTCAGTGAAGCCTTGGCTATCTGTCCAGCACGAACAGGGCCCACGCCCTCGGGAGTTCCAGTAAAGATGCAGTCGCCCGCACGGAGCGTAAAAACGGATGACAGGTAGGCAACAAGCTGCTCTACGGAGCGCTCCATGAGCCCGGTGCTCGACTGTTGGCGAATCGCTCCGTCGATCAAAAGCTGCAAGTCCCACGGACCTTGCCCACATGCGTGTGAGGGTATCACAACTCCACATGGAGCCGAACCAGCCCATGATTTTGCAACTGCCCATGGGTGACCGTTCTTCTTTGCTGCAGACTGGATGTCTCGGGCCGTAAGGTCGATGCCTACAGTTACTCCAGCGATAAACCTCCAAGCTTCCTCAGCTGTGCATCCATCAGTGTCATGTCCGATAACAACAACAAGTTCTACTTCGTGATGGACGTCTTGTGAAAACGACGGCAGCGCTACGTCTGCATTATCACGTCTGTATGCTGCAGGGGGCTTGAGAAACACGATTGGGTCTGCCACGATCTCAGCACCCATCTCGCGGGCATGAGCGGCATAGTTGCGTCCGATGCAGTACATCGTTCCAACAGGAAGCACTGTGCCGTCGGTGAAATGCCAGGATGTTGTCATTGGGACTTCTTTGTGGTATCTGGTTGACGGAACGGGGCTACCTCTTGCACGGGGTTTGCAATGTCGACATCTGTTGCGACTTCTGTTGAGTCGCGTTCAACGGCAAATGTTCTTCTGCGCCAGCGAACAGTTGGGTCATTGTAAACCTTCTGCATTAGTCTTCCCCAAATCGGCGCAGCTGCGCGTCCGCCCTGACCATAGTCGCCGGTGAAGCGCACACGCATGTCGTCGAAACCAATCCACACGCCACATGCTAGTTGCGGGGTTACGCCAACGAACCATGCGTCGGCAAAGTCGTTCGTTGTGCCGGTCTTACCTGCTGCGTCGTAACGATAAAACTTCCGAATGCTTGATGCCGTACCGCCATCAACTACGCCGCGCATCATCGAGATCATGTATTCGGACGTTCGCTGGGAGCATGCCTCATTTGATATCCGCTCGAAAGGCTTCGACTCATAAAGAACGTTGCCCATGCGATCTTCGATCCGCGTAATGAAACCTGATGTTGAGTGCACGCCCTGATTGGCAAATGTGGCGTAGGCAGAAGTGATCTCAAGGGGCGAGACTTCGCCCGTACCTAGGGCTATAGATGGCACAGCAGATAGTGGTGATGTGATGCCGAGCTTGCGGCACAGATCAACAACTTGCTGCGGATTTGTATACCCAGTTTCTGTGACGAGTCGCGCGGCAACGCTATTCAATGAGAATTTCAACGCACTGCGGAGCGGGATTGGACCGCCCCCTTCGCGGGAGCCTTGTGGGGCCCACACTGTCCCGTCGTCGAGTGCGTAACTAAATGGACCGCTCTCGACGGTGGTTTCTGGGGTGACGTTCTCGGATGACTCGAGTGCACTGGCATAGACAAACGGTTTGAATGAAGATCCTGGCTGACGTCTGATCTGCGTTGCATGGTTCAGTGAGTAGCGAGCGGCAGTTTGCAGCTGCATGTTCAGCGGTGATGATCCTACCATGCCCACCACGTTGCCAGTTGATGGTTCGATCACGACAAGACCGGATTGGATGATCGTTGCCATACGCTTTACACTGTCGATAAATGTGCGGTTGGCCATCAGCCTTCGTTTGATGGTTTCACGACTGCCCTCAGGCGTTGTAAGGTAGTCCGGATGACGTCGAATGGCGCGCGTTATGAGTTCATCGAGCAACTCCTGCCGCGATCGCCATGAGAACGAGGCATCGAAGATTCGCTGGTATTCACGCAGGTGTTCATCGAGAGCCTCGTTTGCGTACTTCTGCACTCGGGAGTCAAGCGTTGTGTAGATCACCAACCCATCGCGGTAGAGATCGTGTCCGGCCAGTCGTTCCTTCCACACATCATCATTTGTTAGTGTCTGGCGTACCATCTCCACAAAGTGCGGTGCAATGCCTCTGTAGGTGCGGCTTGGCGGCGCCTTACGCAGAGGCTCTGCAACTGCACCAGTCCACTCATCGTCTGTTAGATATTCCGCATCATGCATCATACCAAGAATCAGATTGCGTCGAACAACACCCAGCGAGTCATCTGTTCCATAGCGTTCCGGCGCTTTGAATAGGCCTACCAGATAGGCGCACTCGGATGTAGAGAGCTTCATTGGTTCTTTGTTGAAATACGTCAGAGCTGCAACACGCAGTCCGTATGCACCACGTCCGTAGTAGACAGTGTTGGCATACATTTCGAGAATCTCATTCTTGGTATACGCACGCTCGATCTGAAGTGCTGTCCATGCCTCTCGAATCTTGCGCCAGATGGTCTGCTCTTGTGTAAAGTACAGGTTGCGTGCAAGCTGCTGCGTGATCGTCGAAGCGCCTTCCTTTGCACGCAATGCGAGGACGTTTTTTACGGCGGCCTTAACGATGCGCATCATGTGAACACCCCAATGGTCGTAAAAGGCCCTGTCCTCTGTAGAAACCAAGGCACTGATAAAACCGCGCGGGATAGAATCGAACTCCAGATTCGTTCTGCGCGTGGTGGCATAGAGTTCGAGCATCACGCCGTCTGCGCTGTATACTCGTGTTGCAAGTTCTTGGGGCGGATTTTCCAACTGCTCAAGTGTTGGCAGGCCGCTGCTCAGTGAATAGACGATCAGTCCAACGAAGACAAGAACCATCGCTACAATACTGCCTATGGCAACCTTGGCAAAGGTGTTGGGCGAGATTCGATCCAACAGTTTCATGAGCTTACCTTCTTCAATTCTACCCGACGGCATCGCTTGCGCCATGTGTCGATGGATTCATCCGGACGGCGCGGGAGCAATTGCTGTTCGCCTTCGCTTACACCCTGGAGGATATCGCGAGAGACTCCACGCTCGACAAGTCTGTCGATCACAAAATTCACACGTTGTTTGCCAAGAACAAGATTCGACTCATCTGTATCTACATCATCTGTGTGGCCGAGGAGCAAGATCTTTGTGACCTTCTGTGTGCTGGACGAAACGCTGGCCGCTAACTCGTCGAGCTCCTTCTGCCAGGCTCTATCGGTCTCTACGCCGTTCGAGTCCAGCGTTGTTCCATATGGATTGGCAAACTCCGACGTGGGGAAGTTGATGCGCAGAACGAATGAGCGCGACAATGCAATTGGTTCAGTTCGTTCAACAACCTGATTGGCGGCCTTCTCTGGCACCACTACGGTGTATGAGTCGTAGAAGAGCGTATCGGACTGTGCAGTGATCTGCACCGGTGTGCTTACGGGCACGCTTAGCGTGTATGAGCCCGTGGTATCCGTGCGTGTTTTGGCGTATGTCTGACGAGAGCCTGCGCTTCGTGCAACAACTTCCGCATCAACAACCGGTTGTTGCGTCTGTGAGTTTACAACACGACCCGTAAGTCTTGCAAGCGGCTGATTGCCAGACATCTGTTGGAAAGCTACGAACACATCGAAGTCTCGACGTGATGTCTCGCGTCCATTCTTCCGATTTGATGCCACATAGAAATCAACGCCGTTTGGAGACATCGTCGGAAAGATCTCATCATATGCGGAGTTGATTGGTGGGCCCAGGTTAACGACGCTTGATACCAGCAACGAATCCCCATCTTCTTTCAGCTCTGCCGAGAATGCATCGTACCCGCCAAACGTGGTGTGTCCGCTTGAGCTAAACAGCAACATCAGTGAGGACTGTGGCGCAAATGATGGAGAGATTTCATCGCAGTATGTATTAGCCCCATACAGGGGGCGAGCGACACCAAAACTTCCAGTCTGATCGCGTCGGGCATACCATAGGTCTGTGCTGTTCTTTGAACCAATGCGATTTGATGCAAACACGACCCACCGTTTGGAGGCAGAAACTGTTGGATGCCCGTCCCAGGCCAGGGGGTCGTTGATCATCGGTAACGTTGTATCGAGGGTGATCTCATCGGAAGCAATTGTGCACAACGCAATTGCGGCATCGGGAATGCCATCTTGATCGATGATCGTTGAGATAAGGGTCTGGCTGGCATGTCCTTCCCAGGGGACAGAGCTTACCGACGATGGACCAGTCTTTGTGGCCATCGCATACTGCGCGCGCCTCATGTCTTGGCCGCGAATGATTAAGCAATGCTCATCGTTGTCATCAGCAGAGAGCAGACCAAACTCATCAAGCGGCGTAGAAGCCCCCTGCACTCGTTCAAAGACAAAGTACAACACATTGGGAGCCGATGGCTTTGAGGTGTCGAGTCCGCGAATAGATGATGGATCGCTAACGGGAACGGCTGCGCACGTAGGCGGTGGCGGTGGCGGCGGAGGGGGCTCTGCATGCCGTTTGTAGTATACCGTGTTGCAGGCCTGCAGGATCATGAGTGGAAGCACAACCAACACACCCAGCTTAAAAAGCCGTGGGATTATGCAGAGCGATTGTAAGGAGCTGTTGGTATCGTGTATCACTGATTTCGACAGCACCAAGTGATGCTGTAAAGTCGTTGATGTATTGTGTATCGAGAAGTGTGAAGCCCTTTGCATGAAGGTGCTGGATCAGCCGAACAAAGGCCACCTTCGAAGCATCAGGTTGTAGAGAGAACATCGACTCGCCGAAGAATGCACCGCCTATTGAGACACCGTACAAACCACCAACGAGTTCGTTGTTGCGCCATGACTCGATGCTGTGAGCATGACCCATTTCGTGAAGTTGTGAGTACGTGCTGATGATCTCATCCGTGATCCAAGTATCTGAGCGCTCGGAGCATCGGAGAATCACCGTATCAAAACTCGCATTAATTGTTGTCTTGTAGGTCTCTTTCCGTAGTGTTTGACGTAATGACCGCGAAATTCGTACGGCATCCAGCGGAATCACAGCCCGCGGATCCGGGCGATGCCAGAAGATCTGTCCGGCCGAGGGGTCTCCCATGGGAAAGAAGCCCTGTCTGTAGCCCATGATAACTACCTCTGGAAGAAGCACTTAGCGCTTCTCCGCATAGTAGCGTACGTAGGGAATTCCCTTGGCGTCGCAGAACATTTGCTGGTCTGTGGTAAACGGGAACGGCCAGGTGGCATCATCAAGTAGGGGGCTGATCGAGAATAATGCGGAGTCGGACAATATCTCTCGCTGGTAGGCATCCACATCTTCCCGGTCAGTAGCCAGGTACAAACGTCCACCCGGAACCAAAACGCGGTGAACCATTTCCAAGAACTCGCCTCCGAATGCACGTCGCTTATGATGACGTTTTTTCGGCCAGGGGTCGGGGAAAAGGTAGACTGCATACTCGATCGAGTCGGCCGCTATCCAGTCCAGACCATTGGCCAGCGTGTACCATTCTGCATTGGCATTCGGAAGCTTCTCGCCGGCCACAACACTGTTGATGTACTCGGCTAGAGCCTCGCGTACCTCTATCCCCAAGATGTTGATATCTGTATGGGTTAACGCATGTCGAATCAGAAATGCGCCACGTCCGCATCCCAGATCCAGCACCTTCGCCGGCTCTGCGTTGGCAAACCAGGAGCCCCATTCTGGCTGCTGCCGAAGGGGTGGGTATTGGTGGTGAACAAACCTATGCTGGTGGGCCGGCAAATAGGCTTGGGAATTCACATGGTGGCGCACCCGTGGGATGGGGTACTTCGACCAGTCGATCTCGGGAGTTTCGGCAGTTCTTCTATCCATAGGGTCTACAAAGTTAGCATTACGTATATTCGCCGTTCTTCCGCCACCGATATGTGGGGGTGGAATGACTTTGCCGATAGAATGTCTTGGAGGACTCTTGCGTTCGAAATCCTTGAGCAAATGGTTGCTCATTCTAGCCCCGATCGTTGCAGCTGCCATTCTCTTGTGGCCAACGATCAACTATTCTATGCTCACCTCGGAGCGTAGTGAACTTGCTGCAGACACAACTCTGGCGGGCCGTATAGCGCTTGCCAAGTGGGACAGCGCCAATGCCGAAGACATGGCAAGTGCCCGCGCGGGACGCCTGAAATTGGGCCTTGACCTGCGTGGCGGCACATACATGACCCTAGAAGTTGATGTCCTGAAGCTGATCGAGTCTTCGGCCGATGCCCAGGCCATTGATGATGACTTTAAAGCCATCATCGAGAAGACACGTCAGCAAACAGACAATACCGACCTCGATGTCCTGACGGTGTTCCTTGAGAACTTCCGCGCCAAGGGCAAGAGTCTGATCAACTACTTCCCAGCGAACCCGCTCACGGAAGAAGCTGTTCAAAACAAACTCCGTCGCGATGCAGACGAAGCTGTTGAGCAGGCACAGATCGTTCTCTCCCAGCGTATCAATAAGTTCAATGTCTCGGAAGTCAACATCACGAAGAAGGGGACACGCCGCTTGGTGATCGAAATGCCTGACGAGCAGGACACGCTTCAGATGCGTAAGCTTCTCTCGCAGACAGCTCGTCTTGAATTCAAGCGTGTGATGATGGACGGTTCCATGATCAAGGCCATGTATGGCATCGATCAGGCTGTGAAGAATCTTCGCCTTGGAATCGCCGCAGCTCCTGCCGATTCGGTTGCTGATACAACAGCAGTAGACTCAACAGCCACAGCCGCCAAGGCAGATACAGCCAAGACAGACACTGCTAAGGTTGCCGCAGACACTGGCAAGAAGGGTCCACAAGACCCTTACAAGGGGCTAAGCGACGACGAAAAGGTTCGTCGCATCAAGGCAGACTTCCCATTCACGTACATGGTCTTCGGTAGCGTTGCCGCCAACGAAGAATCACAGCCGCAGAGCTTCGACCTGGTAGGACTTAAGCTGAACAACGTTAAGCCAGATGATCTTCCGAAGACGGGAATCTTCAGCTTCCGCATTCCAGCCGAAAAGGTTGACGAGTTCACGTCGATCCTCAATGATCCGCGCGTACGTGCCTCTATCCCGGGCAATCTTGACATTCTGCTCTCGGCCACGGGCAACGTAACCAAGAAGGGTGTCAAGCCAGACTATTATGAAGTCTACGGTGTGGCTCGCGAAGCAGACCTTATGGGAGACGTTATCCAGGATGCGTATCCAAGCTTTGACAACACCAACAAGCCTGTTGTGATGATGTCGATGAACGACGAAGGCGGCGAAGCGTGGTCAAAGATCACCGGGGCCAACATCGGCAAGCGTATCGCAGTTGTACTTGACGACCGTGTATGGTCGGCCCCAACAGTACAGAACAAAATCTCGAATGGTTCTTCACAGATCTCTGGTGCTTTTGCTCCGGAGGATGCAAATCGTCTTGCAGTTGTGCTCAAAGCCGGAGCTTTGAAGGCACCAGTAAAGATCATCGAAGAGCGCGTTGTAGGTCCATCGCTTGGTGAAGACTCCATCAATCGCGGTCTAACCAGCTCTGCGATCTCGTTTGCACTGATCATCGTGTTCATGCTTGCCTACTATGCAGTTGGCGGAGCAATTGCCGATGTTGCGTTGGTGATGAACGGACTTCTGGTTGTTGCCGGTTTGGCAGCCTTTGGAGGTACGCTCACGCTTCCTGGTATCGCGGCCCTTATTCTTTCTACCGCCATGGCTGTCGATGCGAACATCCTGATCTTCGAGCGTATGCGCGAAGAAATGTATGCAGGTAAGACACTCAAAACAGCAGTAGAGCAGGGCTTTAACAGAGCTTGGAGCGCCATTCTTGACTCTAACCTCACGAACATCATCGGCGCTATTCCGCTCATGATCTGGGGTTCGGGTCCGATCAAGGGATTCGCCATCACCTTGCTTGTTGGCGCAGTCGTCACGCTGTTCACCGCTGTTGTTGTAACACGAGCGATGTTCCAGATACTTATCATGAGTGGCGCAACAACACTCAACATTGGACAGAAGAGGACGGTGTAACATGGATTTGATCAAAAAGACCAACATTGATTTTGTAACAAAGCGCAACTCGTTCCTCCGTGCTTCGATCCTTGCCAGCATCATCGGCATGATCGTTATCCTGTTGCCTCAGATTCCAGGTCTCGGCATGCCGAAGCTCATGGAGTTTGGGATCGACTTCACAGGGGGTACAGAAACCAAGGTCTCGTTTACAAACGAGAACATCCAAGCAGAAGAGGTGCGTCAAGCACTGAGCTCGAGCAAGTTTGGCAATCCAGAGATCAAGAGCTACGGTGCTCCCGGGGACTTCCTGATTCGTATCAATGAAACACAGGATAATTCATCGAAGGTCTCGGCAGACATGATTGATGAGCTTAACGCAAAGTTTGCCGCCAACGATGGTAAGGACGCAGTAACGCTGCTTGGTGCCGATAACGTCGGAGCAAAGATCTCTTCTGAGCTTGCAGAGGATGCCGCCATCTCTCTGATCGCAGCAACGCTGATTATCTTGCTCTACATCGCATTCCGCTTTGAGTGGGCCTATGGTGTGTCTGCTGTCGTTGCGCTTGCGCACGACGTTACAATGGCATTCATCATCTCGGTGTTCTTTAACAAGCTTGGCTTGATTAATCTCGAGATCTCCATCAACTCGATAGCGGCTTACCTTACGATCCTTGGATACTCGATTAACGACAAGGTGGTTGTGTTCGACCGTGTTCGTGAGAATCGCGAAAAGTTTCGCGGCATGCCACTTGCCGAGCTCGTCAACCACTCATTGAACGAAACCCTCAGCCGTACGATCATCACAGGTGTGTCGGTACTGGGTGCCCTTCTTGTGATGGTCTTCCTTGGTGGCGATGTTCTCGAGGGATTTGCCTTTACAATGTTCGTGGGCATCGTTGTTGGTACGTACTCATCGATCTACGTTGCATCGGCTTTCTTGATCTGGTACACAGAGCGCGTTAAGCATAAGAACGTAGGCTCGGTAGCCTCTACGCAAGCGTAAGCCCCCTGTCATGAGTGTTTCCATCATTGTCGGCGCTCAATGGGGCGATGAGGGGAAGGGCAAGATCGTAGACATGCTCTCGGAAGAGGCAGACATTGTTGCGCGCTATCAAGGCGGTGCCAATGCCGGCCATACCATCGTGTTCGGTGGCAAGAAGTATGTGCTGCATCTTATTCCTTCCGGCATACTGCACCCAGATACTACATGCGTGATCGGCAATGGGGTTGTGATCGACCCGGTAGCCCTGATGGAAGAGATAGACATGCTCGAGAGCATGGGCATCTCCGTTGAAGGACGTCTGCACATATCGCACAAGGCACATCTGATCATGCCGTATCACAAGCAGATGGATGCTGCTCGCGAGAAGCAGGCTGGTTCGATTGGTACCACCGGACGCGGAATTGGTCCTGCGTATTACGATAAAGCGCTTCGCACTGGAATACGTATTGTGGATCTGCTCGACCGCGATGTGCTGCGCGAGAAGATCCGCCTAAACCTCGAGGAAAAGAACCAGCTTCTCAAGGCCCTCTATGGAGCAGAGCCTATCGATGTTGATGCGATGATCGATGAATATCTCGAATTTGATACGCGCATCGATCCATACATCACCGACACCACGTTGCTGCTCAACACAGCGTTGAAAGAAGGAAAGCGTGTTTTGGCAGAAGGCGCACAAGGCGCACTGCTTGATTTGGACCATGGCACGTACCCATTTGTAACAAGCTCAAACCCAACATCTGGCGGAGCTTGTACGGGGCTTGGCATCCCACCTACCTCGATCTCGAATGTGATGGGCGTGGTCAAAGCTTACAGCACGCGTGTCGGTAACGGACCGTTCCCAACGGAGCTTAACGACGAAACCGGAGAACTGCTTCGTACCGAGGGACATGAGTTCGGTGCCACCACTGGCCGCAAGCGCAGATGCGGATGGCTGGACATACCGGCACTGCGGTATTCGATTATGATCAACGGTATATCGGAGATCGCGTTAACAAAGCTAGACGTCTTAGGCGTGTTGGACGAGATACGCGTGTGCACAGGATATGAGGTAGACGGTAAGACAGCGCGCTCCTTCCCTGCAGATGTGGCTACACTCTCTCGCGTTGAATGCACCTACCAGAGTTATCCGGGGTGGAAGTGCTCGCTGGACGGCATCCAGTCATTTGCCGACCTACCGCCGGCTGCGCAGCATTACGTGACCGAGATTGAACGTCTGCTCGAGACGCCCGTGCGTTGGGTGTCCACAAGTCCTGCCCGCGAGGACACGTTCCTGCGATAAGCCCTGAAACTTCACTGTAGTTTTCCTATGTTAGCCCCGTGCAAATATGACGCGGCTAGCTACCATCATTGCCTTCATTATCCTTGCGGCAACAGCCTCGGGGCAGACTGCGCAGCGTTGGCAGAAAGTAGCCCTTCCAAGCCCCTACAGCACAGGCTACTACCTCGATATTTTCTTTCTACCGGGCAATCCGAACTATGGTTGGGCTTGCGATCAAAACGGTGGCTATGTAGTCCGCACCACGGATGGTGGTTCTACATGGCAGGGAACAAAGGTCGATCCAGCACTTGGAGCATGCCATCTTGAATACATTCAGTTTCTGGATCAAAACGTTGGTTACTGCTCTGGTCCGTGCGGCATGTATAAATCCGTGGACGGCGGTAAGACGTGGGCAAGTATCAAGCCGTCCGGCTCGACGAATGTTTGGGGCGGCTGGTTCAAGAATGTAAACGAAGGCTGGTTCGTAGGGGGCGGGTGCGGAACAAGCACGTTCCTTCGTACGGTAGACGGTGGAACGACATTCACAACATCTACCCACCCCGAGCCCCGTTCTGTGATGTCCGATCCCTATTGGGATGCGTCAATGCCTGCCAATACGGTCTATGCAGTTGGCAGCGGCACATTGTTCCGATCGCAGGACAATGGAGCTACATGGAACGTTCTGAACTATACTGGCACAAATAATCCGTGGCACGAAGAGCTTGCAATGATTGGCAATGCTGTTTTGGTTCCGAACTCCGGAGCAAGGTGCAGCTCGCCCCCTGGTCCAACAGATGGGATGCGCTTTAGCACAGACCTTGGCGCAACGTGGCGGGATTTCTCGACTGGCGAGGACATGTTCGGAACATTTCTGCACGATGCTCAGCGTGGTTGGGCCGCAGGGTGGAATGAGTCTGTCTATTACACTTCGAACGCAGGACAAACCTGGCAGAAGAGGTCTTGTGGGTTGGATGGGGCTGGAACAGACGACATTTTCTTTATCGACGATAACAATGGCTGGGTCGTTGGTGCAGGCATCTTTCGCACAGCAAAGGCACTGCGCACCCAAACCGACACACTATTGAAGTATACGGGCGTGTGTCCCGACAGTTCAGCCCGCGATACGGTGCGATTCCGCAATAGAAACTGGTTTAGCTCTCCATGGTCTGTTGTAATAAACGGCACCGATGCATCGCAGTTTCGCATTGTCAATACTCCGATTGCCGCATCGATCTCCTCGTGTGATTCACTTGGTGTGATCGTCGAGTACAAGCCCAACGCGCAGGGACCGCATTATGCAACGCTGGTTGCAACATTTCAGAATCCCGATACGATGCTCATTGTCGAGTTGCAGGGAAGCGGACGTCAGCGTGTTGCATTTCCAGTAGACTCTGTTCTCTCTTTCAGCGCGCCGGTTGGCGTTGCAACCTCGAGAACGTCTGTGTGGCGCTCATCTTCAAGTGTAAACCTTGAGTCTATCGTCAGCATTACCCGCATCAGTGGGGATACATCGATCACACTCACAGTGGGGCAGACACCTGCACTGGTGCGCACAGAAGGCACACTTACGTATGCCACGGCCAACCCTAAAGACACTGGCTGGATACAGGCCAAGTTTCGCGTGCGCCTTGGTCCTTGTACGCGGGATACGATCATAACGGTGCGTGTCTACGGACAGTCTCCGATCTTCACGTCAGTTCCTACGGCATACGTAGAGACGGGTTGCGGCATGAGCGATACGATCAGAATTCCTGTGCTCAATACGGGCAATGTTCAGCTTAACATCAGTGCCATCACAATCGACGTTAACGCATCGACGGCATTTACGTTTGTTGGTCTTTCGAGCGGACGAAAGGGTCCACCATGGGTTGTCCCTGTTAAAGCCCGCGACACCCTCTTGGTTGTATACCGAAGCGGTACAGGCAGAGACAACACGTCGTTAACAATCCAGCACGACGACCTAACGACTGCGCGTGGTTCAAAGAACCCATGGACGATTGTTCTGCGCGGCGTTACGGATCAGCCATCAGTCACAATCGCTCCGCGTCTGATAGACGTAGGCTCGATATGTCAAGGGGCTATCATAGAACGCAACATCAATGTCACGAATGTTGGTTCGAAGATCGTAGACGCAACGGCCTGGACGAACTCCAAGAACATATCTGGAATCCAACAGGGCACGATGTCCATTGCGCCAACGCAGGTGCGGCAGATTCCGATCACATACACGGCATCAACACTCGGACCCTTTACCGATACAGTATACATCCGTATAGCCCCCTGCGACTCTACATACACGGTGATCGTTCGAGGAACGGTAGAAAACATCGAAGTGTCGATCACGCCATCACGCATTGCAGACTCTGCTGATGTTGGCGTGCCGCTTAGTGGACGCTGCGTGATACGTCTGCTTACGGGAGACAGTGCGATGATATCGGCCATTCGCATTTCGCCTCTGCCACAGACACTTACGTACATGTTACCTACACTGCCGAAGCGGCTGCGTAAGGGAGACAGTATTGTCGTAGATCTGAATTGGAATTCACCGGCTCCGACAACGTATGCGGGTACCATTGAAGTAACAGCTACGACTACGTGTACATCTCGTCAGAGCTCCCAGATATACTTCCGTGCGTTGAATGCAGACGTCGGTGTTGGGCCTGCCGCGCTCAATTGGCTGCTCGAATGCAAGCCATTGGAGTCTGTAAAAAAGGTCAATGTCGAAGTGCGCGGCAACCGCCCGGTACGGGTCTTTTCCGCCACAATTGTAGAGCAAGGCACGCCATTTCGTGTGATTGGTCCGCCAACGCCATTTGTTGTCGATCCCGGCAAGCCGATTGCCATCGACGTGGCATACACTCCAAGTGCTTTCGGCCGATCAACGGCAACCATGCTGGTTGATACAGACGTCGATGGCGGGGATGCGACCGTTGCTCTCGAGGGCGTGCTTGACAACGTGGAGCTGGTAGTAACGCCAAAGACGATCGATGGCGGCTCTGTTCTATCGTGCTCACCTGTTATCCGCAAGGAGTTCACGATCCAAAACAATGGTAGTGTCTCGACGGTTGTCGACATCAGTGATGCACGAGCCCCTTTAGGCTTCTTTGTTACACCTAAGACAGTAAACCTTGGTCCGGGCGGCAAGGCAACGATCTACGTTGACATGCAGCCTTCGCTTCTGCCGGTAAACAAGATCAGCTACGGACAGTTCATCATCCAGGATAGGCTTTGCAGTGACGTAGACACGGTTACGGCAATGATTGAAATCGGTGAAACGCCCAAGGTCGTGGTTACACCAGACCCGCTTACGGTGCCAGAGATCCTCAAGGGTACAACCATTTCGGGTAAGCTAACAGTTAGCAATCCGTCGATGAACGACATGTTCATTCGTAACGTGCGTATCCAGCAGGTGCGTCCGCACTGGACATTGCTAACTCCGATCATGGGCAGAACCATCGCGAGTGGCGAATCAATAGAGGTAGACGCAGAGTATGCCCCTGTTGTGCCTGGGTTAGATACAGCGCTTGTTTACATCGATGCCCAGGTGGTCAACGGTCCAACCTGCACCAGTACCGCAACAACAGGCCTTGTTGGCTCTGCCCGATCTCCACGTGTTCCAGTTACCTACGACGTCAAGCTTCGTGTTGATGAATACAATGAGGCCCCCGAGGCCATCGTTGCTATTCCGGTGCATCTCGACAGCGATGTAAAGGATGCCCAGCTTGATAGTTTGAAATGGACCGTGGCTTTTACAGAGATCAACCTTACAGTTGACTCAATCCTGCAAGGCAATGCTCCCGATAGCCGTATCGTTGCCAGAGCGCAACCCTCCTATGTAGAGTTTACTGCCTACCCGACTGGGCAACAGTTTGGACGTCCCGGTGTACTTGGGGTTATCTATGTAACTGCTCATGCTGCTATTCCCGACAGCACGCCATTGGACATCAAGAGCATGTTTGCAACTGCCTACGAGCCATTGACATTCACAGACGACGACGGATATCTTGTTGTTGATGCATGTGGCCCTCGTTTCTGGCTCGACTTTACGCAACGGCCGGTATTCCGACTTGTTCCGCCATTTCCTGCTGCTGATGTGTTGCGCGTTGGTGCACTTTGTCAGGCCGGCGATAAAGCCAGTGTAGAAGTCGCCAACGGACTAGGTCAGGTTGTGCTTAGTCAGACGTACACCTTGCCTGCCGGCTCAAGCGTGGTTACGCTCAATACAAGCGGGCTTCCTAACGGCATGTACATCGTGCATGTGATGTCGCAATCAGGCGTGGCCTTTACCGCGACGGTGCCACTGAGTCGTTGATTGTGCCGAAGAGTTTGGTAAGGCACTTGCGAACGGCTGTCTTCAGCTCATCTTTGCTGTCGGCCTGCAGCACTGCTTCGGCCCTAGCTATCTGCCGCAGCTTGAAATCCTGCTGGATCTGTTGATAGTTCAGCGTAAGTACTGCGCCGCTCCGAACTCTTTCTACTGTTCCTGTAATGATGTGTGATATCTCGAATGCAGAGAGGATCTTTAGTTCTGCTGCGGTAGTTGGATTGTAATTCTCGATCATGTATAAACGCGCCTTTGCGAAGATCGAATCTCGCGTATCCAAGTCGATCATGACAAGGTCCTTCGTATCCCGAAGAGCCTCTACGATGATCTGTGCGGCATCGAAGGAAGCACTTATCTTCTCCTTGAACAGCGACCACGGCAGGAGTCCACTCGGTGTTTCACGAAAGTGAATGCCGCCCACCACAGCAAGATCTGCTGGCTGAACACGCAGTATGGGGCTAGCAGAGCTATACAGCGTTGAATCCTGCAACGCCATGCACACGGCACGTTGGATAGAGCTCAGAATAGCTGGATCAACGATCATCTGCTTTGTGCTGTCCTCTTCGATCGTGGTTGTACCGTATCCAATACCGCTCAGGTTAAGCACAAATCCATCGCCGCCCAGGATCACTACTTCCGATCGGACGAGTTTGCCGATGCGACCAACATTGCAGAAGACGATCAGCTCGGCCTTGATGTAGTCTGCCGCCATCAGAACTGACAACGTATCGCGGCGCGATCGAAGCAGAGAGTCGCGAACATCGTTTGGAATCACAGCATACTTGCCGGTTTCACCAAGTGCGATCGAGAGTCCGGTTTCGATCTTTTTTGCAGTCACGAACACGTCTGACGTGTCGAACTGCAAGCCCCCTACCATTACCTGCTGCACCTGAGCACGTGCAGAGACCAATGTTACGAGAAGGAAACATAGGGCGGCCCAGTGTTTCCCGTTCGTAACACGCTGTTTACATGCACCTAACAGCCCTAGAATAGTTTCGCCCTCGTTCGTTCGGTTCTCGTTCACTGTTGGTCTTTAACGCAATTATGAAACACATCATGTTCTTCATAGCCCTGTGCATGAGCGCTACCATTGCGCTTGCACAAACGGGCACAATCGAAGGCAAAGTTACTGATGCAGAGTCGGGAGAACTTCTGCGCGGTGCAACAATAAGCCTGACAGCACTAAAAAAGGGTGCTTACTCCGATACCAAAGGTACGTATCGGCTCAAGAAAGTTCCTGAAGGAACATACTCAATCAAGGTTTCCTACGTTGGATATCAGACCACAACATTCGATGGTCTTGTTGTAAAGCCAGATGCGGTAACAACATTTAACGTTGTTCTCTCGGCATCCAAGGAACTTGGTAAAGAAGTTGTAGTAGAGGCGGCCAAGGTGTCCGATAACGCGGGTGCTCTTTTGACGGCTCGCAAGAATGCTGCGCAGGTAAGCGATGGTATCGGACGCGAAGAGATCTCGAAGATGCCTGACAGTGATGCCGGACAGTCGCTTAAGCGCGTCTCAGGTGTAACGCTGGTTGAAGGAAAGTTCATCTACGTCCGTGGAGTGAGCGATCGCTACAGCAATACCACGCTTAACGGAGCAGCACTAACTTCGACAGAGCCAGATAAGAAGGCCTTTGCCTTCGACATGTTCCCAAGCGAGCTGCTCGAAAATGCCAACATTCTGAAGTCCTTCACGCCAGATCTGCCAGGCAACTTCGCTGGTGGACTCGTTCAACTGAACACGATTGACTTCCCTAGCAAAAGGGGCGTTAAGGTCTCGGCCTCGCAGGGTTACAACAACTATGTAACATTTAAGAACGGCGGCTATTACGCATCGGCAGGGGCCAGTGGTGATGCCTTTGCAATGGGGGCCTCATCCCGCAACATGCCTGCAGCAGTTCCATCAGACAGATTGGGAATGAATCAACTGCTTCGTGATGTGCGCGCAGGTAATCAAGATGCCATTGCTCGACTCGATGGCATAGGCAAGTCGTTCAATAACAACTTGTGGAATACCAGCAGCGAGACAGTTACTCCGAACGGCAGTATGTCGGTAACATACTCCGATGTGATCACGCTTGAGAATGAAGATGAGATAGGTATCGTTGCTTCAGGCAACTATGGCAACTCATGGCAGAATAATGAGATCATTCGTGGTGGCATTCTCTCAAACCCGAATGACTACCTGTTCCGATACACAGGTGTACAGTCTTCGCGCAGCACATCATTTGGCGGACTCTTCAACGCAGCCTATCGTATTGGCTCAAATTCGCGTCTTGGCTTTAAGAACACATACAACCGCACGGCAGACTTCGACAATGTGCACCTAACAGGAGAGAACTTCACGCAGTCGCAATCACAACGACTGTTCTCCTTCCAGTATGTTGAGAAGTCGCTCTACAGTGGCACAGTCTCTGGAGAGCACACCATAACAAATTTCTCCAACGCTCTTGTTGACTGGCGCGTTGGCTATTCGCGTTCAACACGGGACGAGCCGGACTTCAAGCGCCTGCAGTTTCTGCGCAACAGCTCCGATGTAGGCCAACCATACTTCGCAGCCTTTGATCTATCGCCACAAGGGGCTGGTTCGCGTGCCGGACGTTTCTTCTCTGGTCTTGTTGATAATGCTGTGACCTCAGGCATCAACATTTCGGTTCCAGTAACAACGGAGATCAAAGTCAAGGTTGGTGGACTGCTCGAGAATAGATCTCGTCGCTTCAATGCGCGCTCACTAACCATCGTGCAGGGCGTTGAAAACGACATATCCGACAAGCTTACCGTGCCAGACAACAATCAGCTCCCCAATCTCGGTGTGTTCTTTGCCGACTCTAACTATAGTGTAGAGAAGGGGCGCCTTAGCTACTCGGAAGATTCAAAGCTTAGCGATCAATATGATGCGCAAGAGCATTTGTTAGCAGGTTACGCGATGATCGATCTTCCATTTACAATCGCTGGAATGGAAAGTCGCATCATCACGGGCGCACGTATCGAAAAGAATGTACAGCGCCTGAATTCATTCGATGTAACAGATAATCGCGTCTACGTAGACCAGGATCTGGTAGATATTCTGCCAGCGATCAACTGGATCCTTCGTCCTGTTAAAGACTTTAACATTCGGGCATCTGCGTCACAAACACTTGCGCGTCCATCACTGCGTGAGTTTGCCCCCTTCCAATTCTACGATTTCCAGCAGCAGGCCACAATCGCCGGCAATCCCAAGTTAATCCGCTCGCTTATTCAGAACTACGACCTTCGCCTTGAGTACTTCACAGGTGCAGGCGAAGTGCTTTCGGTTAGTGGCTTCTACAAGCGTTTCGACAACGCAATCGAAGAAACACTCTTCCCGCAGCAGTCTGAGATAGTTCGTTCATTTGCAAACGCCAACGGAACTGCCGATAACATCGGCGTGGAATTCGAGATACGAAAGAACCTCGGCACCATGGCAGAATGGCTAATGCCGTTTACGGTCTCTCTTAACACATCGATTGTGGATTCCCGCATCGTGGTTGAGCAGGCTGGCGTAAAGGATACACGCTCGATGTGGGGCCAGAGCCCATACTCGGTAAACGCTTCGCTGTATTACAGCAACGTCGAGTCGGGTACCAATGTAAGTGTTGCCTACAACACATACGGACGCCGCATCATCCAGGTTAATCTGGTTGGCGTTTTCCAAGGCAACCCACATGTGTATGAGCTGCCACGAGATGTGATCGACTTCTCAATCCAACAAACAGTAGGTCAGTCGCTGGAGCTCAAGGTCAGTATCCGTGACCTTCTCAACCAGCCATTGAAGTGGGAGCAAAACGGAGCTCTCATCCAATCAAACATCCGCGGCATGAGCATGTCTCTAGGCCTTGGCTACAGAATCTAGCATTTATCATCGTTCCTCTCACATGGAGAATACCATGCGTCGAATCCATACTCTTATACTCACATTGTTCACGATGGTGTTGATTGCATCAGCACAAAACCCATCGTCAGTCACGCTGCGATTCCCCAACGGCGGCGAGACGTTCCGTCCAGGCTCGACACAGGAGCTGCGCTGGGACACAGCAGGTACGTTCCGTGCCCGATGGAGGTTCCTGTTCGCGACATCTATGACGGGTCCGTGGACGGCGCTTACGGGTCCATCAAACGTTCTTGATTCCGGTGCCACGCGTGGTCAGTCCGTACCAACATCAGGTGGATGGCGCGTACCAAACGTTCCTACATCAAGTGGCTATATCAAGATGGAGTTGATCGCAGACCCAACGGTGTTTGACATCAACGACAATCCGTTTACAATTGCCACACCAGAGACAATTGTTCCAGACTCGATCATCACCGGTGAAATCACTCGGAACATCCACCTGCGAGCAACCAAGATCTATGGACTACAAGGCTATGTATATGTTAATGCAGGTGCAACGCTTACCATAGACCCGGGAACAATCATTGTTGGCGATGTGCCAGGAAACAATTCCGCTCTGGTTATCAACCGTGGTGCCAAGATTGTTGCTCAGGGAACTGCTGAAAATCCTATCGTCTTCACATCACGTGCAGCAGCCGGACAGCGCGCCCGCGGCGACTGGGGTGGCATATTGATCTGCGGTAAGGCTCGCGTAAATCAGCCAGCAGGTCAAGCAGCTCTCGAAGGGGGCGTTGCAGATCTTACAGCCGGAGGTAAGGGTTGGTATGGTGGCACTGACGACGACGACAACAGTGGCATTCTGAAGTATGTACGCATCGAGTTCGCCGGTATCGCAACACAACCAAACTCGGAGCTTAACTCGCTCACGATGGGTGGTGTTGGCCGCGGTACAACGATCGAGAATGTACAAGTATCGTATGGTAACGATGATGGTTTCGAGTGGTTTGGCGGCACTGTTAATGGCCGTTATCTGATTTCTTACGGCATTCTTGACGATGACTTTGATTGCGACAACGGTTTCTCTGGTCGCGTGCAATTCGGTCTTGTTAAGCGCTTCCGCACTGTTGCCGACGTGTCCACATCGCAGGCATTTGAAATCGACAACGATGCGTCGGGTTCATTCAATGCACCACGCACACAGCCGCTCTTCTCAAACTTCACGGTTGTAGGTCCGCTGCAAGACACATCCTGGACACCAGGTTCTGGTACAAATCAATACAGCTCCCGTTACGGTGCTGCAGCTCAAATCCGACGTGCATCGCGTGCAAGCATCGTTAACACGGTGTTTGTTGGGTGGCCTCGTGGATTCGAAATCGCGCAGGCACCAACAATGGTTGCTGCCAACAACGACTCATTGCTTGTTCGCAGCAACAGCTGGTATGGCATCAAGGGGGCAGCGCTCACTCTTGCTAGCGGAACACCGCCAGCAGGAATGGATGCCAACTGGCTAGCTAAGGCTGGCTTTAACAACGAAGTTGATAAGGGTAATCCCAACGCTGCATTCCTTGTAAATGCATGGGTAACAGATGGCTCATTCAATGCACGTCCGCTGGTTGTTGCACCATACCTGAGCACAGCAAGCTTTGCCAATGGCTCGGCTACTGTAAGCCTTGCAGACCCATACCTCCAGCAGGTATCCTATCGTGGTGCATTCCCAGCAGATGGTCCAGCATGGGATGCTCAGTGGGCAGAATACGATCCAATCAACAAGGAGTATCGTGCACAGCCACTTGTTCGTCTGACCTCGCCAGGATCGAAGACTGGTGAAAAGTTCATACAAGGCGAAAAGATCACCATCTCTTGGGATACATCAGGTGCAGCCGGCAACAGCTACCGCTTCCAGTTCGGTGCATCTGCTGATGGTCCTTGGCAGGACATTCCTACTGCCTCGAATGTACTAGACGCCGGTGCAGGCCGCGGCACACTTGCCGGTGGCTTCACAGCACCAAACGTTGTAACGAAGACAGGCTACGTGCGTATGTCGCTTGTAAACGACCCTGCAACCTTCGACATTTCCGACAACCCGATCGAGATCGCAGCCCCAGTGCCGAAAGATCCTGCAGTTAAGCTTCTCGAGCCGGGTACAAACAATAAGGCATTCCGTGTTGGACAGTCGGTAGACATCTCATGGGACACGACAAACACATTCCGCCAGCGTTGGCGCTTTGAGTTCGGTAAGAGTGCAAATGGACCATGGTCCACCATGCCAGGCCTTGGGAACGTTCTTGACAGTGCAACCCGCCGTGGCCGCATCGCAGGTGCCGTTGTATTCCGTCCAGCAGACTTGACGCAAACAGGCTATATCCGTATGGTGCTGCTGAGCGACACAACCAAAACAGACGTTAACGACAATCCATTCACGATCTCTGCTCCGGCTCCAATTGTTGTGGACTCGATCCTTGAAGGTGAGATCACTAAGAATGTCAAGCTTAGCAACACAAAGATCTATGGTCTCAAGGGCTACGTCTACGTTAACGATGGAGCAACGCTCGAAGTTGAAAAGGGAACGATCGTTGTGGGCGACGAGCCAGGCAACAACTCAGCTCTCGTTATCAACCGTGGTGGCAAGATCATCGCAAACGGCACAGCAAAGGACCCAATCATCTTTACGAGCCGTGCAGTTCCTGGACAGCGTGCTCGTGGCGACTGGGGTGGCATTTTGATCTGCGGCAAAGCCCGAATCAATCAGCCAGCTGGGCAAGCCGCTCTTGAAGGAGGCGTGGCAGATCAAACACCAGGTGGCAAGGGATGGTATGGCGGCACAGACAACGAGGACAACAGCGGTATTCTCAAGTACGTGCGTATCGAATTCGCCGGTATAGCAACACAGCCAAACTCAGAGCTAAACTCTCTTACAATGGGTGGTGTTGGCCGCGGCACAACAATTGAAAATGTCCAGGTGTCTTACGGTAACGACGACGGCTTTGAATGGTTCGGTGGCACAGTGAATGCCAAGTACCTGATCTCGACAGGAATCCTTGATGATGACTTTGATACCGATAACGGCTTTAGCGGTAAGGTGCAGTTTGCCGTAGCGCAGCGCTTCCGCACAGTAGCCGATGTGTCGACATCGCAGGTCTTTGAGTCGGACAACGACGCACAATCATCATACAACCAGCCACTAACTTCGGCTGTATTCTCGAACGTCACAGGTATCGGTCCTGTCCAGGACACAAGCTGGACTCCAGGCTCGGGAGCAAATCAGTACAGCTCACGCTTTGGTGCTGCAGCACAGATTCGCCGAAACTCACGTCAGTCAATTCATAACTCCGTGTTTATTGGATGGCCACGTGGCTTCGAGTTTGCTCAGGTGCAGACATTGAATGCAGCCATGGCAGATAGCATCGAGATTCGTAACAACGCATGGTATGGTGTTAAGGGCGCTGTAATGACACTTGCCGGAGGAACACCTCCTGCGGGCATGGACGTTAACTGGATTGCAAAGCCGGCATACGGCAATGTGGTTGACAAGTCGTCGCCAAACCCTGCGATGATCGAAAACGCCTTTGCAACAAATGCTGAATTCAACCCAGCGATCAAGGACATGTCTCCGCTTGCTACTGGTGCTGCATTCGCAGGTAAGTCAGAAGACTCGTTCTTCGAGCGCGTTGCTTTCCGTGGCGCGTTTGGCCTACAGCGTTGGGACGCAGAATGGTCGGAGTATGACCCTGTCAACAAGGAATACAAAGCCAAGTCTCCTGTGAGCGTCGATGAAGAGACAGTTGTAGAAGGCGTTGTTGCCTCTGCATATCCTAACCCTTCATTTACAGCATCCACAGTACGCTATGTTCTGGGTCAGGACGACGTCGTAAGCGTCCGCCTTGCAACTGCAACCGGAGAAGTTGTCTCCGCATTCTTTACCAATCAAGCACAGCGTGCCGGTACATACGAGTTTGACCTCGTTACCGCAGACCTTGCTTCTGGTATCTACTATCTGACGATCACAGGCGTTCGCGGCACGGTAATCCTCCCAATATCCGTGGCGCACTAAGAACACCGATCGTGAACCGAACACCTCAGCGGCCACCCATTCGGGTGGCCGCTGTTGCTTTAGACTACTCTTTTGGACTGCGGCCAGTTAGGCGCCGTACAAGCCCCATAAAAAACGGCGATAGCAGGATAAATCCCACCACGATGATTGCGGCAATCATGAGAATTCTACGCATGTGGTGGTAAGATACACATGTATCTTTGACACACGAACGATGAGCAACCAGACTACCAATACCTCTGACCGGATAGCCGCGATCGACGTAGGCACGAACTCCTTTCACA
Source organism: Ignavibacteria bacterium (assembly GCA_046300675.1). Lineage (GTDB taxonomy): Bacteria > Bacteroidota > Ignavibacteria > Kapaibacteriales > Kapaibacteriaceae > UBA10438. The sequence continues at coordinate 36,539 of JBKCLO010000193.1, forward strand.
TGGTTATCGCCAGTGTGAGCGAACATGGAGTGATGCAGATACACGCACGCGACAAAGACATGGTGCGTCTAGGTTCATCGGCAACCGACATGAAGCGTCTTACCGACGAAGCCATTGAACGGGGCGTGCAGACTCTTGCACGGTTTGCTGAAGATGCCCGCAGGCATGATGCGTCGATCAGGGCCATTGCAACCAGTGCTGTGCGTGAGGCGCTCAACAAAGAGGAGTTTGTTCGCAGAGCATACGAGGTTGCAGGAATACACGTTGATGTGATTCCAGGTGTCGAAGAGGGCCGGTTGATCTATGTTGGTGTCATTCATGCCTTGCCACTTCGTAATGACCGAATTTTTGTGATCGATATCGGTGGTGGTTCTACAGAGACCATTATTGGGCAGGCCGGTGAGCCCCTTGCCATAGACTCTGCAAAACTTGGTCACCTGCGGCTGACAAAAAGATTCTTCGGCACGCCGACTATCACTGATGAACAGATCGTGCAGTGCAGAGAGCTCATTCGTGGCGAGTGGGCAACGGTGTTCCAATCACATAGGCAGTTAGGATTCGATCACGCAGTTGGCTGCTCGGGGACCATTACGGCAATTGCATCGATGGTTGCGGCCCGTCGCGGACGTATTCCTGAAGGATTCAACGGCTATGTAATGAGCCGACACGAGATACTGGCCGTGATTGAAGCCGTGCTTGACGCGCGAACGATTGCCCAACGCTTGCTCATACCAGGGATGGATCCCAAGCGAGCCGACGTGATAGTTGCCGGTGCGCTGATCGTGGAACAAGCTGTTCGTGGACTAGACATCCAGGAGATAACAGTCTCGGGATATGCATTGCGTGAGGGCATCGTTTTTGATACGGTGCAGCAGCAGCGAGAGATGGGACTACGGCATCATCTTACACCGTTGCGCTATCAGAGTGTGCAGCACGTATGCGACCTCTACCGCGTACGCAGGCGTCACGCTGAACATGTTAAGACACTCAGCGTGCAGTTGTTTGACCAACTTATCCCTCTGCACGGCATGGGGGATCGCGAGCGCGAGCTGCTTGAAGCAGCAGCACTGCTTCATGATGTAGGCTACCATATTTCTGCAGATCAGCATCATAAGCACAGCGAGTACATCATTCGAAATTCGGCTATGCCCGGCTTTACCAGCGACGAGACCGAACTAATAGCATCCATTGCCAGATATCACAGAAAAAGTCACCCTAAAAAGAAGCATGCCGCCTTTGTGATGATGTCGGAAGAAGAACAGCGTATCGTACTTGTGCTATCGTCAATACTGCGCATTGCTGAAGGTTTGGACCGACGTCAGCAATCAGTAGTGCGCGAACTCATGGTCACACTAGACCAGTCGGAGATTTTGATTGGACTCAAGACCTCTGCTGTCGTTCCCGATATTGAGTTATGGGGTGCCGAACGGCGAAAGGAACTGCTCGAGGAAACATTTGGACGCAAACTGCGGTTGTTCCTCTGCTAGTAAACGAAAGCAATAGACCGAATTTTTCTTCGTCAGATACTGGCACAGTTTGTTCTACAGGAGTTGTACTACATGTCTCGAAGATCTCTTTTCACAGCGATCTCCCTGATCGGCATCGGGGTAGTCGTAGGGGTCATCCTGATGACCTCGATCTCATCAAATGCTCTCGAGCAGCTCTTTGCGAGCGACGTAACGCTTGGCGCCGGCAATCCGCCGGCACCTGCGCCGCCAGCGGTAAAGTTGCTTAACGATCAGTTTGCCAACGTTGCGACAGCAGTAACGCAATCGGTAGTCTCGATCTCCGTGAAGATCGATCAAAAGAAGTCAAACCCAGCACTTGAAGGCATGGAGGAGTTCTTCCGTCGCTTTGGGCCGTTCATGTCTCCGGACGGCAACGGACAAGACGAGCAGATGCCCGAGCGTGATGCAAGTGGTTCGGGGGTAATCCTGTCTGCCGATGGATACGTGGTTACGAACAATCACGTTGTTGAGTCGGCAAAGGAAGGTGGGATAACAGTAACCACAACCGACAACAAGGAATACAAGGCACGGTTAGTCGGGCGCGACCCATTAACAGACTTGGCCGTACTCAAGATCGACGGACGGTTTGCTCCGGCCCACCTGGCCCAGCGCTCGGACGTACGCATAGGCGAATGGGTGGTAGCCGTTGGAAGCCCCTTAGGACTGCAGTCAACAGTAACAACGGGTATCATTTCTGCTCTTGGACGCGGCATTGGAATCGTAGGCACCAATGAGCTTACCAACGAACGTAATCGATATGCGATCGAGAACTTCATTCAAACAGATGCTGCCATTAACCCCGGGAATTCCGGAGGGGGCTTGTTCAACCTTAACGGTAGCCTCATTGGTATCAATACGGCAATAGCTTCCCGTTCGGGCGTCAACGCTGGTTATGGATTTGCGATTCCCGTTGATATGATGCGCAGTGTGGTTCTTGATATCATCGATGACGGCAAAATCGAGCGCGGATATATTGGCGTCGAGATCACAAGTGTTGATGAAGCATCCGCCAAGGCTGTAGGACTGCCCAAGGTTGCCGGTGTTAACGTGAACAAAGTGGTCAAAGGTGGTGCTGCAGAGGCTGCTGGGATTGAAGCCGGCGATGTGATTCTTGATGTAGATGGAAGAGCCGTAAAGAGTTCAAATGAGCTGCAGAGCGAGATCGTTCTTCGTAGGGCCGGCGACAAGGTAAACCTGAAGATTTGGCGAGATGGGCGCGAGATAACGAAGACAGTGCGCCTGAAAGCACCAAACGAAGCGGACGTAGCTGCAAACGATGCACGCTCCGGAGATGAAGATGCATTCGACTCTAACGAACCGGTGTCGTTTAAGGACCTTGGATTTTCTGTCACGCCCCTTTCAAGTGATCAAAAGTCATCCTTTGGTGTAAACCAAGGCGTGTTTGTTGCCAAGGTTGAACGTTCTGGACGCATGGCATTTCGTGGACTGCGGTCGAACACCGTAATCCTGAAAGCAGATGGGAAAGAGATTACATCACCTTCGCAACTTCGCAAGATCATCTCGGCAAAGAGTCCGGGCGATGGTGTAATGTTTGTTGTCAAAAACGGCGACGGTTCAAAGCAGGCCATATCCGTACAGATGCCCGAATCGTGATTCGGCCGTAACTTCGGTGCATGAACACCACTACGAAATTTCTCAGCGTCGTTATCATCCTGGTGGTAACGACGCTTTCTTCTTATGGTCAGTCCATGTTCTTTGGACCGATGTTCACAACAACTATGAGTACGGCTGTCTCTACAGATGTGGCAACGTATGGAACGCCAACCCGCTATTCGGCAGGTGTGCAGTTTGCCCGCAGAACAGCGAGTGCGGCAGAATACATGTTTACGCTGCACCATCGAATTGAGAACGGTGGCTACGTTACCGAATTCTCAAAACCATCCGGTGGCGTAGTGGGAAAACTCAATGTTGTTGACGTGCCAGGTGGGGCGCCGGTTATCATCACTACACTCGAATCCACCTCCATAGAGGCAGGCGCAGGGATACGTTTCCCGGTGCTCGATCTTGATACGATAGGAACGCGCATGCTGTTCCAGTTTGGCATCAATGTCGATCGTATACTGTCGCTGACACAGGTGGCGGATTATTCACGGATCCCCGAAGCAGACAGAGGTAGCAATCCGCTGCAGTCCACGGTTATGTTTGATGGGCAAACAGGGTTTGGTGGACACTTCGGCGTGGCTCTGTCTGCGCCGGCAGGGGACGGACGGTTTGTTATCGAACTCACGTATAACGTGCGTCAGCCCGTAACGATCGCCTTCCCTGCGGGAATCGTCAGTGGTGCTTCAGAACAGAACATCGGATGGCTCGTGGGCAGAGGTTTGCGCCTTGGTGCATCGTATCAGTTCAAGATGTAGGGGCTTCTATATCCCGATATGAGCGCCCAGCTCTAACGTCCGCTTCGTCGGAATACCGAAGTATGATGCCGGTGTACGCGAGTTGCGATGCAGGAACACAAAGATCTCCTTGCGCCACTTTGCCATGTTCTTACCATCCCGGATCGAGATCGTCTCGTGACCAAGAACAAAGATCGCGTCGGTTACGTCTACCATCACATCGAGCTCAGGTAGAAATTTGAGATCTGCCATAATGTCGAGCTGATCCATAAAGCCATAGCGCACATTGACTGTGTAGATACTTGTGTGGCCCTTGATCTCCTTGACGTCGTAACGCGCGCGTGGGTCGCCCACGCCCCGCTCGCGAGCATTTGCAGTGATCTCTACGGAGAGAAACACCAAGCACTCGTGTCGGACTCTATTGTAGGTTAGGTTGCTCACAAGCGCTCGTGGTGCATTGCCTATGGTCTGCGTCATGTAGATCGCAGTGCCGGCAACATGCTCGTGCCATCTGTTGGGTTCGTTAAGAACATCAGTAAGGGGCTTACTGGTCCGCTCGATGGCCTGCTGCAGAAGTCTTCTTCCTGTATGCCATGTTACCATGACCATAAACACAACGCATGCAAGAACGATCGGTACATATCCGCCGTGGAAGAACTTGAGTCCGTTTGCCGAAACAAAAGCAACATCGATAACAAGGAACAGCATACTAACCGAGGTTGCTGCCAGCTGACTCCATCCGAGAATGTTCCTCATTGCCGACCATGCCAGGATGGTGGTGATCACCATTGTTGATGTAACGGCGATGCCGTATGCGGCAGCCAGAGCACCGGACGATGAGAACGTAACCACGAGCACAACGCACAAGATGAAGAGCAGCCAGTTGATCGTTGGAATGTAGATCTGGCCGCGCTCTTCACTCGACGTATGCATAACCTTGAGACGTGGTATGTATCCGAGCTGCAGTGCCTGCCAGGTAAGCGAGAACGAACCGGAGATCACAGCTTGTGAGGCGATGATCGTTGCTCCCGTTGAGATGAGCACCAGAGGCAGAACGCCCCATGACGGCACCATGTGGAAGAATGGGTTGGCAAGTGTAGCCGGGTTCGAACCGTCGCGCAGCAGCAGCGCACCTTGTCCGAAGTACTGCAGCAGCAGCGCAGGGTAGGCAAAGTAGAACCAGCCGCGCATGATCGGCGTGCGGCCGAAGTGCCCCATGTCTGCATAGAGCGCCTCGCCACCAGTAACAACCAGGAAGACGCTACCAAGAACAGCAAAACCCAGAAATCCATGTTGCACGAAGAATGTCAGAGCATGGTATGGATTGATGGCCCATAGGATGTCGGGTGTCTTGCTGATGCTTATGACGCCAAGTATGGCAAGCAATCCGAACCAGCCCATCATGAACGGGCCAAAGATCTTGCCTACGCTGGCGGTTCCGTACTTCTGAATAAAGAACAGCCCGAAGAGAATAACCAGCGTGATCGGTACGATAAAGCGATTTGAATTCGGAGTGTCGATGATCTTGGTCTCTTCTTCGCCGCTTCGATTGATGACTGTGAACGTAAGATCGTCTCCGCTGCTCGACGAAATGATGCGTGTTAGTGAGTCTGGAGCATAGATGTCTTTACCGTTGACCTTAACAATGAGCATACCCTTGTGCATCTCATTCTCGGCCATTTTCCCCTTTGGGTCTATGCTGTCGATCAGCACGCCGTATGTGTAACCATATGCAGAAAGCTGATTGGCAGTAGGCACACTGGTTCGATAACCGAGATCATTGGATGGGGCGGCAACCGTAAGACCCTCTATTGCAGAAAGCACGGAAATGGCCGGCGTGATTACGCCGTCGCCGTAGAGCAGTGCAGAGCCAAACAGACCCATCACAATGATGGCTGTGCGTTTGATCAACTTGCTTTTAAACTTCGCCACAAGCTCCATCAGGGCCAGAATGCCCCCTTCACCATTGTTGCCGAAGCGCATGATGATGGCCAAGTACTTCACACCGATGATCAGCGTTAGAGACCAAAAGATCAGTGACAGAATGCCCTTGATCTCCGATTCGCCATGCGGCAGCCCGTAATGGGGTGAGAAGCATTCTTTGAGGGCGTACAGGGGGCTCGTACCGATATCACCGAAGACAACGCCGACCGCTGCAACGGTGAGTGCCATCAGGCGCGACTTTGAGGTAGCGTTTGCGCCCGAATCAGCATGTGATTGGTCCATTGAGGGACCTTTAACTTCTGAAACAACAGAGCCCCATGTACTTGGGGCTATCAAACTTACGGACCAACGGCACTCATTCTGTAATTTTGTTGTTCTAGTGGCGCAATACAACATCCATCATCAACGGCAGACACAATGTCATTTCAGCATCCGGATTATTTCAACATCGACGAGCTCCTAACCGAAGAAGAAAAGCTTGTTCGCCAAACCGTGCGCGACTTCGTTGATAACGAAGTACTTCCCATCATTGAGCACAGTGCGCGCGAGGGCATCTTCCCCATGCACCTTGTAAAGAAGATGGCAGAGATCGGCCTGTTTGGTATTACGCTGCCGCAGGAGTACGGTTGTGCCGGACTCAACAGCACGTGTTACGGACTTGCGATGCAGGAATTGGAGCGGGGTGATTCGGGTATCCGCTCGTTCGCCTCTGTGCAGAGTTCGCTTGTGATGTATCCGATCTACGCTTTCGGCTCCGAAGAGCAGAAGCGCAAGTGGCTTCCGAAGCTTGCCGCAGGAGAAGCCATTGGTTGCTTCGGTTTAACTGAACCAGATGCTGGATCTAATCCTGCATCCATGATCACCAACGCCAAGAAGATCGATGGTGGCTTTTTGCTCAACGGCGCCAAGATGTGGATCACGAATGGAACGTTGGCCGACGTAGCGGTGGTCTGGGCGAAACTTGACGGTGTGGTTCGCGGCTTCTTGGTCGAAAAGGGCATGAAGGGCTTCAGCGCACCGGAAATGAAGGGTAAGCATTCATTGCGCGCCTCGGTTACATCTGAACTGGTGTTTCAAGATGTGGAGCTGCCGGAAGACAGCATCCTGCCGGGAGTGGAGGGACTTCGTGGACCACTATCCTGCCTTACACAGGCCCGTTATGGTATTTCGTGGGGCGTGGTGGGGTCTGCCATGGCATGCTACGACTCTTCGCTGAACTATGCAAAGAGCCGCATAACATTCGGCAAGCCAATCGCCGGATACCAGATGATCCAGGAGCGGCTTGTGCTGATGCTCAATGAGATCACCAAGGCCCAGCTGCTCTGCTGGCGTCTCGGTAAGATCAAGGATTCCGGTAGCTTACGTCCACAGCAGGTTTCCCTGGCTAAGCGAAACAACTGCGAAATGGCCCTCAATATTGCCCGCATGGCCCGGGAAATTCACGGCGCAAACGGTATTCTGGACGAATATCCGATCATGAGGCACGCCGCAAACCTAGAATCTGTAAAGACATACGAGGGCACTCACGAAATGCACACACTTATCCTGGGACAGGACATTACCGGGCTGAGCGCGTTTTCTTGACAAGTTTCTCCGTATATTTGTAACCGATTTCGAAGGGTGGGCGATTTCGCCCACTTTTCGTTTATGCACATGTATGACGATGCCTCTTAGAGAGGGACATTATGAAGGAGACCTTGCCGGAGCAAATCCGGACTGTGATTGTTGATTCGTGCAACGATGCAGGAGTTTCCCTTATTGATGTCGTCATGCGGGGTCAGGCAAGGCAGCTGATCTTGGATGTTTTCATCGATGCACCTGATGGAATCACCCACGATCATTGCCGAGATGTTAGCCGCGGCATTGATGAGCGGCTGCAGGATCATGAATTTGCCGGCCGCCTTCGGGCGGTCGATGTGTCTTCGCCCGGAGCTGAGGCTCCAGTGAAGTTTCTTTGGCAGCTACAGAAAAATACTGGGCGTACGGTTCGTGTAACGCGAACCGATGGTTCTGTGATCGAAGGCTCCCTTGTAAGGGCCGATGACACGGGGCTGGACGTTCAGCCGAAACAAACGAAAAAGGAACCCAAGCCCCTTGCTACGATCCTAGCAGAGGATGTACAAGAGGCAAAGGTGTTGATCACGTTCTAGAGGGTAGGGGGCAGCCCCTATTCGTCATGGAGACGAGTAACATGGCACGTCGGAAAGTAAAACAGCAAGTCGACAACAAGAAGCTCATCATCGAGGCCTTCAATGAGATGGCGCGTGAGAAGAGCATTGACCGCGACCTCCTGCAGGGTATCGTAGAAGAGACTCTGTCTGCAATGGTGCGTAAGAAGTACGGTTTGGAATCGAACTTCGACATCATTGTGAACATGGAAAAGGGCGACATCGAGATCTATCTCATGCGTGAGATCGTCGAAGAAGTCGAGAACCCTGAGTTGCAGATATCTGCCGAAGAAGTTCGCGAGGCCACCGGCGATGAGCCGGAGATTGGCGACGAGCACATCGAAGAGATCACGCTTGAGAATATCGCAGATTCGTTTGGACGCCGGCTTATTGCGCAGGCTATCCAGAATCTCAACCAGCGTATACGCGACGTTGAGAAGGACAACATCTACGACGAGTATGCCAAGCGTGTTGGAGAAGTGATCATCGGCGAGATCTACCAGGTGCGTCCGAATAACATCTTGGTGATGCACAACAAGGTCGAGATGCGTCTTCCACGTGAAGAGCAGATCCCAACAGAGCGTCTCAAGAAGAACCAGCAGGTGAAGGCAATCCTGAAAGAAGTTCGCCGGTCGGGCGGAGCAACAGGACTTCCTGATCTGATTCTTTCGCGCGCTGATGATTCATTTATGGCGCGACTATTTGAGCAGGAGATCCCTGAGATCTTTGACGGCATCATCAAGATTCGTGCGATTGCACGCGAACCTGGCGAGCGCGCCAAGGTAGCTGTTACGTCATTTGATGAGCGTGTCGATCCAGTTGGTGCCTGTGTTGGTATGAAGGGAATTCGTATCCACTCGATCGTACGCGAACTAGGCAATGAGAATATCGACATCATCGAGTTCACTGAAGATCCACGGTTGTTCATCGCCCGTGCACTCTCGCCTGCCAAGGTGCGCGACGTGCAGATCAGCGAAGATGGACGTCAGGCAGTGGTGATCGTTCCTGATGATCAGGTCTCGCTTGCCATCGGCAAACAAGGACAAAACGTGCGTCTTGCTTCAAAGCTAACGGGCTACTCGCTCTCGCTTGTCAAGGAAGGTGCAGAGGATATTGAGCTTATTGAATTCCGCGACGAAATCGGCCGTGAGACATTCGACCAGCTGATTCGTGCTGGAATTGATACGGCCCGTGAGTTTCTCGAGGCCGAGCCAATGGGGCTGCTTGCGATCGTTCCGAAGGACATGATCGTTCGCATACGTCGCGTGATGCTTGAGGAGTTTGAAGAGCGCGAAGATCAGAACTACCTGATAGCTCTTGAGGATGCAGACCTTGCAAGGTCTACTCCGAGTGTAGTTGCAGATGATGATATTGCAGAGTCATATGCCGAAGACACTCCAGAGGTATATGAACAAGAAGAAGGTGAGCAGGTAGAAGAGGAAGAATCTTCTGATGCCTCCACTGAACAAGGTGATGAATAACTGAAGGTTGTATGGCTGGTTCTACCGGAAATAAACTTTTTAAGGTCGCGAGTCAGATCAACATTGGTCGTGATGCGATCGTTGAGTACTTGGCGTCGAAGGGTCATAAGATCGACAACAAGGCAACGACCGTACTAACCGATGAACAGCTCGACATTGTGATCGAAAAGTTCGCGAAGGAACTTAAGTCTGCCCAAAAGCAGCGCGAAAAGGTCCAACGCCAACAAGCTGTGCGCAAGAGTCATCTTGAGCAGGGCAATGCTGTGTCTATCGACACGATTGCCGAGGCACACGAGCGCGAGCGCGAGATCGAAGAGCGGCTTGAACGTCCAGCAGATGCCAAGGAGCAGGTTGTTGCAGCCGAACCGGTATCAACTCCCGTGCAGGCGGCAGCGCCCGAGCCTGAGCCGCCGGTTGCCCCTGAGCAGGAAGAGCAGCAGACGCCTGTTGCTGGCCCTACAGTGGGTGTGGTGATCGACCTTTCACAAGCTGAAGAGCAGGAGAAGATCGACGAAGCAGCTCAGAAGCTGGCCAAGTCGAAGAAGGGCCAAAAGGAGGCTGCAAAGCCGGTAGCTGCCAAGACAGAAGTCAAGGAAATCGTTAATGAGGTGGCAGCCCCGACTGAAGCCCCGGCAGTGACGGCAGAAGTGCCGCAGCCTGCGGCAGCTGAGGCCCCGGCGCCTGCCGCCGAAGAGTCGGCCGATAGCGATGAGAAGAAGGGCAAACGCCGTCGCAAGGGCGTGATCGAAGTAGAATACAAGCCAGGAGAAGGTGCCACGCTCCGTGGTTTGACGGTCGTGGGCAAGATCGATCTTGCACCGAAACCCCCACCGCGTCCGAAGAGAGACGATCGGCGTCCAGGCGGCGGTGGTGGCGATCAGCGTCGTGGTGCTATTGGCGATGCACTTGCAGCCCGCGGACGTGGGCCAGGTGGTGGACCGCAGGGGGGTGGCGGACAGTTTGGAGATTCGGGATCCCGCGGGCCAAATACCGGCGGTGGTGGACGTCCGAACTTCGGACCAAATGCAACTCCGGCCGCAGCCAAGAAAGACGACAAGAAAAAGAAGAAGACCAATACCAAGGGTATGCGTACGCAGGTCTCCGACTCTGATGTTGAGCGAGCGATCCGACAGACGTTGTCGGGTATGGAGTACGCTCCGTCAGGCGGCCGCGCAAAACTGCGCATGCGTAAGCGTCTGGAGCGCGAAGAGAAAGAAGCGATTCGCCAAGAAGAGTTGGCGCGTGAGAGCTCTATCCTGCGTCTGTCGGAGTTCGTGACAACGGCGGACCTTGCCAACATGATGCGCGTAACAGCATCCGATATCATTATGAAGTGTATGGGACTTGGTCTGATGGTTTCCATCAACCAGCGTCTCGATAAGGACACAATCATCCTGATCGCCTCTGACTACGGTTTTGAGGTTGATTTCGTTGATGATCAAGCTGAAATGGTAATCGAGGAGGAAGCAGATTCACCAGAGTCTCTTCAGTCACGATCACCTATCGTTACAATCATGGGTCACGTAGACCACGGTAAGACGTCGCTTCTGGACTACATTCGCAATGCGAATGTGGTTGCCGGCGAGGCCGGTGGTATTACGCAGCATATCGGTGCCTACCGTGTGGAGCTACCGAGCGGACGTTCAATCAGTTTCCTTGATACGCCGGGTCACGAGGCCTTTACGGCCATGCGTGCCCGCGGTGCTCAGGTAACAGACATCGTGGTGCTGGTTGTCTCTGCCGACGACAGCGTGATGCCTCAGACAATTGAGGCCATCTCGCACGCGCAGGCTGCCGGTGTGCCAATCGTTGTGGCAATCAATAAGATCGATAGGCCTGATGCAAACCCAGATCGCATTCGTCAGCAGCTTGCAGACCACGGTGTTCTCGTAGAAGACTGGGGCGGCAAATTCCAGGTAGCTGAAGTGTCGGCAAAGACAGGACATAACGTTCCTATGCTTCTTGAGAAGATTCTTCTCGAGGCAGACTTGCTAGACCTCAAGGCAAATCCTGATCGTAATGCAAAGGCAACTGTCATTGAAGCCCACATTGATAAGGGGCGTGGCAATGTTGTTACGGTGATGGTGCAGACAGGTACTCTTAACGTCGGCGACATCTTCGTGTGCGGTCAGTTCGCTGGTCGTGTACGCGCGATGTTCGATGAACGTGGACATCGTATGGAGCAGGCCGGGCCATCAATGCCGGCACAGGTCACAGGATTTGACGGTCTGCCGAATGCGGGCGACATCCTCATGGAAATGGAGACCGACGCAGAAGCACGCGATGTAGCAACAAGACGTCAGCAGCTACGACGTGAACAGCAGTTCCGTGGCATGCGCCATATGACACTCGACGACATCTCAGCACAAATCCAACAAGGCGGCGTTAAGGAACTCCGCTTGATCGTACGTGCAGATGTGAGCGGTTCTGTTGAAGCCCTTTCGGACTCTCTGCAGAAGCTCTCTACGCAAGAGGTCAAAGTTCGCATCCTCTACCGCGGCGTTGGTGCTATCTCCGAGAGCGACATCATGCTGGCTTCTGCCTCTGATGCCGTTATCGTTGGTTTCCAGATCAACGTTCCACCTGCTGCCCGCAAGCTTGCTGAAGCAGAGCATGTTGATGTGCGTTTGTACTCCATCATCTACGACTGTATCAACGAAGTACAGCTGGCTCTCGAGGGTATGCTTACGCCTGACATCAAAGAAGAGATCACATCCACAGTCGAGGTTCGTGCAATCTTCAAGATCAGTAAGCTCGGCACGATCGCTGGATGCTACGTTCAGAACGGTAAGATCACACGTAACGATAAGGTTCGTGTGCTTCGTGATGGATTTGAGATCTACAAGGGTACGCTTGCCTCTCTCAAGCGCGTCAAGGATGACGTTCGCGAGGTTGATTCGGGTTACGAATGCGGTATCGGCGTTCAAGGATTCAACGATCTCGAAATGGGCGACATCATTGAAGGCTACAAGACAGTTGAAGTGAAACGGAAGCTAGCGTAACAGTGTCGATTCGCACAGAACGAGTAGCCGGGGAGATCCAAAAGGCTCTTGCCGGTCCCCTTCGCACGATTGCCGAGGAGCTCTCTGCCGGGTTCATATCGGTAACGGAGATACGTTTGTCTGCGGATCTGCAACTGGCACGCGTGTACTTGAGTGTTTTTGGTGGACGTCGTTCCCCGGCTGAAGTGCTCGACCATTTGGAAGAACACGAAACGGGGCGTCTACGTCATCAACTGGCCAAGTCTGTGCGGTTGCGTTACACTCCTTCGCTGAAGTTCTATATCGATGATTCACTCGACAGGGCACAACGAATTGAGGCTATCCTTGACCGCGTGCGACCTGTAGATGCAGATCAAGAAGAGGGCAATGACAACAACGGCGAATGATCGGATGATACTGGATCGCTCTACCGTAGGGCAGATCGATCAATGGTTGGAGCAAGCAAGATCGGTAGGTGCTATAGCGCTCATTGACAAAGAAGAAACGTGGACATCGTTTGACTGTGTTGCAAAGGTGCGCAACATGTCTCGTATAAAGCGGGTGGGGCATGCAGGTACGCTCGACCCCCTGGCAACGGGGCTCCTGGTGCTTTGCTTTGGCAAGGCCACCAAAGACATTGCAATGCTTCAGGAAGACGTGAAAGTCTATGATGTAGACATCCTGCTCGGTGCTACCTCAACTACTGACGACCGCGGCGGCGAGGTCGCAGATCATGAAGCTACCGAGGTCGATGCTGATGCTATTGGTTTAGCACTCCAGAGCTTTGTAGGACTCATCCAACAAACGCCCCCTGCATTCAGTGCTGTGCGCCACCAAGGCAGAAGGCAGTATGATCTTGCCCGCGAAGGCAAAGACTTTACACCTAAGGTGCGCGAGGTTACGGTACACAGTATCGACAATGTGGTGATTGCATGGCCACATGTGCAATGCAGCATCATATGCTCAAAGGGCACATACATACGCTCGATCGCACGAGATCTTGGAATCATGCTTGGTTGCGGCGGGTATGTCTGGACGTTGCGAAGAGTCCGAAGTGGCGGCTTTGCTGCTGATGCAGCGCTGACCATCAACGAGATTCGAGAGGCACTTACAAACGAGACTGCCTCATGAACGTTCTAACCTTTGGTAGGGATACATGGACGCACAAGCAAAAAGCGTGCATAACAGTGGGAACATTCGATGGCGTTCATCGCGGACATCAGGGTGTTATCTCACTTATGCGCAAAGTTGCTGATGCGGAAGGATTGCGCGTCGTCGTCGTAACATTCGATCCGCATCCGCAGATCGTACTCTCACGTCCAGGACGCGAACCCCTTGGATTGCTTACAACCATCGACGAGCGATGTGAGCGACTTGCACAGGTTGGCGTAGATGACGTGGTAATCATTCCTTTTACGCTTGAGTTTGCGCAGACACCTGCAGATGCGTTCATCAAACAATTGACTGCAATGATAGATGTGCAACATTTCTTCATTGGTCACGACCATGCCTTTGGAAAGGGTCGTGGCGGTAATGAAGAGCTGTTGCTGCATCTTGGCAAAGAACTTGGTTTTGCAGTTGAACGCATACCACCCCTGCAGACAGGTGAGTTCGTCGTTAGCAGCACGTTGGTGCGCGCCACATTGAAACGTGGCGACGTAGAGCTTGCAGCCGAAATGCTTGGAAGTCCCTATTCCGTGCACGGCAATGTTGTACAAGGAGACGGCAGAGGGCGTACCCTTGGCATACCGACTGCGAATGTTCAACCAACGGATGCCAGCAAGCTGCTGCCTGCAAATGGCGTGTATGTGGTGAGTTCAATCATCGATGGCGCAGAGGTTGTTGGCATGGCAAACATTGGCGTGCGTCCAACATTCACATCAGATTCAGCACCAACTCTGGAAGTTCACTTTCTTCAGTTCAACAACGACATATACAATGTAATGCTCAATGTGAAGTTTCATCAACGGCTTCGCAACGAGCAAAAATTCGAGTCGCGTGAGGAGTTCCTTGCGCAGCTCGAGGCAGACAAACAACAAACAATCATCTATCAACATACTATTCAACAACGGAGGAACACATGATCTCCAAAGAACGCAAAGCAGAGATTGCCGCCCAATTCGGCGGTACGTCTGCGAACACTGGCAAGCCAGAAGTTCAAATCGCGCTTCTCACAGAGCACATCAAGGCTTTGTCAGGACACGCCGAGCAGCACAAGAAGGATCACCACTCACGTCGCGGTCTGATCATGCTGGTTGCAAAGCGTAAGAATCTGCTTTCATACCTGATGAAGAACGACATTCAGCGCTATCGCGAAATCATCGCTGCGCTTGGTCTGCGTAAGTAAGTCTATTCTCTTGTGGTGGCGGAACAGAAAGTGATTCCGCCACCCTTCTATTGTGCCTATGGGCACCAACTAACGGTCGGTATCGTGGCACTCTTTGTCAAGGGGCTTATGTTATGCAAGCCCCCTGACAAGGAGTGGTTGTAGACCGCGATGCCGAGATTCCTTTCTCGTTTATTTCTGTAGACATACAGGAGCATCTATGAAGTCTGTAAAACGGACCATAAACGGCAAAGACCTGATCATTGAGACAGGTCGTTTTGCCAAGCTCTCTGCCGGGGCGGTCATGCTGACCTACGGTGAGACAATGGTGCTGGTTACGGCAAATGCTAGTGCAGAGCCAAAGCCAGACATCGATTTTCTTCCACTCACTTGCGAATACCGCGAAAAGCTTGCCTCTTCTGGTAAGATTCCAGGTGGTTTCTTCCGCCGTGAAGCGCGCCCTACGAACAAGGAGATCCTTTGCTCGCGCCTCATGGACCGTCCGCTGCGCCCCCTCTTCCCAAAAGAATGGCGCAACGACACACAAGTCATCGCAACCGTCTACTCCTACGACATGGAGAACGAGCCGGATGTGCTCGGTACAATCGGTGCATCTGCTGCACTGATGATCAGCGATATCCCGTTCAAGGGGCCGATTGCTGAGGTGCGTGTAGGTCGTGTAAACGGTGAGTTCGTGATCAATCCGACCTTCTCGCAGATCCAGGAATCAGATCTCGATATTATCGTTGCTGGTTCGGATTCTTCGATCGTAATGGTCGAAGGCTCAAGCAATGAGATCTCGGAAGATGACTTCGTTGCAGCTATGGAGTTCGGGCATCGCTGGATTCGTGAGATCAATGCCATGCAGCGTGAGCTCATGGACATGCTCACGATCACCAAGCGTGCGCCAGTTTCGAGTGAGCCCCCTTCTGAAATCGTTGCCGCAATCGAAGCTGCAATTGTTGCTCCCATCCAAAAGCAGATTCGCATCGAATCATCGAAGGAACAGCGTTCAGCATTCCGTACAGAGGTCAAGACGCTTGCAACGAATGCAGTCGCTGAAGTTGTTGCTGCTAATCCAGACGCGTATGTCAATGTAAAAATTGACAAGCTCGTCGGAGGTATCGTCAAGAAGATCGAAGCACGCGAAATGCGCGAGATGATCTTGCAAGAGGGACGTCGTCTTGATGGTCGCACAACAACGCAGATCCGTCCGATCACTGTAGAAACAGGCGTACTTCCGCGCACACACGGCTCGGCACTCTTTACACGTGGAGAGACGCAGTCGCTTACGACTATTACGCTTGGTACAAAGAAAGACATGCAGCTCATCGATGGCCTTATGCCAACGTATGAGATCGGCTACATGCTGCACTATAACTTCCCGCCATTTTCAACTGGTGAGACGGGTCGATTCGGCTTTACAAGCCGCCGGGAGACAGGTCACGGAGATCTTGCTGAACGCTCAATCAAGCCGTTCATTCCATCGACAACAGACTTCCCATACACCATTCGTGTTGTGTCGGATATCCTTGAGTCGAATGGTTCATCATCAATGGCAACGGTCTGCGCAGGTTCGCTCGCGTTGTTCCATGCTGGTGTTCCGATGAAGAAGGCCGTTGCGGGTATCGCGATGGGTCTGATCATGGAAGATTCACGCGTAGCAGTATTGAGCGATATCCTTGGTGATGAAGACTTCCTTGGCGACATGGACTTCAAGGTCACCGGCACCAACGAGGGTATCACGGCTTGCCAGATGGACATCAAGATCGAAGGCTTGTCGGTAGACATCATGCGCACTGCTCTGCAGCAAGCACGCGACGGACGCCTGCACATCCTAGGCATCATGAATGAGCACATGTCTGCTCCAAATGCCGAACTGTCACAGTACGCTCCAAAGCTCACAACGATCCAGATCCCAGTCGAAACTATTGGTGCGGTTATCGGGCCAGGCGGCGAAATGATTCGCAGCATCGTGAAGGAAACTGGTGCGGAGATCAACATCGATGATGATGGTACGATCACAATCGCAGCAGTGAATCAGGAAAGTGCCGATGCAGCTATCGCACGTATTCGTGATATCACCAAGCCGATTGAGCTCGACAGCATCATCAAGGGCAAGGTCAAGGAGATTCGCGAAGGTCTTGGTGCCTTTATCGAACTCAAGCCAAAGAAGGAAGGCCTTCTGCACATCTCGCAGATTGATTACAAGCGCGTAGAGAACGTAGCAGACGTTCTCAAGGTTGGAGACATCATCGAAGTCAAGGTTGTAGAAGTACAGCCTGACGGAAAGATTCGTCTTTCACGTAAGGCTCTTCTCCCTGTGCCAGAAGGCATGGAAGCAGAAGAGTATGTGCCACGCGGACCACGTCCAGGCGGTGATCGTTTTGGCGGTGATCGTGGCGGACGCGGTGGAGATCGTGGTGGTCGCGGCGGAGATCGTGGTGGCGACCGTGGCGGACGCGGTGGAGATCGTGGTGGACGCAGCTTCGACCGTGACCGCGGTGGAGATCGTGGTCCACGCGGAGATCGCGACGGAGATCGCGGTCCACGCCCAGAGCGCAGACACGACGACCGTCCAGACCGTGGTGGCGATGAGCCTCGCAACGAAGGTCCACGCGATAACGGTGGAGACAACGGCGGAGACTTCTTCGTCGGCTAAGCATCGCAAACGTGAAGCATCTACAAGCCCCTTTCAGAGAAATCTGCAAGGGGCTTTTTCGTTGTTGTAATTTGCCACGATGAAAACACTAGTACTTGTATTCATACTGGGGAGCACGTTGAGTCTTGCTCAGGTTTCCTACCCAGAAACTCGGCGCGTTGATGTGCGCGATACGTTCCACGGCACGGTTGTGCCAGATCCATATCGATGGTTAGAAGACGACCGCGATCCAGAGGTCGAGCGATGGGTTGCCACGCAAGCCGATGTTGCTGAGAAGTATCTCTCGCAGATTCCTTTTCGTAAAAAGATGTATGATGTGCTTGATGAGCTCAATAGCGCTGTGACGTACTCTGCGCCATGGCGTAGGGCGGGTGTGATGTATTTCTACAAGAATACTGGACGCCAAAACCATAGTGTGCTGTATCGTCAGCCAGATGGCGCTAAAGACCCCGAGGTTCTGCTGGACCCTAACACCTTTGCTATAGACGGAACCGTCTCACTTGCCTTTGCAAGCGTAAGCCAAGATGGAACGTACCTTGCCTATGGCAAGTCTCAGGCAGGATCGGACTGGCGCGATATCTATGTGATGGACCTTGCTACCAAGCGCATTCTTATCGACACCATTACATGGGTCAAGAACAGCGGCGTGAGTTGGTATAAGAATGGGTTCTTCTACTCGCGCTACGCATCAAGGAAGGGCGACACTAAATCACTGACAGCAAAGAACTCCTATCAGCAGGTGATGTATCATCATGTTGGAACGAGTCAGTCCGAGGATGCCCTTGTCTTTGCAGACCCGGCGCTGCAGCAGGCGTTTATTGGTTGCTCTGTTCCAGAGGATAGCCCTTATCTGATCCGCACGGTGCGTCTTGCAGCATCGAATGGGAACACCGTGTACATCCGTCATGTAGACTCAACACGAGCCCCCTGGAAGAAGATCTGGGACTCATCAACGGATTCATGGTATCCGAGTCACTATCACAATGGCATGCTCTACGGTACGAGCACGCAAGAAGCTCCAACTGGAAAGCTCGTACGTCTGAAAGATCCCCTTGGAAGTGCCCAGTTCGAGACGATCGTCCTTGAACGCGACTACGTGCTTGACGACGTTTCGTATGGGGCTGGCAAGATCTTTCTCACGTGGATGAAGGACGTGCAGCACATGGTAGAGATCGCCGATATGGATGGCAAGATCGTAGGCTCTGTTACACTGCCAAAAAACGGCGCTGTTTCGGGCTTCGACGGGCGCGATGCTGATAGCGTGCTAACCTATACATTCAGCTCCTACACAATGCCTGCCACGATATTTGAATACGACGTCAAACGAAACATCAGCAAGGTGTGGCAAACAGCAGAGTATGGCTTTGATCCATCACAGTATGTAGCCGAGCAGGTAAAGGTAGCGAGTAAGGATGGAACGCTTGTTCCGATGACGGTTCTCTGGCATAAGTTCATCAAACGCGATGGAAGTAACCCAACGTTGCTCTATGGATATGGCGGCTTTAACATCTCGCAAACTCCGGGGTTCCGTCCGAGCTATATCGCACTACTCAATCAGGGATGCGTTGTTGCCATCGCTAATCTGCGAGGGGGCGGGGAGTACGGTGATGCATGGCACAAGGCAGGAACCAAGACGCAAAAGCAGAATGTGTTCGATGATGCCATTGCATGTGCAGAATGGCTGATTGAAAACAAGTATACAAACCCAACAAAGCTTGCATTGAACGGACGCTCCAATGGTGGATTGCTCGTTGGTGCAGTCGTAAATCAGCGTCCGGATCTGTTTCGTGTTGCTCTCCCCGAAGTAGGCGTCATGGACATGCTTCGCTTCCACAAGTTCACGATCGGCTGGAACTGGCAGTCAGACTACGGCGAAATCACGAAGCCGGACGAATTCCGGGCGCTGCATGCCTACTCTCCGTATCATCAGCTCAAGTCGGGGGTGAACTATCCCTCGATCATGGTGATGACGGCTGATCATGACGATAGAGTTGTACCAGCGCACAGCTTCAAGTACGCGGCGCAGTTGCAGTACGTCTATGCGGGAAAACGTCCTATGCTGCTGCGCGTTGAAACGAACTCGGGTCATGGCGCCGTTAACAGACAGACCAACATCAAAGGCACGGCAGACAAGTTCAGCTTCATGCTATATGAAATGGGCATCACACCAGATTTTGATACGTTCCACGTTGTTGAGGAGTAAGAAACACGATGTACCGTCAGATCGTAATCGTAGTTGTTAGCGTCGTCATCTGGGGTGCTGCGACTCAGCAGGCTGCTGCACAGCAGCTTCTCTCGTCGAACGCAGATACAGAAATGCTCTCTAAGCGTTTTGCTCAGAGTATCATCAAGGGTGATTTTGTTAACGGGGCTCGTGAACTGCAGATGTTTGCCATCATGGACTCTGCTGCAATCTCGCAGATGACAGGCCGACTGCCAGACATTCTAGCCAAACATGTTGTTGCCAATGGTCCGCTAACAGAAGTTGATTGGCTATCAACGAAGACAAGAGGCAAAAGCTTCATTCGGCATACCTATGCGTTGAAGTCGCAGCGCAACGCTTTGCGCTGTGTAGTTGTATTCTACAAAGCGTCTAAAGGATGGGCCGTGCAATCGTTCGCTGTAGATGATCGTATCGCAGAAGAGATCAACGATTAGGGGTCGTACTAGCCCCCTAATCCAACGATGATCTTGTATTCGGCTTCGGTAAGCGGAAGCACACTAAGGCGGCCTTGTTTTACGAGTGCAACGTTATTCATGCCTTCGGCAGCCTTGATCTCTGTGAGAGTAACCGGACGCTTCAATGCGCGCACAGGTTTGAGATCAACAACAACCCACGCTGTTTCTTCTGTCGTTGGGTCTTGATAGGCAGTCTTCACAACCTCTGCGATGCCAACTGCTGAGCGAACATCGCTCGAGTGATAGAAGATCACATGATCGCCCTTTTCCATGGCCTTCATGTTATTGCGCGCTTGATAGTTGCGCACGCCATCCCAAAACGTCTTCTTATCAGCAATAAACTGTTCCCAGGAATAGACCTCGGGTTCGGATTTCGCAAGCCAGTAATTCATGCGGATTACTTCGATGGTTGAACACAACGCACGACAACAAAATAACGAGCAGGTGAGTTCGGTCCGCTGTGTGTAATGGTGTATTCCACTGTGTTTAGCGAATCCTTGAAATGCTTGGCATTGATAGCGCAGTAGAACTTGGCCGGATTGTCCTTGGTTGCAATGGCACGTTGTATGGAGGCTGATGCGCAGCCGCAGGAACCTGTTATCCCCGTAAGGTGCAGGGTGTCTTGTCCAGCAGCATACACAGGCACCATTGCCTGCACGTAGCCCGACGCATCACGATCTACACGCAGTGTCTCCGGCTCAAAGCGAAGAACAGGCGCTGGCAGTCGCTGCTCTTGTTGTGGGAGAGCAAGCAGCATGCTTAGTACAAGGAGGACAGCTGTCATCACTGCATTGTACGATAAAGCGCTTCAAGATCATCGATGATCTCTGTGACGTCGTAACAACCTTTGCGTTCTGCGATCCACGAAGCAGCCAGAAGAGCCCCTTGCGCAAAGCCGCTTCTATTCTTGGCGTTGTGTACGATCTCAATGTTCTCAAATGGACTATCGAGCGTAACGATGTGCTTGCCAATGATGGAGCCGCCGCGGGTTGAGGTTACGTGCAGTGCCTGAGTGTCAATGCGCTGGTGCTGCGTCTCTGTAACGATGGCCGTCTTCCTGTCCACTCGTTGCATGATGTCATGTGCAATCGTATGTGCCGTGCCGCTTGGGCTGTCAACCTTACGCGCGTGATGGTATTCATGCACCATGATGTCGAAGTCTGAATTGCCATTGACAAGCATGGCCGCATTGCGTACAAGGCGGAAGAAGAGATGAGTGCCGAGGCTAAAGTTCGAGCCCCATACACAACCAGTGTCCGCATCGTGGATCTTTGCACGCACATCGTGCATGTGATCATACCAGCCAGTTGTGCCGATTACGATTGGACGCTTGAGTGTGCAGAGAGTGCCGACGTTCTGCATCACAACATCGGGTGCTGTAAAGTCGATAGCAACATCAAAATCTGTAGGCGAGAGGTCGTTGATAGGTTGCTCTACATCATAGATGTACACGATCTCACAACCTACACTAGGCGCAAGGCGCTCAACTTCTTTGCCCATCGCCCCATATCCAAGGATAGCTACTCTTGTCATGCGTGTTCTCCGTGATCTTCAGTCAGGACTGCCGAAGGAAGATTCGAAATATTCACGAGACCGCCATCACGTAGTTCGTACACCGAAGCATTGGGCATGAGCAATGCCAGGCTTGGTTGTGAAGTCGTGATTACGACCGAGCGCTGATTGGTATTGATGCGAGTTAGTGTGTCGAGCAGTGACCGTAGAGAGACTTCGTCACAACCATCAAGCGCCTGATCTGCAATGATGACGGATGTTTCACCGATCCATGCGCGTGCCACGGCAACGAGGGTGCGTTCCCATGACGAAAGATTGCAGACAGCAAGCGAGCGTATGTGGCTGATATGGAGATCGGCAAAAAGTTCGAGTGCCTGTGTCGCAGCACGTTCTTTTTCTAAACCGCGGGCTGCAGCTGCGAATAACACATTATCGAATGCCGACAGGTTTTCGTGGAACGTTGGTATGTGCTCAACGAATCCAATCTCTGTCCGCAACCCATCTATACTGCAGCTCCCTGCAGATGGCGGTAGAGTCCCCGAAAGCAGCCTCGCAAATGTTGTCTTGCCCGAGCCACTTCGTCCGATGATCACGGCCTGCTGAGCCCCCTCTACACAGAACTGGATGCTTGAAAGAATGTTGTGAGAGCCGGCAACATAGCTGGCATCCTGAAGCTCGATCTTCATGGCGCCTCTGCGGTAGGGGTATCATCACCATTGCCCATCAGCACACCAAGTGGACGTGTGTTGGGGAAGGATTCGAGGATCACTTTGATGATTGCAACGATCGGGATGGAAAGAATCATGCCTACGATGCCCCACATCCAGCCCCAGAAAATCAGTGAAAACAGGACAACGACGGGACTAAGCTTGAGTTGCACACCCATGATCTTTGGTTCGAGAACGTTGCCGATGAAGTTTTGCACGAGTGCGAGCACTGCAAGCAGGATGAGTGTGCTCGTGACGTCGCCAGTTTGGACCATGTAGAGCAAAACCGGAAGGATAGTTGAGAGCAACGATCCAATATTCGGTATGTAATGAAGTGCAAACGATATCAGTCCGAATAACGCCGCAAAGTCGACACCAAAAGCAAACAGCACTAGCCACGTAGCAACGCCATTAACGATATTGAAAGCGGTCTTTACCTGCAGGTACTTGCGGATCTTCCCATTGAGCTCCGTCATGATACCAACAAGACGTTCTTCCTCGTTGTTCTTGAACGCTTGGCGAATCTTCGTCGATAGCGAGTCGCCCGCAAGAAGCATAAATAACAGATAGAGCAAGACCATTACACTATCGCTCAGAATGGTAAGGATACTTGCTGCCTGCTGCGTTGCAAGTGCCGTGATGGCCTGCATGGAGATCACGTCTTTCCAGCTAAACGCCTTGTGGCCCTGACCGAGGAACGGATTGATAACATCGCCGGCATTCTTCAGCAGTACGTTCAGTTTCTCTGCATAATAGTCTGAGCGCTCAGTAAACGACTCTGCCCCTGCAGCGCCGATAAGATAGAACATCCAAATTCCGGTGGCCGTAATACCGAGGACAATGATCAGTCCGATGGCACGTGGAACACCACGTTTGCGCAGTGATTCTACGACTGGTTTGAAGAGAATCGACAAAAAACCGGCCAGCACAAATGGGATGATGATTCCACCTAAGTGCTTGAGGACGATGCCGACTGCAATCACAGCAATCAGAGCGGTAGAGACAGCGGCAAGCCGCTGCCACGAGGAATTTTGTGACATGCTACAAAATAGGGGTATTTTTGCCGTCCAATTGTAAGGACCCCCCCATGGAACGCGGACCAATCTCACAGTTCATCGAAAAGAACTATCTCCACTTCAATGCAGCGGCTCTCGTAGACGCGGCAAAGGGCTACGAGGCGCATCTTGCTGCCGACGGTAAGATGATGATCACGCTTGCCGGAGCGATGAGTACAGCAGAGCTGGGCATTTCTCTGGCAGAGATGATCCGTCAGGACAAGGTCCAGATCATCTCGTGCACAGGTGCCAACCTAGAGGAAGACATCATGAACCTTGTAGCGCACTCGCACTACAAGCGCGTGCCGAATTACCGCGACCTTTCTCCAAAGGACGAATGGGAGCTTCTTGAAGGGGGCTATAATCGCGTCACCGATACATGTATTCCGGAAGAAGAAGCATTTCGCAGGATCCAAAAGCACATCCATAAGCAGTGGAAAAATGCCGAAGATGCTGGTGAGCGCTACTTCCCACACGAGTACATGTATAGAATGCTTCTCAGCGGCGAGATGGAGCAGTACTACGAGATCGATCCAAAGAACTCATGGATGCTGGCAGCTGCAGAAAAGAATCTGCCGATCATCGTGCCGGGGTGGGAAGACTCAACAATGGGCAACATCTTTGCATCATACTGTATCAAGGGCGAGCTAACGTCCACAACGATGAAGAGCGGCATCGATTATATGATGTGGCTCTCAGACTGGTATCGTCAGAACTCTTCGGGTAAGGGTGTTGGATTTTTCCAGATTGGCGGCGGTATCGCGGGTGATTTCCCGATATGTGTCGTGCCAATGATGTATCAGGATCTTGAATGGCACGACGTACCATTCTGGTCGTACTTCTGTCAGATCTCCGACAGCACAACGTCCTACGGATCATATTCGGGAGCTGTGCCGAATGAAAAGATCACATGGGGAAAGCTGGATATCGACACGCCGAAGTTCATCATCGAGTCAGACGCAACCATCGTTGCGCCGCTCATCTTTGCGTGGTTGCTTAAGCAGTAAAGCCTATTTAGGGTGCTACGAAGACAACTCTCGAGTGCACGCCGTTAAAGACGGCATACACACCCTGGAGGAGTCCGTCGATGCGCGAGGCATTGGCGCTCTCGGCAACTGTGTTTACAAGCGTGCCGTCGATTGCATAGATATAGGTAGCGCTTGTTGACGGGGGTATAGTAATAGCACCTTCATGTGATGAAGCCCCACCGAAGCTATCAGCGTCATCAACTGATGCTGGAACATCACCCAAGACCATGTCGACATAAACAGGCATGTGGTCCGAGGCGCATTTCAGAGCCGCAACCATCTCTGCGCCGTACTTCTTATTGGCTGGTACATCAATGCCGCTATTGAGACGCGGCAGACCGTCGTTGCCCACATGCGTATACGTGCTGTTGATCACGCGCGGGGCCAGCTCGGTGGTTGGCAAAATATAATCGAACCGGTCATCGACTCCTCCGTCGACACCGCCACCGCAACCACTGATTGTTGTGGCCCGTGTGCACTGCGAGTAGTATGAGGCGTACGCGGCGTCGTTGCGTCGCCATGCGGTTCCAAGCGGATCTACGAAGCTGCGCTTGGCTGTTGGGCCGACCAGTGCCTGCAGTGCAGGCTCGCTTGATGAGTAAATGTTGAAGTCTCCGCAAACAAGTACGAATCGCTTTGACGATATCGTTGAGACAAGGGCACTTATCTCGCGTGCGCGCTGCTGCATGTCCGCCGAGTTGTCTTGTGCTTTCAGGTGGAGGGAATAGACGACAAGTGTGTCGCTAGATGTCGGATTGGCAGAGCGAAGCGCCAGTGTTGTTTCAAAAATGTCGCGCAGTTCGGTTGGGATCCTGCGGGTGCCTACGAGATCGAACTTCTCTTGATTATAGACCACCATATTGTCTGTGTCTGGCCCATCAGAGTAGGGTGTGGCAGCAAATGACGCCCACGTAAGCACTTCACTCACGAAGCGCGGCCCAGCCGTATTGTCTGCCACTTCCTGATTCACCAAGATGTCTGGACGTATTGAATCCATGATCATCTTGAACTGCGGGATGCGGCCGTCTTCATTGTCTTGAGAAAACTTCAAGATGTTATAGGTGCAGACCCGGATGGTGTCGGCGGCACGTATGGGACTGCCAAGTGCACACATCAGTATGCAGGCAAGAAGAATCTTCATGCCGCAAGTTATGCAATCGTAATGATGACCGCAGATGCTAATAGGTGCCTGAGACTGCGCGCGAGGTAAATGGCTCTCGTGGATGACGCGGCAATTTTTGCGGTGGCTGCATGCGTAAAGTGTCCGTCAATGCCTTCATAAACGCAACGATGTCATCCTGCTCTCGGTCGTTGAGATCCAGCTTGGAAAATGGCAGTGTTTGGAATTGAAGATCAAGCCCAATGCCGTTGCCCCCGCCACGGACATAGAAATCAACAACGTCTGCAAGAGTACTATAAGCCCCGTTGTGAAAATAAGGGGCTGTAAGGGCCACATTGCGGACAGTTGGAGTTTTAAATGACCCGACGTAGATGGCAGACTGCTCGCGGAGTATTCCGCCTGCTCGTCCGATATCAGGATCTATGACGGCATGTTCTATAGCCTTATGCTGAGGTACTCCAATGATCTCAGATTCAGACTCAACAAATGCCGGCGGCACATAACCAGAAAATGTTGGCGGGAAGTGGCACGTAGCACAGAGGGCCTTACCCATAAACAGATTCATTCCATGCCGCTCTTGTGCGGTCAACACAGCACTCTCTCCCCTAAGATATCGATCAACGCGCGAGTTCATTGAAACAAGGGACGTCAGAAATGCGCTGATGGCCAGGTTGACATTTGTCGATGAAACGGACGCCTTACCCTGCGAAGCAAAGGCACGCTCAAATAACGTCACGTATTCATCAGACTCCTGAATTCTACCAACGACATCAAGAAGTGTTGAATTGAACTCCTGTGTGTCGGTGATAACGTGAGAAATCACATCACTCAGTCGCATTGCACGGAAGTCATAGAAGAAGCGCCGGCTGAAGACGGCATTGACAATTGTTGGAGCATTACGTCGTATAAAACTTGTTTTGTCGTACGCTCTCGACGTCTTGTATCCATCTGTAAAGTTCATGCTTGGAACATGACAAGAGGCACAGGCACGCTCTCCATTGTGTGATAGAATCGGGTCGAAGAATAGTATTCTACCTAGGTCTACGATGTCTGTTGTGATTGCCTTGTAGTGCAGTCCACTCGTAGCAGCAGCGTTGAAGAACGACTCAGAGAACATACTCTGTGCCTTTGGGTTAAGAACGGGTTGTGCCGGACTGATTTCAGTGCTGTACTCGATACCAAGTTCTGAATGAGCTAGGCCGATCTCACGAAAGATGGGCTCGAGATGATTGCGAATGAGCTCGACTTTGTCAAGTGTTGAGTCGGGGATAAGACAAATCGAGTCACGCAAAACACGCAACTGTTGCTGTGCTGCCATTATGTGCTTGCGGGCACGTGTGTCATCGCCAAAAAGGTCGAGAAGTGCTGAAGTTGTCTGCGCCCATGAAGTATACTCCTGCAGCGTGCTTCCGGTTCCCGGCCGATCGAACCCAGTTATGCCCATTGTAGTGAATCGAACAACACCACTACGACAGGCCTCAAGAATCATCCTGTCCGTCCAATACGTATTGAGTGCTATCGCCGAGGCTTGGAGAAGTCGTGACTGAAGCTGGACGAGCTCCGGACGCAGTTTCGCTATGTCAATCTCGCTGCCTCCTGCCCATTCACCAATCTGCTCGTCAATTACCTGGAAGCCCTGAGGCTCCAATACATCCACAAACTGCGACTTCACATCCAGTTTGGGTAGTGGCGCACCATTGAGAAACTGCGTCACATATGTTGGATCAACGTATTCAATGAGAAAATCAACAGACCGAAAACCTTTGCGCACTCGCTCGTAACGGAGTCGGACTTCCGCGTACCCTGCTTGCTGGTCAAGCGATTGCATCAGCGTGTCGACTTCCCTCCGGAGACTGTCTGCTGCAGACGAAATGATGCTGTGAACCTGTTCGTGCCGCTTAGACTCGGAAGGTTGTTGAACAAAGCGAAATGCAGATACGACACTTAAAAGTGTTAGTGGTATGAGTGCAAAGAGTTTCATAGCGTTAGGTGCATTGTTTGGGTTGTACCAAAAGGGGACCGAGTGTAATCACTCGATCCCCCTTGATGAATGTCGGCGTGTTAGGTATTGCTATTAGCGCTGCACAGTAACTTGACGTGTATCGCCATTTGCAAAACGAACATAGTAGGTGCCTTGCGCCAGATCACTGATGTCCATCGATGACGCATTGCGAATTACGCGAACCCGCTCGCCAACGGCATCGTAAAGAGCAGCATCAGTAGCTACATCAAAGTTCAGGCTTGATGACGTTGGGTTCGGGAACACCCGAATGCCCGACGTCGTTGACTCCTTGTCGTCATCCTGCTCAATGCTGCTTATTAGCTGCTTCATGCCGGTGATGGCAAATGTGAGCGAATTCTTGGCAGCCGCATCGCCGATCGTTGCTGCATCTGGGTGCTGAGAATTGAGCAGAACCACATTGCCGTCGTCAAAAGAGCAGAATCCTGTGATCTCTGATCCGTACGGCGAGATTGCAAGGCGATAGAGATTATCAATCGTAGCAGGCTTTGACATATCGAGCAGCCATGCCTCACAGTTTGTGCCGCGCATGCCGGTGTTCGGCATACGGCCCATACTTACGCCGTTGAGGTCTTCTTCGATAACCATGTATGTCTTGCCGTTGATGTACAAGAATCCAATACCATCTGGGTTTGAGAGATGTTTTTCAGGATACTTGCCCGGTACTGACTGTGCATCTGTGACGAATGGACCACCTTCGATGTATGTCTTGACAGAATTGTCGCTTGGGTCGAACACCAAAACGCGTCCGTAGTAATCCCAGTATGCTGCGTTGTCAATCGTTGTGCCCTGCTCCTTGGCGCGATCATATGTATGCTGCGGCAATGACCAGCCATCTGTAAGCGCTGCTGCATAGCGCGCACCTGGCTTATCGTTTCCAGTTTCGGTGATGTAGATCTTGCCGTCTGTCTTGTTGAGCTGACCCCACTCAAGGCGTGTAAATCCAGTGATGCCTTGTTGCTTTGCCCATGCATGAGGTGCTACCATGATATCCCAGTTCGCTACTGGATCGTTCGGAACCTCAACCCATGTGCCCGAGTACTGACCACTGTTCTGCTTGTAGAAGTAAAGCTTACCCTTCGTAAAGTCTCCTGGTTGTTCTGCCACAAACTTTGTGAAGAGCGACTTGCCGGCATCTCCATCCTCAAAAAGGTAAACTGTCTTTTGATCGTCCATGATAACGCCTGCTTCAAAGCCTTGGCGACCCCAGTTGTACTGCTTGCGAACACCTTTGGCATTGACTGGGTCGATCTCTACCATCCAGTTGAGATTCTCATAGCGCTTGATCTTCTTGCCGTCCAAACCTGGGAATCCAGATGGCGTCATTTTGCCGATTTCGAAATCTGTTGTGTCAAGAAAACCCTTGCCGCTCGCGTTAATGCCTGCGTTGCTGGTCTGATACCATTCTTCGGCGGTCCAAACGCGATTCTGCCACGAGATACCACCGCAGTTCATTCCTGTTTCGCCTACGGTGTTCTTGAAATCAACATTGAAGAACTTACCCTTGCGTCCGTCTGCAAGTGTTTGCTCAAGTACTTCGACCGTTCCGTCTGGCTTCTTGCCCAGCTTGAACATCGTCATGCCGCCACCGTCACCGATCTTAGCATTTGCTTCAATCATCTCGTGATTGATGATTGCATAGCCAAGCGAGTTGCCAGAAGGATCTGAGGCATAGCCGATATAGTCGTGCCACTGCTTAGCAGCTGCTTTGCCCGAACTTGTCTCAACAGAATCCACACCACCGACGAAGATGTTTTGGTATTTGAGTGGTGATGGTGGAACAACTACTCGTCCCATCAGATACGGGACCATCGTTACAGGCTCTATGCGAACCGGGAAATCCTGCGCTGATACGGTGGCCAGCGCGAGGCAACCGATAGCGGCAGTGCGTAGAAAGTTCATGAGAAAACCCCAATGAAAAGTGAAAAAGTAGATTCTCGTGTGCAGTGATGCGCGAACCTACCGTTGGCCTTTCACCAGAGTGTTACAGAAGAGTTAGCAGTTTGAAACTGCGTGTTAAGAAATCGTATCCATTACCTCAACACCACGTCCATGCAGTGCTGTGCGAGCCCCTTGCATATCCATTAGCGTAACTACAACGCGTTTGCCGTTCTTGAGCGCTAGCTCCATGCCTTGTTTGCCGTTCCATACATAGCCCATACGGTTGCCGAGGTTCCATCGGATGCCCCAGCCGCCAAATTCTCCGAAGGGGCTTACCTTACGCAGGGTTATCGACTGTATATCAGACCACACAATGAGGCGTCCGCCACCGAGATGAAACGGGGGCATCTTGATGCGAATGCCTTCGTCAACTATCGTTACATGCAGGCGCGTAAACCACATCGTGAGAGCTATCGTGCCCGTGATCAAGAACTGGACAAGGACAGGAATCCACGTGCTGGGATGTTGGAGGTCGTTCGCACCCAATTCGTACTCTACAAGAGTAACAAGTCCACTAGTGAACAGAATGGAGAACAGCATAACGCCGAGCACGACATAGAGCACTATTCGTGGTGGCTTTTGCACTTCGTGATGCGACATGGGGCTAATTTGCAAAATGCTTTCAACACGTGATGTCGTCAGATTCTGGATTCCGCTTAGTCTTACGTGGCTTATGATGGCCATCGAGGGTCCGGTTGTGGCATCTGTCGTTGCCCGCCTGCCCAACGCTGAGCTCAATCTGGCTGCTCATGGCGTGGCCTTTGCGCTGGCGATGTTTATCGAGGCACCAGTGATCCACCTGCTGAGTACGTCTGTTGCACTTGCCCGTGACTGGGCGTCGTTTACACAGTTGCGACGATTTACGCGCAAAGTAAATGCCGGGGTAACGGCTGGAATGTTGCTCCTCTGTATCCCGGCAGTCTTTGAGGCAATTACCTCAACACTTATGGGTCTGCCAAGCGAAGTTTCATCACGCATGTATTGGGCAATCGTGGTGCTCGTGCCTTGGCCTGCAGCTATTGGATATAGGCGCTTGTACCAGGGGCTATTGATTCGCAACGGACACACCAAGGTGGTGGCCTATGGGACAATCGTGCGCATGCTTGTGGTAATCGTCAGTGCCGTTTCATATTCGTTCACCGGACTCGAGGGTGTAATTGTTGGGGCATTCGCATTAACGACAGGGGTTTTTCTGGAAGCCGCGGCAGTTCGCGCTATGTGCCAGCCGATCATTCGTGAGTATAAGGCGCGTCCACATCAAGATGGACTTCCCCTTACAAACGCCGAGATCTCGACGTTTTGGATGCCCCTTGCCGCAACGTCGCTGATCGGATTTGTGGTAACACCTACGCTGTCGTTCTTCATGGTCCATGCCCCGAATCCCATCGCGTCTCTTGCGGTACTGCCGGTGGTGGATTCGTTTGTTTTTCTGTTCCGCAGTTTTGGGTTCTCGTATCAGGAAGTGGGCGTTGCTCTGATTGGTAAGAACTTTGAGAATTACCAGGCAGTTCGGAAGGTGGCATTGTTGACGGTTATCGTTACGACCAGCGTGCTTGGATTATTGGCCGTAACGCCACTTATTGATGACATCTACATCCTGGCATATGGACTCGAGGCAAAACTTGCTCATTATGCCGTCTGGCCTACGATCCTACTCATTCCGTTGCCGTCGATTGCAGTAGCGTATTCACTGTATAGATCGGTTCTGATAACGAACCGACAAAACGTCAAGGTAACCTTCTCGACGGCACTCGAGGTAGGGGGCATAACAGCCGTGATGATCGTCCTAGTAAACTTCACAGACCTCAACGGTGCACTTGCCGCTGCCATCGCCATGGCTATTGGCAGAACGGCGTCTACGATCTATCTGAAGGTGAACGCTGGACGTGCTCTATCCAGCCATATTCGGTAACTTTGGCACCTTATGGAACCGTTGATCGAAGTCAAAAATCTGGTCACTGAATTCCGGTCGGATGTCTACAACGTCAAGGCCGTGAATGACGTGTCATTTACCGTTCACAAAGGCCGCACCCTAGGCATCGTAGGCGAATCTGGATCCGGTAAGTCCGTTACCAGCCTAAGCTTGATGCGACTCATCCCCTCGCCCCCTGGCAAGATCACAGGTGGGCAAGCGCTCTTCCACGAAAAGGACGGATCAGTAACTGATCTGCTGCAGGTTTCGGAAGAGACAATGCGCACCTATCGCGGCAATCGCATTGCGATGATCTTCCAGGAGCCAATGACGTCACTGAACCCTGTGTTCACGTGTGGTGATCAGATCGTAGAGGCCATTAGACTTCATCAAAAGGTATCCAAGGAAGAAGCGCAGGCGCGCACACTGCAGTTGCTGAAAGAAGTGCAGCTGCCGCGTCCAGAGCAGATGATGACGTCGTATCCGCACCAGCTTTCGGGCGGACAAAAGCAGCGCGTGATGATCGCCATGGCGATGTCGTGCAATCCCGACCTACTCATCGCAGACGAACCAACTACAGCGCTTGACGTAACGGTGCAGGCCACTATTCTCGATCTTATGCGCTCGCTGCAGAAGCAGCATAACATGTCAATGATGTTCATCACGCACGACTTAGGCGTGATAGCTGAGATCGCCGATGATGTGATTGTGATGTACAAGGGCAAGATCGTTGAGCAGGGGTCAGTGCAGGAGATCTTTGAGAACCCGCAACACCCCTATACCAAGGGGCTCTTGGCATGCCGACCACGACTAGATAAGAAGCTTAAAGTTCTGCCGACCGTTCGTGATTTCATGGACGAGGCTGCTGATGGAACGATTACGACCCGCACGCCAGACAGCGTTGAGTCGCTCGTTCACGAACTTGAGTTCTCTGCCCAGGAGATCGATGAGCGTAATGCAAAGCTCAAGACCATGAGCCCCCTGCTTGATGTGCAGAATCTGGAAGTCCACTTCCCGATTAAAAGCGGCTTCTTTGGCCGAACCACTGGTGCAGTAAAGGCCGTAGACGACATCTCATTTTCGGTTATGCCCGGCGAAACACTTGGTCTTGTGGGCGAGTCCGGCTGTGGCAAGACAACTACTGGTCGTGCGGTGTTGCGCCTTGTAGAGCCAACAGGCGGCAAGGTGATGTTTGATGGTAAGGATGTTCGGTCGCTCGGATCGACAGACCTTAAGACGATGCGAAAAGACTTCCAGATCATCTTCCAAGATCCGTACTCGTCGCTGAACCCACGTTTGAGTGTTGGTAGTGCGATCATGGAAGTGCTCAATGTGCACAACATTGGCGCCAACGAGAAAGAGCGTAAAGAACACGTTCTCTATCTGCTTGATAAAGTCAACTTGCTGCCACGACATTTCTCAAACTATCCTCACGAGTTCTCCGGCGGACAGCGTCAGCGTATCTGTATCGCACGTGCATTGGCGCTCAAGCCAAAGCTGTTGATCTGCGACGAGAGCGTGAGCGCACTTGACGTATCGGTGCAGGCACAGGTGCTGAACCTTCTCGTACAGCTGCGCGATGAATTCAATCTCACATACATCTTCATCTCCCACGACTTGAGTGTTGTAAAGTTCATCAGCGATAGAATCGCCGTAATGAATGCGGGCAAGATTGTCGAAATGAACACGTCGAACGAGCTTTATGCGAATCCACGCCAAGACTATACCAAGCGTCTTATCGACGCGATCCCAACTGGTACGCTTGATGTGATTCGTGCCCGAATGAGCCAGGCCAGTGCATGATTGAATTGCGTAACATCAGCAAGGCGTTTGGATCCAAGGTGGTCCTTAACGGCGTAACCTGTGCGATACCTACGGGCAAGACCACCTGCGTTATTGGCAGGTCTGGTTGCGGTAAGAGTGTTCTTCTGAAGCACATTGTTGGCTTGCTTCATGCAGATAGCGGCTCGGTGATGATCGATGGACGAGACATTGAATCAATGTCAAAGGCCGACATTTTCGCGATGCGACGCTCAGTCGGATATGTGTTTCAGGGCGCCGCATTGTTCGACTCACTATCGGTGTTCGACAACGTTGTGATCGGCCTGGTTGAACACGGTGAGAATGATAACGATATACTTGCCAACGAAGGCCGACGAGTGCTCAGTGCCGTTGGACTGCTTCCTGAGTTCAAAAATGCGGGAACTCCTGCGTATGAACGCGAATTTGCCATTCTTGCAAACAAACGTCCGAGCGACCTATCAGGTGGTATGCGCAAACGCGTTGGCGTTGCCCGCGCGCTGGTAGGGAAGCCAGACTATATCTTTTACGACGAACCGACTACAGGACTCGACCCTGTAACATCGAAGCAGATTGATGATCTGCTTCAACATGTGGCAACGAGCATCGACGTAACGTCTGTTGTGATCACACACGATATGTTCAGTGTTTACAACATTGCCGATCACGTCATCATGCTGCATGAGGGGAAGGTGCAGTTTGATGGAACAGTTGCAGAGCTGCGGGCATCAAAGGATCCGGTAGTATCAGAGTTTCTGGCGCGTTTCGAAGAGCAGCCTGCGCTGTAACAATGCCTTGGTTTTCAACTTCTTCTGTACATGACACCACACAACACCATTTGGAAACGCAACATTCTTCTGCATGTACTGTGCATGTGCCTGCTGTTGCCAATGTGCCTTTCGCAGGCTGCAGCGCAGCTGGTGCTCAATGGAGTTGCCATACCAGGTGTTGGATCGTTCGTTGATGCTTCCAATTATCCAGAAGTAACCGTACGTTTCAGGGCAACGCTTAATGGACAGCCCACCAATGTTGACGTCAAAGACCTATACCTGCTCGAGATCAATGTCTTTCGTCGCGTTGCCAATCTAACACAGGAGGGTGGCGGCATCCATACCCTGCGATTTACGACGTCAACGTTCAGTACACGCGTAAACAGTGTACCTACTTCGACAAGTGCGAACCTGGTACTCTATGCCGTGCGCAATGGAGACGTAGGGCAGTTGCCAATTGCATGGGATGGTTTTGCAGCCAAGCGCGGCGGCTCGGTGTTCATAGTAGACAGTTTGTTCAAGCGTGTGCCGCTATATCTAGACTATGGTGATGTTGCTCCAGGTACAGAGGTGATGAAAAAACTGAACCTGCGCACGTTTGCGTCCACCGTTGACGCGCAGGGTAACGAACGCAGGCTTACCATCGACACACTTCGTACGTCAACATCAAACTTCCGCATCGTCTGGAAGGGTACGTACGGAGCAAAGGCACCACCAGTATCGGTTGATGCAGGCACAGATTATCGCTTCGATCTCTATTGCAATACCACAACGGCGCAGCCAATCAGTGATGTGCTGACGATCGTGTATGAAGGCGGCATGCGCCACGAAGTGATGCTCTTTGCCAATACACCAACCTATAAGCCAACAACAATCCTTCAGGTAGTATCGCCCAATGGCGGCGAGAACCTTGCTGCGTGTCAGCTCTATACGATTGCATGGAAGGGCGCCATCCAAGGCTTCCACTCCCATGTAGAGTATTCAATCAATAATGGAACGTCATGGAAGTTCATCGATTCAACGCTTGATTCGACGCTTCGGTGGGAAGTACCAATAGAGTACTCCGATAATGTGAAGATTCGGGTCTATCAGAAGCAAGGGGCTTCCGGAGCCCGTTGGTTGGTGGGCGAGCGCTCTCCGGCCACCAACATAGCTTTTAGTGCCAATGGACGTTATCTGGCAATTGCACATCAGAACGGCATGATCGTCGAGTGGGATGTTGCCACATCAGCTATCGTTGCATCATATGTCGCAGAGGGCGTCTTGCCTGGGCTAACAAAGGTTACAAGGCTGTCGTATCTGGGGCAGACCCGATCGATAGCTGCAATTGTTGACAGAGCATCGCCGGCTAAGGACCTTCTGCTGCGCTTTGATCCAGGAACACCTGGGCCAGCTGCTCGTGCCGACGTCAATCATGCAAATGCTGGCGAGATCATTTCTGACAGCACAGCTGCAACCATTTATGTTGCCGGACAAATGAGTGCTCGACTGCGCGTGTACAATGGTACAACGCTGGCAGAACAAGCAGAAGTTGTCTTGGAAGCCCCGTCATCTGCTGCGCGAGGTGCCGATGGCGTGTTGGTTCTATCGCTGATCAATGGGGATGTTGTCCGCTTTGACCCTAATACGGGTCGCGAGATCTATCGTTTCAATGCCGACTTGCCACGCATGGGCGGTCCGGCGATTCGGGATCTGTCTGTATCGCGAACGAACAGACTTATCGCTCTTGCAGGCGAGGCCAACGAGG
Source organism: Ignavibacteria bacterium (assembly GCA_046300675.1). GTDB lineage: Bacteria > Bacteroidota > Ignavibacteria > Kapaibacteriales > Kapaibacteriaceae > UBA10438. The sequence continues at coordinate 72,257 of JBKCLO010000193.1, forward strand.
GTAAGGGAAATTCGCCGCAGGAGCAACGTACACTTGTTTATGATACGCAAACGAATTCGCTGATTCGCGTTATCTATCGCGAAGGATCGAATGTTGTTGGCGTTACGATCAATCCAAGTGAGACATACATCACAATGGGATTTGCAGGCCAGCCGCAGATTCGACAATACGATGTCGTTAACCGCCAGATCCTTGGTCCAATTCCGGGTATGCCTGGTCACAGCCAGCTCATGACAGACGTTGAGTACGGCGCAGATGGCTCCACACTTGCATCGTGCTCGGAGGACACCCGCGATAATCTCCTGCTTCGCCGCATCATAACACCCGAGACAGATGAGTCCGATGGAGTGTTTCGCATCGTACCGCTCGATGTAGCAACACCTCAGTTATCGTTTGGAGTACACTTCATTGGCGTAACGATCGACACGCTTATCGGTGGATCTATTTGTAACAACGGTATCGTCCCTGTGATCTTCGAGCGTGGAGAGCTGCAGGTTGGATCGTGGCTGGCATTGCGTGAAACCATTCAGCGCGACACCGTGCGTCCTGGAGAGTGCCTGCGTGTGCAATTCCGTGCAGTGCCGAAGGACACCGGAAACCTCGTAGATACGCTAGAGCTTATCGCATGTGAGCGTACATTCCGTGTTCCTATCGTTATACGTACGATTGATCGAAACCTCACGACGTTTGGCGACATGACGGATTTCGGTGATGTGTGCGTTCGCGACACAGTGCGGAAGACGTTTGTTATCGTGCGTAACAACGACCCTATACCTGTTGTGATTGACGGGATCTCGATGCGCAAGGGACTTTCGTCGCAGTTCCGTGCTCAAGGGTATCGTCCAGGAGACACCCTCCAGCCTGGGTCGAGCATGTCGGTCGAGGTACTCTTTGTGCCAAGACTTCGCGGACATGATACAGACGAGGTAGTGATTCGCTATGCAGGACAGCTTGCAGTCGACAGATCGATCCGCGTTCTTGGGCGCGGCGCAGGAGCCGATATTGACATTTCGCATCCAACCCTTGCCTTTATTCCTGAGGTACAAGAGCGTAGTGTTGTACTCGCTAATCGCACAGGCAATCCTATTACGCTAAGCTCTGCTGCGTTTACAGCAGGAGCCCCGTTCACAACAACGGCGGTGTTTCCCGTCGTGATACCTCCGGCAGATTCGATCACGATTGTGATCCGTTACACCGGCGGGCAGATATCTGGCTCGGATGAATTGGTGTTTGAGGTTACACCGTGTGCCGCCACTACAAGCATTCGTCTCGTTCAATACCAAGGTACTGCAACAGTATGGATGCCTGATGTTCGTGTTGATCCACGCGGTGTTGCGCGCATTCCGGTAACTGCATCGATCAACGAGAACATCCAGTACAAGGGCTTGCGTCCGTTCGAGGGCAAGATGCAGGTGTACCAGCGTCACTTCTTTGCCGACTCTATATCCGTACCTGGTGGTAGCGGCGAGATTGCCTCGCAAAGTGTAGACGGAGATGTTCGCACGATTACCTTCCGCATCAATGGATCGTTTTCTCGCGAGAATATTATCGCATATGTGATTGGCCGCGCAGGAATCGCTGAATATGATTCGTCATACGTAACGTTTGATACTACTGCGGCAGGATTTGGCATAGCCGTGGCGACTGACTACAAGACGGGGCTCTTGCGAATCGCGAATCCGAATCCAGATCGTCATACACGTGTTGCGAAGGGGCCAATCATCCGTTCGATAAGCCCCGTTCCCGCATCATCTGATGTTTCCGTTTCTATTGTGTCTAGCGAAGCAGCTCCTGCAACGATGCGCATTATCGATGCACAAGGAAGCATCGTTCAATCATCACAGCATCAGATACCTGTAGGGATGTCCGAGCTTGACGTTGATGTTCGCATGCTTGTTCGCGGAGTATATACTGTTGTGCTTGTGTCGGCAGACGCAGTAACGTCTCAATCTCTTGTTATCGTTAGGCCATGAGCATACGCCTTATCCTATCTGCGTTGTTTGCAAGCGTCGTTGTGCTGTCAGCACAAGACACCACGCTAACGCGTATCTATGTCGGTGGTGGCATTGCCACAGGATACAACCAGTATTCTGCGAACTTTCCCAAGATCGGCCCTATGCCGGTTTGCTGCGCTGAGTTCACAAGTGGAGGCGGATTCCATTTTGGTTTCTCGCTTCACCTGGGCTACGAACCGGCAGAGACACTGATGGGGATGCAATACTCATATGGTCTTCGAGTAAGTGGTATGGGGCTTGGGGGCTCGCTCACAGATGATGAGTTCATTGGATTTGTGATCAGTAACGGCGAAGTAGGTCAAGGGCTGGCGCGTCATACTGTTGAGACATCGTTTTCAATCGTAGGTGCAGAACCATATCTGCAGTTGCGCCCGCTTGCCGACATCCCACTTACTGCCACCATTGGTATGGTAATGGGGTTTCCTGTAGGGACTGCATACTCTCAGTTGGAGCAGCTCGTAGAGCCAACAGATCCCAACATCACCTTTGAAACGGGATCGCGTACACGCGGCACAGTGAATGCTGAGCTGCCTGGTCTTGCCAATCCCTTTTTCGCAGCAGCGCTTGGCCTGGGGTACAGATTTGAAATGGATGCTCAGCGCAGCATCGAGCCGCGTCTCGAGGCTGTTCTGGGTCTACAAAACATTACCTCAGCAGTGTCGTGGGGCGTTAACACCTACAGGCTGGGTGTAAACGTGAACTTCTTCTTGCCCAAGAGAATACCACCACCACCGCCACCACCACCGCCTGCGCCAATCGTGCCGCCAAGGATTCCGGTGCTGTCGTCGCGATTAATGATACCAGAGATGTTGCCAGCGCAAACGAGCGGCGTGGTCTCTATAGAGGTAACTCGTGAGTATCTCGATGCAGCACCAGTAATGTTCTTCGCCAAGAATAGTACGGTCTTGTTGTCGGGCTCACAACGAGCTACGCAACTCCAGCAGGACGTCCTATCGGCCATCACAGCATATATCACGCAGCATCCCGAGGCGAAACTCACGGTAGTTGGTTCCTGTGCCGTTGATGAGGACCCGGCAGTGGCAAGAGAGCGTGCCTCGTATGCTATGCGTCTTCTGCATATTCCGTCCGAGCAGCTCGAGATGCGTATCGTACGCCAAGGTGCTGTAGAGTATCCTGAGCTCTCAGAAGAGCACCGCAGTGTGCAGTTCCTGGTCGATGGCAGCGCTCAGATTTTTCGTGTAGAGCGCACGCGCGACAGCAGCGAGCGCTTAACGACGCTTCGGATACCAGTTGGACACATCGTATCATGCGATACGGCATGCACGTCTGGCGTAACGGCAAGCATAGACGGACGAGCGATTCGCCTCGATGGTGATGGGGCTATGTATACGATGATCGTGGACTCGGCAGCGATTCGATCGATGCAGCAAGGAACGCCAGTAATCGTTCGTGGACAAGTTGCATTCGAAGGAACTGCTGCATCATCAGAGCAGCAGGTTGTCTACACGACGTTTGATCCAAGAGTTACAGTACGATCTGCACCTGTTGGACAAACTGCTAATGGCCAATCACCTCTTACGCTGTGCTACTTCGAATTCAACAGTTCAACGATCGCAAGTTTCAATGAGCAAGCATTTGCTGCTTTGAAGCAGGCAGTTGCAAGTGGTAAACGCGTTGAACTGATCGCAACAACCGATCACCTCGGAACAGATGTTTCTAATGCTGATCTCGCGTCGCGTCGCGCCTCTGCTGCATTGGACAAGCTTCAGGCAATGGGCATTGGTAAGAATAAGGTCGTGATTGGCACATATCAGTCGAAGGCAAGCGAGAATGCGAGCCCCATGGATCGCATTGCCAATCGTGCAGTGAAGATCGTTATCCAGGACTAGAGTATGCTTACACGTCGCGACTTTCTCTTGCGCGAAGACATCACCTTCCTTAACCATGGGTCTTTTGGTGCATGTCCAAAGGAGCTGCTCGATGAGCAGCGCCGGTGGATTGAGCGTCTTGAGCAGCAGCCGGTGCTATATTTCCGTGAACTGATGCATGAAATGCAACGAGCGCGCACTGCATTGGCGGAGTACGTTGGTGCAAAGGCTGAGAATCTGGTCTATGTAGCCAATTCTACGTTCGGTGTAAACGTTGCAGCGCATGCGGTGGCTGACATGCTTCAGCCGGGTGATGAGATACTATCAAATGATCACGAGTATGGTGCATGCAATCGTGCATGGAAGGCCCATGCCGTTAGCAAGGGCGCAGTGTATGTGCAGCAGCACATCCCGATCCCTGTTCCTTCGGCATCCGAGCTTATCGAGATCATCTGGGCTGGCGTAACCGAACGAACACGGGTGTTGTTCATCAGTCACATCACGTCACCAACGGGAGTTCGTCTGCCAGTTGAAGAGCTGTGCAGGCGAGCACGCAAGAATGGAATCATCACGATTGTAGATGGATCTCATTCGCCAGGACACATCCCACTGGATCTTGCAGAGTTGGGTTGTGACATCTACACAGCTAATTGCCACAAGTGGATGTGCACCCCAAAGGGTAGTGCATTGTTGTGGGCATCCGATACGTGGCTAACAAGAATGAAGCCCTTGGTGGTAAGCTGGGGCTCGGATAATCCAACAGTTGGCGATGGATACTTTGTTGATGGGAACGAGTTCCTGGGTACACGAGATCACAGCCCCTTTCTCACCGTGCCTTATGCTATCGAATGGATGAAGCGCAACGACTGGCCGGCTCTGCAGCATCGTAGCAGAGATCTTACATTACGGGGTGTTGAGCTGCTGTGCAGCATCGAAGGTGTTGCGCCAATCTCCATAAATGGGCAAGACCCCATGCTGCAGCTTGGAACAGTGACGCTGCCGGCAGATACCAATACCGATGCGATGAAGACATGGCTCTATGATGAGCGTAACATTGAAGTTGTTGTCCATCGGTGGCTCGACGTCCCGATACTACGCTTCAGTGTCCATGCGCATACGACGCTGGCAGATCTTGAGATGCTCGTCTCGGCAGTTCGTGCCTATCTACGCCGGTAGATCATGAAATGTTGTGCGTGTTGCGCACTTCATGAATGAACTCATCCATAAAGATCAGAGAATCTTCAAGGTTGAGGCTCATTATCCCACCGCCTTTGACCTCCAGGTCTACAAAGAGCTGCAGATCTGCAAAGTCATACTTGATGTTTGCATTAAGAATGTCTGCTCGCCCAACATCGCGACCGCCGAAGTGAAAGATCTTCATTGCCGACCTCATCTATGAGAAGTGTGTTACGTCTCGACGAGGTTGCTCGGGTTATGTTGTTCCGAAAAGTCTATCCCCGGCATCACCAAGACCAGGTACGATGTAGCCAACATCATTGAGCTCTCGGTCGAGTGCTGCAATCACGATGTCGGCTTCGGGGTGCGATGATTCTACGGCCTGAACACCTTCAGGAGCCCCAATCAAGCATGCCACAAGCAACTTCTGATGAGGAAGGGGGCTTATCAGGTCGAGTGTTGCCACCATGCTTCCTCCAGTTGCAAGCATAGGATCGATCACGATGAACGTCGTTGATCCATCTGAAGGGGGGAGATTGCGGTAGTATTCATCAGGATGAAGCGTCTCTTCGTTGCGCTTAAGTCCGATAAAGCCAACGCTGGCGCTAGGGCATAGTGTTAAGAACGGCTCGAGAAGCCCCATGCCGGCACGTAGGATCGGGACCACCACCACATTACCGTCAATGACGTCGGCGGTCGTTGTTTCAAGTGGAGTCGTTACCTGCTGTTGGGTTGCTGGAAGATGCTTGAGTGTTTCGACAGCAATGTGAAGACCAATTCGATGTACAGCTGCACGAAACACATCAACATGTGTATCAACAGACCTAATTATCGCAAGGTCGTGCGAAAGAGCCGTGCCCGAAAGAATCGTGGTCATCTTACCACTTCGGATAGAAGAGCAACGTTAGGCGTGGAATAGCGTAGATCGTTGTTACGTCTGCGATCTCCTGCGACAGCACTGCCTTGCCGGTTGCGGGGTTCACAAAGCGATGCAGGTATACGCCTTCACCAGGTTTTGCTGGGTCTTCCTGAATTCGTCCATCACGCAGCGCAGCATCAAGGATCTGATCCTTACCGCTGAGCTTTTCTTTGTTAAACCACGACGAAAAGATCTCTTCGTCTGATACTGGATATGATGCTGTGACCACATCTGGCTGTCCACCCAAGATGAAGTCAAACCGTACGTTGATCATTGGATAGAACATGCCGAATGATGTTGGTATAGACACGCCTGCGCCGATGCCAGCTATCACGCCGAATCTTGATGTGGTCGAGATCCCATCGTTTGTATGCGCATACGTCACACCAGTCTGCGGTAGAAAGTTGACTTTATTGTAGGGATTCAGAGCATAAACCATGGCAAGCTCTGCAATATTGGTTACGATAGGGGGCAGGTTGTATTCTGCCCGATCGCCTACGTTCTTTGTGTAGAGATACGTGCCCTCAAGAAGAATCCGCGGTGTAAGCTGATAAGCAACTGTTGCGCCCAGACTTGAGAGTGAAGGATACGAGAATGATGCAACAGTGTCTTCCGTGATCTCCCGCCACTTCATCGAGACATTCTCGCCTTGTGCACGTTGGTAGAGCTGACGGTAGGTTCTGCGCTCTGTGACGGTATTAGAGCCAAGTGTAATGCCGAAGCCAAACTTCTTCGGCTTCACAAAGCGCTCATATCCCGAGGAATCAACTGAATATGCGTCCATTGCATACTCGTAGTCCGAATCACGCTCGTAGTCGTCCTCATTCGGAACACGAGGCTGCGCTTGGAGTCCAAGCGTTGCAAATGCAAGTAGCAGTGCGAGGCGAAAGAGCTTCTTTGCCGTTTGTGTAGAGACGGATTGAACTTCTGCAAATGTCATTGAACGTATCTCCGCGATTTTTTCGGCAACAAGACGCACAAATGCAGGCTCATTGCGTTTGCCTCTGTGCGGTACTGGTGTCATGTATGGCGAATCGGTTTCTATCATAAATCTGTCTAGCGGCACACGTTCAATCACATCGTGTAGTGTGAACTTCTTGAACGTGATGTTGCCCGTGAATGAGACATGCATGCCCAGTGAAAGTGCCCGTTCAAGGATGGCCGCATCGCTCGAGAAGCAATGAAGTACTCCACGAAGCGATCCGTCTTGTTCCTGCTCAATGATATCCAGAAGATCCTGATCCGAGTCACGATTATGGACGATCACTGGCAGATTGTGCGACTTTGCTATGCGCAGCTGCTCGCGAAAGTACAATTTCTGCACGTCTGGTGAGCAGAAGTCGTAGTAATAATCAAGTCCAATCTCGCCGATGGCAACAACCTTTGCTTCCGTGCACTGCATCTCTACATCTGCAAGATCAGACTCTGCAACCTCTCCAGCATGATGTGGGTGGATGCCTACGCCGCGAAAAAGGCGTGGATGTGCGTCAACAACCAACTTCAGGTGCGCGCGCGCTGAAGGTTTGATGTCGGGCACAATGATTGCCTCAACACCAGATTCGAACGCTCTTTCCAGCACATCGGCTCTGTCTGCCTCAAAGGCCTCAGTATCGATATGCGCATGCGTATCGATCATGAAGCCCCTTGTAGTTCTTTCACTGCAGCGATCACTGCATCGACGTGGCCTGGAACTTTTACCTTTTCAAAGACGCGGACGATCTTTCCTTTGGGATCGATGATGTACGTTGTGCGTTCTACGCCCATATACTTTCTGCCGTACATCGACTTTTCCTTCCAGACGTCGTAGCTCTGGCAAACCTCTTTCTCCGTGTCTGCAAGCAACGGAAAGTTGAGAGCCTGCTTTGCCTTGAACGAATCGTGCGACTTCACGCTGTCGGGGCTAACGCCGATTACGCTAACGCCGAGCTTTGTAAGCCGGCTCATCGAATCGCGAAAATCGCATGCCTCTGTGGTGCAACCCGAGGTTGCATCCTTGGGGTAGAAATACAAGACAAGCCACGATCCTTTGCAGGATGCGAGCGAAATCGTACCCGCTCCGTCGGTTGGTCCTTTGAACGACGGTGCTTTTGTTCCTTCTGCAAGTGCCATGTTACTTCCTTGGCGCAGTTGCGCGCCGCGCCGAAAACAATTCGATAAGGGTTTGTTCCACGGGAAGAATCTCTTCTGTCCGTGCCGAGGCTAAAAACGTCTGCTCGGGTTGTTCTGTTCCCGCATTGACGCCAGCCTGGGAGGGGGCTTGCATAGCCCCTTGCGGACGTGGACGAATGAGGTTGACGCCAATCGAAGCCCCATAGGTGGCTGTCAGATATTCCTTGAGCTGCTGGAGCTTGTCCTCGAGTCGGTGGTAGATGATCTCTGCCTGCGGACGCAGAACGATGCCCACATCTGTCATGTCGATGCTGAGTACATTCTGCTTTACAGCACTCTGCACAAAGCTGAGATGCTCCGGCAATGAATCGATCCACTGCGACCAGCGCTTCGCAATGTTCCCAGCGCTCAGCGAGCTCACTGGTTTATCCTGTGTCTTCATGATCACAGGATTGCCCAGGCGCACGGGAATCGGCTGAGCCATTGCCACGCCCCCTACCACTTGCGTAGAGGCATGTGGCGGAACGGTTGCCGGAATGCTCGGCGCGTTCAGCATCGCCAGCACGTTGCCAAGGTCAACAGTAGAGTCCATGGCCGCCAGTTGAACCAGCGTAAACTCAAAACGTATGCGTGGTTGCGGCGGATTCTGACGCAGAACGGCCTCGCCTTGCGTGATCATTGTCATGATACGCAACACGTCGGCCTTCGTGTGTGTTGTCCCTGCCTGTTGGTAGCGTGTGAGATCGGAGCTGGAAGCTTCGATAAGCTCGCTGTTTCCGGTAGTGATTACCGTAAGAATGTTTCGGTAGTGCTCAAGTAGTCCGAGCAGACATTCCTGGAGGTCGTAACCACGCTGAACAACTGTTCGCGCCAGCGTGAACATCGTTGGAATGTTATGCGTGGCGATGGCCTCGCTCAATTGGAAGTAAAAGTCCGTATCGATCAGATGCAGCGCATTGCTCACTTCCGACGATGTGATCGTAGTGCCGCAAAACGAGACCACCTGGTCAAGGATCGATTGTGAGTCACGCATTGATCCGTCAGCCTTCTTGGCGATCGAGACCAGCGACGATTCATCAATCGTGATGCCCTCTTTCGAGGTGATGTGCCGAAGGTGTCCGGTAATGGTCTCGATCTCCATGCGACGGAAATCGAAACGCTGACATCTGCTCAGGATGGTTGCAGGGACTTTGTGGATCTCTGTTGTGGCAAAGACGAAGATCAGATGGGCAGGGGGCTCTTCCAGCGTCTTCAGCAGGGCATTGAACGCCGATGTCGAGAGCATGTGGACTTCGTCGATGATGTACATCTTGTACTTGCCCACAACTGGCGCATACTTTGCGTTGTCCCGCAACTTTCGAACGTCCTCCACAGAATTGTTCGAAGCCCCGTCAATCTCAATGATATCAACACTGCGCCCTTCCAGCATATCCGTACACGACGCACACGCATTGCAAGGCTCAAAGTTGACGCTATTGGTGCAGTTGAGCGCTCTGGCAAGAATCCGTGCACAGGTGGTTTTTCCTACGCCTCGTGGACCGGTGAACAGGTAAGCATGGTGAACACGCTGTTTTGCTATGGCATTTTTCAGCGTTGTTGTAATATGCTCCTGTCCAACGACGTCTTCAAAACGAAGTGGACGCCATTTTCGGGCCGTTACGATGTATCGTTGTTCTTCTGACATAGAGTTTGCCTTGCGAACTGGCAATCTGCTAAAACCAACTGCCATGCACAAACACACTTACGCTCATCTTGTCCACTTTCTCATTCTGCTGGTCTGCGGAATGCAGCTAATGTCTGCTCAGACCGATCTTAACGTCGTAAGCATTGATGTTGGTGGTCGCAAAACAAGCGTTGTACAGCAACGACTTATCGTGCGGATGTGGACGGCCAGGGATATTGCATCAGCGCAGCAGTCCCTGCCGCCTGGTGTTCGCGTTATAGACCAGCTCTTGCGTCCCGATCAGACAACGTTTTTTTCTGATCGAGCCCGCCTACAGCGGAGCATGCCGTCAGAATCCCAAGACCTCTACTCTGCCGAAGACCGACTTACGCGCACATTTGTTCTCGAGTATACAAGCGTTGCAAGCCCCCTTCACATGTCTGCACTCCTGCTAACAAAGCATGGGGGGCACCTCGAGATCTCCGAGCCATGGTATGTGGCACAGACGCAGGAAGTGCCGAATGATCCAGACGTTGCTGTGCAGTACCATTTGCAGACCATCCGTGCACAGCAGGCATGGGATGCATATCAGGGATCGGAATCTGTTATTATTTGCGTCAGTGATGACGGTGTACGTCAGGACCATGAAGATCTGGCACCAAACATTGCCATCAACGACAAAGAGATTCCCGACAACCTGATCGATGACGATGGCAACGGGTACATCGATGATCACACGGGCTACAATTTTGCCTACCAGCTCGATGGTACGCAGCCTGGCTCGACGATGAGTATTACATCGTTCGGGCACGGCACGAAGGTGGCTGGTCTTGCAGCAGCCGCTACAAACAATGGCAAGGGCATCGCGGGCGTCGGATACAAAAGCAAGCTGTTCCCATTGAAGACTTCAAAGAAGTCTGGCGGCGGCATTTTGTTCGGTTATCAGTCCCTGATCTATGCGGCACAGCGCAAATTCCCTATCGTGAACACGAGTTGGGGTGTGGTAAAACCCTTTTCGCAGATAGACCAATCAGTGATAGACTACTGCATTGCGAGCAACGTAATGGTGGTATCATCAGGGGGCAATCATGGCGCAGACGAGGTCGGTGCAGCATGGCGATGGGTGAACTTTCCTTCGGGCTACCGCGGTGTGTGTGGGGTCGGAGAGACAACGGTCGACGATCAGGTGACGCAGACGAGCGGGGTTGGCGTCAATGCCGATGTGTATGCGCCTGGATATCTAGCCTACACAACGGATTCACCATCGGGATACACATCGTTCGGCATCATGGGCACATCGTTTGCATCACCCATCGTAGCAGGGCTTGCCGGACTTGTCCGGGGTAAGTGGCCGAACTTAAGTCCGATGCAGGTTGCTGAACATATTCGCCAAACATCAGACGATATCTCTTTCGTGAACATGCCGATCAGTGAGTTTCGTCCACGTCGTGTAAACGCCGAACGAGCGCTTACCACTGAACCATTTTCACGTCCTGGAGTTCGCATCACGGCAAGCACAGTGCGCGTTGCACGCACGGGTGAAGAACGTTACAGGGTAGGTGATACGATCGAGCTTGTCTTGCGCCTTACGAACTACCTGGCTGATGTTAACCTTGAGACGGTAATGTATATCAACGATCTCAACGGTTGGTCTCTGCGTATTCTGAACGATGCGCAAACTCTCGGGCTGATCCAGCAAAATGGTGTCAAAACAATGCAGCCAATCAAGATCGTGGTCGATGCAATCGGCGCCGGAGATTGTGTGCTCGGGCTCACGATGAGCGGTCCACCTGCATACGACGACCGTGATGTGGTGATGATCTCACCGCCGACAACGATGTATCGCTTTGAGAACGACAAGTTGATATACTCGTTGTCTGATGATGGAATGGTCGGCTACTCGGCACCGTTCGATCCAAAGTACGGCGATGGATTTGGGTTTAAGCCTACGTACTCCATGCTCGCCTCGGGGGGAATCTTTGCACAAATGCAAAGCACGGTGTCGGTGTCAGCCTATAAGAACGACCCACCGTACGCATCAGACTTTGTTGCATCAAAACAGTTCGGACGTAACCCAGGTGCTAACGTTGGTGTTATGTCGGACTCTGCTGCAGTTCAACCCATCGGCATTGAAGTGCAGCAGCAGTGCCTGTTTCCTTCGCAAATAGCTCAGGCAACTGTTTGGAATGTTACGGTGCGTCCAAGCAGCGAGATATCAACGTTGAGCAACATCGGAGTAGGTTATGTGTTTGATTGGGATCTCGGTTCTGGCGGCTCCGATAATCGGATCGTGCATGACGATAGTTGTATCCCTGCGTCCTTGCGTGGAGGGCAAACTGCAGCTTTCATCGTAAGCCGCGATGCGTTTCCACTGGCGGTCTGTGTTGCAGCCGTAAGCGCGCGCCCTGCAGATGTTGCACAAGCTGCATGTATGATGCTTGAAGACATCATTGATGATGGTGATGGGTTTACGAGTGCCGACCGCATTCGCCTGCTAACAAGCGGAACGAGCATAACGACTGATGCAGTTGGCGATGTAGCCGGCTCGATCGGCATGCTTACAAATGGTGATGTCAGTGCAAGTAATCCACTATCGTTTCGAGTGATTATCGGAGCAGGAAATTCTCCAGACGATGCGCGCAGAGCGGTACGCGAAGCAATCGAGGCAACGACATCTGTGCAGGAAGGTGCAAAACTGGGTGCTGCTGTTTGGCCTAATCCAACTGATGGCGACGTTCAGATTCGAAGCGTCAAAGGGGCTGCGCGATGTGAGATTGTAGATGTAGCTGGACGAGTGATTATCAGTGAGAAGCTTAGCTCAGATGAAACACGTCTCCGTACAACGACGCTTGCTAGCGGCGTGTACCGTGTTGTCTTCTATGATGCATACGATAGGCTTCTTCATGTCGAGACCCTTGTATGCAAATGACACGTGCTCTTTTTGCAGTAGCCTGCTGGCTGATCGCCTCAAGCGCGGCACTTGGGCAGCTGCGGTACCTTCCGGCAGAGCCGCCACAGCGAAAAGATGCGGTGGTCGCAGGACATCTTAAGGTACGGGTTGCAAGTGCCTATGCTCCGGTAGCACGCGAGGTACTGCACGAGCTCGGTCTGCGGATTGTGCGCGAGATCCTGCCGTACGAACAGTCACTGCGCGGCCGCGACGCACATAACAGTCGGCATCGTGCAGCAAATCTCGAAGAAGCGCTAGCTCTTGAGGACCGATTGCTGCGTTCGTACGTTGTTGCCTATGATCAGGAGAACATCGCACCAGAGCGCATGATGGAGCTTGTCCGCATAGGGTGCGGTCCGATTGAATGCGCAGCACCATGGTGCGTGATGGAACTATGCGCAGAGCCCAATGATCCTGAGGTACCAAAGCAGAGTATGCTCAAGCTGATACGTGCAACACAGGCCTGGGATGTTGAAGACGGATCGGATTCAGTCATCATTGGTATCAGCGATAGCGGTGTGCGACAGGATCATGAAGACCTTAACGATGCCTTGTTCATCCGAACATCAGAGATACCGGACAACAACATCGACGATGACAATAATGGTTACGTGGATGATTATGACGGATTCTCTTTTTCTGCCAAAGCAGATGGTGTCGGTAACGCCAATGCTAACAACCCGTTCAACGGACACGGAACAAGTGTTGCCGGCATCTGTGCAGCGCGAGTGAACAACAGTATCGGGATTGCCGGAGTTGCCAACACCTGCAAGATCTTTCCCTTGCGTACAATGCCCAATGGAACATCGGGTATAGTCTACGGATATGAGTCGATCATGTACTGTGCTACAAACGGCATTCATGTTGTGAACTGCTCGTGGGGCGGACAATCACGATCATGCATAGACGAAGATGTGGTGGCATATGCAATTGCTCGCGGTACGGCAGTGGTGGCTGCTGCCGGTAATCATGGATCCGCCAGTCCATTTTATCCAGCTGCGTACTCCGATGTACTGTCGGTTGGCGTTGTAGATGCATCGGACAATGTTGTGCCGATGAGCGGACATGGTCCAGCTGTCGACATTATGGCGCCTGGTCACGGAAGCTGGAGCACTGCTAATGACGGTACGTATGCAGGATTCTGCTGCACATCGGGATCAGCCCCGATAGTCTCGGCAGTAGTTGCACTTGTGCGATCACGGCACCCCGAATTGGGCCCCGTGGAGGCATGTGCAGTTGTGCGTGCCACCGCTACGCCGTCGCCATGGGCTTCGATTCCTGCGTCGATCGATCCACTCTTGTTGCCGCAGGGCCGCGTCGATGCGCTCAGTGCTGTTACAGCCAGCCCCGACACACTTGTGTCTGTTGTGCTCGACAGCGTGATCGTGCGTGGACCTCGACAAACGAGCCGTTGGACGGTAGGCGACACAATAGAGGTGCGAATTCGTCTTCGCAATGATCTGGCTCCAATCGAAATGAAGCAGATGTCGAACATCCGTTTAACAGGCGATGTATCCCGAGGAATTGAACTCGTAGACAACCAATCATTCGACCTTTCGATCACTGCAGACAAAGGTCAGCTTCAGACCTTACCACCGATCCAGTTCGTGGTAACTCGCAAAACAGATACCGCCACATTCGCCGTTGTAACGCTTTCGGGAACCTGCCTCGGGAAACCATTTCAGCAGATACTGTCTGCGCCGATCACGCCCTCGAAGGCATACACAACGCTATCCAATCAGCGCTTGCGAGTTAGTATCGGCGATAGGGGGCGAATCGGAAACACCGATCTTCAGCGTGGTCAGGGCGAGGGTCTAACCTTCGATACGTATTGTGGACAGTTGTATGAATGTGGCTACATGGTCTCGGCCAACGGCAGGGTGGTAGACAACGTAAGAGCTGAACGGGGAACCAACGATCATTTCAGATCGATCAAGGGCTACATGCTTCCTAATCCGGAGCTTGGAGTCATGCAGGACCTCGACGCACCGGATTCGGTTCGCATTGGTATTCAGATAGAACAACGAGTAGCTCTGGACTCAGCTCGAGGACTCTTGATCGTAGACGCTACCGTTACGAATGTTTCAGACTCAACGCTTAACGATCTGGCCCTGGGTTGGTTCTCAGATTGGGATCTGGGGTCGCAACCTGCGGATAACTGGACCTATACCAAGAACAATGCGCAGATCACCCGATCTGGTAGTGGTCCTATAGTGGCACAGTTCATAACATCGGCCTGGACGGATGCAACGGTAATACTTCACGGGATGGATAATACGACCACCTACAATGGATTTGCAGCTGCACGCAAATTCCGACTGCTGCGCGCTTTGGAAGCACCATTTGCCGGCATAACGGATGTTGCCACCGTCGTTGGTGTGCGCTTTGCAGGCCCCCTGCCACCTAACCATGTGCGGAACTTCAAGCACGTGATCGTTATGGACACCACAGAGGCGGGTCTGTTTGACCGCATTGAGATTGCTGCCAAGGCCTTGGCCATCTCAACTGTGTCGCCTTGGGTTGTCGACCCTATAGGCGAGATTTTTCCGAATCCGGCAACAGGCTACATCAATGTCCCTGTTGATGGGATGGGCACACGCATAGATCTTTCGATCGCAGATGCACAAGGCCGCCTAGTTCTTCAGCTCAATAGTGCGGCCGCGCTAGATCGTGCAATTGTGCCAGTTGACACCGAATCGCTTGGCCAGGGAATGTATGTGGTTTCGGTAACCGATGGAACATCGAGAAAGCATCTTCCACTCGTGATTCGAAGGTAGTCTATGGACAACCTCAGAACCGTATCTTTGTTGCCATGAGCGTACTTGCCACTACAGTTGCAGACGGAATAGCAACACTGTTGCTTGATAGAGCGGAGAAGCGCAATTCGCTGAGCACAGAACTGATCGCCGAACTGCATGCGACGATCACGAAATGTGCGCAGGACGACACCGTGCGAGTGATCGTGCTGAAGGGGGCCGGCAGTGCATTCTGCGCTGGCGCAGATCTTGCCTATTTGCAGAAGATCTCTGAGCTCTCACCAACCCAGAACATCGAAGACTCTACAGCTCTCAAGGATATGTTTCAGTCTATCGCAGAGTGTTCGAAGCCTGTGATAGCTATGGTTCATGGACCAGCCATTGCCGGCGGCTGCGGATTGGCAACTGTATGCGACTTTGTGATTGCCGGGCGCACTAACGCAACATTCGGGTATTCAGAGGTTCGCATTGGATTCATACCGGCGATTGTGCTCGTGTATCTGGTTCGCAAAATTGGCGACACACAGGCACGCCGACTTCTTCTCAGTGCTGAGAACATTTCGGCTGAAGAGGCGCACAGACTGGGCATGATCACCAGTGTGGTAGATGATGATGTGCTGGAGACGGAAGTCTATTCTCTGGCGCGTCGACTGGCAAAGAATAGTATGTCGGCTATGGGGCTCACAAAACACATGCTCAACGCAGTTCATGGCATGTCGCTGGATGCGGGTCTGCAGTATGCTACTGTTATGAATGCCCTTGCACGTCAAACAGACGATTGCAAGACGGGCATTGCTTCATTTTTGAATTCATCTAAGGGGTAACGGCGTGAGGATTGCGTTGAGAATTGGACCTATGGTATCGACGGTGATTTGCACACTGATACTGAGTATTGGTGCAACGGCACAGCAGGCCAACCTGAACCTCGAGGGCTTTGTGCGTGATGAGGCAACAGGGACACCTGTTGGAGCGAAGATGTACATCTTTACCCCATCAGGAAAGCGCATCTCGATCAACTCCAACTCCAAAGACGGATCCTATCTGCAGACCCTGGCCGAGTCGGGTCCGCACAAGATTGCCATTGCCGGTTACAATGTCTACCGCAAGGAAGAGATTGTCAACATCCCTGCGTCTGAGAAGTTTAAAATCATCAAGCAGGATTTCCTGATCAAGACTCTTGTGCAGGGCTCGCTGATCTCAACAACGGCTAATGCGTTCGATAAGAATGCTGCATCTGTTACGGAGCAAGGGGCTAAAGCGCTTGCAGACCTCGGAGCGCTGCTGAAGACAAATCAGAGTATGAACGTTGTGTTGTTTATCGCTGCTGATGAAGACAGGCTTGCCGCAGCAAAAGCTGCAAATGATGCTGCCTACAAGAAGGCTTATGACGCATGGGTCAAGGCTTCTAAGAAGGTCAAGAAGGGGCAAGCACCTCCAGTAGAGCCGATCAAACCAGTCGATCCTGAGGATCCTAACAAGTCCCTCATCCAGGAGCGTATCGATACGCTCAAGACGCGTCTGCGGCCCGTCAAGAACGGCGATGTTCGCATTAAGTACACCTATGAGCCATTCCCTGCGCAGCCGGTACAGAGCGTTGCCGCAGCAGTGCCGGAGCCAGCCCCAGTAAAGGGCGGTAAAAAGAAGCCTGCTGCACCAAAGGCAGCAGCTCCAGTTAAAGTGGTCAAGGTAAGTTCCCTGCCCCAACTTGTCATCAAAGTGGGTGTTGTCAAGGACTTGATGGACTGAGTGGGTGTGTATAATCTTCCACTCAGGCCGTCAAATTGACGTGGTATATTTCCAAAAGTAACAGAACGGCTGGCTGTTCGTCTATGAGCATCCATCACCACGTTCAACAAGGATCTCGGCCATGGAAGGCAATTTTTCAAACCGCGTTCAAGACGTCATCAGGCTCAGCCGCGAGGAAGCGCTACGTCTTGGACATGACTACATCGGAACCGAGCATCTGTTGCTGGGTATTATCCGCGAAGGCGAAGGAATCGGCGTAAAGATCCTCCGCAATCTGGGTGTAGACCTTAGCAAGCTCAAACGTGCCATCGAAGATACTGTTCGCACGATGAGTGGGCCATTGACAATTGGCAATATCCCACTCACGAAACAAGCCGAAAAAGTACTCAAGATCACGTACCTGGAAGCCAAACTCTACAAGGCCGATGTGATCGGCACAGAGCACCTGTTGCTGTCGCTGTTGCGCGACGAAGACAACATTGCTGCTCAGATTCTGGGTCAGTTCTCTGTCAACTACGACAGCGTCCGCAAGGAGCTGGACGCCTATCTGAGCGGCAAGTCTACACCTGCGCCTCAGCGTCCGGAGAGGTCCTCTTCAACTGGACCCGGCAAGGCGAAGGGCGTGCCCGAAAAGGCCAAAACACCTGTGCTCGACAATTTCGGACGTGATCTTACGAAGCTTGCCGTCGAGGGTAAACTCGACCCGGTCATTGGACGCGAGAAAGAAATAGAACGTGTAGCGCAGGTCCTTTCGCGTCGAAAAAAGAACAATCCAGTGCTCATTGGAGAGCCAGGAGTAGGCAAGACCGCCATCATCGAGGGTTTGGCCATACGTATCATCGATAAGAAGGTCTCCCGTGTGCTGTTCGATAAGCGCATTGTTACTCTGGACCTGGCAGCTCTTGTTGCGGGTACAAAGTATCGAGGACAGTTCGAAGAGCGCATGAAGGCTGTTATGTCTGAGCTCGAAAAGGCAAAGGACGTTATTCTCTTCATTGATGAGCTGCACACCATTGTTGGAGCAGGGGGCGCAAGTGGCTCGCTGGATGCATCAAACATGTTTAAGCCCGCGCTGGCGCGGGGAGACATCCAATGTATTGGTGCCACAACGCTTGATGAATACCGTCAGTTTATCGAAAAGGATGGTGCGCTCGATAGACGTTTCCAAAAGATCCTCGTAGATCCGCCGACAGCAGACGAGACAATTCAGATTCTCACCAACGTGCGTGATCGTTACGAAAAGCACCACGGTGTGCGTTTCACTGACGAGTCTGTGCGCGCATGTGTGATGATGGCAGACCGCTACATCACTGATAGGTTCCTGCCAGATAAAGCACTCGACGTCATGGACGAAGCAGGAGCGCGCGTGCACCTGGCGCATATTCATGTGCCAAAGGAAGTGCTCGAGCTTGAGGCAAAGATCGAAGACGTGCGGCAGCAGAAGAACTCTGTTGTCAAGAATCAGAACTTCGAAGAAGCCGCCAGATTGCGTGATCTTGAAAAGCAACATCTGGCCGAGCTTGAGCAGGTAAAAGAACAATGGGAGTCGAACGCTACAGAGGTAGTGTACGATGTAACAGAAGAAGACGTTGCCGACGTGATTGCGATGATGACGGGCATCCCTGTTAATCGCATCGCAGAGGGCGAGACCGCCAAGCTGCTCAAGATGGCAGAAGAGCTCAAGGGTCAGGTGATTGGTCAAGACGAGGCTGTAGAGCATCTTGCAAAGGCTATCCGCCGTGCAAGGGCCGGACTCAAGGACCCGTCTCGTCCGATAGGCTCGTTCATGTTCCTTGGTCCAACAGGCGTTGGCAAGACAGAGCTTGCAAAGGCACTGGCGCGCTATATGTTCGACAGCGAAGATGCACTCATCCGTATTGACATGAGCGAATACATGGAGAAGTTCTCTGTGTCCAGACTCGTGGGAGCACCTCCGGGTTATGTTGGATACGAAGAGGGCGGACAGCTTACAGAAAAGGTACGCCGTAAACCGTACAGCATCGTTCTGCTGGATGAGATCGAGAAGGCCCATCCGGATGTGTTCAACATCCTTTTGCAGGTGTTCGATGATGGTCAGCTCACAGACGGACTTGGACGTCGGATAGATTTCAAGAACACGATCATCATCATGACGTCGAACGTTGGCATGCGCGATGTAAAGGCCGGTGGTAAGATCGGTTTTACATCAGATGCGGCGGCCGATGAATACGAGAACATGAAGTCTACCGTTGAAGAGACCATGAAGCGCCTCTTCAATCCGGAGTTCCTCAATCGCATCGACGAGTATGTGATCTTCCACTCGCTCAAGAGGGAACACATGCTCCGCATTATCGATCTTCAGCTCAAGAGTCTTGTCAAAAGACTCTCTACGCGCAACATTTCGCTTGATCTTGGTAAGACAGCTAAGGAGTTTCTTGCTGAGAAGGGATTTGATGAGAAGTATGGCGCGCGTCCATTACGGAGAACGATACAGCGATTCGTCGAAGATCCGATCGCAGAAGAAATGCTTCGAGGGGGCTTTACAGACGGAAGTGTTATCAAGGGCAAGCTTGACAAGAAGACGGGATTGATCGTGTTCGCGACAGCGAAATCAAAGACAGGCGAATCCCTTGAAGAACCAGAAGAAGCAGAAGCGCACGAAGAATAAGCACTAGGTATGGTAGATCCCAGAACTGAGCTACTACGATACCTTCGTCAGCAAGAGCAGATGTATGGCAGGACGTTGTACGTTGATAACGTAGAACGTCCTGTTCGTAGTTTGCCCCCATCGCAACCTGAGCCTGAGACAATGTTGGCCGAAAATCTGTCGCAGACACTTCCTGCGATGGAGGTTGCATCATCAACGGGGCATGAAGACGTGACATCACTGGAGCAATTCAATACCAAGATCTGCGGCTGCATGAAATGTGCGCTTGGCGCTACACGTACCAACTTCGTCTTCGGAAGCGGAAATGCGAACGCCGACATCATGGTAATAGGTGAAGCACCGGGCGCAGACGAGGACGAGCAGGGCTTGCCGTTCGTAGGACGGGCGGGCCAACTGCTGACGAAGATTTTGGAATCAGTAGAACTTGGGCGAGACGACGTCTACATCTGCAACATCCTCAAGTGCCGTCCACCAAACAACCGCAAGCCCCTTGCATCCGAGACTGATCAGTGCGAACCATATCTGTGGAAACAGATAGAACTGATCAAACCCAAGTTTATTCTTGCCCTTGGTCTTACAGCAGCCAATACGCTGCTGAAGAACAAAGAGAGCATGACGCAGCTTCGTGGACGCATCCATGATTACCAGGGTATTCGCACAATCGTGACGTATCACCCGGCCGCACTCCTTCGCAATCCTGATTGGAAGAAGCATACGTGGGAAGACGTGAAGTTTCTTCGCAAACTTTATCAAGAAACGCTGTAGATATCATGAAGATTGCTGTCCTGCTTGGCGGACTTAGTCCAGAGCGCAACATTTCACTCCTGAGTGGCCGTGCGGCGACGTTTGCACTGCGTGAGCGTGGGCATACCGTGATAGCGCTCGATCCGCTGCGTGGCAATGGCGAGCCCCTTACCGACGACGAGCTTCGTGCAGCGATGCCGCGTGAAGTAACCGAGCAAGAGCGCGCACAGTTCAGTCCGGCAAAGCTGCTTGCATGCATCACATCGTCGCATCTGGATGACGTTGATGCGGTGTTCATCCTGCTGCATGGACAATACGGAGAAGACGGGTATGTGCAGTCGCTGCTTGACATGCGAAGCATACCCTACACCGGCAGTCAGATGCTTGCAAGCGCAACGGCGATCGACAAAGGCCTTTCGAAGATGCTCTTTCAGGTGGCCGGCATTCCTACCGCACAATGGGTAACGGTAACGCCAGACCAGCATAGTGATGTCGACATGATGGAAGCCATCATCCAAGAGATCAACGGTGGCCTGGTTGTTAAGCCAAACGATCAGGGTTCAACCGTGGGCATGACGATCCTTCACAGCCCCATTGCAGAGGAGCTTTCTGCAGCTATTGCCTTGGCTGGCAATTTTTCTTCGACCATACTGATTGAGCGATTCATTCCGGGTCGCGAGTTAACAGTTCCTGTGTTAGGGGGCGAAGCATTGCCGATCATCGAGATCGAACCGAAGGCAGGGTACTACGATTTTGAAAACAAGTACACCAAAGGCCGCACAGAGTACCATTGTCCGGCAGACCTTACAGAAGAAGTTGAAGAGCACGTGAAGAATCTTGCCGTTGCTGCCCACAACGTACTTGGGTGCAGGGCGTATAGCCGTGTAGACTTCCGTCTAACTGAGGATCTGATGCCGGTATGTCTCGAGGTAAACACCATTCCGGGATTTACAGAGACAAGTCTACTTCCGATGGCGGCACGCCAGAACGGAATGGAGTTCGGTGAACTCTGTGAAGCCATCATGCGGGAATCGGGGATAGTGATATGAAGAATATTCTTCTGACGGGGCTTGGCAATGCACTTGTCGATATCGAGTATCAAGTATCTGAAGAGGAACTTGCCGCCTTTGGCGTAGACAAAGGAGCGATGACACTTACTGACGCTAAGCGTCAGCAGGAGATGATCGCCGCCCTGAGCTCACGCGATGCGCATAGGTGCAGTGGCGGCTCTGCAGCTAATACAGTTATTGCATTTGCGCAGTTCGGCGGAAAAGCGGCGTATACGTCGATCCTCGGTGCAGACCATTATGGCGAGTTCTACGCTTCTGAGTTTCGTGAGATGGACATTGTTCTTTCGGCTGAACTCGTCGGCGGAGAAACGACAGGCTCGTGTCTTGTGCTTATCACACCCGATAGCGAGCGTACGCTCAACACCACACTTGCAGTCAACCAGCACTACTGCCGCACTCATGTGAGTGAAGACATCATCGGCCGTAGTGAATGGATCTATATCGAAGGGTATAAGCTTACAGACGACAACGGCACAGAAGCTGTCGATGCAGCTCTGTTTTATGCGAAGAAGCATGGAACACATGTTGCTGTTAGCTGCTCTGACGGATTTATCGTAGACGTGTTCGGTGATCGCCTGCGGGACGTTCTCAAGCGCACAGACCTCGTGTTTGCAAATGAGCGCGAGGCCTCGTCGCTTGCCCATGAGGAACATGCCGACGATGCATACCGTAAACTTTCGTCTGATTTTTCACACGTGGTCGTCACGAAGGGCGCTCAAGGTTCACAGGTGAGATTTAACGGCATTGAGGCCAGTGTTCCAGCGTATGCCGTTGATGCCGTAGATGCAACGGGTGCGGGAGACATGTATGCCGGTGCATTTTTGTATGGAGTACTGCACGGACATCATCCGGAGCATGCGGCGCGATTGGCCTCGTATGCATCGGCACAAGTGGTCGGGCAGTTCGGTGCCAGGCTCAAGGCAAGTCATATTGTCGTTCGCGATACCATTCTGCATGATTCTGCAACTCGATAAGCCCCGTTGAAATACATCCTAACCATATCAGCCATCGTTGTCGCATCGTTTCTGCTTGCTTCGCCAGCAGTTCATGCGCAGGCAGGTATGGATTTTGATGAGTTCACGCGCAGGGCAGACCCGTACTTTGCTGAGGATCTACTGGGGGATGTGCGCATGGCCATGCCTCAGGGATCGAACTACAAGATCTGGGGTTGGGATGTAGGCGACTTCAGTGGCGATGGATTTTATGATCTCGCACTCTCAGTGCATATCCTTGGTACGCGCAAGAAAGAGTGTGTTGTCTACATGTTCGTGGACGTCGAAGGATACCTCGTGCCGGTAAGCCGAATGCCATTTCAGTACGTTGAATTGCCCTTGGAAGTAGGTGTGGTGATCAAAGACGTCGCTTGCTATGTTACGCAGAAGCGTAAATCAGAGGACTGGTCCATTCGAGGTTATCGCTTCACGGAAGGGGCTGTTGTACTCGTTGATGAATTCATCAGCGACAAGATTGAAGCATTTCAGCACGAGAGTTTCCGATCCTTTCAAACGCTTCGCACCAGCGAGCGCCTGGCCAACCGCAAGAACGAGGAAGTATTTACCACCGAGTTCCTTACCATACCATGTTACAGCCGAAGCAGGCAGATCTACGCGGGTTACGTTTCCGAGGTTACCGTCGCAACCACAAGCCACGTTCCTGAGGGGGCGTATTGGTGGACGGGAGAATCTGATGTGTCGTTTTCGGCTCGAATGGTCTATGACGAAGACCACCTCTATGCCCGAGTTTATGTTCGAGACTCCAACGTGGTTACCGGCTGGTGTGACACCTGCATTGCCGACCACGTTGAATTGTTGTTCGATGTAGCGCCCCCTGCAGAAGGAAGCCGCTCGAGGTATCTATCCAGAATTGACAGAGAAGAAGTTGTTGTGCGAAGCGCAAGCGACTCAGGGCTGTATACGTTTACTGTCCGCCTGGGCGACTTTGGGGATAACTTGCCGCGTGTGGCGATCAAAACCACCGACGAGCTGGACCCTGCGCAAGTCAAGGCCCGCAAACAACTTAGGGTGGTTACCGCGCAGCGGCCAGACGGATATATCGTTAAGCTGCGTATCCCATTCGCCCTTCTTGGCTACCAGAAAGCGCCAATCGATGAGCAGGGAGTTGTCGAGTTCGGTTGCGCCATCGCAGTGGTTGACTATGACAATGAGTTTCGACCTGAAGAGCGCAGTGTTATCGCCACCAGCAACGTGGAATCACTCGACCCATCAACCTACGGCGCCCTGAGATTTGTGCCTGATGGCACTTGGTATGGGGAGAGTGTAAATATCTATGGCGATGCAGTCGTAAATACGCTCCGTGAATTGGGCTTTTAATCGCCCACGACCTATTTTTGCGCACGTTTTACTGGTGGGGTTCCCCGTGCAGTCCAAGACATCTGCCATGCAGCAGGCTGCACCGTATCTCGGGCTGGGAGTTCAGCTTGCAAGTACGGTACTTATCAGCGGTGCTATTGGGTATTGGATTGACATCGAATATGCAATGACGCCAATAGGTGTATTGGCTGGGGTTGTCATCGGAAGCGTAGTTGGACTGGTTCAGTTTCTTCGCACTGTGCAACGACTTGCTCGGCGCGAGAACAAAGCAGACGAAGTATCGTAAAGAAAGGTTGTTGCAAAACGTGGATGTGAAGAATCCGTTCGTAGCTGTGCTAGCAGCACTCGCGATAAGCGTGGTCAATTCCTGGATTGGTTACGTTGTGGCCAAAAAAGCCTCTACGAAGGAACTCAATGCATTCATGGCAATGGTGTTTGGCAGTCTTGCCATTCGCGCGATCGTGGTCGTATCGCTTGCCTATGTAGGGCTTGGTGTGATCGATCTCGACAAAGTTGCTTTTGCCCTGACGTTCTCGATATCGGCCTTTGTTGCTCTGATGGTAGAAGTGTTTTTTTTTCACTTCTCTATGGAAAAGCAAAAACAGATTCAACTTCGGAACGTGAGAAGACCCGGTAAAAAAAAAGAATTTAACGTATTAGGTTTCACTGGATGAGCACAGAGCCAGCGGCAAAACACGACTCAGCAACCACAGCAACTGCTGCACATCACGATGCAGCGCATGCTGCCGGTGCGCATGGGGCTACGGCGGAAGCGTCAGACAAGTTCACATTTAACAAGCTGCTCGACAAGCTTGGTGATCACCACGAATTAGACATCTTTTTTGGGACGTATGAGATACTGCCGGTTGTTCTGCTAGATCAGAACAACTCACTGCACATGTATCCCAATCTTCATGCGATGGAGGAGTCGGGTGTGTACACGATGCACCATCCGGCGGCACCGCATCACATCGTGAGCACCACAGTGAAAGACGCCAGTGGAGCTCCTGCCGGACCCAAGCTCGACCTGTCTGTTACAAACTTTGTGGCGTATCAGTGGATAGCAATGATCATCGTAACTGTGATCTTCGCTGTTGTGCGTGGCCGATACAAGAAGAACCCGATCAGCGCGCCTCGCGGCATTCAAAACGTTATCGAGTCGGTGGTCCTCTACGTTCACGACCAAATTGTTCGTCCGAATGTAGGAACAGACAAGCGCGCCATGCGCCTGATGCCATTCATGCTCAGCCTGTTCTTCTTCATCCTCACATTGAACCTTATCTCGCTTCTGCCGGGAGCTCATGCTGCCACAGGCGCTTTGCCGGTTACAATGGCTCTTGCCACATGCACATTGGTTGTGGTGAACTACATCGCCTTTAAGGACGCAGGAGTGGGCTCGTGGTTCAAACACCTCTTAGGGGGCGCACCAGCGTACATTTCTCCCATCATGGTGCCGATCGAGCTTGTTGGTATCATCACGAAGCCTTTCGCATTGATGATTCGTTTGTTCGCCAACATGACGGCAGGCCACATCGTGCTGTTGTCGCTCGTTGGTTTGATCTTCTTCTTTGCACAAGAGATGGGCGAGGTTGTTGGTTGGGGCGTTGCACCGATCAGCGTCTTGTTCTCCGTGTTCATTTACCTGCTTGAGCTGCTGGTTGCATTCTTGCAGGCATACATCTTTACGATGCTATCTGCGGTGTTTGTCGGTCTTGCACTTGGAGATCATGCTGCTCATGACAACCATCACGATCATGCTGCATCGCACTAATTGCTACTAACGTCGGAATCAATCACACTTATTCACAATTACTTCATTTGGAAGGGAATCACATGGAAGCAGTTGCTTTTGCTTGGCTTTCAGCAGGCATCGGACTCGGAATCACGGTATTTGGTGTAGGCACTGGTATCGGTCGCCTTGCAGCTGCGGCTCTCGAAGCCAGCAGCCGTCAGCCAGAAAATGCTGGTGACATCCGTACAACGATGATCATCGGTGCAGCTCTTATCGAAGGCGTTGCACTTTTGGCAGGCGTTGTTTGTATCCTTCTTGCTGTTAAGCAGTAAAGAATCTCTTCCGATCCTGCGTGCAGGGTCGGTCTTTGGATGTTGTATGAAACGTTCAAAGACCGATGAACATCGGACCTGACAGTGTATTTCAATCTCGTTTCGACGGAAGACATCAATGCCAGCATTTTTGCAGTTCGAGCCCGGTCTGGTTATCTGGACCCTGATCAATTTCTCAATCTTTGCCCTGATCATCGGCAAGTTTGGCTGGAAGCCCATGCGCGATGGAATCGCAGCGCGTGAAGCTTCCATTCGCGAGGCGATCACAGCAGCAGAAAACGCCAATCGCGAGGCGCAAGAGCTGATTCGCGACAATCAGGAGCGTCTTGCAAAGGCTCAGCGCGAGACGATGGAGATCGTCAAAGAAGGCCGTGTTCAGGCTGAGACGCTCATTCGCAAGGCGGCAGAAGAAGCAGAACACGTTAAGCAGCAGAAGCTCACAGAAGCTCAGCGCGAGATCGAGCGTCAGAAGGATGATGCGATCAAAGCTCTGCGCACGGAGGTTTCGACACTGGTTGTCGAGGCTACAGAAAAGTTGCTTGGACGTAACCTGCAGGGCGATGATCACAAGCGTATCGTAGAAGACTACGTGAACGAACTCTCGAAGAACTAAGAAGTATGTCAACACTTAAGATCTCACGCAGATACGCCAAGGCATTGCTCAGCGTAGCTGTAGAAAAGAACATCACTGATGCTGTGACGCGCGACGTTGAATTGTTGCGCAGCACGGCTGAATCGTCGCGCGAATTGCGCTCGATGCTGCGGAGCCCCGTAATCGAAAGCAAGGTTAAGAAGACTGTTCTGCAGGAAGCACTTGGTGCGTCAATGTCGGCCACGACACTCGATTTTTTCAATCTGGTAATCGATAAGGGTCGTGGGGATCTCTGGCGTGAAATCGCGTCGGAGTATCGCGCACTTGTTGATGGATTGGAAAAGATCGAACGTGTTGAAGTGACCTCGGCAGTAGAGATTGATGCTGCGCAGCGCACAAGCATTGAGTCTGCAATCGGAAAGAAGCTTGGCAAGAAGGTTATCGCAACATATCGCGTAGACCCATCGATCATGGGTGGAGCAGTTGTTCGTATCGGCGATGAGATCCAGGACGGCTCTATTCGTCACCAACTGCACGTGCTGAAGCATAAGCTTGCTTCGGCCTGATCAACTAACGAAGAAAATGAAACAATACTCAAGGAATTACTAGAATGGCTGATGTTCGTCCCGATGAGATCTCCGCGATACTCCGTCGACAGTTGACGGGGTTCGACAAAGAGACAGACGTATATGAAGTGGGTACCGTTCTCCAGGTTGGCGACGGTGTTGCACGTATCTATGGTCTCGCAAATGTGATGGCCTCTGAACTTGTTGAGTTTCCAAACGGCGTTGTCGGCATGGTGCTCAACCTTGAAGAAGACAATGTTGGTGCGGTTCTTTTTGGTGATGACTCGCTCGTAAAGGAAGGCGATCAAGTTCGCCGTACGGGCCGTATCGCCTCCGTGCCTGTTGGCGACGGCTTGGTTGGCCGCGTGGTCGATCCACTTGGACGCCCAATGGACGGCAAGGGCCCGATCAAAGAATCAGCGTTCTATCCTATCGAGCGCAAAGCCCTGGGTGTTATCGATCGTCAGCCGGTTACAGAGCCCCTTCAAACGGGTATCAAAGCCATTGATGCTCTTATCCCGATCGGACGTGGTCAGCGTGAGCTCATCATCGGAGACCGCCAAACTGGTAAGACAACAGTTGCGCTTGATGCGATCATCAACCAGAAGTATACACACACAAAAGAAGCACAAGAGCAAGGCATCAAGCCTGTGTACTGTGTATATGTGGCTATCGGACAAAAGGGCTCCACAGTTGCCAACGTGGTAGCAACGCTAGAAAAGTATGGGGCTATGGAGTACACAACGGTTGTTGCTGCTACTGCATCCGACCCAGCTCCTCTGCAGTTCGTTGCTCCGTATAGCGGTTGTTCGATGGGTGAATTCTTCCGCGACAACGGACGTCATGCACTCGTTATCTATGATGACCTTTCGAAGCAGGCCGCTGCCTACCGTCAGGTTTCACTCCTTCTGCGCCGTCCACCAGGACGTGAAGCATATCCGGGAGACGTGTTCTATCTCCACAGTCGTCTTCTGGAGCGCGCAGCAAAGTTGAGCGACAGCCTTGGTGGCGGTTCGCTCACGGCACTCCCAGTGATTGAAACGCAGGCCGGCGACGTTTCGGCATACATCCCAACAAACGTTATCTCCATCACCGACGGTCAGATCTACCTCGAGCCAAGCTTGTTCAACGCTGGTGTTCGTCCGGCTCTTAATGTTGGTATCTCGGTTTCGCGTGTGGGTGGTAATGCTCAGATCAAGGCCATGAAGAAGGTTGCTGGTCCGCTTAAGCTGGATCTTGCACAGTTCCGTGCTCTTGAGGCGTTTGCTCGCTTCGGTTCCGATCTTGACAAGACAACGCAGCAGCAGCTGCGCCGCGGCGCTCGTCTGCTCGAGGTGATGAAGCAGCCACAATATTCACCTGTAACGGTCGAAGACCAGGTCGTTGTGATCTATGCGGCCTCGAACGGCTACATGGATGAACTGCCGGTAGACAGCATCAAGCGTTATGAGTCGGAGCTTCTTGACTTTGTTCATGCAAATCAAGCCGATATCATCAACGATCTGCGTGTTCACAAGGCACTCACAGACGAAGTTGTTGCTAAGCTCAAGTCTGCTCTTTCGAGTTTCACTGAGCGCTTTGCAACAACGGTCTAAGGTAGTACCATGATCATCCTGACCGGTGGTGCGGGCTTTATCGGCAGCTGTATGCTGCAGCAGCTTAACGCCATTGGTCGATCGGATGTGTTGGTGGTCGATTCTCTGGGTTCGGGGACGAAGTGGAAGAACCTTGTCGGTAAAACGTACATTGACATCGTCAGCAAAGAAGATTTTCGAGAGTTGATGGCCATCGGTGGACTCGAAGATGTCGAATCCATCATCCACATGGGTGCATGTTCGGCAACGACAGAGTCTAACGCCGATTACCTCTACGACAACAACTATCTCTACAGTGTAGATGTAGCTGAGTTTGCATTCGAAAACAATGCACGATTCATCTATGCGAGCAGCGCTGCTACATACGGCGCTGGAGAGCGCGGATACAGTGATGCATCAACCGATCTGCGTCCGCTGAATATGTATGGATATTCCAAACATCTATTCGATCAGTGGATACGCAGGGAAGGCATGGAGGGGGCTTGTGCAGGACTCAAGTTCTTCAACGTGTTCGGTCCAAACGAGTATCACAAGGGATCAATGGCGAGTCTTGTTTCAAAGGCAGTGCCGCAGATCTTGTCCTCAGGGTCGGTAACACTGTTTAAGAGTAACGACGCGGCCTACAGTGACGGCGGACAAATGCGAGATTTTGTCTACGTCAAAGATGTATGTACGGTAATGATGAGGCTTCTGCAGCAGCCAACCGTAAACGGCATCATGAATGTCGGCACCGGCAAAGCTCGTACGTGGAACGACCTTATGAATGCTGTGTTCGTTGCACTCGGACGAGAGCCGGTGATCTCCTACGTTGAGATGCCGATGGAATTGTCGAAGCAGTACCAGAACTACACGCAAGCAGACATGGCGGCGTTGAACCGCCTGATGCCAGACATGACGTTCGGTACACTCGAAGACACAGTTGCTGACTATGTACAAGGCTATCTTACCCAAGATTGGCCGTATTGTTGAAAATTGAATGCTAAACGTCGGAAGAAACGATGGCAACGCTACGCGAAACACGTGACCGAATAACATCGG
The DNA here is from genome assembly GCA_046300675.1 of Ignavibacteria bacterium. Taxonomy (GTDB): domain Bacteria; phylum Bacteroidota; class Ignavibacteria; order Kapaibacteriales; family Kapaibacteriaceae; genus UBA10438. The sequence continues at coordinate 102,066 of JBKCLO010000193.1, forward strand.
TCAAGAACACATCAAAGATCACGCAGGCCATGAGTATGGTTGCAACAGCGAAGTTGCGCCGTGCCCAAGATGCTATTACGGCTGCCCGCCCCTTTGCAAATCAAGTGCAGAAGATCCTGGGCAATCTGTCGTCGGCCGACTCAGATTATGTGCATCCGTTCTTTGAGCAGCGCAAGGTTGTCGCAAACGTTGCAGTGATTGCGATAAGCTCTGATCGTGGACTCTGTGGTGCCTTTAATACAAACATGCTGCGTGTGGTTTCAACCCGGATAAGCGAGTTGAAGTCGCAGCACCCCAACGCTAAGATCCATCTTATCCCTGTTGGCAAGCGCTCTGTTGCGTCTGCTCGCAAAGGCAAAGATCCTATTGCACGTGAGTTCAATGATGTCTTCGGCAAGCTGGATTATTCGACGGCAGTTGAGATCGCCGAACTTGTGACAGATCTCTTTTTGAGTGGACAGTACGATCACGTAGAGATTGTTGGAAATCAGTTTATGAACGTGATGCGTCAGGAAGTACGCACTACGCAGCTGCTTCCAATCATTCAATCTGCTGATGCCTCGACAGCCGGATCCTCAAGTGCCGACTATATCTATGAACCGTCGCAATCTGAGATCCTGAATACACTGCTGCCGATGTATATCAAGCTACAGATCTGGACCAGTCTGCTTGACTCGAACGCAGCCGAGAATGCGGCGCGTCGAATGGCCATGGAGAATGCGACTACAAACGCCCGTGAGCTGATCACGGCGCTTCAATTGGTCTACAACCGCGAACGTCAGGCAGCGATCACAACTGAAATGTTGGAAATCGTTGGAGGAGCGGAGGCGCTCGCTAGCGCCTAGTGTTCATCCAGGAATGACCACTGCACGACCACCCTTCTATTCGATACCTGCTGTAATTCTTACGGCCTGTATGGCCTTGTGCATTTGGATGATGCTCGGCTTTATGTCTGCTGACGGCAGTAACCCATATGCTGCATCGTACGAATCGCGCGTTGAGCTCTATAGATCCAAGCTGGATTCGCTCAACAAGATCCGAAGTGTTCGCGAACGCATCTATATGCGGCAGATGGCCAATCTTGAAATTCCAGAGTATATCGTTGCAAAGATGCGTCCTACAGATGTGCTGTTGCTTCCGCCACGCGGATATGCCAATACCTTTATGCAGACCGAGGCCATCTGGACAGATCCAAGAATCTTTACATGGATGGTTGGCTTGCACAACGTTGTGGCCTGGTCAGATACCATTCGTCGTAAGCAGGCTAACGCATTCGTTGTGCTCGAAGCAAACACCATTTGGATAACGCGTCCGGGAGGCTCGACGAACATCGACTCTCTACTGAACGTGTTTGAACGGAGCAAGTGATGCCGTCAGAACTTGGACTACCCTTTGTTCTGCTTATGCATGTGCTAACAGGTGCAGGTATCCTGGGCGCATGCAAACTGCGCACAACACGCACGATCACGATACTGCTTTCGATGTTCGCAGGGATGTTTGTGCATTCTGTAGTGTTCTTCGTGTGCGACCTCGTGAGGGTGCCGCTCACTGCCACAAGCATGTTTGTCTCGGCGATCATTCCGGTACTGGCAACAATACCATTGTGGAAGTCAGCGCGTGTACTTCTTGGGCATCTGCAAGCCCCTTCCAAGCATTCGATACGACTTTACGATCTACCGGTGATTGGCCTTTCGGGCTACATCTTTTACATGATCCTTTGGGCTAGCTGGTACTGGCCCGTTACGCCGTTCGATGCGATGGCTGGCATTGATCTCGTTGCCAAGTATGTTGTGGCTGATCATACGATCGTAAACAGCGTCTTTTCGCATCCTTCCCTTCAGGGCCAGCTTTCGAACCAGCCGTTCTATGCCCCCTTTGCTATGCTGATGCAGTCGATCATGAAGTTCATCGGCTTTACGCACAGTCAAGTATGGATCGGTATCGTCTCAGTATGCTTCTCAGTTCTTGTCTGGGCTATTCTGCGTCAGATGGTCCACCCCTTCATCGCCGCTGTTCTGTATTTGATCTTCCTGCTTACACCTGAAATGTTTGGCTACACATATCTGCTTCAGACAGACTATGTCAATGCGGTCTTCATGGTCATCGGTGTGTATTTGATCTGGCAGGGGGCTGAGCATAATGCCGCCTCGAACATTGCTGCCAGTTCGATCTTCTTTGCTGCGGCATGTTGGTCGCGGACGGAAACGATATTGCTTGTCGGAATCGGATGCCTTCTCAGCTTCGTGTGGCTTCGCCGGCCGCTAGGCGGCAAAACAGCGGCAACGCTTCTTGGTTCGATTGTTGGCTTGTCGGCACTGATGTTTGCTCTCTGGCACGTGGTGTTCTTTGACTACTACCTGCCGGTAAAGCCAAGTACCAGTGATCAGCTTCTGGGTCTTTCATTGGATCGTTTCGTGATGGTCGTCTCTGAGACATGGACGTCTGTGATATCGCGCGTCGATTATTGGGGCCTTGTTGTGTGGATCTTTCTTGCCGTCACTGCCGTAAGTGCTCTGATGTTTCGCAAAGTGTCCTCGTTGATGTTGCTCCTCTGGATTGGATCGATACTTCTTGGATTGTGGTTGGCCGGTACAATCTTCAGCGCGACTGTTATCGAACAAACGCTTCGGCGAGGCATGTTCAAGCTGATACCCTTGCTTACGTTTGCGATTGCAAGTTCGCAGTTAGTAACTTCGGCCTCAGAACGACTTACGGCTTGGGAGATGCGCCGTTCTGCATAAATACCATGGAAAAGCTTCTCTACATACTGATCGGTAGTGGCGTAACGCTGCTTGTGCTTGTTATGAGCAGTGCGCTGATTTCGCGCATTTTTGTGGCGCGTTCCAAGCGACGCTTGATACGCACGATCAGCAAGGAGAAGTTGCCGGCATTCCATGGCGATCAGACACGCTTGCTGCCGCTGCCAGTGCAGCGATATCTATCACAGGTTCTCAAAGACGGACAGCCAATCTTACGCTATGCCGTGCTGGAACAGCGCGCAACATTTCGACATCGTCAAGACAGCCCGTGGTTCCGCGTTCGTGCCACAGAGGTGATCTCCGGTATGGAACCAGGATGGGTATGGGACGCAGTTCTTACGCACAATGCTGCATGGTGGAGGACAGCTAAGCTGAGTTATGTCCAGGGAGCTGCACACGGGCACATTAAACTCTACGGTGCATTTACACTGCAGGAGTTTGACGGACCTGAGACAGATGCATCCATGCTGTTCCGTCTGCTGAGTGAACTTGTCTGGATTCCAACGGCATTCCTGCCCACGAAGACGCTGCGTTGGGAATCGGTAGATGACCGAACAGCAAAGGCCATTATCACAGATGGCAAGACGCGTGTTAGTGCACTCTTCCACTTTAATGAGAGCAACGAGATTGAGCGCATCGTAACAGTAGACAAGTACAGAGACCACAAAAGCGGCTTTGAACAAGCACAGTTCACGATGAAGTGTTCGGAATACAAGTCATTCGAAGGTGTGCGAATTCCAACCCAGGTAGATTTCATTTGGAATCTGTCCTCGGGCGACTTCGACTACGGGCATTTTACGCTCACATCTGCGGCATACTACTACGCCTGACGCGAGCGCAGTCTGCGTGCTTCAACATAAGCAGACGGAATAGCCAAGATCTTGGTTAGCGTACTTGTGCTGGCCCTTCCGGCAAAGACATTGCAGTCCATAGATTCAACGCGGCGTAAGATCTTCTGGTAGTTGCGACTCATGAGTACAACGGTAACCATACTGTCGGGATGGAGCATGGCAATGCCCTTGTCGGCAGATGTATAGAAATCATCCGCCCTGTTGATGTACTCAACGATCAGAGCACGAACATTCGCGGTCATGGTGTTGCTCAGGATGTCCTCATCAGAAACGCCATATGCACGCATGTCTTCCTGAGCCAGATAGATTCTTCCGCGGCCGGCGTCTTCCTTCACATCACGAATGATGTTGGTGAGCTGCATTGCGATACCCAGATCTACTGCGCGTGGGAGTGCCTCGGGGGACGCGTAGCCGAAAATCTCACTTGTCATCAGTCCAACAACCGACGCTACCTTATAGCAGTAGTCTTTCAGTTCATCAAATGTCTCGAATCGAGTGATCGTCGTGTCCATGAGCACACCTTCGATCAGCTCGTTCGGCAAGTGTCGGGGGATGTGATATTGCTGCAGCGTGTGTTCCCAGGCACGAAGCACATCAGCGCGATCGCGATATGCTGGATCGTCCACACGGCGTTTGCCCCCTTCAACATAGAGCGAGGCAACATCTGATCGCCAATGTTCGACAAGGGCAACTGCATCCTCTCGGGAGACGTCGCCACGCTCCATGGCAACATCGATCAGATCATCAACATATCTGCAGAATGCATAGACAGCATAACATGCATCACGTTTCGAAGCAGGTATAAAGTGCGATGCCGCATAGAATGTCTTTGCATGTGTCTTTGTTACAGACCTGCATACCGAATATGCTTGTTCTATGGTTGGTTCTGTGATCACGCCGTGAACATTTCCTAGCTTTGATGCCACAAGAAGAAAGATCGATCTCGACATGAAGATACGCACCCTCTATCGCTGTTCCACGTGTGGACATTCAACACCTAAGTGGGTTGGTAAATGTCCGGGCTGCGGTGCCTGGGAATCAATGGTCGAAGAAGTCGAACAAAGCGCATCAAAAAAGAAGTCGCAGAATGTGAGCGCCTCTCAAACGCAGTTTCTTAATGCGGTATCACACGAGGGAATGCGTCGCATCTCGACGCGAATGCAGGAGCTTGACCGGGTCGTTGGCGGCGGTATCGTGCCGGGTAGTGTTGTTCTGGTAGGGGGCGATCCTGGAATGGGCAAGAGCACGCTGATGCTTCAGGTTGCTTCCAACATTTCTGTGCAGATGCCATCAGCCCCGTGCCTCTACGTAACCGGCGAGGAGAGCTTGTTCCAGTTACGTCAGCGTGCAGAGCGGCTTGGTGTAGCCACAGATAACATCATCGTGGCTGCCGAGACGAATGTGGAGCGCATTGCTGCAATAATGGACCGTGATAAGCCATCGTTTGTGATCGTTGACTCCGTGCAGACCATCACGACTGACCTCTTGGAATCGTCGGCGGGAAGTGTGGCGCAGGTGCGCGAATGCACGGCGCTGCTTACCAAGGTTGCAAAGTCATCGGGTGTGCCGCTCTTCATCATTGGACATGTTACCAAAGACGGCATGATCGCCGGACCCAAGGTGCTCGAACACATGGTGGATGCTGTGCTGCAGTTCGAGGGCGATGGAATGTACTCCTATCGTGTTCTGCGCGCACTAAAGAACCGGTATGGCTCGACCAATGAGCTGGGTGTGTTTGACATGAGGTCCGACGGACTTCACGAGGTTCTCAATCCTAGTGAAGTGCTGCTGTCGCAGCGAAGTATGCACGAGTCCGGCACGGCCGTCGTTGCCGTGATGGAGGGAACACGTCCACTCCTTCTCGAAGTCCAGGCACTTGTATCTCCAACCGGATACAGTCAGCCACAACGCGTGAGCACTGGATACGATACCAAGCGCCTGCAGATGATCTTGGCTATTCTCGAAAAGCGAGGGGGCATCCAGGTGCGGCAGAGCGATGTCTTCGTAAATGTTGCAGGTGGAATAGCCATTCAGGATCCGGCCATAGACCTCGGCGTTGCAGTTGCTGTTGTGAGCAGTGTTGTGGATAAAGCAATTCCCCAGGGCGTAGCCTTTGTTGGCGAGCTCGGCCTAACTGGAGAGGTTCGTCGGGTGGCTTATCTCGAACAGCGACTCTCAGAGGCCGGTCGATTGGGTCTGGATGGCGTCTATGCTGCCCCCGACAAAAGTGTTTCCTCGCGCATACTGCGTGGCACCGACAGGCTCTCCGGAGTGATCAGCGAATTGTTCCGTTGAACGGCCAGTGGCTATCTTGCACACATTCGTGTAGCAACACCAACCAGCATGTTCGAAAAGGAAATAGACCGGGTACGCAAACAACTCGAGCAGCAGCTCGAGACCCGGCAGCCGTATACCCCGCTCAATGCCATTGTGGCCAATCACGAGGTTCATCCATCCTACCGTGTTTTTTTTCAGGCGGAAGTGCATTGGTGGCTTCATGAGGAGCGCGCAATTCGCGCCTCGAATCCGCGTTTCGACACTGCGGTTGCAGCGGTTCGCCAGGCCTTGTTGGAGCTCGATGCGTTATACATGCAGCATGCCCGATTCGATCATGAAGAGTTGCTTTCCACTATAGAGGCTGCCGCCAAGACCCGGCTGAATTTCCTGTGCCGACCCCGGACTACGCTTAAGTGGTTTGTGTTTCGGGGCGAACCAACCAAGCCCCTTTATGAGATCCTGCTGCGACTGAACTATCTAAGCGACCACGAATACCTGCTGCAAGGTCTGCGCTCGTGGGCAGAGGGGCGTGGGGATGTATCTGCTAATGAGATTCTAAGCGTAGTGGAGTTCGAGCGTATCATCGAGAAGATCGACAACGATGCAATTCTGGATCTTTCGCAAGAAGAATTCGTTCAGCTGCTAGAGCCGATGTATCAGTTCTTTGCAGAGGTAAACCCGGATCTGCCGCCGGAAACCGTTCCGACCGAGGCGGTCATCATATTCCTTGATGATAAAGGGGCTGTGCCGCTCTCGCAATCACTTGAGCGCATGCTCTACCGTGAAGAGCTTCGATCACTTACCAGAAAGAAATTCATGGAAGTGATCGATACGGTGATAGCAAGCATTGACGAGGCGGTGATTGAACCGAAGGCTGAAGACGACGTACTTCCGGCAAGGAAGCTCAGACTTGCGGAGCTGCTTGATGCCGAATCGCGCGCTAAAGTGATCCGTAAGATCTTCAATAACGACGTCGGTGCATTCGATGAACTCGTTCGTGAGATTCTGCTTTGTCCGTCCTGGAAAGAAGCTGCCGGAGTTGTAGACAGATTCTATGCCCAAAGCGGCACTCATCCCGATAGCGCTGTGGCGATGGAGTTTGCACAAGCGCTTCACAGGAGCATTTCATGAATTTCATCGATACGGCCTGGATCTATGTCAAGGCCGGTGATGGTGGTGCCGGACACATTTCATTTCGCAGAGAAAAGTACGTGCCCAAGGGCGGACCCGACGGCGGCAACGGCGGTAATGGAGGCAACGTCGTTATTCAGGCAGACAAACAACTGGGCACTTTGCTTGACTTTACCTACCAGCGCCACTATACGGCGGAGAACGGCGCTCATGGCGGCAAGAGTAACTGCACTGGGCGTAGCGGCGATGATGTCGTGATTCGCGTTCCGGTGGGCACAGTTGTGCGCAACCGCGAGTCGGGCGAGCAGATTGCAGACCTAACCATGCACGGTGAACAGCATGTAGTGGCACGCGGAGGCCGAGGCGGCAGAGGTAACTCAGAGTTTGTAACCTCGATCAATCAGGCGCCACGTATGGCAGACCAAGGTACGCCTGGCGAAGAGTGGACACTCGAATTCGAGTTGAAGTTGCTTGCAGACGTCGGCCTTGTTGGCTTCCCAAATGCCGGAAAGAGTACGCTCATCTCTGCTATTTCTGCAGCCAAACCCAAAATCGCAGACTATCCGTTCACAACACTTGTGCCCAACCTGGGGTTGGTGCGCGTTGGCGAATACAGAAGCTTTACTGTGGCCGATATCCCCGGGCTAATTGAGGGAGCACACGAGGGCAAGGGGCTTGGCACGCAGTTCCTGAGGCATATTGAGCGAACAGCGGTATTGCTGTTTTTGATAGATGCTCAATCGCTGGACCCCGAACAGGACCTCATGATTCTGCGGTCGGAACTGGGGCAGCATTCTCCGCATCTCCTTGAAAAACCATGGCTTGTACGCATTACAAAGGGCGATATTCTGGGTCCGGAACTGGTCTCTGAGATCGAGAAGAGCCCCTTTGCCAAGGCAAACTCTGCAACGGTCATTTCGGCCGTTTCGGGACTCGCAACAAAGGATCTTGTCGAAGATCTATGGAAATTTGTGGCCCAAATGCGTGCCAATACCCAGATCTAGTATTTTTGGCACGGTGCTTGATTGGGTATTCCATGTTGAAAAGTATATGCCTTAACTACATCTGTCGGCCGTAAAACTCTCGTATTGGGTTTGGCAGATAGTCATGGTTGATATATTTTCGCGTCTATGTGCGGGATGCCCTCGTAGAGGGTATGCGTGCATTTGTGCTAACGAAGATTTTGAGAGTGATGATTAAAAGCATGAATAACAATATTTCAACGTTCTATTTGGAGGATCGTATGAATCGATTCGATTCCGCGTTCTCGTCTTCACGTCAGAGTGGTGCTTTCTGGCTCCGTTCGATGTTGTTGGCGGTTCTGTTCACCGTCGGTACGCTGGCTTTGTCAGCGCAAACGATCAACCGCGCTTCGCCATTCGGCAATCTTAATCAGGCATGCGAAGGCCAGCAGGTCACGTACAACACCGAAAATCTTGGTGTTGGTGGTGGTGTGTCCTATACGTGGACAGTCGTGGGCGGTTTCTTTGTCACGGGCAACGGCACGCCGTCTATCACTGTTCAGTGGCAGAACCAAGGTAACCAGACGCTTACGATGACACGTAACAACTTTGGTACCAACCAACCGACAGCCATCAATGTTGCTGTAAGCCGCACGCCGACACCGGCTGTTGGTGGACCAAACGTTGCATGTATCAACACTGAGCATACGTACTCAACACCAGCTGTTCCAGGAAGCAACTATGTGTGGAGTATCACACCTGCTTCAAACTGGGTTAACATCGGTGGCGCACCTCCGGGAGCAAACTTCATCAACGTTCGTTGGATTCAAGCTGGCAATGCCACGGTTTCTGTCACAGAGACAGCAACCGGTGGTGTATGCTCAGTTACAGCTTCAGCTAACGTTATCGTGAACCCAGTGCCAACTCCAAACGTTCAGTCAGGCACAGGTTACGGTAACCCAACAACGCGCCGTCCTGGTATCGTTTGTCAGAGCTCAACACATTCGTACCTCGTCGGTGCAACACCTGGAAACGTATTCCAGTGGACGGTTACTGGCGGTACAATTCTTTCAGGACAGAACACAAGTGCCATCACGGTTCAGTGGGGCACAGCAGGTGTTGGTACAGTCGCATGTAAGGAGACAGTTCCTGGCTCAACATGTACAACGACCGACCTTGATTCAATCAACATCCGTACGCAGCCACTGCCGAGCATCACGGGCACGTTCTCTCCTTGCTCAAATGTATCGCATGACTACACAACAGGCCTGGTAACAGGAAATTCCTACAGCTGGTCGGTTATCGGTGGAACATTCACTCAGGTTGCAGCTAACACAGTGCGTGTAACATGGACGGCCCCTGTATGGCCTAACACAAACAGCGGTATCGTGCAAGTAACAGAAGGTGTTATCGACGTTCTTCCTGCAGGTTCATGTGCAGTAACGACGGGTACGGGCGTTACAGTACGTCCGATGCCTCCAACGCCAGTTATCAGCGGACCTGCTGTTGCATGTGGAACAAACATGGCAACGAACCCAGCTACAAACAATACAGTTACGTATACAAGTAGCGTTCCAACACAAACTGCTGGATCAGGTTCGATCTCGTACAACTGGGTCGTCAATGGTGGTACAATCCTTTCGGGTCAGGGCACATCATCGATCACAGTACAGTGGGGTAACTTTATCACCCCGGCAAATGGTCTCGTAAGTGTTACGCACACATCAAGCTTTGGTTGTGCAACAACAGGTTCTCAGACTGTAACAGTTAACCCACTTCCACGACCATCAGTCGTTGGACCAAACGTTGCCTGCCAAAACACGATCGAGAACTACAGCACAGGTGGTGTTCCAGGTAACACGTATAACTGGACACTTACAGGTGGAAACTTCATCCGTGCAGGTCAAGGCACACCGAACGTTGCAGTTGAGTGGACACTTCCAGGTGCAGCAACTCTTACAGTAACAGAGACCAACGGTTTCGGTTGCGCTGCTTCAAACGCTTATTCAGTTGTTGTAAACGCACTTCCAACAGCCACTCTCACAGTATCAGGTCCAACAACGTTCTGTCCATCAGGCGACATCACGATCTGTGCTCCAATCGGCTACACGAAGTATGTATGGAACACGGGCGAAACAGCACGTTGTATCGTTGCTCGTACGTCTGGCCAGTATTCATGTATCGTAACAAACAGCAATGGCTGCTCAAACACATCTGATGTTGTCACATTGAACGTTCTTGCTGGACCTCAGCCAACGATCGCTCTTGGTGGCCCAACAACGTTCTGCGACGGTGGCAGTGTTGTTCTTACAGCACCAGCTGGATTCGGCGCTTACAAGTGGTCAACAGGCGAAACAACGCAGTCAATCACAGCTACAAAGTCTGGTGACTACACAGTAACAGTTGCTGATGCAAACGGTTGCACAGGCGCTTCAGCTGAAGTTGCTGTTACAGTTAATCCATCGCCAAAGCCTGAACTTGTAGTTACAGGTAATGCAAACTTCTGTGCTGGCGACAGCGTAGTGATCTCTGCTCCAGCCGGATATGCATCATACTCATGGGTTGGCCAGCTTGTTGGTGGCAACTATGGTACTGAGCGCACTATCGTAGTCAAGGCAACAGACACAGTATACTGCGTAGTTGTAGACATCTTTGGTTGCACAGGTCAGTCAAACACTGTTGGTGTAAAGACACCGCCAGTAGTAAAGCCAGTTGTTACTGCTGTTGGTTCAACAACATTCTGCACAGGCGGGTCGGTCAAGCTTGTTGCAAACGATGGTTTCAACACATACGTATGGTCAAACGGTGCAAATGGTCAGGAAGTAACAGTTACAGAAAGCGGAAGCTACTTTGTAACCGTTATCGACAAGGCTACAAATTGCCCAGTTGCATCTACGGTTGTAACTGTAGTTGTGAACGAAGCACCTGGCAAGCCGATGATCTCGCGTGAAGGCGATGTTCTGACAGCCAAGACAACATCATCAAATGTAGAAGGTTGGGCATGGAGCCGCAACGGTGCTGAAATCGTTGGTGCTTCAGACAGCCAGTACAAGGTGTCTATGCCTGGCGTGTACACAGCAACAGTAAAGGTTCCTGGTTGCACATCTACATCTGATGAATTCGAAGTTGTCTTCACAGGTGTTAACGAAGACGTAGTCGCCGGTGAGTCAGTAATGAGTGTTTATCCGAACCCAACAAGCGGTCGCGTAACACTTGCAACGACACTCGCCCTCACAGGCGCTGTGCGCGTAGACATAACAAATGCTCTTGGAGAGCGCGTCCTTTCGATCAACGAAGTTGCATCAGGTGCAGCCTTCGGTACATCGTTCGACATGACAAACCTCTCTGCTGGTGTATACAACGTAGCAGTAACTTCGGGTAGCGATACCTGGGTTGTTAGCGTAGTACGCCAATAAGTCGATATACCTCCCGTTAGTGGGATAAAGGGGACGCATTTTATGCGTCCCCTTTTTTTATGTTGTTCAGCAAACAAAGAACACTGAAATTCGTCCAACCTCATCATGATATCCACGAAGAACTATCTCCTTGTAGGCCTGTTGGTCGTTCTGTCGTCACTGCAGGCACTCGCGCAGTGGCGTGAGGTGGCCGTGCCGCAGCCGTTTGCCGGAGGCTACTATCTGGATGTGTTTTTCCTGCCTACCAATCCTGACTATGGTTGGGCATGCAGTATGGAGGGACACATCGTCCGCACTACCGACGGCGGGAAATCATGGCGGGGCAATACCATACCCGGCGCTTTCCTCGAGTACGTACAGTTCCTTACTCCAAGCACAGGTTTCGTATCGGGTCAGGGGGGCGTGTTTCGCTCGGATGATGGAGGAGCAACGTGGATAGACATCACCCCGTTTCCCATGGTTCAAGATAAAGGATGGGGCTCCTACTGGCTGAATGATCGCGTTGGTATGTACTTCGTAGGTGGCTGTATCAACGGTGTTCAGGCTTTCTACCGCACATCCGACGGAGGACGCACATGGACGGCATTCTATGGCAATGAGTTCAACAGTGGACTCAGCGATGGAATCCTTTACAATGATGGTTCCGGCTGGGCAGTGAGCAGTGGCATACTATGGCAAACAATGGATTTTGGTCGCACATGGTACAAGTTCTCGAACACAGGCCCACGCTATTGGACAGAGGAGATCAGCGTATTCGGTAGGTCGATCCTGCTTCCAACATCGGGCATGGACTGCGATGGCCAAACGCGCAATGTGGGTTCGCTTCGCTACAGCCGTGATGGAGGAGCCTCATGGCGCGAACATCAGACGCAGAAGAATATGTTCGGATGTTTCCTGCTGTCCGAAACCACAGCGTGGGGAGTTGGCGACGATCGTACTGTTCTCTATACGGAGGATGCAGGCTCTACGTGGACACTTCGCAACTGCGGAATTCGTGGCAATATCGACGATATCTTCTTTGTGAACGACACCCTTGGCTGGGCAGTAGGGCAAGGCATCTATCGATCAAACTTCAATTCGTCTAATTCATCAATCACAATCACGCCGTCTGATCCTGTAATCAGTGTTTGCCCTGGTGATTCCGTGTACGTCGAGGCTAAAGGACCTTTTGGCGACTATCGTTGGAACGACAACGTTGTTGCAAATGCGCGATTCCTGACCGACACGGGCACATACATTGTGAGGGCCTACGATTCGCTTGCATGCGTCTTTGTTGCAGATACGATTCGACTAGCTGCAAAGAGCACATACCGTCCTGCAATCAGCGCATCAAAGACAACGTTCTGTCAGGGCGATACGGCAACACTAACGGTAACCGGACCAATACAAAAGCTCACTTGGAGTACCGGCGACACAACACGTACGATAGTTGTTGATGCACCCGGTCCGTACACATGCACGGTGCTCGATTCGGCAGGATGCACAACTACAACGCAGTCGCTTCGGCTTGCGGTTAATGCTAATCCGAAACCAACGATCGTTGCCAGCCGAGATCTCGTGATGTGCCTCGATGATACAGTGCGACTTTCGACTACAGTCAAGTATGCATCCTATGCATGGTCTACCGGCGAAACTGCGCCGGCAATTACGGTAACATCCAGTGGTGTGTTTTCGGTTGTTGTGGTTGATGAGAATGGTTGTTCTGGTGGATCTGATACCATACGTGTAACTGTTCTCAATACCCGCAACAAGGCCGAGTTCATTCTCGATGCGGGATCGAGTGAGATTCTGGTCGAAGCGCACGATGTTGGCGAAATGCGATGCAGAGATGTTCTGGTGCGCAACCGGTCTGCTACCGAAGACCTCGTTATCAGCGACGCACATTTTGTTGGCAACGTCTATTTTTCTCTGCCGCGTGGCCAGTTCCCGCTGATCGTTGCCCCACTTGCCACGGGAGCGCTCCGTGTATGCGCCTCGGCCCAAGAGGTAGGTGCATTCAGGGACACGATTGCCTTACAGGATACGTGCTCGGTAATCACGCTGCCGTTTCTGACACAGGGAAATTCGATAAAGCTCGCAGGCAGTTCACGTTGTGATGTTCAAGTGCAGACAACGATCTTCAGAGCAGGAAGTGCATGGAGACTACGCGCTCCATTCCCAGTACCGGCTGCCAGATTCGTTACAGTTGTTGTAGAGCCCCCTACAGCTCATCAGGGAAGTGCTCGAGCTGTCCTTCGGGATATTCATGGTGTTGCTGTTGCAGTGGCCGAGGTCGCAACCTTGACGGGTGAGCAGAGTATCACTGTGGTCATAGAAGATGTTGCGGCTGGTCTTTACAACCTGGTGCTCGAAGACAACCATGGTCTGATAACCGCATTCCCAGTGATTGTGGCCCCATAACTTCGTAGTTTGCAGTTCTATGGCACGTATGATTTCACTTGATCCGCGTGTTACGCGGATGAACATTGACGCAGAATCTGCGTCCGAGCTGGAGCCTAAACCAGAACTCGACCAGTTTCAAACCTACGAGGTGTTCCACCAGGCTAAAACTGGCGCGCATCACATGCACGTGGGGATTGTTCACGCCCCTAATTCCGATATGGCACTGCTGATGGCCAAAGAACAATATGGCCGCAGGGGGCAAACCGTGAACATTTGGGTTGTGAATACACGCGACATTGTTGCGATGGCAACAGCAGACGCCGATGTGTTCGCCACAACGCCTGAGAAAACGTATCGGGATGTTGGCGCATATATGGTACGCAATAAGGTCGAAGCCTACAAGAAGCAACAGAAAGAAGGACAGGGCTCATGAACACTGCAGCATGTCAGGACCTGCTCTTTCGCATGGCTGATGACGAGTTGATTCTGGCGCATAGGCACTCAGAGTGGACTGGTCTTGGGCCACTTCTTGAAGAGGACATAGCATTCTCATCCATCGCACAGGATAAGCTGGGGCATGCGCAGGCTCTCTATACCATCCTACACGAGCACTTTGGCCAAGCAGATCCTGATACACTTGCCTTCATGCGCAACGAAACCGATATGCGCTGCAGTCATTTCGTAGAATTGCCCAACGGCGAATATGATTTCTCGCTGGTTCGACACTTTCTGTTTGATGCAGCCGAATACATGCGCTGGACTGCGCTGGTGCAAAGCAGCTTCGAGCCCCTTGCTAAGCTCGCAGTCAAGATACGTGGCGAGTTGAAGTACCATCTCTACCATGCGCAAACATGGGTTAAGCAGCTTGGTGCTCAAGGCTCGGAAGAATCACATGCTCGTATGCAATCTGCGCTGCGCGAAGCCTGGCCATATGCACTAGGTATGTTCGAACAAACAGATGCAGATGCTTCGCTGATCGCTGAGTCTGTGTTCATAGGCGAATCAGAGGTGTGCCAACAATGGCTAGCATTTATCACCCCAACGCTGCAGGAAGCAAATCTGGAGTTGCCCGAGCAATCAGAGCCCGTGTATGGTGGACGTAAAGGGTATCATACTGAACATCTGCAGCCGCTGCTGACGGAAATGACAGAGGTCTATCGTATCGACCCATCAGCTGAATGGTAAGCATAACAACAGAGAGCGTTCTCGCTGCATTAGAAGATGTATGCGACCCCGAGATACCAACGATCTCCGTCGTCGATATGGGCATCATCACGGATGTTGTTGTACACGACGCCGGCAGTGTGCGTGTAACAATGACTCCAACGTTTGTTGGGTGTCCGGCCATCGATGTGATGAAGCACGACGTTGAACAAGCAGTTCGTTCACTCGGAGTTGGGTCTGTTGAAGTACTTGTGAACTTCGATGTACCGTGGTCTACCAACAGACTTACAGAAAAGGGGCGAGCAGCCCTGCTGAAGCATGGCCTGGCACCTCCAGAGCAGTTTGATACATTGGCACTTGAGCTTGATGTGTTGAATAACGTAGCGTGTCCATATTGCGGGTCTCGCAAGACAACGCTCAAGAGTCCGTTTGGACCAACACTATGCAGGTCACTACACTATTGCAATAGCTGTCTGCAGGCCTTTGAAGGCTTTAAGCCAATTTAGAACTGCGTAGATGATTGGAGGTAGAACTGACGTCCTACTAGTCCAGGTATGCGCGTTGGTGTTGCTATGTCTAAAGCGTTCTGCACGCCAACACCAACCTTGATGCCATGTCCGGCAAAAGTGATCGTTGTTGTGTATGAGGCATTGACAACGGTGTACCCAGCAACGAACTCATCATCTCGGTCAAGAACCTTGCGTGGTGGTTCAGATATGGCATATCCGTTCTTGTCGAGAGATTCATCTCCAAAACGACCAATAAGCTGCAGGCGAATATTGACGCTGGACTGCTTATCTGGCGTGTCGTATTGTAGGCGGATCGTGCCGCTGTGGCGCGAGCGCCCCCAGAGTCCTTGGTAAGCATCGCGAGTAAGAGGTACATCCTTACCAGTGCCGATGTATCCAGCAGTTCCATTGTCGATTGCGCGAAGCACCTGCACATCTGCGGCATCGAGAAACTGATAGCCCCCTGAAAGAGAATATAAACCAGTCGGCTCGTGGGCCAATGCCAACGTAAGATTAGCTTCGATGCCCTGCGTGTAGGCCTGCGCTACATTGCGATATGAGTACACATCGCGTCCGTTGATTGACTTGACATAGTAAAACTCGATCAGGTTGCTAAGGTCATTGCGAAAACCCCGAATCTCTGCATTGTATAGTAACGATGTTGATGATGTTAGCTGACGGTGGCCATCCTCATAGCGAAGACCAGCATCATACGATACACTGCGCTCCGGCTCGAGCGCAACCCCCAGCCGCTGTGCGCCGATTAGATCGTAGCCGGCTCCTGCTAGTCTGTTGGAGAAGGTCACAAAGAGCTGGCGAAAATCAGGAGCCTTGAAACCTGAGCCAATGCTTCCTGAAACTCGCAGGTGTCCGTTGGGCTTCCAAAGCAAGGAGAATCGCGGACTGATCGCCGTGCCGTAGACAGAGTTGTGATCCAACCTGCTGCTCAGCACATAGGATATCCACGACGTGGGGAGTCCTTCCCACTGCACAAATGCCACACCGGTGCGATACAGTGGTGTGCTGCCCGAAGAATCGCGATAGCGAGAACCTGCTATGTCGTCATACAGGAACTCACCTCCCAACATCAGCCTATTTGATGTGTTGAAGGAGACATCGTACTGAGCATAGAGTCTGCCGATTCGTCGACGAAGGTCATCGATCGTTCCTGCATCACCCTGTATGGTGTCGAAATTGTATCGTTCGTTGTAGACAGATCCGTAAGCGGTCATATTCAATCGGGCTCGACCAAGCGCATACTCCAAGCTTGTAGTCGTTGAAACGTCCGATTGGATCACGCTGCCGGAATTCTGGGCGATCTGTCCGGCAACACTCTCAATGAACGCGCCATTCGAGACCGAGCGGAATCCGCGAATCCATTGCGTGGCCTTCCAGCCGCGGTGGAAACGCCACTGCAGTTTGGCCTGTGCGGTTCCGTCCTCAAAGCCTGCGTACGGAATCGATGCTGTGCCCAGAGGCAAGCTAAAAGGGGCCTGTTGCTTATAGTTCACAAAGCCGGACACCTCTAAACTGTCGGAACCATATCCAAGCTCTGTCCGGATCTCTGTCGGACCCCGAGAAAGTGATTGCAGAAGGACGTTGCCATTGAAACCATCGTCCGGACGTTTAGTAATGATATTTACAACGCCTGCCAGTGCCTCGCTGCCATACATGCTACTCATAGGGCCCTTGACAACCTCTATCCTCTCAACGTTACCAATAGACAGTCGTGTCAGATCCAGAACGCCGGCGACTCTTCCAATCACCGGTTGGCCATCGATAAGAATCAGCGTGTAATCCGGGCCGAGTCCATTCATTTGAATCCCACTCCGTACAGTACCCGTAAGTACAAGGCCTGTCTGTTCCTTCAGCACATCGCCAAGGTCTGCCATCGCAGTATTGGTAAGACGCTCCTTGCCGATAACCTCTACACGAACGGGGGAGTCCTTGAGTCGGATCTCATTGCGTGTACCAGTAACTACAACCTGGTTTGCTTGAATCGTACGCAGACTGTCTGTGCTATGTCGAGCGCTTGAGGAGTCTGGTTGTGCGTTTTGCGCTAATAGGACCAACGGCATCAAAAAGGCAATGGCCGCAGTCAAATGGTGAAAGGACATGCGCAAAACTACGGCGCAACGATTGACTTACGGCAGCCAGATAATAGGATACGATGATGCGTCGTTTGCTGTTGTGGCCGAAAGCGCATAGACGCCTTGACCTGCCTGCATCATATCGATGGTAAAGCGCATCTGTTTTGATTGACCGTCTGTGTAGATGCTGTGATGCTGCCAGAGTGTAGAACCATCGAGGGCGACTAAGCGGAGATCATATTCTCCCGGCATGGTAAAATCTACGACAACATCAATGAAGTGATCTCGAGGATTTGGCAACACACGGACGACAGGTTTTGATAGGCTGCGCAGAAGTCTGCCAAGAAGGTTGCAGCCAGTGATGATCAGGGTGCCGGGTGTTGTTGTCATCCTCGGACAGTGGTCAGCAAACCATTCAACATTTTCCCATGATGTAGGAGTGTTAACCGTTCGGCCGGCTAAGACTAAACCCTGTACGTGCGTAATCTTCTGACGTGTACTGATAATGTCGATGTCTTCGATGCGAATGTGTGAAAGCCTGTCTGTACCCCGCACAGAGGTGCGTAGAGATCCGCGATCAGCAGAATCGGGTAAGAATGCAGTTGCGTCATGAACAAGCGTAGCTCGGAACTCGTTTATGTGCAGCGGAAGGGCATCTTCCGGTACTTCAATAAACACAGGTATGCCGATACTGTCTTCTCCGGCAGATGCGGTGATACTACCCGCGATCAGACGTATTGGCACCGTGTCGCGAACGTAGACAGTTACAGAGGCCGTTTGTATACAGCCAAGAGCATCATATCCCACAACGCTATAGGTGGTGGTTGTATCGGGTTTGGCATATGGACTTGGCGATGTAGAATCGCTGAGACCTCGCGATGGACTCCACCGATACGTTATAGCACCATAAGCTTTCAGCTGTGTTGCATCGCCCTTGCAGATATGGAGGTCTGGGGTGGTTCGCAGATCGAGCTTTGAGACATACACCGTTACGCTGTCGATGGCAATACAGTCTCCGGTTTGCGCGCGCATGGTATATGTGGTTGTAACTGCAGGACTCGCCAACGGCGACACAGACGTAGGATCATCAAGTCCGGTTGTCGGTGTCCACGTGATCAACTCAGCATAACCATCAGAGAGGAGTCTTTTGCTTGCCCCCTGACACAGCGACAGGTCGGCACCTGCATTGATAAGCGGTGTAGGCGTAACGTAAACAACAACAGTATCAAGCGTGGAACAACCGTTTTGACTAATGCCGCATGCAATGTACGAGGTGGTCATTGTTGGGCCCACTGCCAAGACCATACCCGTATCGATCACCACACCTTTGAGCGTGAGCCATTCAACTTTTGAGCCGGTGGTAGACGCAGTTAACACAGCAGGCGAACCTTGACAGATGCGCTGGTTGATTCCTGCATCGATTGTCGGCGATTCCTGAGGTATGATACGCAGTGTGTCGTATGCAAGGCAGTCGCCACTCTTTGCAAGCAGGATGATCTCTACGGGATCTGTACCAAGCACAACACGTGTCGACGGGGCATAACGATCAAGCACGCCGGGGCCTGTCCACTCGTGAATCGTACCTGCCGAGGCCGACAGTGTTGCCGTGTCGGAAGAGCAGAGCAGTTGAGGCGTGCTGATGGTAACGGCGAATGAATCCAAAACGTTTACCACAACGGTGTCGACAACTTCGCATGATCCCATCTTGAGGCGCACTGTATAGACCGTGGAAACGGACGGACGTGCAACAGGAGTAGCCGAGGATGCATCGTCGAGTCCTGTAGATGGACTCCAGAGATACGAAGACGCACCTTGCGCCTTAAGCTGCGTGCCTGCTCCTGCACAAATGGTTGCATCGCCGCTGGCAGACATAGACGGCACGCGCACTAATACAGAAGCTGTATCTGCGCATCCATTAGCAGATGATCCGATCACGGTAAATCGAGTAGTGGTCTGCACTCTTGCCACAGGACTCGCTATGCGTGCATTTGAAAGGGGCTGAGCAGGATACCACTCGTAAGACTGGGCTCCTTTTGCCTGCAGAACAAAAGACTCACCCGGACAAACCGTTATCACCGAGTCTACCGCAACAGAAGGGGCCAACTCTACACGAATGGTAGCAGACGTGGTATCTGCACCAAAGATGTTTGAAGTGATTAGTTGTACGGTGTACACGCCCGGAGTTGTATAGCACACCCGTGAAGGATTGCGCTCGACGGACGTAGCAGGGATGCCACCTTCGAAACTCCAACTCCAGGCTTCTATCGATCCGGTGCTTAGATCCTTGAAATCCGTGCATGCTCCGGCACAAAGTACGCGAGGCTGTATGAAGTTGGCATTCGGAAGCGCACACTGAACCACACGCTGTGATGGTTCGATAAGTGTTGGACCAATGATGTTGGGCAGTCCAAGTCGCATGACGCCAGTGAGCTTGATGGCTGCATCTACGTACTGCGCGGCACTACCAGAAAGCTCCGGTGCATTGATTACGCTAAGCGATGATTCGCCGGGACGTCCAAGATAGATCTTGCCGTCTGGTCCAAGCTGCATTGCAATCCAGCTGTTGATGCCTTTGGTTTCGCCTACAAGAAAGGATGACGACGCGATCTGATCGCCTGTGGGGCGGGTTACATCAAACTGATAAATGCGCGAGGATGATGAGGGGTCCTCCGGCGATGCAGCTACATAGAGCATGCGTCCGTCTAGTGAGAACGCCGCGCCGTAATGAGCGTTGTTATTGGGCGACTGCATCACTGTGATTGCGTTCGAAACTTTTCCTGTTTCCCCATCAAAGTCAAAGAGCTGCGTATGACCAGCGATGGATGTTAACACGAGCCTGCGGTTATCTGGTGATACATGCATCTGGCCGGCATCTTTAACAGTTAACAACGGGTTGCCTACATCAGAGACAACAGGCAGAGATTGCAGCTCGTCGCGCGTGAGATGCAGACTGTAGAAATGTCGCGAAACTCTGCTGCGCACTACGATCCACCAACCATCTCCACGACAATCGGCGCCGGCCGTAAGGTGTTCCGTGACGTCGTTGAGCAGAAGCTCGTTCTTCGTGGACACATCTCCAAATCCGTCGTCCTGCCTCATATCTACGATGCTGTAATACAGACATAGACAACGCGATGCAGCACCGCTTGCCGTTACCGGTGCCGCATTGAAAACGTAGTACAGATAAGGTCTGCCAGGTGCCGGAACGATAAGCGCACTTTGGCTTGTCGACGGATCTCCAAAGAGCCCCTTGCCGTTTGGCATAACCTCATGAAGTCGATTCCAGACAGTAACACCATCTGTGTAAAAGAGAAGCTCTCCGGTGTTTGGATCTGAAATTGATGCACATCCCTCAGATGTTGAAAGGCGACCATCATCAAGGGGCTGAGCAGAACTGCCGGCGAACGTAATGCCGGCGTTCTGTCCGAAGTACCAATTCGTGGAATACTTCGGCTGCGCATCAAGATCTACAGACGCTGCAATGAGGGCCCCGGCAAGGAGCAGAGCGCAAACGAACACGCGCGCGAATCGCACGACTGCAACGAAGCAGTATCGTTGTTTGTAAGGCATTTCTGGTTGGCTCAAAATAGGCAAAAACAAGCCCCTTTGGACCGCCTCACATTACCTGATTTTAATGTTCGTGCTTGGCAGGATAGCGTAATTTCGAAGAGCGAGATTATCACCAACTGCACGGCCGTATGGAAAAGAAAATCCTGGTAGTCGACGACGAACAGGACATCCTAGATCTGATCTCCTATAACCTCTCAAAAGAGGGGTTCAAGGTGTTCACTGCCTCTGATGGTGTTCAGGGGTTGGACACTGCGTTAACCTGTAGGCCCGACCTTATCATCCTCGATATCATGATGCCCGGTAAGGATGGTTTTGAGGTATGCCGTACGCTTCGCCGTGACTCCTCGTTCGCCTCTACGGCGATCATGTTCCTCACGGCCAAGTCGAGCGAGATAGACCAGATCTTGGGTCTCGAACTTGGTGCTGACGACTATATCCAGAAGCCAATTTCGCCAAGGGTACTCCTGGCACGAGTTAAGACCATGCTCCGCCGCGGCGCAGAAAGTGTTAAGACCGAAACGATCGCAGCACCCGAACTGTTGCGCGTTGGTAACGTCGAGATCAATAGACAGAACTACACGGTGCGTGTTGATGGCAAAGAGATCTTCTTTCCGAAGAAAGAGTTCGAACTCTTGGCATTTCTTGCATCAAACAGGGGCAAGGTGTTCTCCAGAGAGTCTCTGCTACGTCGAATATGGGGCGAGAGTGTGTATGTAATCGACCGAACGGTGGATGTACACGTAAGTAAAATTCGGGAGAAGCTCGGTCCCTACGGACACTGGATAGAAACGGTTAAAGGTGTTGGTTACCGTTTCGCCGAACAGATCTAACTTTGTTCATGACCGAACAGTTGATTCCTTGGCTTTTTGGCGTTGCTGTAGGTGCAGGTGTAAGCGCCTTGCTTCTGCGTAAATGGGTGCGTACCAGATTGGTCGAGCCAGCCAAGCGCATTACTGAGGTAACAACAGCAATTGCCGAAGGTGCGGCATCGGTACGTATCGAGTCGCTGCCCGTGGCCCACCCTGAGCTGCGCCAGATTGCTCAGTCCATCAATCACCTTGCAGAGCGGTCTTCCAGAGATATCGGCGAAATGCAGCGCTTAGAGCGCGTACGTTCGGAGTTCGTTGCAAATGTTTCACACGAACTGCGTACGCCGATATTTAGTGTTCAGGGTTATCTCGAGACGCTTCTTGATGGGGCAGTCGACGATCCTAATGTGTCGATGCAGTTCCTCGAGAAGGCATATCACAATGCTATGCGACTCAATGCTCTGCTCAATGATCTGATTGATATATCTCGCATAGAGAGTGGTGAGCTGAAGTTCTCATTCCGATACTTCGATATCGCCGACCTCATCAACGAACTTGTGCAAACGATGCAGATCCGTGCAGAACAGCGATCAGTTCGCGTTGTGTTGGATCTTGCTCGACAGTCTTCAGTGTACGGAGATAAAGAGCGCCTATCACAGGTTCTGACAAACCTGATCGACAATGCTATCAAGTACAATGCCGAGGGTGGCACTGTTACGATTACAAGTGTGAACACCGATAAAGGCCTGACTGTCCGTATCTCCGATACCGGCATCGGTATTGCAGAAGAACACTTGTCTCGAATCTTTGAGCGATTCTACCGCGTAGACAAAGACAGATCTCGTGCGGTTGGTGGCACGGGTCTGGGATTAGCAATCGTTAAGCACATCCTGGAGGCTCATGAATCTGAGCCGAAGATTACATCTGAACCAGGTAAGGGCACAACGATCGAGTTTGCACTGCGCACCAACACCGATGTTTAACGGACAAATCGTTAGTGCAGCACCTGCACCAGGTTGGTGAAGGAAGCACGATCGCGTAGGATCCGCACCGTGTACAAGCCCGAGGCAAGGTCAGAAGATCGAATGACCAACGTTCTGCCCGACTGACTCCATATAGCTGTGATTTCCTGACCAGAGATATCGATAATCTGGACCGCGTTTACTGGGTGATCACTGCCAAGAGTAACGTTGATGTGCGAAGTAGCAGGTTGTGGAGCAACTTCTGCAGTTAACAGTGAGACGTCCTCCTGAACACCGGAAACAACATCCCATGAGATATCATCAATGAAGAATCCATCGGATTGACGCGATGCATTGCTGCGGAAACGGAGTCGGGTATACAACGTATCGCCGCTGTAGTTCTTGAATTCGACAACTTCTCTTCTCCATGCATCGTCTGCCTTCGTCGTATCTGCCCAGCGCGCATCCTTGCCAGCGTTCCACCATGCACGTTGTGTCCAGGGGCCAGCTATGCTTTCTGCTGATTCGAGGAACATTGTATCCGATGCATCCACAAAGGCCGCAACGTCCATTTGAAGGCGAAGGTTTTGACCTGACGCTGAGGCATTACGGTAGGGGTAGAGCACGCACGAATCCCGCCGGTTAGGTTGGTACGCGGCGTTTGGAGAATGTGCAAACGATGCCGGCGCACTGCGATAGAACGTCGTCGTGCGTCCCCATGGTCCGCTCTGAACATAGTAACGAGGATCCTGTTCAAAGGAGATCGAATTTGTTGACAGCGACCCGGCAAAGGCAATGAGTGTGTCGCTTGCTGGACTCACGTTATCATCACGATCGATTGTTGCTGCCGAGATGTTGTACCATCCTTGTGAGGCAACCGGCAAGGCCTCACTGACAATCTTTCCTGTATCGGCCGTTCCATAGGCCTTCAGGATTGATGCCTCACTTGCCGCATAGCGAAGTGCCGCAAAATTCACGAGTGGGTTTACAGAGTCAAGACGAAGCCGGGGAGTTGCGAAACGTACGTTGATAAGAAGGGGCTCCTCTGCTCCAACTGCTTTGATAGCAACGGGTGGTGCGGGTTCTTTTGAGCCCCCTGCAAACGCAGATGCGTATTGTGTCGCACTTGAGTCTTTGTTGTCGCTTGTTACAGCGACAAGCCCGTAATTGTAGCGCTTGTATTTGACAAGCCCTGTGTCTGTATAGGATGTAACGGCAGCGCCAAACATCCCGATGTGCGTTCCATCGCGGTAGAGATGATACCTGAAGTCAGAAGACGATATCGGTTGTCCAAATGCACGTTCAGTAACGCGGTCCCAGGATAGATCAACGGTTGTAGGAGCTGTTGGCACAGTGCGGGCTGTAAAGCCTAGTGGTGCCTTGGGTGCACGTGTGCGAACCACTGCCGTGTAGACGTCGTTGTCTGCTTTGTTGATCGTGGTGTTGCGCATATCAACCCACGAAGGGTATACGATGCCATCGTAGAAATCGCAGCCGGAGTAATCACCTGCAAAGGTGTTGCCTGCAAATGGATTGTTGCGCAAGTCATTATTGCCATCACCTACGCGTCGATCAACCCATGTATCGCCGCCGTCGGCAGACCAGCTCACATAGGTGCGAACATCGATGTTTGCTGTATCGTCTCGGCTGTCGCTATACATCACAGCAATCTCTCCAGATGTTGGATCCGTGGCAATCCACGACCAGAATTGATCATTGGTTGTATCGGAGTGTACAATCTTGGCAGCCGACCATGTAGAGCCATTATCGGTTGATCTCGAGAAGTAAACATTAGGGTAATTATCAGCGGCCCACGTGAGATAGAGATTGCCGTTGCGCGTACCTCGAGTATTGTCGATTGTAAGGCTTGGATAGCACTCTGCACGTACAACTTTTTTGACACGAGAATTAGACTGCCCGTTGATTGTACTCTTGACACCAAAGGGATTATAGCTCTGGATTATTCGCGGTGTACTGAATGTTGTGCCGCCGTCTGTAGAACGAGCATAGCGTAATGCACTCTCTGTTCCGCTATTCCAGACAACATGTATACTGCCGTCTGGTCCGGTTCGGATAAGCGGGAAGCTCTGTCCGAACGTTGTTGCTTCGCTAGTGCCGGGAAAGCGCTCGCTAACAGCAACCGGAACTGACCATGTAGCTCCCTGATCTGTGCTTTTGGAAAACACGATCTGCGTTGATGAATCACGATTGATCACACGCTTCCATGGCGTGTAGAGCGTTCCTCTGTAGGGAGATGTCGCAGCTGTATCGGCGTGGATGTAGTACTTGTCTTCGAACGATGAGTCTGCTGTCTGAGTGCCAGTGTGGATGATCACAGCAGTGTGCTTCATGCCCCATGTCTTGCCGCCGTCTGTTGTAGAACTCACGAAGACGCCATTCTCGCCGAATTGCACGTTCCCAGTTCTGCGAAAGCCGCCATACATCAGGTAGCCCTTGCCGTTATGGTCAAAGCACACGGAGGGGTCGTTTGACGATGTCCACCCGGGACGTGCAGTACCGAGGGTAATGTTCGACCATGTGCGTCCGGCATCTGTCGAGAAGTATGCCCAGGTAGACGAGCTGCCACGATAATCAACAGCTGATCCGAGAAGGTTTGCCGGATTGCGTGGATTGACGGCAATTGAAGATTCATTTTGTGCCGGCAGTTGATCTGTTTCCGGCTGAATCATACTCGCATTCAGAAACAGTGTTGGTAACTGCGCCTCTTGTACGAATGGCACCATCGCGATAGGGGGCTCGCTTGACACCACAGGTGTTGGATGGGCGCGCTCCATGTGGCGTTCATGAATGTTCTCTTGAGCAACTGCCATGCATGCTGCGAAGAAGAACGCTACGAGAGGAAGTATGGGGTAAGTCATGTTCGAAAAATAACACCGCCTTATGGCATAAACCGACATCGGATGCTGAAAAGAAAAAGCCCGCACCGGTGGTGATTCGGTGCGGGCTTGGACATCGAGGATCTTGGAGAAGAGCCTCGAGTTATTACTTCTCGTCTACGACAGTAAAGTCTGCGTCTTCCACCTTGTTGCCTTCTGTGCCGGCTGATGCGCCTGCCTCATCGGCCGTCTGTTGTGGTTGCTCAGCCGAGGCATCCTGATACATCTTCGTAGATGCTTCGCTCCACAACTGGTTGAGAGCATCCATCGCCGGACGGATGTCTGCAGCATTATTCTTGGAAGCATCTGCAAGGCGATCTTTAGCCTTCGTAATCCGATCCTTTGTGTCGGCATCAAGCTTCTCATCGAACTCTTTGAGCTGCTTCTCGGTGCTGTACACAAGTTGATCTGCCTGATTGCGAAGTTCGATCTCCTCTTTGCGCTTCTTGTCTTCTGCTGCGTGATCCTGTGCATCACGCTTCATCTTCTCGACCTCGTTCTTATCGAGTCCGCTCGAGCCGGTGATGCGGATGTTCTGTTCCTTATTCGTTGCCTTGTCCTTTGCTGTTACACTCAGGATGCCGTTGGCGTCGATATCGAACGTGACCTCGACCTGAGGTACTCCTCGCGGAGCAGGCGGGATACCGTCGAGGTGGAACTTGCCAAGCGTCTTGTTGTCTGCCGCCATTGAGCGCTCACCCTGAAGGATGTGAATCTCAACAGATGGCTGACTATCAGAAGCAGTGGAGAACGTCTCCGTCTTGCGATGCGGAATCGTAGTGTTCGATGGAATCATCGGCGTCATAACGCCACCCATCGTCTCGATGCCAAGCGAAAGTGGAGTTACGTCCAGCAGGAGAACATCCTTTACGTCGCCAGAAAGCACTCCACCTTGGATCGCTGCGCCCACGGCAACAACTTCGTCTGGATTGACACCTTTCGATGGTTCCTTACCGAAGAAGTTTTTCACGAGCTCCTGAATCTTCGGGATGCGTGTAGAGCCCCCTACCAGAATCACATCGTCGATCTGAGACGGCGTCATCTTTGCATCACGCAGTGCTCCTTCGCATGGCTTGAGAGACCTGTCGAACAGGTCGGTGCAGAGCTGCTCGAAGCGTGCGCGTGTGATGTTGACGTTAAGGTGCTTAGGACCATCAGCGGTTGCCGTGATGAATGGCAGGTTTACGTCTGTCTGAAGCATCTGCGATAGCTCAATCTTTGCTTTCTCAGCTGCTTCGCGCAGACGCTGAAGGGCCATCGGATCCTTGCGCAGGTCGATGCCTTCCTGCTTGTTGAACTCGTCGGCAAGGAAGTCGATCAGTCGCTGGTCGAAGTTGTCGCCGCCAAGGTGCGTATCG
Source organism: Ignavibacteria bacterium (assembly GCA_046300675.1). Lineage (GTDB taxonomy): Bacteria > Bacteroidota > Ignavibacteria > Kapaibacteriales > Kapaibacteriaceae > UBA10438. The sequence goes on from JBKCLO010000193.1 coordinate 129,203, forward strand.
CCGTTGGTAGACTTCACTTCGAACACGCCATCGCCGATCTCAAGAATCGATATATCGAACGTACCACCACCTAAGTCATAAACAGCAACAGTTTGGTTCTGACCCTTTTTATCGAGTCCGTATGCAAGTGCTGCTGCTGTTGGCTCGTTGATGATACGACGCACAGTAAGACCTGCGATTTCGCCTGCGTCTTTTGTTGCCTGACGTTGAGCATCGTTGAAGTAGGCTGGTACAGTGATCACTGCTTCTGTGATCTTCTCGCCCAAATAATCTTCAGCCGTCTGCTTCATCTTCTGAAGCACCATTGCCGAGATCTCAGGGGGCGAGTACAAACGTCCATCGATGTCTACGCGGGCCGTGTTGTTGTCGCCAGCAACTACGGCATACGGAACGCTCTTGGCTTCGTCTGAGACTTCGCTCATCTGACGTCCCATAAAGCGTTTGATCGAGTAGATCGTGTTCGTTGGGTTTGTAACTGCCTGACGCTTTGCTGATTGACCAACAAGGCGCTCTCCGCTCTTTGTAAATGCAACAACAGATGGTGTTGTGCGCATGCCCTCGGTGTTGGCGATCACAACTGGTGTTGTTCCTTCCATCACTGCCACACATGAATTGGTGGTGCCGAGGTCAATTCCGATAATCTTACCCATTGGGCTTCCTTCAACCTAGAAATGTGAGATATACTGTCCGTTACGAAATGCGAACGTCAAGTTCTTTGTGCGCCGATGGTTCCTTTTTCGGAATCGACACCGATAGCACGCCGTCCTTGAAGTTTGCTCTGATTGCTTCTGTTTTTAGGTCCTTCGGCAGAGAGAACGAACGCGAGAATGATCCGTAGTTGCGCTCAATCCGTGTGTAGTTCTTCTCTTCCAACTTTGCTTCGCGCTTTTTCTCACCGCGAATTGTAAGCACGCTGTTGTCGGTGATGGTGATCTTGACATCATTCTTTTCAAGACCCGGCAACTCGGCATTGAATGTGACGGCCTCTGCTTCGTCGCAGATATCGACACGTGGCGTGAACTCTCCGATCTCAAAACGAACGCCGCCGTCTTGAAAACCATCGAACACTTCATTCATACGACGGAACACGGTATCAATACCGCGAAAAGGATCAACTTTGATCAGGGACATGACTGGTCTCCTTGTGGTGATGAGGATTGACAACTGTTTTGTCTCCCAATGGCCATTGGTGGAACATCGCTTTCGACGAACCACTCGGAAAATCGTGCCAAACAGGAAAAACTGCCGTAATGGCAGTAAAATGCAGTAAGGCGATGTCAGTACGACAGTTGTCTCTCCATGAAGTATGCCATTGTGACACACTATGCGTCCTGCGCGGCCTATGGGACTACTCTGCGGGCACCGATATAGCGTGGTGCCCAATAGGCATCAAGGAGGGGCGCAATGCTCACCCCCTTCGACGAAGAGCTGTGAATGAACTGCTTGCCGTTCAGGGCAATCCCCACGTGGTTGATCCTGCCGCCGCTGATGGCAAAGAACACCAGATCGCCACCTCGGATCTCGCCGCGCTCAACGACCGCGCCAACGCCATACATGTCTGATGAGATACGTGGCAGCCTGATGCCGCTACTCTGAAAGCAGTATTGCACATACCCTGAGCAGTCAAAACAATCTGGTGTTGCTCCTGCGCTGCAATAGTCAGTGCCGAGAAGATCCATGGCCTGCTCAATCACAGCGCGCATGGCAGGGGGCTCTGTGGTGCGCACCTTCGAGGAGGAGCAGGAGGAGATGAGCGCTGCGATGATAAGGGCGCGATATATCGTGCCCCCTAGGATTCCTTCTTCTCCGGAAACATGATCGACGCAATGATGCTTAATGCCAGCACACCGGCGATAACTCCGAGAGCAACTTCGATGGTGATATGATACCAGTCCTGGATGAACATCTTGACGCCGATAAAGGTCAGAATGACGCTGAGGCCGTACTTCAGGTAGTGGAATATGCCCATGACGCCAACAACGGCGAAGAACAACGAGCGCAGTCCCATCACGGCAAAGACGTTTGATGTAAAGACAATGAATGGGTCGTTGGTTACGGCGAAGATGGCAGGTATCGAATCGACAGCAAAGATCAAGTCTGTAAACTCGACCACGAGCACAACGAGGAATAGCGGTGTAAACCAGCGAACGCCGTCTTTGATAATGCTGAATCGTTCCTGGTGGTAGGAATCAGTGATGCGGAAGTGCTTGCGTGCATACTTGACAACGAAATTGTCTTCCAGTTCTGCATCGTCCTCGCTGCTGAAGGCCATCTTGATTCCTGTGAAGATCAGGAATGCACCAAAGACGTAGAAGATCCAGTGGAATGCCGCGATCAGTGCTGCACCAAGACCGATCATGATACCGCGCATCAGCAGCGCCCCAACGATGCCCCAGAAGAGCACCTTGTGATGGTATTGAGGAGCTACTTTGAAGTACTTCAATATCAAAATGATCACAAAGATGTTGTCGACCGAGAGTGACTGTTCCAGCATGTATCCGGCAAGAAACTCGCCGGCTGCTACCGGACCCTTTTGGTAATAGACAAAGACATTAAACGCCATTGCCAGCGAGATCCAGAATACGGTCCACCCGATGGCTTCGCTTACCTTAACAACATGAGGCGTGCGATTGAATATCCCGAGGTCGAGTGCCAGCAGGAACAGTACGAGTAGAATGAACCCTACGTACAGGAACGGATCAGGAATGTGTGGTAGCATAGAGGTAATGCGAATCTACGACCGTAGATTGTAGGATGGGTCCGCTAATTCTCATCGACGGTATGTCGCTCGTATTCCGCGCATACCATGCTCTTCAGCGCACAGCTATGCAATCGCCCTCGGGCGAGCCATCCTTTGCTGTCTTCGCATTCGCAAACATCCTCACGTCGCTTCTCGATAGGCATTCTCCCGATGCAATAGCGGTTGTGTTTGATACACCCGAGCCAACGTTCCGGCATCTGCTCTATGATCAGTACAAGGCGCACCGTGATGCATTCCCCGAAGATCTGGTGCCGCAGCTTGCACGTATCAAGAGTATGATCACGATGCTTGGTCTTGAGATGGTAGAGATGCCAGGGTTCGAGGCAGATGATATCATTGGCACGATATGCAAGCGTGAGAGCAACGACGGACATGACATACTCTGTGTTACCTCGGACAAGGATTACTTTCAGCTCGTGAACAACAGAGTCAAGATTCTGCGTCCAGGTAAAGACGTCGGCGAATATGACGTCATGGATGCTGTAAAGGTCCGCGAGAAATTCGGTGTCGGACCCGACCATGTTATCGATGTGCTGGCGCTGATTGGTGATTCATCGGATAATGTGCCCGGTGTTAAAGGCGTTGGCGAGAAGACGGCAATCCCGCTCATCGAGAAGTACGGTTCGCTTGAAGCTCTGTATGAGCACCTCGACGAGGTTGAACGAGAGTCTGTGAAGAAGAAACTTGCAGAACATCGCGACGAAGCCTTTTTGTCCAAGACGCTGGTAACTATTCACACAGACGTGCCGATTGATGCAAAGCGCGTTGCACTTGTCCGCAAACCGATCGACTCCTCGGCACTTGATGCCTTCTGTGAGGAGATGGGCTTTCATACACTGCGTCGCAAGTTCGCAAAGTATGCAGCTCCAAGCGATGCCATCGAGCAGCCTGTTGAGGAAGCACACAGACTTCATACGATCGCAGATAGCGAGCATGATTACACCCTCGTAGACACCCCGGGGTCGTTCAAACTCATGATCGATGCTCTTTCGGCTGCTTCCGAGATCTCATTCGATCTGGAGACCACCGGACTTGATGCCATGACCTGTTCCATCGTGGGTATTGCACTCTCTGCCACTGAGGGGGTTGCCTATTATGTGGACGTCGATGACTCTTCTATCACAGACGAAGGCTCGCTGTTTGGTGGACACGAGGAACGCCATGGCATGCCCCTTTCCGAGATACTCCCTTCGATAAAGGGGCTTCTGGAGAACCCCGCAATTTCCAAGGTTGGACAAAACGCCAAGTTCGACATGCTCATATTGAGCAGATATGGTGTGAGCGTCTCACCACTTGGATTCGATAGCATGCTTGCCAGCTATGTACTCGATCCAGACAAACAGCACAACATGGATGCATTAGCTGAGCGCTGGTTGAACTATTCGCCGATTTCTATCACAACCTTGATCGGTGAAAAGAAGGGCTCTCAGAAGTCCATGCGCGACATCGATGCAGCCAGAGTTGCCGAGTATGCTGCAGAAGACGCAGACGTAACACTTAAGCTGTCCCATAAACTGCGCGGTGCATTGCACGAGCAAGACCTGTTATCCTTTGCCCAACGCATTGAGTTTGCCACGGTTCCTGTGCTGGTTACAATGGAGCGCAATGGCATATGCATCAACACCCAAGCACTCAGTGGTCTCGGTGAGTTCATGCGCAGCGAAGCAAAGCGTCTGGAGCAGGAGATTTGGAATGAGGCAGGCGAGGAATTCACGATAGCCTCTCCAAAGCAATTGGCAGAAGTTCTCTTTGAAAAGCTAATGCTGCCTTCGTCGAAGAAGACAAAGACTGGATATTCAACAGATTCAAGCGTTCTTACCGAGCTTGCTGAGACGTTTCCGATTGCTCAAATGATCCTGGATTATCGACAGGTAGAAAAGCTTCGGTCTACATACGTGGAATCGCTCCCGCGACTTATCAATCCATCCACAGGTCGTGTGCACACGACATTCAATCAGACGGTAGCTGCCACCGGACGTTTGTCTTCTACAGACCCGAACCTGCAGAACATACCAATTCGCACGGAGCTAGGTCTGCAGATCCGCAAAGCATTCGTGCCGCAGCACAAGGGCAACGTTATCGTCTCTGCTGACTACTCGCAGATTGAACTCCGCATTATGGCGGCCATCTCTCGCGATCCCAATCTCCTTGCAGCGTTTGCTACCGGTGCTGATATCCATGCGGCAACAGCAGCAATTCTGCATGATGTTGAGATCAAGGACGTTACAACCGAGCAGCGTCGCATCGCTAAAACTGTCAACTTTGGTATCATGTACGGTCTTGGCGCATTTGGACTTGCACAGCGTCTTGGGATCTCTCGTACGGAGGGCCAGACCATTATCGAGAATTACTTTGCCAAGTATCCCGGTATCAAGCAGTACATTGACTCAACAATCGAAAGCACTCGGGAAAGGGGCTATGCAAGCACACTGCTTGGACGCAGACGTTACTTCCCATTGATCAATGCTGCCAATAGAGGATTGCGAACCGCTGCCGAGCGTGCAGCCATCAACATGCCGATTCAAGGTACCGCTGCAGATATGATGAAGTTGGCCATGGTGCGCGTGCACAGTAGAATGCAGGCGGAAGACTCATCGGCCATCATGATGCTGCAGGTGCATGATGAACTGCTCTTTGAAGTGGCCGAAACAGACGCCCCCTACCTTCGCGAAATGGTCAAGACCGAGATGGAACAGGCCTTGCCGCTGGAAGGCGTGCCTGTGGTGGTCGAGACGGGCGTCGGTAGTTCATGGTACGAGGCCCATTAGGCTGTCTGAAAGTGTAGTTTTGTAAGATGTCGATCATTGTAGCACTGCTCCTTGGCATCATCCAGGGGCTAACAGAGTTCATCCCAATTTCCAGTACCGCGCATCTCACGATCGCGGGCTCGCTATTTGGTGTGATCGATCCTGCGCATCCTGAAAAGTGGACGGCATTTATGGCAACGATTCAGCTTGGAACGCTGGCAGCCGTGCTTACGTACTTCCGTGTCGACATACAGCGAACTGTGCAGCATTGGTTCGCAGAGAACATCGGTTCTCGGAAACGTGGGTTTTCACAGCAGTCTCCAGAATCACGGCTCGGCTGGTTGGTGGTAGTTGGTACGGTGCCGATCGTTGTCGTTGGACTCTCATTCAAGGACATCATCGAAGGGGGCTTAACAAAAGATCTCTCGGTTATTGCCTTTTCACTTATTGGTGTCGGACTGTTGCTTCTGATAGCAGAACGCATCGCCACCTTCACCAGGTCTACCTCCGACCTTGGTTTGATTGACGCACTTGCCATCGGAGGAGCACAATGTCTTGCGCTCATTCCGGGCTCGTCCCGCAGCGGCACCACAATTCTTGCAGCACTCTTGCGCGGCATGACGCGTGAACACGCAGCACGGTTCTCATTCCTTCTTTCCATCCCGGCAATATTCGCAGCCGGCGTGCTTGAGTTCTATGAGCAAGCAGGCAATATCACGTGGAATGATGGTGGGATTCAGCTTACGCTGGCAACACTGGCGGCATTCATCAGCGGATATTGGTCGATAGCCTTTCTGCTGAACTTTCTTAAAACACGAACCCTTGCCTCGTTTGTAGCCTACCGGGTTGCACTCGGTGCTGTGATCCTGCTCACAGGTTGCAGCCAGCCAAGTGCGAAGCAGGAACCTATGTTGGAGAAGATCGCGCCTCCGGCAGAGACACTCGCTGCGCCATCAGATGTTCTTACAGTGGCAGTGGAAACCACAGATACGGTAACGATAAAGACCAGTGTTGGCTCGTTTGCAATAGAGCTCTATGGCAAGGACGCGCCCAAGACAGTTGAGAATTTTCTGGCACTTGTCGATAGAGGTTATTACCGTGGCATTCTGATCCACCGGGTGGCAAAGAACTTTGTTATTCAGATGGGCGATCCTACAACGAAGGACTCAAAGTCGAAGGCCGATTGGGGCAAGGGAGGCGAAACAGCCACAGGGCAGACACTTCCCGAGGAGTTAGATAAGGCGCTTCCGTCGGCTCGGGAAGGCTATCGAAAGGGTCTGGTTGCAATGGCGCGCAGACAGACAAGTGGGTCGGGGACAAGTCAGTTCTTTATATGTCTTGAGCAGGCAACGAATCTTCCGTACACTTCAACGATCTTTGGCAACGTGATCGATGGCATGGATGTGGTCGAAAAGATCGGGAATGCAGAGGTAGAGCCCGGTCCACTTGGCGATACCGATGGCGTGCCCAAGAAAGCGATCAAGATATCGTCAATCAAACGAACGAAACCGTAACACTTCACAGGAGTCTATCTACATGCGAATACTCGCTTTTTCACTCATCGCTCTGCTCGTAAACACCATCGGCGCTTGCGCACAGACAGTAACACCAAAGGTTAACGACAACATGAAGTACACAGTAACAGTGACTCAAGGCAACAAGGAACTCGGCAAGATCGTGATCGGTCTCTGGGATAACATTGCACCAAAACACGCAGCATTCTTCGAAGCTCGCGTTGCTGAAGGTTTCTACAACGGATCGGCCTTCCACCGCGTGATACCAAACTTTATGATTCAAGGGGGCGATCCAAATTCTATTAATGGCGACCGCAACTCATGGGGAACTGGCGGACATCCCGACAAGGTGCCTGCTGAGTTTTCAAGTGTGAAACACGTTCGCGGTGTTCTTTCGGCCGCGCGTACACAGGATCCGAATAGCTTTGGTGGACAGTTCTTCCTTTGCGTTGCCGACTCGCCATGGTTAGATAATCAGTACACAGCCTTTGGCGAAGTTCTGAGCGGTATGGAGGTAGCAGACGCAATCGTGAACTCGCCTCGTGATGGGCGCGACAACCCTCTCGAGAAGATCTCCATGACTATCACAAAGAACAAGTAAGACGTTGACGCAATTGTTTGTCATATGGACCCTTGGCTGTCTGCTATCGATGCAGACGGCCAAGGGCTTTATGCAAGATTCATCAGCTGTAGTGCCGGTGAATCTCGGCGTTGGTGTCAACAGCACCTATGATGACCTAAAGCCCATCATCGCCCCAGATGGATTAACACTCTATTTCTGCCGAAAGGACTCGCCCGAAAACATTGGTGGGGGCGGAGAAGATATCTGGATGAGCATTCGCATGCCGGATGGAACATGGGGTCCGGCAGAAAACCTCGGAACCACACTCAACAACCGCGGGAACAACAGCGTTTGTTCAATAACGCCGGACGGCAACACGATGCTGCTGGTTGATTCATACAGTGATCCATCACTTCGCCGCAGAACCGTCGCAATCGCAAAGCGTCAGGTCAACGGTTGGTCAACACCGCAGCCTGTATTCATTGAGAATTACTACAATGCGTCGAAGTACAGTGAATTTGCGCTCAGTAACGACAACACGGCGATCATACTTGCCATTCAAACCGAACGCTCCTACGGAGATCGCGATCTCTATGTGAGCTTCCGGAAAGCGAATGGCTCCTTTTCCGAGCCTGTTTCGCTCGGTGGTGTTGTTAATTCTGGCGGACAAGAAGCAACGCCGTTTCTTGCGGCAGACAATGTGTCGCTGTACTTCGCCTCGGACAGACCAGGCGGGTATGGAGAGTTCGATATCTATGTGACGCGACGACTTGATTCTACGTGGACGAATTGGTCGCCCCCTGAAAATCTTGGGTCAACGATCAATACGCCAGACTGGGACCTTGCCTATACTCTTCCGGCCGATGGCAAGTACGCCTACTTCGTGTCGTACAATAACTCATTTGGTGGTGCAGACATCTTCCAGGTTAAACTCCCCGAGAAGGTGCGTCCCAAACCGGTGGTGCTGCTCTCTGGTAAGGTCATCAACAGAAAAACCCAACAGCCTATTGAGACAGACATCATCTACGAAGTTCTATCAACTGGACACGAAGTCGGCAGAGCTCGCTCGACCCCAACGACTGGCGAGTACAAGATCACGCTTCCGGCAGGCGAGTCCTATGCACTGCGTGCAGATGCGCCGGGATATCTCTCCGTAAATGAGAACCTTGACTTTGCAGCCTTTACCGAATACGTTGAACTCACAAAAGACCTCTACCTGCTGCCGATCGAGAAAGGTGCAACTGTCGAGCTGAAGAATATCTTCTTCGAACGTAAGATGGCAACACTTCAACCTGCATCTTTTGCAGAGCTCCGCAGATTGATGCAGATACTAACAGACAACCCAACGATGAAGATCCAGATCAGCGGTCATACCGATGCGATGGGCAAAGACGCCGACAATCTTGTCCTCTCAAACAATAGAGCAAATGCTGTTCGTACGTTTCTGATCGACGAGGGCAGTATCGAGGCCTCGCGGCTTAAGGCAGTGGGTTATGGCGAGACAAATCCTGTTGCAAGCAATGACACAGACGAAGGCCGTGCGCTCAATCGTCGTGTCGAACTAACAATTCTCGAGAAGTAATGTCAGAAGTAATCACCACCGCCAGTGCGGCACTCATGGAGCGCGAACATTCTGTCGTGTTCCAAACATACCGCAGAATCCCAGTTGCGATTGACCATGCAATTGGAGCACGCATCGTCGATGCCGACGGCCGCTCCTACCTTGATATGCTTGGCGGAATTGCCGTAAATGCATTGGGTCATTCTCATCCCAACATCATCGGTGCTATTGAGCAGCAGATTCGCAAGTACATGCATGTGTCCAACGTGTTCTATCAGGAGCCGCAGGTCAAGCTTGCAGAGCAGCTTGTTCACGCAAGTGGATATCCGCGTGTGTTCTTCGCAAACTCCGGTGCAGAAGCAACTGACGGCGCACTGAAACTTGCACGCAGGTATGGCAGCGCGCGTGGGCGCTACGATGTGATCGGTTTTACCGGTGGCTTTCATGGCCGCACGTACGGCGCATTGTCACTCATGGATAAGCCCCTTTACAAAGACGGAATGGGGCCGTTCTTGCCTAACACACTGGTGTTGCCGTTCAACGATGTCGATGCACTTGAATCGCGGGTTGATGAAAACACCTGTGCCGTAATGATCGAGTTCCTCCAAGGTGAGGGTGGTATTCAGTCGGCCACACAAGAGTTTGTAGATGCCCTCGTGAAGCTCAAAGAGACCTATGGATTCTTGATCATTGCCGATGAAGTACAGAGTGGTATCGGACGAACGGGCGACTTCTTTTCATTTGAAACGTATGGGGTTCGCCCTGATATCATTACCGTGGCCAAGGCCATGGGAGGGGGCTTGCCACTTGGCGCAATACTCGCAACCGAAGAAGCTGCGGCACTGCTCGACAAGGGCATGCACGGAACAACGTATGGAGGTAACCCTGTGGCATGTGTAGCTGGAAGCGTTGTCGTAGAAGAAGTCTGCAACGGCCTCATGGATCATGTCCGCGAGATCGGCAACTACATGTTTGCGCAGCTTGAGACGCTTCGGTCTGAATTCCCAGAGCAGATACGTGAGATACGCGGTCGTGGCTGCATGCAAGGTGTGGTGTTGAATTCGGATGCAGCGCCGTATGTGCAGGATCTTTTGAAACATGGCGTTATAGCTAATGCTACAGCGGGCAACGTGATTCGATTAGTACCACCATTTATTATCACGAAATCAGACGTAGACGAGCTACTGAGTGCACTTCGCACGGTCATGAGCGTGCCTCGTGGCTGAGACATTCCCACTGCTTGTAACCTGTCCACGTGAGTTTCCGCCAGTCCTTCGAAAAGAGGTAGAGGCGCTCGGCTACACCGTAACGCAAGAGCTGCCTGCAGGAGTAGAACTTGAAGGCAGCCTGCATGATTGTCTGCGCTTGAATCTATGGCTTCGGACGGCACACAGAGTGCTGATTCGTCTTGGCACCTGGCAGGCGCGTACGGCAGATCAGATGTATGAGGCTGTACATTCTGTTTCTTGGGAAGACTGGATTCCGGCTGATGGATACGTGAGCATCATCAGTTCGGTAAGTACGCCAAGCATCGACAACGATATGTATGCGAACATGCGATGCAAGGATGCTGTCGTGGACCGCATACGCGACAAGAAAGGCATTCGCCCGAACAGCGGATCGTCTACCGATAGATCGGTTGTGTTCCTGTATTGGCACGACGACGACCTCATGATTTATGTTGATACGTCTGGGCAGCCCCTTTCCGACCGTGGATACCGGGTGCATCCGGCAAAAGCTCCAATGCGGGAGACGCTCGCAGCGGCAGTTGTTCTCTCGACGAAATGGTCTCCGGAGTTTCCATTCGTCAACCCAATGTGTGGAAGCGGAACACTGGCCATCGAGGCAGCGATGATTGCGCAGAACATTGCACCGGGAGCACATCGCGACAATTTTGGGTTCCTGCACCTGTTGCCGTTTGATGCGCGCACATGGACGCAGATGAGAAATGCCACATTTGATGCCGAACTTCAAGCACCGCCAGCTCCAATACTTGCCTCAGACATTGATGGTCGAGTTGTGCTGCAGGCAAAGGACAATGCTCGCCGTGCTGGTGTCCGCATAGACTTCCAGACTACGGACTTCATGAACGTGCAAGTGCCGCTTTCTGAAGGCATAACAGAGAGCTCGGAGCATACACCTGTGGTGATCTTCAATCCCGAATATGGTTTGCGCTTGGGAGATGAGTACGATCTGAAAGAGACCTATCGGTCCATTGGCGATTTTATGAAACAGCACTGCAAAGGCTACACGGGCTACGTCTTTACTGGCAACATGTCTCTGGCTAAGGAGATTGGTCTTCGGTCCAAGCGCCGCATACCTTTCTGGAGTGCCGATATCGAGTGTCGACTACTTGAATTCGAACTCTACGAGGGTTCGCGCAAGAAACAGCAATCATCCGACGATTGAGCCGTATTTTGGAGGGTATGATTACTATTACCCTTCCAAATGGCGACAAGCGTGAGTACCCACAGGGTACCACAGGCATGGATATCGCCAAGAGCATTTCCGATGGTCTTGCACGCGTCGCTGTTGGCATCTACGTTAACGATGCGCCCTACGATCTGTCACGCGAGATCACATCCGATGCATCGATTCGCATCGTAACCTTTGACAACGACGAAGGCAAAGAGATCTTCTGGCATTCTACAGCGCACCTCATGGCAGAAGCGCTCGAGGCGCTGTATCCAGGTGTGAAGTTTGGAATTGGTCCGCCTATCGAGCAAGGTTTCTATTACGATGTAGACCTGCCTGGTGGACATAAGCTTAGCGTGGAGGATCTGCCGAAGATCGAAACGAAGATGGCTGAGCTCTCCAAACGCGACGTTCCGTATCAGCGTGTGGAGATGACGTGGGACAATGCTGTTGCCTACTTCACGGAAAAGGGCGACGAGTACAAACTTGAATTGCTCGATGGACTCAAGGACTCTGAGATTACATTCTATCGCCAGGGCGAGTTTACGGATTTGTGCCGCGGCACCCACGTGCCTTCAACCGGACATATCAAGTATCCAAAACTTCTCTCCGTGGCCGGAGCATATTGGCGGGGCGACGAAAAGCGCAAAATGCTCACACGCATTTACGGTATTGCGTTTCCGAAGAAGCAGCAACTTGAAGACTTCATCAAACAGCGTGAAGAAGCCGAGCGCAGAGATCACCGTAAGTTGGGTCGCGACCTTGAACTCTATATGATCACGCCGATGGTGGGAGGGGGCTTACCAGTCTGGCTACCAAACGGTACGATCTTGCGCAGAAGACTCGAAGCATTTCTGCGTGATGAACAAGTTAAGCGTGGGTATCACGAAGTGATCACTCCGCATATTGGGAATCTCGAGCTCTACAAGACGTCGGGTCACTACCCTTACTATGCAGACTCACAGTACGACCCTATCACGGTTGAAGATGAGCAATACCTGCTCAAGCCGATGAACTGTCCGCATCACCACCAGATCTATGCCAACAAGCCCCGTTCATACCGCGACCTACCATACCGCGTATCTGAGTTTGGGACAGTATATCGCTACGAGCAATCGGGCGAGCTCAATGGTCTATCACGCGTACGTGGCTTCACACAAGACGATGCGCACATCTATTGCACGCACGATCAGCTCAAAGACGAGATCAAGAATGTTGTAGAGCTGACGCAGAAAGTATTCACAACATTCGGGATGGACGTTTCAACGCGGCTTTCGTTCCGTGATGATAATTCTGCAAAGTATGGCGGCGATCTTGAGTATTGGGAACGCGCACAGGCAGAGATCAAAGCAGTTGCAGATGAAATGGGGCTCGAGTACTTCATCGGCGAAGGCGAAGCTGCATTCTACGGACCCAAGATCGACTTTATTGTCCGCGATGCGATTGGCCGAAAGTGGCAGTTGGGTACAGTGCAAGTAGATTATGTAATGCCTGATCGCTTCAACCTCGAATATGTTGGTGCCGATAACCAGAAGCATAGGCCAGTGATCATCCACCGAGCCCCCTTCGGCTCGATGGAGCGCTTTATATCAATTCTGATCGAGCATTACGCGGGCAACTTCCCGTTCTGGATTTCTCCGACGCAGGTAAGCATCTTGCCGATTGCGGATGCACATCATTCGTTTGCTCAGGATTTGGCGGCCGAGTTTGAACGTATGGGTCTTCGCATCAATCTTGATGTTCGCAACGAGAAGATCAACCGCAAGGTAGCCGAAAGTGAGCAGAAGAAGATTCCGTATGCTCTTGTGATTGGCAATAAGGAGATCGAACAGGATTCTGCATCTGTACGTATCCATGGTCAGGGTGATAAAGGCCAGATGAAGATCTCTGAAATAAAGAGTCTCTTTGCACGCCTAAACACACCTGGTCAAGAATAATTGTCAGTAAGGTACGGCGATGATCTTCGGACTCACAACATGGCAATGGATCGTTTTGGCGACGATGCTCGCTGGAAGTATCGTTGTGGTCTTCGTTCTGCGCGCAGTGCTTGCATCGTTGATGCGGCGATTTCTCCGCACTGCCTATCAAACAGTTTCGCATCCTACGCTGGTAAACTCCGTTGCCCGCAGCCTGGCGTTGTTGATCGTAACTCAACTCGACGGTGCTTTCCTCGACTATCTTGAGTTATCGTCCAAGGCCGCCGGCAAGCTGGAGATGATATTGGACACAAGTGCTATCATCTTTGTCACGATAGCTGTGTATCAATTCGTCGAACTCATGTGCACGCGCATGGTGTCGTATGTTATGCGACATAACGAGCATGGACGGGACATTGCGGCAACGATCGCACCGCTCATTGCTTCGACAGCGAAGTTCTTTGTTTCCGTATTGGGTATCTCATTTGCACTTAGCGCTCTTGGGGTGAATATCGCAGCGATCATCACTGGCTTGTCCATTGGTGGCGCAGCCCTTGCGCTGGCATCTCAGGACACGATCAAGAATCTCTTTGGCTCGCTGGTGATTCTCTCGGAACGTCCGTTTGTAGTTGGAGACTGGATCACCGCGCAAGGTATCGAGGGTATCGTTGAAGAGATTGGGTTTCGCAGCACACGGATTCGGACATTCGCAGACACAGTGATGTTTGTGTCGAATGCAAAGATGGCCGATGCGATGATTGAGAACATGGACATGCGCAATCTGCGTCGGTTTAAGTCCACTGTGTACGTAGACATTGCTGCCGGACCAGATACATTGCAACGATTTATCGAGGACGTAAAACACGTCATAGGCCAAGATCCTAACAGCGCGCTTAAAGCAAAGAAACTCTTCGTGAATGTAAGTGCCATTACACAGCAGGGGATTGCTGTTACGGTCATCAGTTGGTATACCACAGATGACAACAATCCTGAGCCCACAGTCCTGCATCGCTTGAACATGGGCATCCTTCAGGCCATGCGCATGCACGGCTTGCTTATTCGTGGAGAATACGAGCCAGTTGCCGATCAGTCAGGATTGATCTCATGACGCCTCAAGAAGAGCGTTTCTTGAACAAGGTTGCGCTTCGCAAGCCCGGCTCTCACGCTCGACACATCTTCTTATGTGCCACACCGTCAACGCAGAAATGCTGCACTGAGGACGTGGGCAGAGAATCATGGAACTATCTCAAGAAGCGTATCGAAGATTTGGGTCTGGATACGGAAGGGGGCCTCTATCGCACCAAGGCAGACTGCCTTCGCATATGCGTGATGGGTCCGATTGCTGTTGTACATCCAGATAATGTCTGGTACCACTCATGCACTCCTGATGTTCTCGAGCGCATAATCCAAGAGCATCTTATTGGTGGTGTTGCAGTAGAGGAGTATCGAATCACACCGAACGGTCCGACCAGAAGTCTTCCGTAACGCTGCGAGTAGCCCTGACGGCATCGCCGAAGATGGCTGTATGGTGGGCTTGCAGCGCCGGAGCAGCTTCTCTTCTGTATGTATCGAGTGCTTCGTGCGATTGAGCACGATAGATCACGCGAAAGACCGCATACCCATCGGACACTGGATCGAGCACGCGGGTAAGACGAGCTGATGTAAAGTAACCAGTCTTGAGAACGTCGCTGATATGTTCTGACGTCATGTACTGTAGCCACTGTTCTTCAAGTGTCTCCGGCACGGCAACTTCCACTTGGTACGTGATCATGCGATAGATCTCTTTGCCAGAACCATCCGCAACACGAATGCACCAACGAGGGCCGAGAGTGTGCTCCCAAGCAGGATGCTAAGTTTCGACATGGCCAGGTGGCTCGGATCGATAAAGGCCAGATGAGCAACGAATAGGGCCATGGTGAAACCAATGCCACACAAGATCGAAACACCGTACATCTGGATCATCGACACTCCCGAAGGGAGCTGCGTGATTCCTAATCTGCATGATAGCCACACAGAGAATGTGATGCCGACTTGCTTGCCGAGAAACAGTCCAAGCGCAATACCCAGGGATACGGGGCTTAGCAAGCCCGCGACCATCTCGGGCTCAATCCGCACACCTGCGTTTACAAGCGCGAATACGGGCATAATCACAAACGATACAAGTGTTCCAAGTCCATGTTCGATGCGATGCAACGGCGTCTGCACGTGCTCGCACATGCGCTCGAGCGAGTGCACGGCATCTAGTTGAGCCCCTTCTTCTTCATCGGTCGTGGTACGATGGGCAATGGCGTCTAAGATGCCTCGAGCTCGTGTGAAGAATGAGACTCTGTCGATTCGTGATTCAGCTGGGATGCACATTGCAAGTACGACGCCAGCAATGGTGGCATGTATGCCACTTGATAGCACAACCAGCCAGAGCAGAAAGCCGAGGATGCCGTAATACCATAGCGAGTAGATCCGAAGTCTGTTGCCTGCGTACAGAAGCGCAGTAATGCCAACGGCAACAAAAAGCATGTGAACATTCAGAGATGCAGTATAGAACAATGCTATCACCAGCACCGCCAGAAGATCATCAACAATTGCAAGTGCAGCTAAGAATACTCGTAAGCCTGTTGGCACACGATCGCCCAGCAGCGCAAGAACGCCAAGTGCGAACGCGATATCAGTAGCTACTGGCACGCCCCATCCTCGCACGGCGGGTGTCCCTGCGTTAAATGCAAGGTAGGTAAGGCCTGGCCCGATCATACCAAAGACTGCTGCGATCATCGGTAAAAGCGCCTTTTGTCTTGTCGAGAGTTCACCGACGAGCAGCTCCCGCTTGATCTCGAGTCCTACCACCAGGAAGAAGAGCACCATTAGTCCATCGTTCACAAAGTGCTCGAAGGTAAAGTGCAGGTGCCACGAAGCGAAACCAAGCTCGACAGGCTGATGTAGTAATGCGAGGTACGAGCTATAGGCACTGGAATTTGTCCAGATCAACGCCACGGCCGTCATCGCAAGGATGATGATGCCTGTTGAGGTTGAGCGCTGGAAGAACTCTGCAAACGAAGATTGAATCGTGGATTGCAGACGCTGAATGCGGTTCACGGAATGCCCTAAAGAGTAAGTAGCGACTCGCAGTAGGCGCGGTAGCTTGACTTCGGAAGTTGGGAGATGCTTGCAACGAAGCTGTTTCTATCAAGGAATCCCTGCTGCAGTGCGATCTCTTCGAGGCAGCCAATTTTGAGCCCCTGCCGCTTTTCAATTGCGTGCACGAACACGCCTGCATCGAGAAGACTCTCAGGTGTGCCGGTATCCAGCCACGCTACTCCGCGTCCGATGAGTTCGACATTGAGAGCCCCCTGCTCAAGATAGACCTGATGAACATCAGTGATCTCGAGCTCTCCGCGCTTGCCCGGTTTGAGGTCCGCGGCAATGTCTACCACCTGATTGTTGTATACGTACAGGCCGGGGATGGCCAGGTTTGACTTCGGATGTGCTGGCTTTTCTTCTATTGAAAGCACCTTGCCATTTGGCCCCATCTCAACAACACCATATCGCTCGGGGTCGGTAACAGGGTAGCCAAAGACCGTTGCACCTGTGTTATTCGCAAGAGCTCTACGGTAGAAGTCGAGCTTGCCGAAAAAGAGATTGTCGCCCAGGATCAGCGACACATCCGAGTTGCCAACGAACTCTTTACCAACCCGAAACGCATCAGCCAGACCTCGCGGTGCGTCCTGAACAGCATACGTTAGGTTGATGCCGTAGCGGCTGCCGTCGCCGAGGAGACGTTCAAAGTTTGGTGTGTCTTGCGGGGTGGAGATCAGCAGGATGTCCTGTATGCCTGCGATCATCAGCGTCGATAGGGGATAATAGATAAGGGGCTTGTCGTAGACCGGCTGCAGCTGCTTTGAAAAAGCAGAGGTCATTGGATACAGCCGCGAACCGCTGCCACCGGCGAGTATTATGCCCTTGGTTGCCATACGGCAAACTTACGCATGTGCAGGTTTAGTCGCTATCGCGGTCCGGAGCCGGAGCGCCGTTGCTGGCGCTTTCTTCATTCACTGCGCGGTGCCGCACAAGCTTGGCCTCTGTTAAAAAGATGACATTCTCAGCGATATTCGTCGCATGATCTGCCATGCGCTCCAGATCATACAAACCAAGAAGCAGATTAGCGCCGTCGCTAACGAGAGCAACATCTTCCTTCATCGCATCGATTAACTCCCCACGTAAGAGGTCGTAGAGATGGTCTACATTAACATCGGATGGAAGAATGTGAGCTGCAAGTTCCGGGTCGTTGTTGATGAATGCATCTAGGCTTGACTTTACCATCGTGTAGACAGCCTGCGAGATGCGATGAATATCGATCTGATTGGCAAGCTGTACGGCATTGGGTGTGGTAAGCACGATTGATGCAATGTTCGTTGCCTGATCGCCGATACGCTCAAGTTCGTTATTGATCTTAATCGCGGCCAACAGCAGACGTAAGTCAGATGCAACAGGTTGATTGAGTGCAAAGATTTTCTGGCATTGCTTGTCGATCTTGAGATCAAGCTTGTCTACCTTGTCATCGCGGTCTACAACAATGCGTGCAAGTTCCTGATTGCCCTCGCGCAGGGCGCGGATTGCAAACTCAACCTGCTCCTCTACAAGCGATCCCATGCGAATTAGACGTGTCCGGAGTTTGTCGAGGTCTTCTTCAAACGTTCTGTGCATAATAATTATCCGAATCGGCCAGTGATATAATCTTCCGTTTCTTTTCGTGACGGACTGGTAAACAGCGTGCGGGTTCTATCGAATTCGATAAGAGACCCCATCAAAAAGAAGCCGGTGAAGTCGGAGACGCGCCCAGCCTGCTGCATATTGTGCGTTACCAATACGATAGTATACGTGTCTTTGAGCTCTGTTATAAGCTCTTCTACTTTCCCGGTCGAGATCGGGTCAAGTGCAGAACAAGGTTCATCCATGAGTAGAATCTCTGGATTGATCGCCACAGCTCTGGCGATGCATAGGCGCTGCTGTTGTCCGCCCGAAAGTCCCTGTGCTGAATGATTCAAGCGGTCTTTGACCTCGTCCCACAGTGCTGACTTACGCAACGACGATTCAACGATGTTATCGAGATCTGCCTTCGATACTTTTTCGTTAAGTGTCAATCCATAGGTGATGTTCTCGTAGATAGACTTAGGGAACGGGATCGACTTCTGAAACACCATTCCTACGCGCCGGCGCAGCGTTACAACATCAACATCCTTAGAATAGACATCTACGCCATCGATCATCATGTGGCCTTCAACGCGTGTGCCATCTATCAGATCGTTCATGCGGTTCATTGAACGCAGGAATGTAGACTTACCGCAACCCGACGGACCAATAAACGCCGTGACACGTCTCTCGGGTATCCTGAGATTGATGTCGAAGAGCGCTTGTTTGGAAGCGTAGTGGAAGTTGAAGCCATGGGCCTCGATCTTCACCGGAAATTCTTTTGCCATAGGGGTTCTGGTTCGTTACCGCTTACGTAGACGTGATCGAATAAGGATGGCCGTCAGATTCAAGAGGAATGTCAGGCCTAACAGGACAAGCGTAGTTGCGTATTGCAGAGGAAGCGTTTTGTCGACGTCGGGCGATTGGGTTGACAACACAAAAAGGTGGTAACCTAGGTGCATGAACTTTTCTGTGACATTGCTTGGAAGGACTTCCGAGGAATACGTCACACCCACAAACAGAATTGCCGCCACCTCGCCGGCGCCCCGTCCAACGGCCAGAATAGATCCCGTGAGAATGCCCGTTACTGCATTGGGTATCACCACCTTAACGATCGTTTGCCAGCGCGTTGCACCAAGAGCTAAGGATGCCTCGCGCAGATCTCGTGGAACGGCGCGGAGTGCCTCTTCGACGGAAACGATAACAACCGGCAGCGTCAGCACGGCCAAGGTAGCCGAAGACCATAGAAGTGACCCATCTCCCAGAGAGCTAGTGCCAAGCCAAGAATCGATGCCGCCGCCAAGGAACTGGATAAAGAAGCCAACCCCGAACAGACCAAATACAATCGATGGCACGCCAGCTAGTGTATTTACAGCAAAGCGCACACTGCGCGCAAACCACGAGTCCTGCTTCGCAAACTCCGTAAGGTAGATTGCCGTTGCAGTCCCAACGGGCACACCAAGTATCGTCATCAACAGCACGAGGAACGTGGTGCCTGCCAGTGCAGGCCATATGCCGCCTTCAGTGTTATTGTTGCGGGGAAACTCGCTCAGAAACGCCCACGACAGTGAGCTGCCGCCGTTTGCAACGAACGAGCCGATCATACCGAGTATCACCCCCAACACAGCAACTGCGGCCGTAAGAGCCACAAGTACAGCGAAGAAGCCAAGTAGACGTTTTGAGGCCGATATCTGCGACTGAGTATCGATCATGGTCAGCGTCCCTGAAACTTCTTAATGAGACGCTTCTTCACATACAGCTCCGTAACAGCATTAAGACCAAATGAGAACACAAACAGCATAACGCCCATGAAGAACAGTACACCATAATGTTCTGAGCCCCATACTACTTCGCCCATTTCGCTGCCGATCGTGGCGGCAACTGTTCGGGCTGGTTCAAAGGGCGAGAGCGAGGCAAGGGGTGCATTGCCCGTGGCCATGATGGCGATCATCGTTTCGCCAAACGCACGACCAACACCGAGGAGCACCGCTGCGAATACACCAGGCGCTGCTGCAGGCAGCATCACGCGATAGGCAGTTTGCCATTCAGTCGATCCAAGAGCCAGCGATGCTTCGCGTAGCGTTTTCGGCACAGCACTCAGTGAGTCTTCGGCAATGCTGAATACGATCGGAATCACGGCCAGCGAAAGGCCAATACCGCCAACGATGGCGTTGAGTCGATATGCCGTGCCTGTTACGTCCTGGATGAATGAAGCAACCGTAACAAGGCAGAAAAAGCCGATCACAACCGACGGGAAGCCCGCAAGGAGTTCAATGGCAGGTTTGACGATCTCGCGAACCCTGCGCCTTGCAAAGAAGGCAACATAGAGTGCTGCCAAAATCCCCAATGGTGCGCCGATAAGTATGGCAACGATTGTGGTCTTGAGCGTACCTGTTACAAGTGGGAGTATGCCAAATTTGGGCGTCTCCCCGACCGGCTGCCAGGTATCACCGGCAAGCTTCGCGTAGATGCCCGTCTTGGCCGTTGTGTTGGCCTCTGCAACGGGTTCGGATTCATCATCGATATCTGCCGGGAAAAGCCCCGTATCCGGATTGTAGATCTCGGGATATCGAGAATTCTTTGGCTTGTAGATAACCTGTCCTGGAGCACCGGGTTCACCCGATGCAGCCGTAGGGTCTTCGACATCCGGATTGTAGACGTCCGGTTCTTCTGTTGTGGTCGAAGCATCAGCAACGGCCGGGTCTGCGTCCTCTGCGCCGTATGTCTCCGGCTGCATGTCTGCCGGCTCTGATGACGTTGCATCGGATGATTGCGTCGTTGGAGCCTCTGCTGCTGTAAACAGTGTAGCAGCTTCCTTGAACACAAAAACAAAGATCAAGAAGATCACAATGATCGAAACAGATGCAACGAGGCGAATGGACCACTCTGCGATCCATTCGCCCGGATGTGTTTGTTGTTTCTTGAACGGATGTGACACGAAATCCTTATTTGCGCTTGATCGGGTAATAGCCAACTTCGGTGACAACTTTCTGTCCCGCAGGCGAAATTACCCAGTCAATGAATTTCTTCACATTCCCGACAGGCTTTGTATTCAAATAAAAATATAGGAATCGCGAAATCGGATACTCTCCAGAGTGGATCGTTCCGACGCTTGCAGAGACAGCCTTGCTTGATGCGTCCTTGGAAACGGGTACGGCCTTGACGTTTTTGGCATAGGCGGCGCCACCGAAACCGATGCCATTGGCATCCTTCGAAATGGCATTGATCAGCGCTGCCGTGCCTGCCATGTGCTGGGCATTGGCCGCGAAATCTTGTTTGTTGAGCACATGTTCCTTGAAGAACTCATACGTTCCTGAGTTGTTCTCACGGGAATAGAGAAGAATCTTGCTGTCTTTGCCTCCAACATCCTTCCAGTTTGTAATCTTCCCAGTAAAAATGTCTTTGATCTGTGCCATTGTAAGCTGCTTTACGGGGTTGGACTTATGGACATAGATGGCCAAGCCGTCCATGGCTACACGAATCTCGAGCCCCTTATAGCCGAACTTCTTCTCGAGCTGCGCCACCTCGTCTTTTTTGATCGGACGCGAGGAGGAGCAGATGTTGGTCGTGCCGTTGATCAGTGCAGCAATGCCCGTTCCTGATCCGCCGCCGGTTACTTGGAATTCGGTATTGGCTTTGTCGGGGTACATCTCTGTCCAACGTTGTACAAGTATCACCATGGTATCAGAACCTTTAATGGTGATGCGTTCCTTTGGCATTGCCAACACGATGGCCGTGAACAAAAGGAATATTGCTGTAAAGGGGGCTAGCCGACGAAATGTTTTCATGGAAGTATTGCAGATTGGTGTAAAAACTGACCTTCAAAGTTCGCTAGACTGCTCAGAACCGCATTCGTGTAAAGAAAGTGTTACTAAGACATAACATCAGACTAAATGCCGAGCTCTACGTTAAACCTGCCGTAAAGATTTGATTCCTTCAGGCCTGCTTTGTTGTAGAGAACAAACTGGTTTGTTCCGAATTCAACGTTCGCTTTGATGCGGTGCTTGTTGATGTAGTACCCCAGCACACCAGCAATGTTTGTCTGTTTTGTGTATTCAGATAATCCAGAAAGCTGATTGCCGGCATCAACAACTGCATATCGAACTCCGACATTCCACATGGACGGGAATACATACGTTGCCTGGGCCATGTACCCTGTTCCAACGAAGATTGCAGCATAGTCCTTCTTTGTCGTGTCCTTATAAGTAACAGGATTGTCCGCATTTCGCTGGGCATACTCGGAATACAGTGAGAACCCCTGGTACTTCAACAGGATGTCTGCATAGAGAACATCTGCTGTGCGCTGGGCATAGAGTGATCTGCCGAGCGAACCCCGTGTTTTGGTTTGATTCTCATTATGCTGATACGACACACCTATGCTCACCTTGGGTTTCGACTCACGCATTAGGTCGCCCTCGAAGTAATCACCCCCGTTTGTAAAGGCACCCAAAGGAAGAACCTCAACGCGTCCCGTATAGGCCAGGCCACCTCCAGGAATTGCGGGCTGATTGCGGCCATCTCCCGAAGAAACGGCGCCGCGCAGGTTTACGATGACGTCGCCGTGTATAGGACGCCAAAAACCTTGGAAACCAAAATCACGGTCGAGATTAAACGCGCCGTTTACGATCGAACGGTCCGGTATTTCAAGGTCTGCCGAGGAGATAACGCGCTGGCGGTTGCCAGGAAGTTTCGTCTGACCAAACCCGATCTGCAGGTTCTTGTCAAAGTTCCAGAACACCATGGCATCTCGAATGACGTTCGGGAACTGCGTATCTGCCCAGTCCATATCAGACCTGGAGAAGGAAAGCTGCAGGTTAAACGTAAGCCGGGGATCGAACAACGAACCGCCAAAGCGAACACGGGTGCGACGGGTTACAAAATCCATCGTTCCGGCCGAAAGGTCACGTTCGTCGTCGTCAAACTGTGTCCTCGTGGTATATGTGGCCCAATTCTGCATACGAAAACGCATTAACACCCTCGTATTCGAGTCGGCCGATTGAAACACCACTCCGTCGGCGTTAAAGTCAAAGCTGCCGTGTGATTGGGTAGAGGCCTGCCCAAACAAGCTTGGTGAAAGCCATGCGCCAACCCAAAGCAGTAGTACGGCACGTACGTATAGGAATTTCATGTTGCCCTCCCAAGCATTATGAAACTGTTAATAGAATGTTACGCGGCGAACCTATGGCAACAATTCGGTAACACCGAGTTAAGATTCGGTAACATTGACAGTGGGAGCTGGAATCGGTGCATAAGTCCGCTTCCCCGTATCTTCGCGTCAGTATGAAACGCATAGCATTATTTACGAGCGGTGGCGACGCGCCGGGCATGAATGCCCACATTCGGGCTGTTGAGCGGGTAGGGGGCAAGCGCGGCGTTGAGGTTGTCGGCATCATTGGCGGTTACTCCGGCATGATAGCTGGTCATTTCGAGGTGCTAGACCGCATTCGAACGGCAAACGTGATTGATCGTGGCGGAACGGTGCTCAAGACCTCGCGTTGTGAGGAGTTCTTTGAATCTGCAGGTAGACAACGTGCTGTAGAGCAACTTCGTGCACACGGCATTGATGGTGTTATTGCTTGCGGCGGAGACGGTACGTTTCATGGTGCACATTTGTTGTGGACGGAGCACCAGATTCCTATCGTAGGAACGCCGGGAACCATCGACAACGATCTTTCGGGTACGGACTATACGATCGGATACGACACTGCCATCAATACTGCAGCCCAGGCCATCGATAAGATTCGCGATACTGCTGATTCACACGGACGTTTGTTCTTTATCGAAGTCATGGGACGTCATGCAGGATTTATCGCGATGGACGTTGGCATTGCCTGCGGCGCCGAGTATGTGGCCGTGCCGGAAACAATGACCGATATCAACGAACTCTATCAACGCATCATTGCTCAGGGACAAGACAAACGAACGGTCGTGATCGTTGGTGAGGGTGATGAGTTGGGTGGCGCACTTGGTATCAGCAAGAAGATTGAAGAACGATATGGTATGTCGTCGAAGGTCTCTATTCTTGGCCACATCCAGCGTGGGGGCTCGCCAACTGTGCGCGACAGAGTTCTGGCATCGCGACTTGGTGCCGCCGCTGTTGATGCGCTGCTTGCCGGCATGACAGATGTGATGATTGGCGAGGTTGCCAACACAACAAGCTACGTTCCCCTTGAACAGACGTGGCAAACTCGTAAGCCTGTTCCAGCATATCTCGCAGAGCTTGCAACTCTTCTGGTCTAGAATCGAGAAAGCGACTATGAAACCAAACTTTATGATGATCGTGCAGATGTATCAGATCGAGGGCTTTGTTGCTCTTGGAAAGATGATGCACCCTGCTACAAATGAACTCGCCAAAAGTCAAGAGCATGCCGAGTGGATCATTGAATTGCTCAGTGTGATCCAAGAGAAGACGAAGGGCAACCTTGAAGCCGCAGAAGCACGTATGCTCGAAGAAACACTCAGCACACTTCGCTTGAACTATGTCGAAGAGTTCGGCAACCCCTCTGCGCCCAGCTCCGCGGGAAACTTGGCATAATGAACTGCGTTGCCATCATCGCAAACACGAGCAGGCCGCGAGCGGGTACTGCTGCCGGCAGTGCAATTGCATTGCTTCACGTCAGAGGTGTCCAGGTTGTGGTCGATCAGGCAACGGCCTCGCATCTTCCGCAGGATGCCTCAGGACTTTTCCGAGTGGTTCAGCAGGCAGATTTTGCTAAGCTGGCAGATGCCGTCATAACATTTGGTGGAGATGGTACGCTGCTATCAGTGGCACGGCTGCTTGTAGACGCAGACGTGCCAATCATGGGCATCAATGTTGGACGTCTGGGGTTCCTGGCTGAGTTCAGTGCCGATGAAGTTCCGAACGCAATCGACTGTCTGCTATCTGGCTCGTATCGCGTGGTTGACCGCACAACCCTTGTTGTGGAGTTTGGTGATGTAACAGGGATTGCCATTAACGAAATTCTTGTAGAGCGTTCAACAGAGGCAAAGATGATATCCGTCCGCGCTCACGTAGATGATCATCACGTGGCAGATTACAGTGCTGATGGTGTGATCATCGCTACGCCAACTGGGTCGACGGCATACTCACTGGCAGCTGGCGGACCCATCATTGCGCCATCTGCAGCAGCGTTTGTGATCACACCTATTGCACCACATACACTTACACTTCGCCCCTTGATCATTAATGATGACAGCGAAGTGCGCCTCGAGATCATGCAGGAGCGCGCCAAGGCACAGATCGTTGCAGATGGCACCGTGCTCGGCAGCATCGGCAACAACGAACATGTGACGATTAAGAAAGGCGTGCACCGCGTGCGATTGATAAAGCGCGCCGAGAGTACCTACTACGATCTGCTTCGCGAAAAGCTACTCTGGTCGGTAGATGCTACTCGCACACAATAGAACGCGCTGCTGATGCTTCGCAGAGAACTATCGTTTGTCCAGGCAACGGCCATCAACATGATCGACATGGTCGGCATAGGTCCGTTCGTGACAACTGCACTTGTTGCAGCAACGATGGGGTCGGTTCACCTTGCCATTATGGCATGGGTGGTTGGTCTTGTGTTCTGTTTGATCGACGCAAGTGTGTGGAGCGAATTGGGCGCAAAGTTTCCGGATGCAGGGGGCTCGTATAGATTTCTACGCGAGGCTTACGGACACTCAACGTGGGGCCGATACTTTTCATTCTTGTTCATTTGGCAGACGGTGTTCACAGCCCCGCTTGTTATTGCCAGCGGTGCGCTTGGATTTGCCTCCTATGCGCAGTTCTTTTTGGCGGGTGTTCCGCAAAGCGGACCTACCCTCGTATCCCGTGTGATTGCCATCGGGGTGATCGTCATCCTTACGTTCCTGTTGTATCGGAGAATCTCCGATGTAGGACGAATATCTGTTGCTCTCTGGATTTGTGTTGTTACAACAATGGTGCTCATAATCATCACTGGATTTGTGTACGGAAGTCCACTAACTGTGATGAACGACGTAATGCTGCCCGTTGGGGGATGGTCGTTGTCTATCACAGATGAACACATGTGGACAGCTCTAGGCGTGGCAACAATACCAACGATGTATTCCTATTTGGGATACTATAACGTCTGCCACTTGGGTGCCGAAGTTACATCTCCAGAGCGGCTGATTCCACGCAGCATGTATGTCTCGATTGCTGGAATTGGTGCGTTGTATCTGCTAATGCAGGTTGCCGTATTCGCCTCGCTGCCTATTGAGTCCATCAAGCAATCCAAGTTTGTTGTAAGCGACATGATCGCCGCAGCACTTGGCCACAACATAGCCGTTGTGGCAACCGTCCTGATACTTGTGATAGCAATGGCATCACTGTTCAGCGTTATGCTCGGATACTCGAGAGTGCCTTATGCTGCCGCCCAAGACGGCCTGTTCTTTAATGCCTTTGGCAAGCTGCATCCGTCGCAGAGTTTTCCGCATGTTGCACTTCTTGTGCTGGCCGGACTGGCCATGTTCTTTGCTGCCACGTTAACGATCAGTGATGCTATCAAGTCTATTGTTACCATGCGAGTCTTTACACAGTTCATAGCACAGGCGGCCGGACTTATGGTACTGCGCAAACGCATAGGTTGGCAGGCCATGCCATGGCGCATGTGGATGTATCCTGTTCCGGCACTTCTAACAATAGTGCTTTGGCTGTGGATCTTTTCTTCGGCCAAGCCACTGCAGCAGATTATGGGTGTTGTAGCGCCGGTCGTTGGTACCATTGTGTTTGTTGCAGTGTCATATTCGCGTAAAACATGGCCATTTACCGGCGCAGAGGATTGAGTATGGCTTCATCTGGATTTGTTTGCGGTAAAATCATCGATCTGCACAACCGATGCATGTTTAGCGGCATTGTCGAGTGGTCGGAGGGCGTCATTACGTCTGTGAGACAGGATGATTCTGTTTCCGAGGAAATCTATGTCATGCCGGGACTCATCGATGCACATGTGCATGTTGAGTCGTCGATGCTGATCCCAAGTGAGTTTGCCAGGATTGCAGTAACGCATGGCACGGTGGCAACAGTTAGTGATCCGCACGAGATAGGTAATGTCTGCGGCATCGAAGGTGTAAGGTACATGATAGACGACGGGGCTCGCACGCCGCTGAAGTTTGCCTTTGGAGCCCCTTCTTGTGTGCCTGCTACAACCTTTGAGACGGCAGGAGCCGAGATAACAGCTGATGATATCCGCGAGCTGTTTCGTGATGAACGGGTGCGCTATCTCAGTGAGATGATGAACTGGCCTGGCGTTCTTCATCGTGATCCGATTGTGTGCGACAAGATCGATGTGGCGCGCGCATGCGGCAGAGTGATCGATGGTCACGCACCGGGGCTGCGCGGCGAGCAGGCAGCTGCTTATGCTTGCCTGGGTATTTCAACTGATCACGAATGTGTGATGCTAGATGAAGCTCTCGATAAAATCGCAGCAGGAATGAAGATTCTGATACGAGAAGGTTCGGCCGCGCGAAACTTTAACGCTCTTCACCCGCTGCTTTCTATGCATCCCGAGTCGGTGATGCTTTGCTGCGACGACATCCACCCAGACGATCTTGTGGTTGGCCATATCAATAGCATTGTTGCCAGAGCATTTGAAAACGGACACAACATCTATGATGTCTTGCGTGCGGCATGTGTGCACCCTGTAGAGCACTATGGACTGCCTGTGGGGCTGCTGCGTGTTGGCGAGCCGGCAGACTTTATCGTCGTTGACGACCTTCAGCGCATGAATGTAGTCGAGACGTGGATCGACGGCGCTCGGGTTGCATGTAACGGTGTAGCTTCATGGCCGCATATGAATGCTACTGCGATCAACAACTTCAATGTGAACACGATTGCCGCCAAAGACATCGCCTATAGCGGCTCGAGCAACAATATTCGCGCCATTGTTGCGCACGATGGAGAGTTGATCACAAGTCAGGAGATCGTGAGTATTGACGATCCCAATCTTTGCAAGATCGTTGTTGTCAACCGTTACCATCAAGCGCCGCCTGCTGTGGCATTCATCAAGAATCTTGGTCTTGGGAGTGGTGCTTTTGCCAGCACGGTGGCTCACGACAGCCACAATATCGTAGCTGCCGGCGTGAATGACCTGGACATTGCCGATGCCGTTAACGCCCTTATCAGGTGCAGGGGTGGTATTTGCGTATCACACAATTCGAACGCTAGAGTGCTTGAGCTGGAAGTCGCTGGTCTTATGTCTCTGCAGCCGGCCACTGTTGTTGCTGAGCGCTATCAGTTTCTTGATCAATGTGTCAAGGAATTAGGGTCCACACTGCGAGCCCCCTTCATGACGCTTTCATTTATGGCTCTTCCTGTGATACCTTCGTTGAAGGTAACAGACCGAGGTCTGTTCGATGCAGATCGTTTTGAATTCGTGGATGTACACTTATGAGTAAGAGTGATTTCTCGGTGAAGTTCCCTGTTCATTCTTCGGTGCTGCGGCTGATACAGTTCGCACTTCACGAGGATATAGGCACCGGAGATATCACAAGTGATCTCTCAATCGATCCTCAAGCACAGGGTTCGGCAAGATTTCTCCTCAAACAAGAGGGAGTTGTTTGCGGACTGCCAATCATACCTATCATCTTCAGGCAGCTCTCTGATTCCGTGCACGTAGATATTCTCGTTGACGAAGGGGCTTATCTGCCGGCCAATACTGTTATCGCATCAGTCACAGGTCCTGCATCTGCTCTGCTGTCCGGCGAACGCACGGCATTAAACTTCATTCAGCGCATGAGCGGTGTAGCCACAAAGACGCATCAATACGTTGAGCGCATCGCGGGAACGAATGCCCGCATTCTTGATACACGAAAGACAATCCCCGGCTGGAGACTTCTCGACAAGTATGCCACGGCCGTTGGTGGGGCGAAGAATCATCGCGTTGGACTCTACGACATGGTGATGATCAAGGATAATCACATCACTGCTTGCGGGGGCATTCGACAGGCAGTAGAAATGATCGCAGAGGAAATGCGCTCTCGTCCGACCATGCGTGTCGAGGTAGAGGCCCAGAACCTCCAGGACGTGCAGGAGATCCTTGCTTGTTCAGGTGTGCATAGAGTGATGTTCGACAACTTTATGCCAGATGACGTAGCAAAGGGCGTTCGGCTTGTTAATCATGCATTGGAGACAGAAGCCAGCGGCGGTATCACCTATGATAATATTCGCCTATATGCCGAGGCAGGTGTAGACTACATCAGTGTGGGTGCTGTTACTCACAGTGCTGTTGCACTCGATATCTCGATGAAGCTGGTTGTTCCTCGGCAGTCATAAGAGCCGACTCTGCTACTCTTCGGCGCTTGCCTGATCAATCGAGAATATCGATGGAATCGGGCCTTTGAGCACATAAGACTTGAGCTGATAATCATACAGCACGGGCACTTCCATGCCGTGCGCTAGATAGTCCAAATCACGAGCGATAGTACGCTGGCTTACGTCCATAGACTTTGCCAGAATGCCCGCGGTTACGCGTTCACCACGTGATAGCCGCTGTAAGATTACGCGAAGCCGAGATAGCATTGGTCGAGAAACCTGTTTCATAGAGAGCAGTAAAGAGCGCCGTGCCACATGTATGCGACGCTACGCCACTGACTATGCCATCTACTGTCATAGTCAAAAAAATACTACTGTTCCTAGGTCTGTTTCTGACCGAAACGTGACAATTTCTGCGGGAATGCCGCTTAGAGTTCTTTGCGGAGGCGCGCAACAGGAATGCGCAGCTGCTCACGGTACTTGGCAACCGTCCGCCGAGCTACGTTGTAGCCCAGCTTCTTGAGGTCTTTGCCGATCTTATCGTCGCTGAGTGGTTTTTTCTTGGACTCTGCATCGATAAGCTCTTTGATCTTTTGCTTAATGATGCGCGTTGATACTTCTTCGCCGTCATCTGTTGTGAGCGACTCACTGAAAAAGTACTTCAGTTCAAATGTCCCAAACGTGGTCATCACATACTTGCCGTTAACGATTCGGCATACTGTTGAGATGTCCATTCCCGTGACCTCGGAAACATCCCGATAGATAAGGGGCTTGAGATGTTCCGGCCCCCTTCGAAAGAAGTCCTGCTGCAAGCCAACAATGGCGGTCATTACCTTCAACATGGTGTTCTTACGCTGACGCAGCGCTTGCATCAAGAATTTTGCATCCTCGTACTTCTTACGCAGAAACTCCCGTGTCTCCCTATTGAACTTGTGGTACTTGGCCTCTTTCTTAAGACGCTCATAAGCACCACTGACTCGCAAAACCGGCAGTCGGGAATCATTTACTGTGATGAGAAAGTCTGTTTCATCCTCTGTGCTCTCGACTGTAAAGTCTGGCACTACCGTGTTTGTTTCCGGACCCATCGTACCGGCACCAGGTCTTGGAGTTAGCCTGCGAATAACTTCTATAGCTTCTCGCAGATACTCCTCGCTGACATCGAGATTGCGCTCGATGATGTGGTAGTGCTTCATGGCAAACGCTTCATATGCTTCAGTGAGCACAAGCTTGGCCAGTTTTTGCGCAGCGTTGGGTTTCTCAATCGAGCGCAACTGCGCGATCAAACACTCTTGTACAGTTCTCGAGGCAATGCCCGGAGGATCAAGCGATTGAACTTTACGCAGAACATTCTCGCCGCGCTGCTGCGTAAGCGGCTGAAGCTCACGCATGATGCCATCAATCACATCCTGCTGATACATCGCTACCCGGCTTCCCGTACGAACATTCAGAACTGCAAGATTATGCTCTGAGAATCTGTCGTTCATCTCCTCAACCAGCTCCAGCATGTCTCTCCGAAGGTAGCCGTCTTCGTCGATGTTGCCGATGACATATTCACCGAACAGGCGCTCCTCGTCGCTCAAGGGCAGATAGCGAAGTTGCTCTAAAAGATCTTCTTCGAGTGTCTGCACTTCGCGGAACTGATACGATATATCATCTTCATCGTCGTCGAAGCCATAGGTATCAGACGAGCCACCCTTAGTGGTGTCTTCCCCGATGAGCAGTTTCTGAAACTCGAACGCGTCCTGTGGGTCAAACTCAAGAGCTGCATCATTCTGCGAGCCCGAGTCAGAGTGAGTTGCATCAGATAACTCAGGGGGCGGGGCATTGTATGCGGTGGAAACCGACTGGGCATCAGTATCTCCGGTTACACGCTCAGATTCTTCAGCAGTAGGCTCGAACTCAGATGCCTCTTCAAGCATTGGATTGTTTTCTAACTCCACCCGGACGTGCTGCTCCAACTGCAGCGCCGGCAGCTGCAGCATCTTGAGATACTGAATCTGCTGAGGCGTCAGCGACTGTTGCAGCGACGTCTGAAGATTGAGGCCGAGTTTCATTGATGCGTCCCTTCGTCTGCCTGAGCAGAGGCAACGATGCGCTCATACATGTGCTCCCCATATGCGCGTACAAGCGCATCCCTCAGGGATTCAACAAGTGGACGTCCCAACGCCTGGCCAAGTGCACGACCAGGTGCACATTCGTCGATCACTTCATAGTGTAGGTAGGGTCCGCCAAAGTTGGCCACACGAATAGGGAATAAGTGACACGAAAGCGGTTTTCGAAACTCCACCTCTCCGTTGAAGTACGCCTTTTCAATGGCACACTTTGCAACGCTGTCCTCGTAGTACACAAACACACAGTCTGCATCATCAATACATGCGATGCTTCGATCTCCCTCCGGACCCTCGACTGGGTCTTGGCGCGCCAATATTGCTTTTGCCCGAGTGGGCAGATAGCTGATCACAGCAGGTACAACATCGCGGACAAGTGCTACTTCGGTCTCGAGTAGCGGTGCCCCAGCACCACCACTCATGGTGCAGCAAGCCCCCTTGCACGACTTTAGATCGCATGCAAAATGAGTACTGAGAACCTGCTCCTGAATGAGCAATTGATCAAGCAATATCATACGTGCCAAAATTTAGCACGATTATTGCTAGTAACAATCCACACCTACCTCCAGGTGCGCAAACGCAGGGCGTTCGTGAGCACCGTCACCGAGCTTAGGGCCATAGCTGCAGCGGCAAACATCGGTGTGAGCTGGATGCCCAATGACGGGAGCAGAGCGCCCGCGGCAAGAGGTATTCCAAGGATGTTGTAGATGAAGGCGAAGACGAAGTTCTGGCGGATGATCTGCATGGTCCTCTTTGCAAGCCTAAGCGCACCTGCGGCATCGCGCAAATCATTGCGCATTAACGTGATGCTGGCTGTTGACTTTGCGACATCTGTTCCAGATCCAAGAGCTATGCCAACGTCAGCCTGTGCCAGTGCCGGCGCATCATTAACGCCATCTCCTATCATGCATACAATCGAGCCGCGTCGCTGCATGGTTTCGATCACTGCCAGCTTATCTGCTGGAGCTGCGCTGTGATGCACGGTCTCGATACCTGCCAGCTTAGCAACGGCATTAGCTGGTAGTTCACGGTCGCCAGTAGACATAACCACGCTGATGCCAAGAGAGCGAAACTGATGAATCGCTTCCACACTTGTTGAACGAATGCTGTCTGCAACACCGAGTGCGCAGCACACGATGCCATTGATGCTTACAAAGACGGTGGTATTCCCTGCCTGTCCAAACTCTTGCGAGGCCCCGAGTAGTGCTGGCGGAATCAGCAGAAGTGATTCTTCCATGAACATCTGGTTGCCGATTCGAACACGCAGTTTGTCTACCAACCCAGACACGCCCCTGCCGGGAATAGTTGTAACCGATAAGGCCTCGTGGGTATCAGCGCCCTGCGCCTGAGCCCATGAGACAATGGCTGCGGCTAGTGGGTGTTCTGAAACACGCTCGATTGACGCAACTGCTGATTGGAGCCGATGTACATCGACCGGGCATGCATCGACGTACGTAACAGACTGAACGGTCGGACGTCCTTCGGTTACCGTTCCGGTTTTATCGACAACTACTGTGTGCACATTTGCTAGTTGCTCGATTGCCTCAGCAGACGAAAACAGAATGCCGTTTTTAGCGCCTACACCGCTGCTTACTATAACGGCAGCTGGTGTGGCAAGCCCTAGGGCGCATGGACATGCAATGATCAGAACCGCGATAGCCGATACAAGAGCTTGGTCATGTGAGTAAGCATCGGAGGCGGCAATCATCCATACAGCATACGTAAGTGCAGAAAGCACCAAAACAATTGGTACAAACACAGCACTGATCTTGTCGGCCAAACGTTGAATCGGCGCCTTTGATGACTGCGCAGCTTCTACAGCTGCGATGATGCGCGATAGAACAGTATCTGAACCGACGGCCGTGGCAGTCATGGTTAGCGTGCCAGATACGATCTGAGTACCACCGGTGATTTTGGCACCGACATAACGCTCTGCGGGAATACTTTCTCCGGTTAGCATCGACTCATCTACGGTGGCATGACCACTGATGATAACACCGTCCACAGGAACATTTTCTCCCTGTCGCACAAGTAGAACGTCGTTCACATGCACGTCACGAAGAAGTACATCAACGTCTTTGCCGTCGCGAACGATGCGGGCGTGTGTAGGATGCAGTTGCATAAGAGAGAGCAACGACTCAGAGGTTCTCTTCTTAGCTCGTGCTTCGAGGTATTTCCCAACCAGCACAAGAGTGATGATCGTACAGGTCGTGTCGTAGTATGCACCTATATGGCCTGCGAGGAAGGGCAAGGACTGAGGGTCTATTGTAACAACGGCGCTGAGAAACCAGGCAGCAGCAGTGCCGATAGATATCAGCGTATCCATTGTTGCCGTGCGATGGCGCGCAGCATTCACAGCACCCTGAAAGAACCTGCGTCCAGCATAGAGCACAATAGTCGAGAGAACAAGGCAAAGCAGATTCACCAGTGCTATATGCGGATGCAATGCATGATGAACATCTGCAAGGATCATTGGCAGCATCGATATTGTCATCACCAGAGCTGTTGCAGGAAGTGCTATTCGAAGAGCTGCCTGATACTCCTCTATCGGCACATCTAAGCGCTCTACTGTTGCCTGCGACGTTGAGATTCGCTCTTCATACACGGCTTCGGCAGTGTATCCAGCTTCTGCAACGGCATGTGAAAGGTCTTCATCCGTCACACTGCCGTTTAGGGTAACCACAGCGCTGTTGGTGATCAGATTCACGCTAACGTTGCTAACACCGGCCAGAGTTCGCAGTTGCTCTTCGACACGGCTGCTGCATGCTGCGCAGTGCATTCCTTTGATGTCGATGTGTCGTGTTGAGGTCATGATCTGGTAGGGGGCTACTTCGAGCGCAACCGGTCCTGAAACTGCTTTTGAAACTTCTCTACCTTTGGTCTGACAACGAAAGCGCAGTATGGCTGTCCGCCGTTCTGCTCGTAGTAATTCTGATGATAGTCCTCGGCAGGATAGAAGACGTCCTCGTCTACAACCTCTGTGACGATAGGTCCGGCAAACGTTTTCGCGTCACTGAGCTGCTTGATGTAAGCTAGGGCCGTCTGCCGTTGTTCGGCCGAAGTCGTAAAGATCGCACTGCGGTACTGAGTACCAACGTCATTGCCCTGACGGTTAAGCGTGGTCGGGTCGTGTGCGGCAAAGAACATCTGAAGTATATCGGCGTAGGATACCTTCTCTGTGTCGAAGACAACCCGGCATACCTCGGCGTGACCTGTGGTCCCGGCACACACCTCCTTATACGTTGGATTCTTTACCGCCCCGCCGCTGTATCCGCTCTCGACTGATAGCACGCCATCGATGATTTCATAAACAGCTTCGATACACCAAAAGCAGCCCCCTGCAAGAATTGCTGTATCGCGTGTATCGCTAGACGGTGTCATAATGTTTCCAATCATAGTTGCTGGTGGTACATGGTGTTCTGCAGGTGTGCACGATTGCGAGGTAGACGTAAGGGCCAGCAGGCCGAACATCCAGAAGAAGAAACGGAAGAAAAGAGATTTCATGTTGGGTGCAGGGACGAATCGGTCGTGGGAAAAGTACAATCACTGGCTATGAGCGATGCTCCGGCTGAGCGCAATGCCTGCCAATGCAGCCAGACCGCAGCCAACGATCGTTGATACGACATAGGTTCCCATTACAAGAGGCTCGCGGTGTTCTAGCAGCATCGCCGACTCGACAGCAAATGCACTGTACGTCGTAAAGCCCCCGCAAAGACCACTGCCAAGGAGCAGCCGCATCTGTGGATGCAGCTCCAGCGGAGTGCCGACGGTGCCGATGATAAAACCCAGTATGAATGAGCCGATGATGTTTACTAGTATTGTGGCGGCTGGGAAACTCGTCGATGCTGTAGGCAGTGCAACGCTAACGCCATAGCGCAATGCGCTACCAATTGCGCCGCCCGCCATTACGAGTAGCAGATTAATCATGTCCAAATCTACCGGATTGAACCGATATCTTTGTTGCCTATGAAGTACATCTTTGCCCTGATTGCCATTGCAATCCCGCTCACCGTTATGGCACAGTCGCCATACGTACACACAACCACATACATCGACGCGCCAGGATCAGAACCACGTGAGAGGCCTGTCGACATCGAGCGTATGACTCTGGACGTGCGCTTTAAACCCGAGGAAGGTCTTGTGCTGGGCAAGGTAACCCACGTGTTCCAAGTTCTCCAGCAGCGTGTTGATTCCATCCTGTTTGATGCAATCAAGATTGACATCAAGAGTGCAACAGTAGGGGGACGGAAACTTCGGTACCGCACGACGGACACATCTGTGATCGTTTATCCCGAGCCCCCTCTTACCTGGGATACAAAGGATTCGATAACCTTTACCTACGAGGCGAGGCCGCGCAAGGGTTTATACTTTATCGGGTGGAATGATCCTTCGAAGCGAATGCGCAGGCAGATCTGGACGCAGGGTCAGGGCATCGACAACCGGCATTGGATACCGATGTACGATGAAATGAACGACAAGATGATCACCGAGACCATCACCACGTTTGACTCTTCCTACAAGGTGCTCTCAAACGGCACTCATCTTGGTGCAGCGCTCAATGCTGATGGCACAAAGACGTGGCACTATACAATGACGCGTCCGCACGCCTCGTACTTGCTCATGCTGGCCATTGGACACTACAACATCACCGAGCGTATCTCAAAAAGCGGCGTAAAGCAGCGTTTGTACTCGTATCCTGAGTATCCCGAGCGCATCGAGCCAACGTATCGCTACAGCTCCGAGGCTATGGATTTTCTCGAGGAGTATATCGGCATCCCGTACCCATGGGAGCTGTATAGTCAGGTGCCGGTGGCCGACTACATCTTTGGTGCAATGGAGAACACAACGGCCACGGTCTTTGGAGATTTTTCGCAGACCGACGCAAGGGGCTGGCTGGATCGCTCATATGTGGGTACAAATGTGCACGAGTTAACCCACCAGTGGTTTGGAGACCTTGTAACGGCGCGCAGTCAGAAATCCGTGTGGCTGCAGGAGAGCTTCGCAACGTTCTACCCACATGTCTTTACGCGCGTAACCCCAGCTCTGGGGGGCCAGGACGGATATCAATGGGGCAGGCGGGGCATGCACAAAGCGGCCTTAGGAGCATCTGAAAAAGACCGTTTGCCAATCGTACATCCAACTGCCGGTTCTGCTCGAATCTATCCCAAAGGGGCAGCAGTTCTGGACATGATGGCATATACGTTTGGCGAGGATGCTCTTCGGCGGGTTATCAAGAATTACCTGCAGAAACACATGTATCAGACGGTTGAGACAAATGATCTCTACCTGTCTTTCCAGGACACACTGGGTATATCACCCGAGTGGTTCTTTGACCAGTGGCTCTACAAGGGTGGTGAGCCCCATTACAAGGTATCCTGGAGCAAGAGTGCCATACAGCAGGGGGCAGGCACGGTACCATCGACCAGAGTAGATGTTGAACAGATCCATCACATGGACGAGCTCACGGGTCCGTTTCGCATGCCAATTGTTGTTGAGGCATGGTACACAGACAACACAAGTGACCGTGTTCGTGTAGACATTGATACGAAGAATGCTGTTGTGCAGGTTCCTAACGCCCAAAACAAGCAGGTTGCATTCGTACTGTTCGATCCAGGATCGTACGTCATGAAAAAACTTACCTTCGACAAACGTTGGGAAGAAAAGACGGCCCAGTTGAAGTGGGCGCCTAACATGATCGACCGATTTGACGCACTGGAGGCTATGCGCGGAGACTCAACGAGAGGTAAAGAGCGCATTGCGTTGCTCACGGAGGTTCTTGAGCGCGAGCAATTCTCGGCGATGCGCTCAGAGGCAGTGCAGCAAGCAGCAGAATTGGCAAAGAACGGTTTTCCTGAGGGCTGGGCACTTGTGAAGACAGGGCTAGAGGATAAGCAGACAGATGTTCGCAAAGCAGCAGTCAACAGCGTGGCCGTTGTCCCGGAAACCCTGCGTGGGTCGTTTGAGCGCATGTTGAACGATTCATCCTACCAGATCATCCAGACGGTACTCTCGAAGCTAACAGTCAGCTTTCCCAAGCGGGCAGAATCTTACACAGAACGTGTAAAGGACGTACGCGGACCTCACGAGCGCGTGCGGATCGCGCGACTTGAGGCCGAGTATGTTAACGGCAGAAACTCTGCCCTGGATGAACTGGCCGATCTGACCGGGCCGGGCTGGGAGTTTATAACACGACAAAATGCCATGGGTGCTTTCAAACGTCTGGGCATGTTCAGAACACTGGCCGTTGAAAACATGCTTCAGGCCCTGTTCAGCACCAATAATCGCCTGAGTGCTGTTGCATTGTCAACCCTGAACGCCATGAGCGAAATCACCAGTTATCGTTCAGAAATCCGCCAAATCATTGAAAAGCAACAACTTAGCCCTTGGCAAAAGCAAATGGTAGAGCCATTAACTCGGTAACATATTTTTTGGTTCGCAAATTGCTTTGCCACCGTGTTAACCGTAAGGTTGTATGGTTGCTTGCGGTTACCTATTTTCGGTACTTATGCTACATGGGCAAAGTGTGTCCATGTTGCAGTTTGTTTTCATGATGGAACGAAATCGACATTTACATATATCATTTGGAGGAGCTATGCTTCGCAACGTTACAACGTTGGTTGCGCTGCTTGCAGTTATCGTACTATCATCGGTTGAGTCTGGTGCACAAGCGCCGCTTAATCGCTCGGTAGCAGTCTCTGCAGGTGCGTATGCCGAGGTCACTGGTGGTACAGTGGTCTGGAACAACACGACACCTTATTGGTCATACTCAGGAGATGTGCAGGTCACACTTCCGTTCAATGTGACCTATGCTGGTGTATCATACAATTCGGTCTGGGTCAACGGTGGTGGAGCGATCTGTTTCAATGGATCGAACACGTACTTCAACCCGCTACAAAATGCGAGACCGGTAGTTTCAGCATTTGGTAATGCTCTGACAGGATTTGGTAACGGAGCAGATGTGCGTTACGAAGTCACTGGTTCAGCTCCTAACCGCGTGCTTACGGTCCAGTGGAAGAATGCCACGCGCGACTACAGCGATAACATCGCACGCGATGCCTATAACTTCCAGATCAAGGTCTACGAAGCAAACACAACAGTAAATGGCAGCCGTATCGATATCGTCTACGGCCCGATGACTGTGAATTCTCCTGTTATGATGCAGGTTGGTGCCACCGACGGTGCTACCGAAACTGTAGGAGTTCACGTCCATCAGTACGTTGCATCATGGGCAAACCCGCACTTCAAGAATGCTGCGGCATACTCGTTGATCAGTCAGAATGTTGTCCCATCTATTGGAACAACGCTCACATTCCGCGAGCGTCAAGCTCCTGCTCACAACAACGACGTAGGTGTCCTTGGTCTTGCTTCACCAACAAGCAAGTTCAACGCAACAACAGCGCAGACGATCCAGGCAGTTGTCAAGAACTGGGGAACAAACAACGTAGACTCGATAACAATCAACTGGTCGATCAACGGTGTTGCACAGACAGCAGTCAAGTACTATCCACAACCGGTGCTTGCACCAGGCCAAGAGCGAACAGTAACGCTGGGAACAGTGACGTTTGCCAAGATGTCGATGAACACGCTTAGCATGTCGACATCAAATCCGAATGGCCAGGCTGACATCAACACTGGTAACGACCGCCACGTTACTGAACTTGCACCACGCGTAGCAGGTAAGGTAGTTGTAGCGCAGAACGGCAATGCAGCTACATTTCCTAGCATCTATGCTGCCATGCGACACATCTCTGTTGCAGGCCTAAGCGGCGATCTTGAAGTTGAACTTCTTGCAGGTACATATCGTGAGGAGATCATTGTTCCTAACACGAGCTCAACAGTCGCGCAGCTCACGATGCAGAAGCGCGCCGGAGATGAAGTTGTCCTGACAGAAACAATGTACGATGCGTACTCAGTCTACGACAGAATTGAGTATCCAACAGTTATGTACTTCGCCGGTGGCAGCAGCCGTTTCACAGTTCGTGGGTTGAAGTTTGTTGCCGACAACATGTCGCGCACAAGCTCACTTCTCCAGTCGGCCGATGCTCAAAACGTTACCGTTGAGGGATGTACTTTCGTCGGTGCGGAATCCTTTGCTTCACACAATGTGAATATTTCAGTTGATCTTGCTGCCAGCGGCAGCACTGCCAACAATGTGATCACGGGATCCACATTTAAGAATCTGTTCTATTCACTGTACTGCGATGCATCGCTGGGTGGACAATTCCTTGTCTCGAGCAATAAGTTTGAAAACGTACGTTATGGAATCTTCATGGTTGGCGGAGCGCCGCGTGTTGAAGGAAATAGCGTTACAACTTGCGATTGCGCTAGTAATGCCGGCGGTATCTATGTCCTTGATGCCATTGACGGTATGATCGCAGGCAACACGATCAACGCTGTTCTTACAACAGGTAGTGTAGAAGGTCTTCTTGCAGAGCGTTCGTACGGTTTAGATATCTGGAACAACATGGTAACAGCCGGCGGCACCACTCAGGTGCTCGGCATGATTGTTGAAACCAGCCCAGTCAACTACAACTGGTTGTTCCACAACTCCGTTAACATCGTTGGTACGCCAACACTGTCTGCGGCACTATACGTGGAAGCAGTCGGTGGACAGCTGATTGGTGCAAACAATATCTTCCACAACTTCGGCAACGGATCAAACGGTGGTTATGCTGCGTACTTCACCAGCGCTACACCGAACCCGCTCTTCACGTGGGACTTCAACAACATGATGACCACGGGTACAAACCTTGTTAACTGGGGTGGCGTAAACGTGCCTCGTAACGCAGGCGCGAACCCACTCGCATCATGGCGCGCAGGTTCTGGCCGTGACCAAAATTCAGCCTCTGTTGCTGTAAACTTTGTTGCAGCTACAGATCTTCACC
Organism: Ignavibacteria bacterium; assembly: GCA_046300675.1. Taxonomy (GTDB): domain Bacteria; phylum Bacteroidota; class Ignavibacteria; order Kapaibacteriales; family Kapaibacteriaceae; genus UBA10438. The sequence goes on from JBKCLO010000193.1 coordinate 169,606, forward strand.
TGAAGACGATTCAGCGTGAACTTTGGGGAAGCAACCTCCTTTTGGATTTCGTTGAAGAAGACATCGACGGCAGTGTTCGCACAAAGCCTTACATGGGCGCGCATGAAATGATTCCAACGATTGCAATCGTGCGTCAACCGGAGAGTGCATACGTTTGCGTTGGTGGCATCGATACACTGATCGCCATCGCTGATGTTACGCCGGGTGCAACAACAACGTATCAGTGGTATAAGGACGGCTCTGAGCTTTCAGGCCAGAAGGGCAATATCCTTACGCTGAACAACGCTCAATACTCAACAGCAGGTGTTTACACCTGTATGGTCAAGGCAGACGACGGTACGAACTATGTACAACTGGAAACAGAAGGTGCGTCAGTTATCGTTGTGCGTCCAACACAGATTACGGATCAGCCTTCGTCGCAGCCAGTAGCAGACGGCGGCACATTCAATCTTTCGATTGCAGCAGAGGCCATCGGCGCTCCAGATAACTTCGAGCCAGGATATGCTTGGATGAAGCGTCAGTGGAATGCCAATACATCTTCATACGAAGACACACCTATCACAGATAACGGTCGTATCACGGGCTCAAGCTCATCACTGCTCACTGTACGCAATGCAGGCGCAGCCGATACAGCCGGCACGTATGTGTGCCAGGTTACAGGTTACTGCGGTGTAGTTACATCGAAGTCAGCGCGCGTATTCATTCCGCTTGTTGCAGTATCGAACATGACGCCAAACCTTTGTGAAGGTGGAACACTTAACCTTGACCTTCGTGCAAACCCAACGGTTCTGCCAGAAGGCAATGCAGCGTTCCAATGGTACAAGGATGGCGTGAAGCTTGCAGGCCAGACGGGTGCAGCTCTTGAAGTAGTAAACTTCAGCAAGGCAAACAACGGTGCGTATACATGCGTTATGACATTCGGCACGAAGGAACTGACGTTTACCTCGAACGAGGTGTCAGTTACAGCCGGTACAGCACCAGAGTTTACACGTCAGCCAGAAGGCCTCACGATCTGCGAAGGCAAGGTCTTGACACTTTCAGCTGCAGCTTCCGGCGACAACGTTTCGTTCCAATGGATGAAGGGTACACAAGTACTTGCTAACGAAACAGCCTCTACGCTTTCACGTGTAGCTGCAGACAACGATGGCGGTTCATACTCAGTTGTGATCACGAACACATGTGGTTCAAAGACGTCAACATTGGTTGATGTTGTTGTAGACCCGCTGGCGAAGATTTCAACGCAGCCAGCAGACGTGCAGTTCACACAGGGTGGAACGATCACAATGTCTGTGGTTGCTGCAGGTCGTAACATCTATAACTACCAGTGGTACGTTAATGGTGTTGCTATCCCAGGAGCAACAAACGCAACACTTGAGATCACGAACGCTTCAACAGCTAACGCTGGCGAATACTACTGTGAAGTAACAAACCTTTGCGGAGCTGTTAAGACACGCAATGCTATTGCATCGATCACTACAGGCGTAACAGATGATGTAGTTGCTGGTGGCTATTTGCTCTCAACAGCGTTCCCGAACCCAACATTCGATGCTACTAACGTAACATTCGCTGTTCCAGCCGCGCAGCACGTGCGCGTGGTTGTTAGCGACCTCATGGGTCGTGAACTCGGCGTTATCGTTAACGAAATGGTTGAGTCGGGCTCACACGCAATCAAGTTCAGCGCATCTGATCTGAACCTGACAGCTGGTACTTACAACGTCACAATGAATGCTGGTGGCTTTGTCGCCACACAGCAGGTTGTAGTGGTTAAGTAATTCTGACTCGAGAAAACAGAAAGGCCCGGCAACAATTGTTGCCGGGCCTTTTCTTTTTATGCCTATGGGATGTGCTGTGACTATCGAATATCCACGAGCTGCCAACCTTTGGGTACCGAATAGGTAAACGTGGACGCAGCAAATGCCCGATTAGTCGAAAGCTTCGAGATACGAAAGTTCGAAACAGCTCCTTGAGATGTGATGCTGACATACGATACGTTCAATCTCGCATCGCATGTGAGGTCTACAGTCGAGATACCGGCAATCTGTGTCTGCGGGCTAGGAGACTCCAGCCGTATGATGATCTTGCCGTTAGCTGAAGATTGCAAAGAACTGCGATAGACTGACATAACATCGAAGAATACTCGTTCGATCGAGATGTCCATAGACGTTGGTTTGTATTCGCTCACGATCACTGTTTTTGTTGATGCGGTGGCATTCCACACCAGCGAGCCATTGCTAACGACAGTTCGGTCGCCCATTGAAACGCGATAAGAGCCGCCTCGTTTGGCGATCATCGTGCCGGATGATGCGCCGCCCCCTGTAAACGAAAATGAGATCGTGCGAAGTCCACGGTAGGTCCCATGAAACCTCTGCAGCACATCGTCTGATGCAAACAGCGTTGTAGCTGAGAAAGCAGCTAGGGCTGCGTAACGAAAGAAGTTCATATACTATTCAGGTTTTCGAACGAGTGATGAAAGTGGACCGCGAAGCCCCTGATATCCTGTCAGTTTCGCATCTATAGAGCCGATTGCAATCTTGGTTGATACCTTCACAGGAATGCGACGCTCGTCGTCGGAGAGCCATAACAACAGTTTGCCCTCGTACTTGAACAAGGTGCCTGACTTGATAACTGGCTCTACGACGATGCAGTTAAATGTTCCGGCATCAACCTCTACCTGCTGACGTCCATGAACTTTGACTGCAAGATCATGAGTTGCTCGATCAAAGAAATTGTGGAGAACGAGAATCTGTCCCTGTTTATACGATCGAAGATCTACCGAGCGAACATAGTAAAACGCGGAGACGATGTCGTGCACAAACTGTGGAATCGAGAACGTGCCCTCGGTGGTCTTTGCTGTCCTTGACGTATGATCAAAGGTTGCCGTAAAATCCTTATGAAAGCCACCTTCTCGGATGGACTGCTGAAAGGCCCACGGAAAGATTCCGTCTACATCCACCAACGTGCGGTAGCGGTCGCGTACGCGATACAAGAAGTCGAGCGACTTCAACGAGCTGACCTCGAATCTGATATCATAACATGGTCTGCCGGAGCGCACGACGGGCTCTTTACCAATGCTAAACACAGCAGTACCGGCAGTGATAAACTTGTAGCCAACGTCATATTCCAAACGCTCGCCAAAGCCGAAGGCAGTATTCTGTGAAACCCGCAGCGGTGGGACCTCTGGCTGCTGAGCATGCATCGGGGTTACGGCAAGAGCCAATCCGCAGTATATGAGAACAGACAGCTTCATGTGAGCCTAGACGCTAATTCGCATGCTGTGGTGTACCACCAAAAAAAACGTCTGATCATGCTTACACGATCAGACGCTTAGTGGTGTGGGCCCGGCCGGATTTGAACCAGCAACCAACGGATTATGAGTCCGCTGCTCTAACCGTTGAGCTACGAGCCCCCTCGCGTATTTCAGCGCACAAACTTAATTGAACAGTCCCAGAAAAACGCCCAATTGCGCAGAAAAACCGTTCATCGAAACAGAACTTGGCATGTTTGCCACAGTTGAATAGCCATTGGCCTGCCATTCCGACGTCGAGAATTGCACCGCATATGCGCCTTGCGCACGTATGGCGAGAAATGGCGTCAGAACATACTCAAAACTCACACGGGGCAAGGCCACAAGCGAGCTTTGCGTCAAACTTGTGTTGTTGCCGGATGTTGAGGTATCGATGATTCCGTTCCAATCAACATTTGAATCGTTTTGGCGGACATCTATCATAGTGTTGCCCCAGCACAATCCAACACCGGGAAGGATTGTAAAAGCCTTTGAAGCAGTCAGTGCATAGTCGATATGGATTGTTCTGGTCGACACGTGGTAATCAAGACTTCTACGCAAAGTATTGGCACCCACTGCAACATCGGCTGCAGTGCCAACCGAGCCTGAGAGCCATGAAAATCCAAGTCGGACGTTGGGTACGATGCCAACGGCAGTATAGATTTCTGCTCCGAACATCAGAAGTGGAGAGCTCAAGTTGCCAAGGCCCAGACTTGCTGCCTTAGCGTTAACGTCCGCTACATCTGGCATGTAAAGGTTTAACACCGGACCAACACCAACGGCGGCGTATGGCGTAGTTTCCTCGGGAAGGGGCTCCTCATCGAAATTCAACGAGCTAAGGCGGTCGTCCTGTGCAGTGGCTGCTAGCGAGCCGGTAACAATCAGAATAGCGGCAAGTATTGATTTAAACATAAATTCTTCTCCGGATAATGTGCCACGAAGATACGGGGCTCCGTAGTTTCGTCGCATGAAGATTGTTGCAGTGGTCCTAGCTGGTGGTTTCGGTGTCAGATTATGGCCACGAAGTACCGAGCGTAAACCAAAACAGTTTGTGCACGTCCTGGGCGATGGTACGCTCATTCAAAACACCGTGTCGCGTCTTGCACCGTTCATCGATAGTAGCGATGTATACGTTGTATCGACACCGGAGTTTGAACAACTCGCCATCGACCAGTTGCCAAGCATTCAGCCTACGCAGCTGTTGCTTGAGCCGTTTGGACGTAATACTGCTCCGGCAATTGGATTTGCAGCAACAAGACTTCGACGCACACTTGGAGATGATGCCGTAATGGTGGTGCTCCCGAGTGATCACCTTATCTCCAACGTCCGAGAGTTTCAGGTCATTCTCGACCGTGCATGCGCCGCGGCACTTGCTATGGAGCGAATCATCACGATTGGCGTGATGCCTACGCGGGCCGAAACAGGATACGGTTACATACAGGTTGGTGACGAGCTCTCAACAGAAAACCCAGTTCTGCGTGGGGTTGTCAAATCAGTTCAAACATTTGCAGAAAAGCCCGACTCATCGACGGCGCAGCGGTTTGTCGATGCCGGAGACTTTGCATGGAACAGCGGCATTGTTGTGGCAACTGTTGGTACGATCCTCGACCGCATCGATGAGTATCTTCCTGATCATGGGCCACTGCTGGCGCAGTACGGACGTGCCATTGGCACTGCCGACGAAGGTGCAGTGCTCGAGAGTATCTACCGTCAGATGCGCTCTGTATCGTTTGATGTCGGAGTACTCGAGCAGGATCGTTCAATTGGAATGGTCGAAGGTGCTTTTGGTTGGAGCGACGTTGGGACGTGGGACGAGATCTATCGGATGTCCATGAAAGATGGAAAGAACAACGTCCTCGAAGGAAACGTACTGGCCGTGAACACCACGAACTGTCTGGTGAACGGTACTACCGGACGTCTGATCGGCCTGGTCAACGCAGACAATCTGGTGGTCATCGAAACAGAATCGTCGATCATGATTTGTAAGCGAGGTCAGACCGAGGACGTACGCGACCTTGTTGACCAGCTGCGGCGTCGGCATATTGCAAAACATTTTTAGCGCTATGCGAGCCCCCTTACTGGTCATCCTGCTGCTGGTCCTAGGTGGACAAGGGGCTTCTGCCGTGCCACTTGGTGATGGGTCCATAGATAGCCTGCGAAAGGCCGCTGCAAACACGCTTCGCAGGTCTGATAGCTTGCGTGCCGTGTGGGATGTTCAATGGAAGCGCAGTGATAGTATGCGCATTGAATCAATGTTTCTTCGCATGCGGTCCGACTCACTTAAACGTGTAAGTCTTACGCAGCTCTCTGAGATCGCAAAGCTTGAACAGCAGGCGATGGATTCTTCGGCCGTTGGTGGTGATGTGATAACCGATAGCACGCTAGAAACAAAGGTTGCTGCAGCGGCGACCGTTGCGAAAAAGCCTAAGGTGCCGTCTGGAAGAACGCTTAGTGATTCTATCACAGCACTTGTGATGACCTTCAAACCGGATACCGGAACGGCATCATACTATGCCGAGCAGTTTCATGGGAAGAAGACATCCAGCGGTGAGAAGTTTAACATGCACGACAGAACGTGCGCACACCGATGGCTACCGTTCAACACGTGGTTAAAGGTTACCAACCTGGCCAATGGTAAGCAGGTTGTTGTCCGCGTAACCGATCGCGGACCCTGGAAGCACACGCGGCTGATCGACCTGTCCAAACAGGCAGCAAAGGATATCGACATGATCCGCGCTGGCACGGCACGTGTTGCAATCGAGGTTGTGACAGACCCTGAGATCGACGACAACGTCCCAGTGCAAACCGACTAGGTCAGCAGAACGGGATCTTGACGACCTCTGCCGGGAATGTTGTTCCACGTGCTGCGATCTCGATCATAGAACCTGGTGCGCTTGATGCCGTAGGGACGTACCCGAGGCCGATGCCTATTCCTAGTCCCGGAGATGTGTTCCCGCTTGTCACGTGCCCAACAGTCTGGCCGTTGATAACGATAGGGTAGCCGTTGCGTGGGATCAGCTTCTCACTGCGCATCACAAAGCCAACGAGCTTGCGCGACGGACCGTCTTCTTTGACCTTTGCAATAACATCGCTGCCGTTAAACGTGCCCTTTGCAAGCTTTGTGATCCAGCCAAGGCCAGCCTCAATCGGGTTGGTCTCATCGGTGATATCGTTGCCATACAGGCAATATCCCTTTTCAAGACGCAGCGTGTCGCGCGCACCAAGACCGATCCATGCGATTCCTTCTTCCTTGCCAGCATCGAAGAGTGCTGCGCACACAGCTTCACACACAGAGACATCGCCACGGAAGTACAGCTCGAAGCCTACTTCGCCGGTATAGCCCGTGCGAGAGAGAATCATCTCAACACCTGCGAGGGAGCCATCAACAAAGCTGTAGTAGGGAACATCACCAAGAGGGGCTTCAGTTAGACGCTGCAGAACCTCGATACTTTTTGGTCCCTGCACGGCTAGTAGGTTGATATCATCGCTATGGTTGGTGAGCTCAAGATCTGTGAAGCCTGCGGTGTTCTCGCTTACCCATGCCCAATCCTTATCAATGTTGGCGCCGTTGACTACCAGCATGTAGTCGTTCTCGCCGCGCATGTACACAAGAAGGTCGTCTACCAGGCCACCATCTGGACGCGGCAACGCAGAATACTGGGCCTTGCCGGGAGCAAGCTTTGAAGCATCGTTAACAGTGATCTTTTGAATGAAGGCCAACGCATCAGCCCCCTTCACGAAGAATTCACCCATGTGGGAGACGTCAAACACGCCAACACCTGTGCGGACAATACGATGTTCCCCAAGAATGCCGGTAGGATACTGGATAGGCATTTCGAATCCGGCAAAGGATACCATCTTAGCGCCGGCCGCAACGTGAAGTGCATGGAAGTTTGTCGTCTTCATTGTAGTACTTTCGTAGGTGAGCTGCGAATATAACCAGCGCGCAAACCATACAGGGGGCTTGTATGACTTCTCGTAGATCCGTCCTTCGATCGCTGGCAGCGATCGGGCCAACAGCTTTGTTCGCATCCGAAGCGCTGCATGCAGTAACGCAGTGGCTTCCGACCACGTTCCCGGCCCCTGCCTTCGACGTTGCTCGAGACGAAGATTTCTGGATGACTGTTCAGCAGGCATTCGATGTTGACAGGTCTATCATAAACCTCAACAACGGGGGAGTTTCTCCATCGCCGCGAACGGTTCAACAGGCATTTCATCGCTACACAGAACAGGCAAACAACATGCCTGCCTACGAAATGTGGCGTCATCAAGAACCACAGATCGAGACCATCCGCGAAGGACTAGCCGAGATATTTGCGGTAAGCCCAGATGAGATCGCCATCACGCGCAATGCCAGTGAATCCTTGCAGACGCTGCAGCTCGGTGTGCCCCTTGAAAGGGGCGATGAAGTGCTGACCACCACGCACGACTACCCGCGTATGCTTACTGCGTGGGAACAGCGGGTTCGCAGAGATGGAGTTGTACTAAAGAAGGTGTCGTTCCCCACCCCACTTATGAATCGTCGTGACGTGGTAGATGCCATTGAGCGTGCGATCACGCCACGCACGAAGGTGATCCACATTTCACACGTTGTCTTTCTGACCGGACAGATTCTTCCTGTGCGTGATGTTTGCCGTCTGGCAGCTTCACGCGGCATCCGATGCTTTGTCGACGGTGCTCATGCGTTCTCGCACTTTCCGCACACGCAGAAAGACCTCGAATGTGAGTATTACGGAACAGCCTTGCACAAGTGGTTCCTCGGCCCCATCGGAACTGGTATGCTGTACGTCAAGAAAGATCGCATCGCAGACATTTGGCCGCTGATGGCAGCTCCGAAGGAAATGGATTCCAACATTCGAAAGTTCGAAGAGATCGGCACGCACCCGGCTGCCATGCACAATGCCCTTGTCGAGTCGATCCACTTCCACAGAGCACTCGGAAGCGATCGCAAGGCCGCACGGTTGCGTTATCTGCATACGATATGGACAGACCAGCTCGAGAAGTATGAGAATGTGAAGTTCTTGACGAACATCAAAGACGACGAAAACCAGTGCGGACTTCGGTTGGTACACATCGAGGGCACGGATCCCGGCAAGGTCTCCTCCTACCTGCTCGATAAGCATCGCATCTTTACGGTCTCAATCGGACACGAAGACTTTAAGGGGCTACGAGTAGCCCCCTCCGTCTATACCACCGCGGCTGAGATGGAACGCTTTGCCAGTGCGATGTCCATCATTGCTCGAGGCGAGGCCGGGTCTGCCGTGCTAGTTGACACAAAGGGCTGATTCTTCGTCCAACTCCTCATCCAACGTTACTGAGTTAGGCCTGAACACCTCATCGAGCTCTTGCTCGAGAGTGTGGCTTTCGTGGTATCGGTGCTGATCACGCACAAAACTTGCCATGATCTCGACATGCCAGGGCGGTAGCAGTGTTACATGCACGCCTTGCTCCCACGCAAAATTGGCAAGCGCCGGCTCGCTCTGAGCAATGACCTGCTGAAGGTCTACCACAAGAGAGTCGATGAGTCTATGCAGACCCTCAATACCGGCTACTGACATCAGAATATGAAGGTGGTCGTGCTGTAGACTACTCGCATGGTAGAAACCATTGCGCTCCACGATCGTGTGTTCCATGATTCGTTGCAGGGGTTCTTCGAGAACATCCGACAGAACCTTCCCCTTAGTTGGTACAAGGATCAGATGAATTCCAGCTCTCAGATCAGTAGACATATCACGTTCTCCATTTACTGTTACTAAAACGTTCCCTTCGTTCTATGTGCCGCGTAACTATGGTAACGTGACATTGTCACTCAATCTTTATTTGGACTTAATCCAAATAAGGATTAATTTCGGACTAAATAAGTCCTATTTAGCAGTTCAGATCCGTGCTCATCCCTTCCCTCGTGTCGTTGCTTGCTGCAGGCCACCTCTACATGGCCACGCCAAGTGTACCTACAAGCGTTAAGACCAAACACAGGCTAGGGGATACGATTAAGCTCGAAGCTATTGATGTGCTCGAGCGAGGTGCCAATGAGGCCCGTATCAGCCGTTTACCGGCAGTTGGCGTAGGCGTAGTCTACGCTGCGAAAAAGACAGAGCGGGTCGTTGTTTCTGATATACCAACAGTTACAGCAACCAATACTGCAAGGCAGGCCTTTGCAAGCGTTGCTGGTATCAATGTGTGGGAGTCAGATCCGGCTGGACTGCAGCTAAGTATCGGTGCAAGAGGACTAAACCCCAACCGCATGATCAACTTTACGGCGCGACAAAATGGCTATGATATCTCTGCCGATCCGCTTGGATACCCGGAGAGTTATTACACGCCCCTTCTTGAAGCGGTAGATCACATTGACGTGGTAAGGGGCTCCGGAGCGTTGCGATATGGTTCACAATTCGGCGGCACGATAAACTTTGTGATGAAAGAGGGGGCTCGCAACACACCACTTGAGGCCCAGGCAACCGCAACGGTTGGGTCGTTTGGACTCAAGAGCGGATACATCCAGCTTGGTGGTACGTCGGGTGCTTCCAACTACATCGGAATCTTTCAACATCGCGGTGCCACTGCATGGCGTGCAAACAGCAGTTTTAATCAGAACTTTGGTTACGCAGCCTTTACGCAGCAGCTTGCGCCTGCGCTGCGATTGAAAGTTGATGCAACAACAATGCAGTATTTGGCACAGCAGCCGGGCGGATTGACAGATAGTATGTTCCTGGCTGATCCAAGGTCATCATCTCGGAGCAGAAACTGGCTTGCGATCAACTGGAACATGGCTTCGGCCACCATCGATTGGCGCGCTGCACCACGCATGCGTGTTCGCTCAATCACCTTCGTTAACGCAAGCTCTAGAGTTTCAGTTGGCAACGTTGCAAAGATCACGATCGCCGACAACGCCGGTGTCCGAACGGTTATCGATGATACATACCTCAACCTTGGCAATGAGACAACAGTACGCATCGACGATTCATTGAGCACGATGCCATTCTCGTTACTAGGGGGCTTGCGCCTGTACAAAGGATCTTCAACGCGTAAGCAGGGCAATGGATCGTCAGGCAGTGGCCCAGACGTTACGTTTGTAAATCCATCGCAACTCGAGGGCTTTGACTATTCCTATCCTAGCACGAATGCAGCGTTGTTTTCAGAAATGGTGCTGCAGGTTACGCCTGCCCTAAAGATCGTCCCAGGTGTGCGCTTTGAGAACATCTCAACATCTGCAAATGGAACGTATCGCCTTGCTACAACCGACAGTGCAGGAACAGCACAGTATACGTTCCCAACAGAAGAGCTTGATCGCACTCGTAATGTTTTGCTTGCGGGCTTGGGTGTTTCGTATTCGCTAGACGAAGCTGGCATGGAGCTCTATGCTAATGCGACGCAGAACTACCGTGCTGTCAACTTCTCAGATCTACGCATCACAAGTCCAACATTAGTAGTCGACCCCTCCATACGCGATGCAAGCGGTTACACGATAGACCTTGGCATGCGAGGATCGGTATCTGCCTGGCTTGACTACGATGCGTCGTTGTTTGCTATTGAGTACCGTGATAGGATCGGCGAAATCAACAAAACCGATCAAGCTGGCAAGACGTACCGTCTGCGCACAAATCTTTCGAACGCCTATTCTCGAGGAATCGAATGGGTGCAGGAGCTACATGTAAGCAAGCTTCTTGGATGGGGCGAACAGAGCGCAGCAATTGACTGGCTCGTGAATGCATCTCTTTTGCAAAGCAGGTATCAATCATCAGCCATCGCTTCGATAGACGGCAAGCAACTTGAATATGCCCCAGCGGTGAATCTCCGCACTGGCCTAAGTGCGGCGTGGAAGTTTCTGAAGGTCTCGTTGTTGTATTCGCATGTTGGAAAACAATATGCAGATGCAACAAACGCAGAGTTTGATGTATCTGCAGCAACCGGCGTGATTCCATCATATGATGTGGTAGATCTCATGCTCAGCGCATCAATTGATCGCTTACGCCTAAACGTGGGGATCAACAACCTGCTCGATGCCCGCTACTACACACGCCGGGCCGATGGATTCCCTGGACCCGGTATCATCCCTGCCGAGCCCCTTACCGTGAATGCATCAATATCCGTAACGTTGTAACGTCTACTCGCCGCAATAGGCATTAAACAACACACGTTAGGATTGATCAATGTTTGGGATGTTCAAGTCAATGTTAGGGGGCTCAAACGAAGCCCTGAATGACGCGCTGCGTAACGGCGCAACCATTATCGATGTACGTTCTCCTGGTGAGTATGCTGGCGGACATGTCGCGGGCTCAAAGAACATCCCGTTGCAGCAGATTCCGGATGCTCTTGGCAAGTTTCCTACAAGCAAGCCCATCGTGTTCTGCTGCGCATCAGGCGGCAGAAGCGGTCAGGCAACAGACTTTGCAAATGCCAAGGGGTATACTGCAGTTAATGGCGGACCCTGGACAACCGTGAACCGCGCTGTTGCAGAGTTAGCAGAAGGTGGCAAGTAATGTCGCGCTTCTTCACGAACCTCGCAGTTATCCTGATCGCCGCCGCCTCTGTTGCGTGCGCGCAGCAGTACAAGAACGTTACGGCACAAGAAGCCAAGACGATGATCGGAAAAGGAAATGTGGTGGTCGTGGATGTTCGAACGCCACAGGAATGGAACGCAGGACACCTATCAGGTGCAGTTCTTGTAGACTTCTACGATGCCAACTTTGAATCGAACATCAAAAAGGTAGGCAAAGACAAGCAAGTGCTGGTGTATTGTGCACGCGGTGGCCGCAGCGCTTCTGCAGCAGAAAAAATGTCGTCGTGGGGCTGGAAAAATGTTACCAACATGACAGGTGGGTATACCTCCTGGTCAAGCGCTGGTTTGCCTACAACAACCAAGTAATCAGCATGGACAGCATCGCAGCCTATTACCAAAACCAGCTCCAATACCTTTGGGTGATGGTCACAACGCCAAGTTGGACCAACTTCTTCTGGCTTTTTCTGGCTCTTTCCGTTGCTGTGTGGATGCTGGAGCTCATCATGCCCTGGCGCAAGGGGCAGGCGGTACTTCGCAAAGACCTATGGCTTGACACCTGGTACATGTTCTTCAACGTTTTTCTGTTTGGTGCTGTAGGCTACTACGGCATCAGCTCGCATGTTAAGTCGCACTTGGCAAATGTTTTTCCCTATCTCAACGCCTTTCATGCAGCGCTGTCGCAGCTCTCGCCGTGGTTGTTGCTCGTGATCATCTTTATCGCTCGCGACTTTATTCAATGGAACATTCATCGTCTGCTCCATGCCTCAGACGTTCTATGGCAGTTCCACAAGGTCCACCACAGCGTTGAGCAGATGGGGTATGCGGCGCACCTGCGCTATCATTTTGCAGAGAACATCATCTACGGCGTGCTCGAATACATACCGCTAGCACTGCTGGGATTTGATCTTATCGACTTCATGGCAGCCGGCGTCTTTGCAACGGCCGTGGGCCATTTGAATCATGCAAACTTCTATCTGCCGCTGGGGCCGCTGCAGTACATCTTTAACTCGCCGCAGATGCATATCTGGCATCATGCCAAGCACCTCCCAGAAGGCGTGAAGAGCGTCAACTACGGTCTTACCCTCAGCGTATGGGACTGGCTCTTCGGCACCTCGTATATGCCCCACGACGGACGCGACATTGAGCTCGGCTTCGACAACGTAGAATCCTATCCGTCGGGATTCTTCTCGCAAATGCTCGCCCCCTTCAAGAAAAGGGGCTAACTGCCATTCAAGGGCACGATACATCGTGCCCTGCCACCATCACGTATACCCAAATAAAAAAGGGCACGATAATTCGTGCCCCGTTCATGTGCGTTGGCGGACCCGTAGGGATTCGAACCCCAAACCTTCTGATCCGTAGTCAGATGCTCTATCCAGTTGAGCTACGGGTCCGTTGAATTTTCTGTATGTCTTACGCTGTAGCTTCGAGCTTCTTCACAGCCTTAGCAAGACGACTCTTCTTGTTGGCTGCGTTGTTCTTCTTGATGATGCCACGTGCTGCCACGCGATCGAGAATGCTGAAAGCTGCCTTGAGTGCTTCTTGTGCTGCAGAAACTGTTGTTGCCGTGCGTACTGCCTTGATCGCCTCACGCATGGTCTTCTTGTTTCCGCGGTTGTAAATCTTGCGCTTCCGTGATTGACGAATGCGCTTGATAGCTGACTTATGATGTGCCATAGTGTGGCGCCAATTCTTCAGTGAATTAAAATGAGCCACGAAGATAGGGAAGATTTCGATTTCCACAAATGCTAGATTTGCCTGATGACACTTTTCGAACAGCTTGCTGCGCTCACTACCGAGGCGATCAATCCGGGAACATCCCAGATCGACGTTGCCGGCACGCGGGAAGTTGTCCAAATGCTGAATGATCAGGACAAATCAGTAGCATTGGCGGTTGAAGGGGAACTGGACCATATAGCTCAAGCCGTTGATTTGATTGTAGATAGACTGATTCGGGGTGGTCGATTGATCTACGTCGGGGCTGGCACGAGCGGACGTCTAGGCATTGTAGACGCCTCCGAGATGCCCCCTACCTATGGAACAGACCCTGACATGGTCGTTGGGATCATTGCCGGCGGACAAAACGCAGTTTTTCAATCTGTCGAGGGGGCTGAGGATTCTCGTGATGAGGGCCGGCAGGCACTCATTGATCTCTCGGCATCAGAACTCGACGTCGTATGCGGAATCAGCGCGTCTGGAAGAACACCCTTCGTACTTGGAGCGCTGGAGTATGCGTACACGATTAGCTCGGGGACGGTGTTTGTAAGCACCAATGCGCGATCGACTGTTCAGCAGTATGCCCCGAAGGCGCAGGTTCTTATATGCCCGCTCGTAGGCCCAGAGCCGATCACCGGCTCTACGCGCATGAAGTCTGGCACGGCCCAAAAGATGGTCTTGAACATGCTTACAACTGCCTCAATGGTAAAGCTTGGCAAGACGTATGGTAATGTGATGGTTGATCTGCAGCTTACCAATGAGAAGCTGCAGGAGCGGGCCAAGCGGATCATAACAACGATTGCCCACGTATCGTACGAGCGCGCAGAGCAACTGCTGAGCGCTGCCAACGGTCATGTAAAGACAGCCCTCGTGATGGCTTCGCATAGCTGCTCACGAGAAGAAGCCCTCGAACGTCTAAAGCGTGCTAACGGAATCGTGCGCATTGCAATGGAGTCCGAATCATGACCACACAAGAACTTCTAACACTTGCACAACAGGTTGGACTGACGTTTGAGGCGTTTTTGCATCGTGCCGAGCAACGCATGCATGCGCAGGATCCAGATGACCAGTTCGCTGCCGGCCGACATCTTAACTGGTCGCGTATGGCGCGTCATCTCAAGACCTACGAGCCTTCAGAAGAAATGCGCCTAGCGATCACCGACCAATCGCAACAGACATGGGTTGTTATCACCGAAGACTGGTGCGGAGATTCTGCTCAGTGTTTGCCGGTGGTCTCGATGATCGCTTCATTGAATGAGAAGATTGCACTGCATATCCTTGACCGCGACACGTATCCCGAGGCGATGGACCTGTACCTAACCAACGGTGCGCGATCTGTACCGATCGTTGTTGCCTTCGATAACGAAGCGCACGAACTGTGGCATTGGGGTCCGCGTCCAGAAGCTGCCAAGCCCCTTATCCAAGAGTGGAAACAGCAATTCGCAGACAAGACGCAGATGTACCCGTTGCTTCATGCTTGGTATGCGCAGCATGGGCACGCAGAGATTGAGCACGATGTTCTTCAACTACTTCATTCATAGGATTAGCACGTGGAGCTGATACAGGCACTTCTCGATTTTATCCTGCACATTGACGTACACTTGGCCTCTATCACGAGCCAGTACGGCGCATTGAGCTATGCGATCCTGTTCGCAATCGTGTTTGCTGAAACGGGGCTTGTGGTAACGCCCTTCCTACCGGGTGATTCGCTCTTGTTTGCCGCCGGTGCTATCTGCTCGCTTGGAACACTCGACCCAATTCTGTTGTCGGCCTTGCTCATCGTTGCTGCAATACTTGGCGACGGCGTGAATTATGCGATTGGCAAGCGCTTTGGACCACGGATATTCTCCAGCAGTACGTCGGTGTTCTTCAACAAAGGACATTTGGAAAAGACGCATGCGTTCTATGAAAAACATGGCGGAAAGACGATCATCCTGGCCAGATTCATGCCGATCATCCGCACGTTTGCACCGTTTGTTGCTGGGGTGGGTGAGATGTCATACAAACGTTTTGCACTCTACAACGTTGTCGGTGCAATTGTTTGGGTGTCATCGTTTGTGCTGCTTGGCGTTTTCTTTGGGAACCAACCCATTGTGAAGAAGAATTTCACCCTTGTGATAGCAGCAATCATTGTGCTCAGCATTCTGCCAGCTGCATATGAACTCATTCGTAGTCGTAAGGAGTTGTAAGTTTGCAGTACTGCTTGGATGGCGAAATTGGCAGACGCACAAGACTTAAAATCTTGTGTCCCGTAAGGGGCGTGCGGGTTCAAGCCCCGCTCCAAGCACTTCATTTCAATCGAGGTACTGTCCGCGTGCAGTCTTCTTTCTTAACATCTTGGTTGACAATGAGCATCGTCGCAGTTTGCGCGACACTATCGTATGCTCAGCAGCAGCCGTTGTTTCAGCGTCTTTCGCCCGAGCAGTGCGGTGTTGATTTCAAACATCGATATGCAAGTGTCAAGATCTCTTCCGACTCGATAGCCCGTATTAACTCGATGGTGCCTGGATGTGGTGTAGCAATCGGCGACTTCACCGGAGATGGCCGTCCAGATCTCGTGTTCTCGTCCTTCTCAGGATGCGGCTTCTACAGAAATGATGGTGAGCTGCGATTTACCGAGGTTACAGATCAGACAGGGATACCTGTTGACTCGACGTACTTTGCAACAGGGCTAAACCTTGTGGACATAGACGCTGATGGCGATCTGGATCTTTTTATTGCGCGCTGGCAGAACACATGTCGACTGCTTATCAATGATGGGAAGGGGCATTTTACTGAACGCTCACGTGATTATGGCCTCGACTACAATGATGAGACCGTTCATAGCACGTTCTTTGATTACGATGGTGATGGCCTGCTGGACTGTTACCTGGTAACATACTCCAATTGGTATGCGATGCGAACGGCGCCACGTCCGCCGGATTCGGTAGAACAAGCAGAGTCTGTTCGACGGCAAAAAGAAGGCAAAGCTGTGCCGCGTTTTGAAGCATCAAGTGGGACGCTCCGTGCAGATCAGCAGCAGCAACTTCGGGATCTGCCTTCGACAGAGATTCGGCATCAGGGGCATACAGATAAACTGTTCAAAAACCTGGGTAACGGACGTTTTGAAGACGTGTCCTATCAAGCGTGGATTTCAGATAAGGGAATGGGCTTGAGCGCAACGGTTGCAGACATCAATCTTGATGGCTGGCCGGATATCTATGTGGCAAATGATTTCAACTCTACAGACCTGATCTATCTGAATAACGGCGACGGAACGTTTGCCGAGAGCATGATGAAGATGACCCGTCGTGCATCTGTTTTCAGCATGGGCAGCGACGTAGCAGACCTCAATGGTGATGGTCTTCCCGATATTATCACAACAGACATGCTTCCTAAGACGCACGTGCGTCGAATACTTAATATTGGTGTAAGCGGCGACATCTCGATCTACAATCCGACGTACGACTCGAATCAGGTTTCCAGGAACATGGTCCAGCTTAATCGCGGCTACAATCAGTTCTCGGAAATCGGATACCTTGCTGGGATAGCTGCTACCGACTGGAGTTGGGCCTGCTTGATGCAGGACTTCGACCTTGACGGGTTAACAGATGTCTACGTAGCCAACGGCTATACGTCTGATCTGTCGAATCAGGACTACGTCTACAACATGAACCGCAACGAGATGAAGGATATCCCTCTGATCGAAGCGCTGCGAGAGCCAAACTTCATGTTTCGGCAAACCTCCTACCTGCGATTTGCGAACATGACTCGTGAATGGGGTCTCAACGACACGAGCACCACGTTCGGAACAGCATATGGCGATCTCGATAACGATGGCGACGTAGAGCTCATAGTTCCCAACTTCGACACAGTGGCATTTGTGTATCGCAACATGGCGCGTGAGCAATCGACGGGCTCGTACATTTCTGTCAGGTTCTATGGCAAGGGCAATAACACAGCCGGACTCGGCGCAAAGATCAAAGTTGTTGCAGGCCAGATGTCGCAGTTCCGCGAGAACTATCCGGTAAGGGGCTACCAATCCCGGATGGATGACAAGCATGTGATAGGCGTGGGAAGTGCATCTGTTGTTGATTCTCTGATTGTGCAATGGCCAGATGGCACATACGAAATCCGAACGCAGATTCCAGTGAACACACATATCGATCTGAAACAGGACCAGGCTTCGGTCGGAACCAACATGTTGTTCCGTTTGCCGGAGCGCGATACTTCTATCTTTATTGATGCAACAGAGACATCAAAGTTGATCTTTAAGCACAACGAAAACTATTTTGACGACTTCAAACGATATCGCTTGATGCCCACACGGGTCTCGTGGGGAGGTCCCGCTATTGCCGTATCCGACATCAATGGTGATGGGCGCGACGATGTAATGTTTGGCAACTCAAAAGGCTACAGCATCACAACGTTTCTGCAGGAGGCGGGCGGCACTTTCCGACAGGCCGGTGCTGGTTTGCAAGATGTAGACACGACATGCGAAACACAGGCATTGCTGTTAGTAGACGTTGATAACGACGGTGATCGCGATCTGATTTGTGGCGGCGGTGGCGCAGAGTATCTCACAGAAGACCGCGAGCGTCAGCTGCGCATCTACAAGAATGATGGCAAAGGAACATTCTCCCAGCAACCGGTAATGCTGCCGTTTGTTTCAACGAACACCACAACCCTGAACGCTTGTGACTTTGACAGCGACGGCGATTTTGACCTCTTCGTAGGCGGAGGTGTTGCCACAGACACATATCCATATAGCGAGAGAAGCTACCTTCTGGAAAACAATGGCAAGGGGCTCTTTGTCGACGTCACAGATTCGCTTGCCCCATCACTGAAGAATATCGGTATCGTACGTTCGGCCATCTGGAGCGATGCGGACAATGACGGCAACGTAGATCTTGTGCTTGCCGGTGAATGGATGCCGATAACCGTGTTTCGCAGCGATGCCGGACGTTTTGTTGATGTGACAAGCAAGTGGGGGCTGGATTCAACCGTTGGATGGTGGTACAGCATCACTGGCGCAGACATCGATAATGACGGAGATATAGACTACATCTGCGGTAACCATGGCGAAAATTCTCGTTACAGTGCCAGCAAGAGCGAGCCAATCGAGATTTTTGCTGCAGATTTCGACGACAATGGAAGCATTGATCCACTGATCACCTACGTGATCGAGGGGAAGAAGCACCTCGTTCGTGAGCGACCCAAGGTGTTCTCGCAAATGCCTACTCTTAATCGTCGGTTCAATGACTTTGTTGACTTTGCATTCGCACAGATTCAGGATGTGGTTGACGCTGACCAGTTGGATACCTGTTATCACCGCACCGTCACTAGTATGGGCTCAATGGTCCTGGTCAATCACGGCAGTGGAACGTTCCGCGTTCAGCCCCTTCCCATAGAAGCCCAGTTCTCCCCAGTTATGGGTATCGAAGCCATGGACTTGAATGATGACGAATGGCTTGATCTGGTGCTCACAGGCAACATGTACGGAGCTGAAGATGACGTTGTGCGCTATGATGCCGGCAAGGGGCTGGTCCTCATGGGTAGTTCTACTGGACAGTTTCGCCCGCTTACACTTTTCGAATCGGGCTTTGTATCGCAGTTTGATGCCCGCGGCCTTGTGAGCATAAAGAATGTAAACAATCCCGCACAGCCACTCGTCATGGTGTCTGCTGTAAACCAAGGTGTATCAATGGTTTATGTTCCCCATAGGAGCGTTGCAGAGCGCCTCAGAACAGTTGCAGTAAACCCTAGCAAGATCCGTAGCTTCAAGGCAAAGATGGCCTCCGGAGAGCGCAAAGTGGAGATTTATCAAGGTTCGGCCTACCGCAGTCAATCGAGCGCGAACGTGCTTCTTCCTCGGACCGCCGAGCCTGTTTTTGCAAAGCCCGAGAAGCCTAAGAAGCAATCGAAAGCTGCGAAATAGGTTGTTGGCCAGACCCCACCCAGTTCCCATTTTTCTTTTGCAGAAGTCTTGTCAGCTACCTATCTTGGTTGACGGTTGAGTAGGTGTTTCGACTGACATTGGTGTAAAAGCACTTATGCCAGTTGTGCTGCACAGCCAATCAAGCGTGAGAACAATTACTTATTTCATATCAAGGTTGAAGTCCTATGAACAGTTTCTACGCACTTGTCGCAAGGGTTCTGGTGATTGTCACCATACTTTTTGCCGGCAATGAGCTATCGGCTCAGTACTGCAAGCCAACCCTTGCTCCGGGCTGGTGGGGCAATGGTATCATAAGTTTCCGATTCGGTAATTTCACCCGTAATTCCAACGCACCTGATTTCAACAATCAGGCTGGATACGAGTACTTCACCGGCACTGCTCTGTCAGCATTCCGCGGAGTGCCGATAACGGTTCAGTGTAACTCAAACACATTCGGTACACAGGTCTTTGCCATGTGGATCGACTTGGACCAAGACGGAATCTTCCAGCCTGAAGAGCGCATTTTCTGCGACGTTTACACAAACTTCGGTCAGGGGGCGGTCAACCGCACGATCACACTAGGCTGTACCGCTCGCTCGGGTCGTACGCGCCTTCGTATGATGCTCCAGACGAACACAGCAACGTGTCCAAACGACCCTTGCGTGTTCCCAGGTGCAGTCAGCGGTGAGTGTGAAGATTACGATCTCGACATCGTGGGTGGTTTTGTCCGTTCGTTCCCGAACGACACACCAGACAGCTCGGCTATCCTCCCACGCGGTAACCTGTATGATGGTTCAACGCCTAACCGTCCGATGCCAAGCATAACGATTCAGGCTGGCACGCCCGGCGCGCAGTTCAACCTGACATATCAGATGCTCGGCCCTCTTCCATCACGTGCAGTTGTTTACGATGCTGCATGGGTTGCTACAGCGCCAACAACGGGTTCCTTCCCACAAACAGTTACATTCAGCCCAACCAATGCAACAGGTCTGCTTGCAGCTCCAGGCGGTGCGCTGAATACGCTTCCAGCACTGGGTGGTGAGTACATCCTTCTGGTACGCACAATTCCAACTGGAAACTCGTGTGCAGATGAGTGGACGCGATCATTCACGATTGCTGTGAACCGTGATATCTCGACGCGCCTGATTCGTTCGCCTCAATCCAACGAAGCACCTCGTAAATTCAAGTACCCAAATACAACGCCAATTCCGATCGAAGCGGTGTTCCAAAATGCGGGTCTTGATACGGTCAAGGATTTCAATGCCATTGCTCGCATTGTTGGCCCTTCAGGCAACGTAGTGTTCGCAGATACCACGCGCATCACGGAGAACCTTGCACCAACAAATCGCGTAACGCAGGGCTTTGAGAACTTCACGCCAATGTCTGGCGGACACCAGGTAGGTCTGTACACGATGACGATCTGCACAGATCTCATCGATCCGTTCCCGGATGAAAACACATTCAACGACTGTCTACCACGCCCTGGTACACCGTCATTCGTGTTCGAAGTTGGATACAACGAAGAGCCGGCCGTCAATTCGGTTCTGGTTCCACCACCAAGCATCAATAGTCCAAACGGACGTTTGATCACCAACCGCTCACTCCGTCCAGAGGCTGTTTTCGAGAATAACGGTATTCAAGATTTGTCAGACGTACCAGTACGTTTGGTCATCACGCGTCTTGCAGACAACGTCACCGTGTACAATCGTACCGGCGTTGTTCCAGACATTGCCGCTGGACAGTTCAACAAGGCCATCTTTGCTTTCCCAGAGTTTACACCAACGGTGAGTGGCGATTACAGCTTCTGCTACCGTGTAGAGTATCCTGGCGATCCAGTTCTAACGAACAACGAGATGTGCATCACACGCACTGTCGAGCCAAACCTTTGCGGCGTGTACACAATTGGTACAACGAAGCCAGGGCCTCGTAACTTCCCGTCGATCGACTCAGCACTGAACACACTATACTTCTACGGAGTTAGCTGCAGTGTTGTGTTCGAGTTCACAGATGTGAACTACACAAAGAGCTCTGTTGGTGTAACTACGCCTGCATTCGATCTTTCAAGCCGCATCATCGGTAGCGGACCAAACAGCACGATTACATTCCGTCCATCGGTTGAGCGTTCGATCGCCAAGGCTGGTGTAACAATTAATCTTGCTTCTGAGTCTGGCATCGGTGTTCTCTTCGGTCAGAATGCTAGCCCATCAAACAGCTATGCTATCCAGCGTCAGAACTACTTCTCAAACGCACAGAACGCCAACTCAGGCGGCAACATCACGTTTGACGGCGGTTCACAGAAGTCGCTCAAGTTCACGATGCGTAAGAACGTTGTTCCATCGTTCCCATCGCCGCTTGTTTCTGTCTTCTACTTGTCATCTGGTTCATCGAACATCCAAATCCGCAACTGTATCATCACGAATGCTGACGGCGTAACGCCATCGTACGCTGATTCGCTTCCACAGGTACAGTTCAATCCAGGTTCAAACCAGTTCCGTTTTGAAGGAAACACACGCAACACGACGATTTCGTTTACCGCTGGTATCACTCAGCGCGATACGATCAACCCAGATAACTTCGGTAACCTGGATACACTCATCAACACCGACAACAAGTTCGTAGGTAACGAAATCAGTGGTTTCGGTTATGGTGTTGTTTCGATTGGTATCGGACCAATCATCAAGGGTGGCGTTAACGAGTTCCGTCCTTACTACAACCTTGGCACAGAGATCTCCAACAACCTGATCTACAACGTCCGCCGCGCTGGCGTGTATGTTGGTTACGAAGACGGTGTTAAGATCGAAGGTAACCGCATCTACAATGTAGGTGCATCTGCAAGCCCAACAGCGCGTGATGCTGCAGGTATCATTGCTGGTGGCGAAGGACGATACAACAACATGAATCTGTTCATCTCACGCAATGAGATCAGCGGTGTTCGTGCGAGCTCATGGGCACGCGGTATCAACGTGCAGCAGTCCCGTAACGAGTTCCAAGCACTCAGTGGCGCAAACAAGGGCTTTGGTCCGCGCACGCAGGCCGGTGCTGTTGTCTTCCCGAACAAGTCAGAGCACACATACATCACAAGCAATGCTATCTGGGGTCTTTCACGCAGCGCAACAACTGGCAACATTGCCGGTGTGCATGTCTACACAGCACGCGCAACTGCTACAGATCCTGTCAGCGCGCTGATCAACCCACGTGTACCAGCATACTTTACAGTTGCTGACTCGGTTGTTAACAACACAATCGTAATTGGTACTGACAACGTAACGGGTTCTGGCGCCATTGTTGGTGTCGGTTTCCAGAATGCGAATCGTCCGGTGATCATGAATAACGCAATTGCGCTCACAGGTGCGGCAAACGCTGCATCACTTGCGCAATCAGCGATTCTGTACCAAGGCACGATCTTCCGTAATGGCCGCGTAAATACATGGTACCTCCCGAACACTGCACCAGCAGCTCTTGTCTCGAACAAGAACGCTTTCTGGACGCCAAACTCGGGTGTTGCTCGCGTAATCGAGATCTCACACACAAGCGAGCTTGTTTCTGCAGGCAGCCAGGGTGAATTCACGACAATCGCACAGTGGCGTAACTGGACAGGCCAAGACATCAACTCGCCAGTTGGTGACTTTACAGCTGAGCACACATTCCTGGGCGTAGCGCCAAACCAGCGTCTGCGCATCACAACAACACCACGTCTGCCGATCGGTTCTATCCTCAATAACAATGGCGAACGCCTTGCAGGCACACGCACAGACATTGATGGAAATCTTCGTGGTGAGGCAGGTCTTGGTTATGACATCGGTGCCGATGAATTCAACGGTCGTCTCTTCGTGAGCGATCTCGAGATTATCGATATCCTCAGCCCTGCTGCTTATCGTGACGCCTCGGGCATGACAAGCGATGCCGAATACATCATGACGAAGGCTCCAGTTGACGTTCGTGCACGTGTACGCAATAATGGCGCACTTGCCACAACGAACTCACAGATCCGCGTTCGTATCTACGTTGAAACAGTAGCATCGAATAACGCAAACAGTGCAACTCCAACGTTCAACTCCTTCCCAGAAGTTGATCGTGTTGTTGGTACTGCACTTGCTTCTGGACAGTCAAAGGATATCCTATTTGGTATCCCTGGCTGGTCTCCACAGCCGTACTTCGGTATGATGGGGTACAATGTCCCTGCGCAATTCAATGCCATGAGCAACAACGTGACGCCACGTTACCGCATTGAAGTATCTACGGCATCTGATGAGTTTAACAACAACAACATCTTCTCGAAGGTTGTACGTTTCTACCTCGTCAAGTCAGGTCGCCGCATGGTTGTGTCTGCACGTGGTGCAAGCACAGACATTCTTACTGGAACACCGACATCAAACGACATTGCAGCGCGTCTGAATTCAGACAGCTTGCAGAAGGCCCTTTCCGATCTTGGCTACATCAATGATCCAGCGAGCGATCGCTATGATTATGATGTCTTCGATCGTGCATCGTGGGCCTCACGTTCGGTTGATTACACAGAGTACCAGACGATGTTCTGGTCGCATGACCTGAACCCGCTTACACGTTCAGAGCGCGATGACGTCCGTAACTATGCAGCCTCGGGTATTCCAGGACGCAAGAAGAACCTTGCAGTGTCGGCATCAACATTGCCAGCACAGCATAACGGCGCTTCTATCGTAACTGACCTGAACTTCGTTCAGCGTGTTCTGCGCTCTACATTCCGTGCTCCAGGCACTCCGTTCTCGCCAAACTATAGCGGACGCTATGTTGATGGTCGTACGCTTACGCGCGGCAACAGCGAGATGGTTGTTCGTACCGGTTTTGCTGGCGATGTAGATCCAACTCCAGCACTTGTAACGGTATTCTCAGACCAAGGTACATCTGGTGTTACGAACGTAGCGTACAGCTATCGTCGTGCAGATCGTTCAACAACAGACTCGATCATGGGAACTGCAACAGCAGGCCTTACTCTCAACTCAGTGTATCTCGGCGTAGACTGGCGTCACTTTGGTCGCACAGGAGTGCGCACAGGTGTTGAGCGTGTTGTTCGTGGTATGTTCGACTTCTTCGAGACCAACGGCGGACGTCTCGTACCAGTTCAACTGGTAGACTTCAATGCCAAGGCACGTTCAAAGAACGTTGATGTCTTCTGGGCAACAGCTTCTGAGAAGAATCTTGATCGCTTTGAAATCGAGCGCGCTTCAATGACATCAGTCAAGGCAGGCGACATTGCAGATGCTGCGACATTCCAGAAGATTCGTACGGTTGCAGCTGTAGGTAACACAACATCACGTCGTGATTACTCACTTACAGATGAAAACATGGCAGCAGGAACCTATGTATATCGTCTCACAGCGGTAGACAAGGATGGTTCACGCTCAACATCACAAGATGTTCAGGTAACGATCGAAGGCGAGAACAACGGTGTCGCGCTTACAAATGTTACTCCGAATCCTGTTGTGTTGAATGCTAGCGTATCGTTCTCGATCGCTCAGGCTGGTGATGTTCAAGTAGTACTTGTCAACACAGCAGGCGAAGAAGTTGCAACGATTGCAAATGCAGCATTTGCTGCTGGACAGCACACTGTTCAGATCGACGCTGCACAGCTGGCATCAGGATCGTACACATTGATCCTGCGCAGCAATGGCCTGGTAACTTCAAAGACGGTTACTGTAACGAAGTAATCGTTCAAGCGAAGAAGAAATCACAGCGGCTTCCGTGCCTTTGGCGCGGAAGCCGTTTGTAGTTTTGCACCCACCTATGAAACAACAGCGCCAACTACTTCTTGCTGTAAGCAGTGGACTACTGCTCGGTTGTTCGTACACATTCTCGCTTTGGTTGGGCGAAATGATGCTCGTGGCGTATGTTCCTCTGCTCGTACTGTTTGCCGAGGATAGCACGGAGCTCGGGTGGTCTCGCAGGACGTGGTACGCCTATGGCAGTCTGTTTCTGTACCATGGGCTTACAAACTGGTGGATCGCAAGTTGGCAGGAGCAAACAGATCCCTACCTGTTTGCCACAGGAATCGTGTTGATGCTTGTCCATCCGTTGTTTCTGATGCTCCCATTCGTTGCCTTGAGCTCTATTCGCAAGCGTCTCGGACCTGGCTGGATGATTACATCCTTCCCAGTTTGCCTTACAGCGTTTGAATGGGTGCACGGGCAGACAGACCTATCGTATCCTTGGCTAACCAGTGGGTACTCACTCGTGAATAGCCCAATGTCGCAGGTCGCAGACGTTGTGGGTGTGTATGGCCTTAGTTTCCTCCTGGCCTGCGTTAACTCCATGTTTGCTTGGATCTTGCTGTATCGATCGCAGCACATGCGCCGTCTCGTGATGCATGCTACTGCAGCACTTGCCGTTGTAGCATTGTGGGCTCTGACTGGTAGCATACGATCACGAGCTCACGAGCCTGATCCGTCGGACGCCAAACAAGGGTGCAGAGTTGCTCTTGTGCAGCCCAATGAGAATCCGTGGGATAAGTGGACAGACTCGCGCATGCAACTTGCTGTGCATTTGTCGTTATCAGACAGTTCGGCCTGGGCGCAGACCAAACCTGACCTTGTAATATGGAGCGAGACGGCTCTGCCATTTATTATCCGCGATCCGAGGCATGAACTCGAGTGGACAGCTTTAACAACATGGGTTGCTCGGTCACAGGTTAATCTACTTACAGGTGTAGCAGACAGAGTTGTCTACTCGGCAGGACAGGCGCCCCCTTCTGCGAGGACCTCTCGCAGTGGGGATGTGCAGTATGATGTTTTCAACGCAGCCTATCTCTTGAATGCTGATACGAGCAAGGTGCAAGTTCATCGAAAGTCGATGCTGACTCCATTTGCAGAGCGACTGCCGTTTGCGGATCAGCTAACGTTTGCCATGAGCTGGATTGAATGGGGCGTAGGCATCTCTGCATGGGGCAAGGGGCTTGCGCGAAACCCACTCTTCGTTACCCGTGGCAGTGATACGATCATGCGCTTAGGACCAATCATCTGCATCGAATCGATTTACCCAGAGGTCTCACGTGATTTTGTTGCAAACGGAGCTAACGTACTGTGCGTGATAACCAACGATGCATGGTACAACGGCACTCCGGGACCTCGGCAGCATTTTGACATCGCTCGGATGCGAGCTATCGAAACTCGGCGTCCTGTGCTGCGCTGCGCCAATTCGGGTATCACTGGTTTGATCGGTCCTGATGGATCGTCCTCGATCGAGATCGAGCCAATGCAATCCGGCGTGGCCTTGGCAAACGTCTTACCTACAGAAGTTGTTACGCCCTATGTCAGATTTGGAGATCTTATTGCCAAAGCCTGCACAGCACTTGTCGTTTTTCTCCTGATACTTGCACGAATTCCAGCACTTCAACGTATTCTACCGTTCCGTTTTACGTCACAATGAAAACACACACTATGTTCCGTATGGTTGGCTTGGCAGCCCTGATGCTGCTTATCACCATCGGTGGTACGCTCGCGAGTTGGGGGCAGAAGCCCCTTGACTTCAAAGAGTATGACCTGCCGAATGGCTTGCATGTAATCCTTCACGAAGATCACTCTGCTCCTGTGGTCGCAACCGTTGTTCATTATAAGGTTGGCTCTCGGGATGAAGACCCGGCCCGCACGGGATTTGCTCACTTCTTTGAGCACCTGATGTTCGAGTCTACCGACAAGATTGAGCGCGGCACGGTAGACAAGATGGTCAATGGTGCAGGGGGCGAGCTGAACGCCTTTACAAGCAACGATCAAACGGTGTATCACTTTGTTCTGCCCTCAAATCAGGTGCGCCTGGGTTTGTGGATTGAAGCACAGCGCATGCGCAAGCTGCAGGTGAACAGCATCGGCGTTGAAACTCAGCGTGGAGTTGTCAAAGAAGAGCGCAAGAATCGCTATGATAACGCACCATATGGTGGTTGGCTTGAAAAGGCGCAGAAGGCACTCTTTGAAGGTACGCCCTACGAATGGTCTCCGATTGGTTCTGCGCAGCACATCGACAGTGCGTCTATTGCTGAGTTTACAGCATTCTACAATCAATTCTACCAGCCGAATAATGCCATACTCGTCGTAAGTGGAGACTTTGATGAGACGATGATTCGTGAGACCATTGATGCGTATTTCGGCGGCTATGGCAAAGCTCCCGAGCCGAAGCGTCCGGTTGTTGGCGAAATGAAGCCGCTCGAGGGCGAGCTTCGTGAAACCATCAACGACCCTAAGGCCCAACTTCCAGCGTTGTTCGTAGCCTATCGTGCTATGAATCAGACAGATCCCGACGCCTATGCTGCAGACCTTCTCACGACCATCATGTCGAATGGCGAGTCGTCACGCATGTACCGAACACTTGTCGACAGCCTTCAGATCGCCGTCCAGGCCAGCATGTCGTTGTTCCCACGCGAGCTCATTGGAATGTCGTTCTGTGTGGGCATCGTTGCTCCTGGGAAGGACCCAGCAGATGTTGAAAAAGCAATCGATGCTGAGATCGCAAACGTGATCGCGAATGGTGTAACGGACGAGGAACTGCAAAAGGCAAAGAACATCACCGAAATGAATGTAGTCGAGCAACGTTCTGGCGTCTACCAGAAGGCCTTGGCGCTTTCGAATGCCTACCGCTTCGACGGAGCAACCAGTGCGATCAACGACGAGCTCGTAAAGTACAGCAAGGTAACCAAGGCTGATATCCAGCGCGTTGCAAAGCGCATGTTTGGAACAAAGCAGCGCATTGTTCTCACCTACTTGCCAGCGAAAGGATAAGAACAATGAAGAAGAACATTATCGCGATTCTCGTGCTTTGTGCGCTCTCTCTTACAGCGCAGGCACAAACAACAAAGAAGTCGGGTACGAAGAAGAAGTCGGCAAAGAAGACCGAGACTGTGCAGCCTACCACGACGGCTGCAGCTCCGTCAAAAGAGCAGCCGCGCGCAGAGGTCGATAAGCCGAATCTTGACGTGAAGCCAAACGCACTTCAGGGAACGGCGTTCGTGTTTCCGAAGTATGAAGAGTTTGTGCTCTCGAATGGGCTAACCGTGTACGTGATTGAAAATCACGAGCAGCCAATGGTTACAATGTCAATGATCCTGCGAGGGGGCGAGGCATACGACCCTGCAGGCAAAGAAGGAACTGCGGCAGTTGCGGGCGACATGCTCAGCAAGGGCACGAAGAAGCGCTCTGCACTTGAGATCGCGAAGACACTCGACGGCGTTGGTGCCGGAATCAGTGTTTCTTCTACTGGCGAGTCGATGACGATATCAGCATCAACGCTTACGCGTCATCTGCCCCTTGTTCTTGGCGTGCTCAGTGATGAGCTTAGAGAGCCGATCTTTGATGAGCAGGAACTCGCAAAGCTCAAGCAGCAATACGTTGCAAGCGTGGCCTCGCGCAGGTCGCGTCCACTCGAGATCGCCCAGGCACTTTCTCGTAAGGTTGTCTACGGAATGGACAATCCACTTGCACGGAGATCTTCCGAGAAGTCCATCAAAGCCATCACCCGGGAAGATGTAGTGGCATTCCATGCCAATTACATTCGTCCGAACTCTGCGGCCATCGCCATCGTAGGCGACATCACGCCCAAAGAAGCGCGAGAGATGCTTAGCAAGTACTTGGGTGGTTGGGAGAAGGGGACGCGTCCGGAAGTAGCTATTGCCAACATCGCAACAGAGCCGGCAGGTGTCTACTTCGTTCCACGTAAGGGCTCTGTGCAGAGCACGGTTATCGTCTGTGCGGCTGGACCAGCCGTGCGTGAGCAGGATTTTGATGCCGCGTCGATCATGTCCAGTCATTTGGGTTCAGGCTTTGGCAGCCTGCTCTTTAACACACTTCGCGAGACATACTCGTATACGTATTCGCCGTTTTCATTGCTTACACGCGGACGCCGATTCAACCGCATTGCAGCCGGCGCCGAGGTGCGCACGTCGGTTACCGATTCTGCAATCGTGGTCATACTTCGCGAGATTCGAAAGCTTGCTGGCGAGGGTCCGGAAGAAGAAGCTATCGCGCGTCGCATAGCTTTGGAGGCAGGGCAGTACCGCATTGCATTCGAACGATCTTCCACCGTGGCATCGATCCTTCTGAATTCCTGGCTTAATGATGTGCCGATTGAAGATGCAAAGAACTACACCGGACGTATCGAGGCTCTTACCTCGGGCGACATTCAAGCCGCTGCGGCCAAGTACCTTGGACTATTCGACCTTCGTCTCGTTGTTGTCGGCAATCCGAGTGTCAAAGACAAGCTCGAGCAGTTCGGTGCGATCAAGGAATACACGCTAGACCTCGAACCGGTAAAGGAAAGCCCCCTGGAAGCAGTTACAATGACTGTCGAAGAGATTGTTGCAAAGTACAAGGAAGCAATCGGCGGTGCTGCCAAGGTAGACAGCATACGGACGCTGAGTTCTGAGGGCAACGTTACGCTGATCATGCAGGGCAAAGACTACAGCGGCACCTATACGCGTGTGCGTATGTCGCCAGACAAGGAGTATTCATCGCTGAATCTTGGAATGATGCAGCAAGCACAGTGGGTAAACGGTACTCAGGCTTGGTCGTCGCTCATGAATGGACCGGCTGCCCCGGCACCTCAGGACGAAGTCAAGCAGATACTCCTTGAGGCACGTATGTTCCCCTTTGCATCACTGACCAAGGACGGCTATGCAACCAAGGTCTT
Organism: Ignavibacteria bacterium; assembly: GCA_046300675.1. Lineage (GTDB taxonomy): Bacteria > Bacteroidota > Ignavibacteria > Kapaibacteriales > Kapaibacteriaceae > UBA10438. The sequence continues at coordinate 199,666 of JBKCLO010000193.1, forward strand.
GGGCAAGCGTGACGGTTTGATTCTGATTGAAGCGGTAAGTCCTGCAGGACTTCAGGAGCGCTATCACGTAGATGGCACCACATTCCTCGTGGTTCGCCATGAAAAGGACGAACAAGGTCCACAAGGCACTCTTACCACGATCGAGAAGTTCAGCGACTATGCAGAAGTAGACGGCATTAAGCTACCGAAGAAGGTACAAGTGCAGAATAGCGTGTTCTCGATGGAAATGAATCTGACACACACGCTCAACGCGAGTGTAGAGCCATCAATGTTCGAACCACAGACAAAGTAATTGAAGTATCATGCGTGTTGTTAAGGCATTTACGGCCCTGATAGACGGTGTAATGGCACCGCAGCGCATACAGAACGTTACAACAGAAGCGGCTATGGCAGTCTTTGCCATGGCCGTTTTTCTTGTGGCAATGGCAAACACGTGGTCTGCTATCACAGAGCAGGCCAATCCGGCTCTTGTTGCTGAGTCTGCCCGGCTCTTACCCTCGGCCGAGGCAACGAACGATGCGACCATCGACCTGTCGCTTCCGCAGCGTCAGTTTACGCAAGTGCTTGGAGGTGCCCTTCAGAAGACCATCGTTCCGTATGTCGCGATGGCCCTTGTGGCAATGGTCATTCTTAGGTTTACTGCCAACGCCCAGGTGGGCTTCCTGCAGACCCTCGCCGCGGTTTCGGCCACTTGCCTGATCGACGTAGCTGGCATCATTGTCTCGACGGTGATGCATCTTGGTTTTGAAACAACACGGGCCGGACTGCATGCCGGGGTGTTTCTCGATCCGGTTAGCCATCCGATGTGGTTTTTATGGCTGCAGAGCTTTAGCCTCTTTACTCTATGGCAGATCATGGCCGCATGTGTGGGCCTGCTTACATGGGCAGGGCTGCATTGGCGGTATGGAATAGTTACAGGGGGCCTTGTTTGGTTGGTTACCCGGCTCGTGCTTGGTGGCTTTGCCCTTATGGCATGGGTAGTTTCACTAGGGGCCCGTTAGGAAAAATTGACTAGCATTCTTGGCCGAAAAAGGTTACGAATTGGTTGTATATTGTATGGCTTGAATTGAAAAATCATTACCCCTCGATGAGTTCATAAGGAAGTCACCATGAAACGTTTTGGTACACGGTTCATCGCAGCAGTTTCGCTGGTTAGCGTCATCGGTCTGCAGAGTCTCGCTGCTGGAACATCGGACAAGATTCCGGCAGTCCCTGCTGGACATAGCTCTGTAAAGCCACTGACAAACGATGCAGTTTCGCCGTTGCTTCTTCGCACCAACGGAGAAGAAGAGTCTCGTGCAGTATCAACGCCTTCGGTCTTGCGCGTACGCACCCCAAAGGTGCTGGATGCAGTCCAGGCAGAGCTTCCGGGCGTAGAGGTTGGCTTTACATATTATGATTTCCAGACAAACGGCGCCATGGCCAATCGTTTGGTCTACACACAGGACGGTCCAGACAAGTATGTCCAAATGGTGTGGATGGCCTCGAAGGATTCGACACGCGACCTTACCTCCCGCATTCCAGGTTTTGCTGGTAGCGCTCGTGGTACGCACTACACCTTTCTCGACGTAAGCAATCCAGACGCACCAGCGCTTGGTGTAGAAGACTGGCAGAAGGTAGAAGTTAGCCGTTCGGGATGGCCGTCATTGATCCAATTCAAGGACGGACTCATCGGAACACCATCGCACCCACCGATTCGTTTCTTCGGCAATAGCGGTGTTGGCGATCAGCCAATCCAGTATGCTGAAGTAACAGACGCATCATCAAACTGCTTGTGGCCACGTGCTGCAGCAGATGGTGACGGTAATGCTCACATCATCTACAACAACAACCTTGGCAGTGATGCTGCACCAAGCAACCAGATCGGATACCGCCGCTCAATCGATGGTGGATTCTCATGGTCGGAAGAAACACTGTTTACGGGTTCAACAGCGCCAGAGGGCAACATGCCTGTTGGACTTGGCGGTGATACCTATGCTGTAACAGCTCGTGGTAAGAAGGTGGTTATCACCTATACAGACAACTCACTTCGTACACTTTCACGTACATCAACTGACGGTGGTGCAACATGGCCAACTGACCTTGCGCGTGTTGTGTACTCACCAAACTGGACAGATATCGACTCTGCAAACAACGAATGGGGAACATTCGAGGTTCGCACAGACACGATGCCAACACCAAACGGACATGTGGACGTTATCATCGACAACGATGGCAACACGCACTATGTAATGGGACTTGTTCCAGGTTATATCGTCCGCAAAGACACAAACGGCGCCCGCTCAGGAACAATCTTTATCCTGAACGATATTGCAAGCATCAGCAACTCAGGTCTAGGATACCGCAATGAAACAGATAACTTTATCTTTTTCATGGGCCAGCCAGCCGGTTCGCAAATGGACGGCAACGGCTATGTGATGAACAACCGCTTTTTTGATGGTGGAAGCCGCTGGCCGCAGCTTGGCATCGATGCTCAGAACAATCTGTATTGCGCCTATGGATCATGGAAGAATGGCGACGTAAAGTCCATTCTGGCCGATACAACAGCTGGCAACCAGCAGAGCGAGCCTGACACACTGGCCCAGGTAGATGCGCTGAATGGTCACATTTGGATCACCTACAAGCCGGCTGCAGTTAATGTTTGGTCAACACCATACGACATGACGCCAAACGGTGTGAACTGTCAGTATCCATCACTCTGTGATGACGTGATGAACGGACGCCTCTACATTGGGTATTCAGCAAGCCCAACGCCTGGCGACCGCGTTACCAACCTGGAAACGAATGCCGAAGCAGCAAAGGTGATGTTCTACGCTCTCGATGCAACGAAGCTGCCGGTGGTTAACAGTGTAGACCCAGAGCCACTTCAGGCCGATGTAACAATCGCTCCGAATCCTGTGCGTGAGGTCGCCAATGTCCGCATTGTGAGCAAGTCTCAGGGCGCTGTTAAGGTCTCCATCATGACGTCGATTGGCGAAATGGTTATGTCTTCGGTTAGCCCGAATGACTCTGGCACCTTCGAACTAACAATTCCAACGCAGGCACTTGCCGCTGGAATGTATCAGTGTGTGATCGAGCAGGCCGGTGCCCGTTCGGTTCATGCATTGTCTGTTGTCCGCTAATTAAGAAATAGAGTTTACAGTACATCTAGACCCAATAGGAGCTGTACATGGTACGTCGGTACCTCTTACTTGTGATACTTCTTGCTGCGACAACAACATTGTCGTATGCCGGTATCACAGGAATTCTCGCCGGAAAGATCACCGATAAGAGTGGTTCACCAGTTGCTGGTGCAACCATCAAAGTTGTTGGTACAACTCGCGGTGGATATTCCAAAGCAGATGGTAAGTACACCATCGTCAACATCAACTCAGGTACGTACGACGTGCGGGTAACCGCCGTTGGATACGATACGGTTGTAAAGCGTCTTACGATCATTGCCGACCAGACACTCACGGCGGACTTTCGCCTGAGTCAGGGCGGTGTAACCCTTGGGGCTCTGGACGTAACGGCAGAGCGGCAGATGGTTCGCTCTACAGACGTTGGTACGAACCGTCAGGTTTCCGGTAAGGAAATCACCAAGATCGCTCGCGACAACCTGGCATCGGCTCTGTCGCTGCAGGCTGGCGTTCGTGCTTCGGGTAACAACTTTGTTATTCGAGGCGGCCGCACCAATGAAACGCAGGTGATGGTCGATGGTCTAACAGTTACAGACCAGTTCACTGGTGGTCTTGGTAACGTGGGATCGACGATCTCGGCAGCTATGCCAAGCCCCCTTGCTGTTGAAGAAGTGCAGGTTCAAACTGGTGGTTTCACGGCTGAGTACGGAAATGCTGTTGCCGGTAACGTGAATACCGTCGTTAAGACAGGTAAGCTGGACCGGTATGATGGTCAGGTACGTTGGCGTAAAGACGTGCCGTTCCTCTACGGCACGGCAGGCAACGGCGTTCAGCTTGGTGCTCCGCACGAAGATGTTGCCGACGTTGCCGTTGGCGGACCGCTTGGTCTTGGCAAGTCCACGTTCTTCCTTTCGGTACGAAACACATATCAGCAGTACCGCAACCCTAGCTTGATGGTACTCGATCCGGTTGGCAACAACCTCGGTCAGCTGCCAAACAACCGCACGTGGGCTCGTAACATCACTGGTCGTATGCGCTTCCAGCTCGATGATAATCTCGCACTCTTGGCAGGGGGCTCATATGGCTTCCTCGCAGGAGAGCTCAGCAGCCAGGGCTGGTTGTATGCAACGACCAAGGGTCAGCGAGTAAACAGCGCAGGACAATTGATCGAACTTCCTGAAGAACGGATTGCAAAGCAGCCAATCGTACAGGAGTTCACAACAAACGGCTTTGCCCAGATCAACCACTCGCTGAGCAACAACACATTCTATGAGCTTCGCGGCTCATACAATGGCAAGGTAACGGAGATCGCAAAGCGCCGCGCTACAGAAGACGGATTGATGCCACCTCCAGGCATCTTCTCAGGAATTGATCTCTACGCTCCAACAGATACAATCGAAACAGGAGAAGGCTATTTCCGCGGATCGAATCAGATTCTTGATGAATATGATGCTGTTCGCTACCGCACCGTAACGGCCGATGGCTACGTTAATAACTGGGACGTGACTACACGTAATCCGATCACGGGTTACTATGAAGGCCCTGGTGATAACCAGTCAACGTCAAACCCGTATGGTCTGTTGGGATACTTCTTGAGCCACGGTAACACCGCAGGCGTTGAATTCCGCAGCTCGATTTTCTATCAGCTCGATGGAAACATCACACATACGCTTGAAGTAGGCGATACACGCCACACACTTAAGGGTGGTTTTGAGTTCCGGACGTTTGACCTGGCGCTCTATTCGAATGGTGCACCATGGCAGGGCGATCAGTTCGCTCAGTCGTATGGTAAGGACAACGTTACAAACCCGGATCGTACCCGCCCATCGCGTACTCCGACAACAGCAGCGTTCTTCGTTCAGGATCAGATCATGCTTAAGGGTCTTGTTCTCACGGCTGGACTTCGTCTTGACTACCTGAATCCGAACTCGAACAACTTCGACATCGGAAATGTTGCTGATTCAGCGCTCGTAACCTCGAAGCTCAATTTCGGACCACGTGTTTCAGTAACATATCCAGTTAGTGACGATGGCCGTCAGAACTTCCAGTTGTCATATGGTATCTACTACCAGAATGCTCCTTGGACGTACCTCTACGACGGTGTATATTCTGATCCGGAATTCACAGACTTCTTTGGTAATCCAAACATTGCTCCGCAGCGTACGAATCAGTTCCAGGTTGCATACAACCACCAGCTGAACGACGTGCTGGCATTGTCGGTAACTGGATACTACAACGACGTCTACAATCAGCCTTCAATTCGTATCACAGAGTTCCAGGGCCGTCCGAAGTTCCAGTACGACCTTGCATCATACGGTACATCGCGTGGTATTGAAATGTCGTTCATGAAGCGCCTTGCTGATAACTGGCAGTTCAATATCAACTACACGATCTCCAACGTTCGCGGTAATGCAAACTCTGCAACACAAGTGCCGCCGGTAGACCCAGCCACTGGCCAATATCAGCTTCCTATTGCAGACTTCCCGCTCAGCAATGACCTGCCTCACCGCATCAATGCTGTTATCGGTTTCACATGGGGCGAGGATGAAGGACCAAAGATCGCAGGCATTCCGCTACTTGAGAACTTCTCTGTGAACTTCTCGGGATTCTGGCAGAGCGGTGGACCTTACACCCCGGTCAACATTCGCGGTCAGATCGCTGGTCAGCTAAACTCAGCGAGATTCCCATCGAACTGGTTCAGCGAAATGCGTATTACGCGCACAATCCCGCTCGAGAGTGTGTTGGGCGGAAAGACAGCACTCGACCTCACGCTTGACGTTTACAATCTGTTCAACTTCACAGATCCAATCTCGTTCTATACCACGACACGTAACCCAGATTACGACGGCAACAGCTTGAATCGTCAGATCTCGGATCTCGGAAGCGTGACGTATTACCGTGATGCAGATCCTGTGAACAAGAACACGATCGCTAGCAATCAGTACGACCGCTATGGTCAGCGTTTGTACCAGCCACGTGTTGACTTCAACCGTGATGGCCGCGTAACTCCGGAAGAAACATTCCGTGGTTACCAGGAGTATGTTCAGGTGCAGGTAGATCGCCGCCCGAACTATCAAACTCCACGCACAGTTTTCTTCGCTGTTTCATTCCGATTCTAAGAAAGGAAGAGAACAACGATGAACACAACGATGAAATCAGGAGAACTTATGAATCGTCAGTGGATGATTACGGCAATGTTTGCAGTGCTTCTCATGGCAACTGCACCATCACTTGCTGATATCAACAGAAATGGCAAGACGCGTAAGGGCGAAGACGCATCAGAAGATATTCAGCGTACGCCAACTGGCGTGTATGACCAGCAGGGCAACACGAAGTCGCGTGTCAACTTCCAGATCACTAACTATGGTGTGTTTGGATTCAATATCGCACAAGGACGAGGTGGTACGTTCTGGCCGCGTGGACGTGCAAACCAATACATCTTTGCAGGTGGTGCTTGGTTTGGTGCACGCAAATTGCCGCCAGGGTCAGACACACTGCGCAAGCGCGTTATGCTTACGTACAATCCGTATACGGGACGTTCGTGGATGGCTCCGGGCAGCATCGATGATGGTCCGCGCGTAAACACCAGCGCAGACGGAGTTAAGAAGTACCGTTTGTACTTCTCGACAGATTATGATGAAGCAACGGGTCTGGACAAGCTTGAGCCGTCGAACCCGGCATGGCCGATCTGGGATACATCCCCGAACGACACTCTTCGCCGCCAAAACTATTACGGTCTCTATCAGGACAATCTGGACAACCGTAAGAAAATCAATGCCAAGGACGCTCCTGCATTTGTATCTGGCGAAGACATTTTCTGCGTGTACAAAGACACAGATCTTTCACGTTATGAAGGTGGCGCTGTTGCACGTGCAGCTGAAGGTTTCCCAATGGGTATGCAGATCGAGCAGATCGTTTATTCATGGGGCTTTGGTGACTATGCAGACATCCTGTTTCTGAAGTACATGTTCATCCACCCAGAGCAGTACAAGGATACCTTGTACGACTGTTGGATGGCTGCTGTGCAGGACGTTGACATCGCACTCGAATCAAGTTCGGGCCCAGGCGCTGCTAACGACCGTGCACGATACTTTAGTGAGATCGACACGTTGAACCTTGCTGTGCAGTGGACGAACGGAGATCGTGGCGAGGCAGGTCAAGGATTCGGATATCTTGGATTCAACTTCCTTGAGTCTCCAGCAGTTGATGCCGACAAGTTCCTTCGCAAGGATCGTCGTCAGTTCCCAGTTACCGAGCAGCTTGGTCTGCAGACTATGCGTAACTGGCCAATCACAGAAGACCCGCTTCAGAACGAAGACCGTTATAACTTCATCTCAAGCCAACGTAAAGATGGCGATCTAGGTCCTGGTGACCGACGCCTTATGATGGCTACCGGACCTTTCCATATGCGTCCGGGAGACTCCGCCCGTATCGTCGTAGGTATCATTCTTGCTGCAACAGCCAGCGGTGGTGATGCAACAGGTACAGTGGAAGACATGGCCGAACTTATCCGCAAGGTTAAGTTTGCTCAATTTGTTTACAACAACAATTTCGTTGCTCCACGAGCCCCGTTCGAGTCGATCATCAAGGGAACATCTACCAATACGTTCCCTCAGATCCCGAATCGCGGTTGGGTGGGTTTGAACAATGCAGTTGCAATTCAGTGGGATTCAACGTCAGAAATGTCTGTTGATACCCTCGAGCAGGGTCTGGACTTTATGGGCTATCGCATCTATCGAGCGCGCCGTAACGACCTTGATACCTTTGATGTAGACCTGCGTGAGAATGCACGCCGTGGTCCACTCGGATGGAAGCAGATCGCTCAGTACGCTGTTCCGTCACCGTTCCTTCAGTTTGGTGATGTGATCCCATCTGTTGGTGGTTCAGGTGCTCGTATCGACCGCTTCGCAATTGCTGATGTAGTTAAACCGGGCCAGCGCAGGTTTATGGTAGCGCGTGAACTCAGCTTTGCAGAGCCATGGGGATCATATTACAGTCAGCTCCTTCTCAAGCGCCCAACAGGATATGCGCTGCGTCTCAATCCAGACAGCACACTTCGCACGACTGGTTCGACAGGGGGCTATCCAAACTTTGACAAGCTCGATTCGATCCGTCATGCGTACTTCTCATCTGTTACGGAAGGTCTGCCGGAAGTAAAGCGCTTGGCTAACGGACGTCTAGACAGTATCCCTGCTTCACGTGCAACAGATTCACTTGTCAAGCTCGTGTTGGATCGCAAGGTGCGCCTCGAGCCGTTCCTGTTCCCAGATGTTGATGACAACGGTGCAAACCGCTTGCGTCCGTTCCAGGAACTCAACGAGACACGTAAGACGATCATCGCTGGTCACATTCGCCGCATCACGAACGGTCGCGTCTTTATTGACCTTGGTGATGACAACCGCAACGGTACGGTTGAGTACTTCGCAAATCCGGAGCGCTCAGAAAAGCTGATCAACAACGTTGATTACTATTACGCCGTCCGCGCCTACGACGAAGGTGATTACTCGAACGCACTTCCATCGAAGCTTAATGACCGCGGCCCGTTCAATACGGTTACAGCACAGCCGAAGGGTGCACGTCCTGGATCAAGTGTTGAGTTCTCGCTTTCAACAGACGCTGAGAATCTTAAGCGTCTTGGTGGAATCTATAACATCCGACTTCTTGTAAACGACGAGCAGCGTTTCAATCAGCTATTCGGCGGACGCAAGCTCGAGCTCAACTTCAATAGACTTTGGGCTGGATGGCCGCACAAGAACAACGAGAACGACATTGTTGGTCTCTACGGCACAGTCTTTACCCTGCGCGATGTTGAGACAAAGCAGGAGATCGCACAATGGAGCAGCTTCCTGCCGCCAGTGCTTTGTCCGTCAGACCCAAGTGAAGCTGCCCCTCTGGGCTACTTCACCGAGCATGCCAAGACGTATGTTGATACCAACAACATCGATACGATCTGGGCACAGGACGGCTCGATTGCACGTATCGACACTGTTACATTTGGTCTGGATGATTCCCGCACACGCATCGTGCGTTCTGGATCATACACTTCAAATGCGGTCTGTTTCCGTGGAGATCAATACGCTTACGGAACGATCGGTCTGGCATTCGATTATGCCATTGAGCAATATGGCGGACCATACCGCGGAGATACAGCATATGTTGTTAACGGACCTCAGAACGTATCTGTTGCTCCCGGCTTTACAAGTGTTTATAACCAGACAAGTGAATTGAATCTGCCACAAGGCTACATCGAGCTCCCATATCCGGGCTTCGTTCCTCGTGCGCCATGGCCGAACAGCTACAACAACGGTCCGGGAGTTTACGAGTTAACCTTCCGCAAGGGTGCCGCTGAGACGATCACAACAAAGTTCGCGCTCAATAACACGGACGATGTTGGTAAGGATTCAACGATGACGTTCCCGAATGTCGAGTACCTCGAATATGATATTCGCAACATTCACGAATTCAATCGTGGCAATCTCAAGATCGACGGAACGATCGACTCTGTTCGTGTTGCCTACGACTTCAACCTGACGCCGCAGGAACTTGATTTCACGAAGATCCCAGCTGCGCAGCAACGGAACTTCCCTAATCCAGAGCCGGTAGTTCCAGGCAATTTTGCGAGTGCATCATACGGATGGCGTAACTCACGTAATGGTGAATGGAGTGCTGCGCGCTTGCGTTTCTACGCAGCTGAGGTAAACACAGGACGTCCAGTTGGCAAGCAGCTACGCTACTACAAGTCGCGTAACCTCTCGACCACCGGTAAGGATACACTTGACTTCTGTCATGTGGTAACCATCGCTGGTACACAGTTCGTGATCGATCCTTCGTTGCGTAACCGCAGAACATCAAGTGTTACGATCACCGGCAGCGCGCCAACATCAGCTAACCCACCTGCAGCGTATCCTACGGGAGACTTCCAGCCTGGTGATAAGCTGATCTTGCGTACAACGGGTGGTGCCTTCGGATTCCCATTCGACAACGCAAAGGCATTCATCGATGTAGCACAGTATGATCCAGGTGCAGCAGGGGGCTCGTACTCCAACGAACAACTTGAACAGATTCAGGTTGCACCAAACCCATACTACGTTAGCCACGAAGGTATGTCCACTCCGTTCGAAGGCAAGATCTACTTCACACGCTTGCCGCGTCAGTGCAAGATCTCGATCTACACTACGAACGGTGAACTTGTCCGCGTGATTGAGCACAACGAAGTAAACAATGACGGATCCGACGTTCAATCGCTGAACCGTGCGCAGATCGCAACAGATGTCTGGGACCTGCTCACACGCAGTTCACAGTCAAAGCGCCGTGCTGCAAGCCAGATGTTTGTTGCCAAGATCGAAGCCGGTGGTGCAAGCGTCATCCGCAAGTTCACGGTGGTAACCGGTACAGCTCGTTTTGTTGGTGAGGGAGAATAAGGAGAGCACAATGAAGAACAACAATCGCATTCTTGCCCTCGCAGCCTTCGCATTCGGCATGGTAAGCACAGCCGTAATGCAGGCGCAAACAACGCAGACAACACTTGCAGCGTCTGACTTTACAAAGGTTGGCCTTTCTGGTGGACAGTTTCTCAAGATCGGTGTTGGTGCCCGTGGTACCGGCATGGCAGGTGCGCACTCAGCAGTAGCCAGTGACGTCTCGTCGATCTTCTGGAACCCGGCTGGTCTTGCAAGCGTCAAGGGCTACGCAGCCGATGTTAGCCAGACGTTTTGGTTCGCTGGTATGTCGCACAACTTTGCTGCGGCCGTTATGCCAGTTGGCGAGAAGTATCGTCTTGCGGCCAGCTTCACAAGTCTGTCGAGCGGCGATATTAAGATCACGACTATGGACCAGCAGGATGGTACTGGTGGACTTTACAACGTGAGTGATGTGGCACTTGGTCTTACACTTGCAGGTAGCCTAACAGATCAATTCTCGTTCGGAGTTACTGCAAAGTATATCCAGCAGGCATTCACGAACGTCTCTGCAGGCGGCTTTGTCTTCGATATCGGTACGCGCTACAATACGGGATACAAAGGCATCGTCCTGGGCTTCAGCATCAACTCACTGGGAACGCAGCAGTCGTTCGAGGGTTCAGACCTCAACCGTGCTAATAATCCAGTAGGTGGCATCAAGACGCAACCTGTGGACATGCGCTTGTTGACCGCTCCATTCGATATGCCGCTGTCGTTCCGTGCCGGTATCGGTACAGACTTGTGCAAGGGTGCCGTCTGGGAACCAGAGATCGACGCCGATGGCGTCCTGCAGCACTCACTTGTTACAGCACTTGACTTTGAAACATTCTCGGACGTTCCTGAGCAGTTTGCTGCCGGACTCGAGTATACATGGAAAGAACTTTTGAGCATTCGCGGTGGATACCGTTTTGGTAACGATCAGTTTGGTCTTGCCGGTGGTATTGGCATCAAGTATGTAGGCTCGGGTTTTGACGGACAAATTGATTACTCCGTCAACCCGTCTCAATCACTTGGCCTGATCAATCGCGTAAGTGTGGCTTTGAAGTTCAATTAATCGACTGCGGTAATAATGCACGTTAGAGTGCCGTTGGTCGTCATGATCGACGGCACTCTGTTGTTTTTAGGCTGATTGAACGACAATGAAAACGATCCTCACATTAAGCGTACTATTCTGCTGCAGCTGTCTCTCGATCAGGGCTCAACAGCTTGACGTTGTAGCTGATGTTGTTCAGTTTCGTGGAAGCGATGTAAGCACGCAGTGGGAGTTACAGTATTCGTTCTCTGACACAACTCTACGATACGTTGTAGCTCCGACTGGTTTCGTTGGAGAAATGCTTTGCTCTCTTGTCGTTCGCAGGGACACAGCCATTGTTGCACAAGACGTGTGGATCGCAGCGGCGGAAAGCAATTCTTCTGCACCGCTACATAGTAGATACTATGCAGGCATTCGTACACTCAATCTCGAACCCGGAACGTACACCGTTTCCTTTGATGCTGCCGATGTGAACAATGCTGCCAGAAAATCTTCAGCTGGCTTTACCACGCAAGTGCCGGGCATTGCAACGCGTGCGGCCATGAGCGATATCATGTTTGTGATGCCGAAGGACACAGTGCTCAGCTCGCGTTTCATGCGAGCCGGACAGCCCTGCGATCCGAACCCACGCCATGAATTACTCGGAACTGCTCCAACTCTTGCATTGTATGCCGAGTTCTACAATGCCAAGCTCACTGGTCTCGATACTGCTTATGCAGAGATCGCAATCTTCAATAATGTGCGTGAAGAAGAATTCACAACCTACATCCCGATCTCAGCAACGTCAAACCTGTTAGCAGTTCGCGAAGAGTTCCTACTTGAGAACCTGCGCACGGGCGTCTATGCGTTGCGTATACGTTATCTGGCGAAAGACAAAGCAAAGGTGCTGGACTCGCGCGAAGAGCGATTCTTTATTCTCAATCCTGCTCAGCCCCCTGAACAGCAAAAGCTGATCACGGAAGACGAAGACTTCCAAGCATCGGAATGGTCTGTTACCACCGGCGATCGATTGAAACTAGAGCTGGAATTGTGCGAGGTGCTTGCAACAAAGTCTGAGATCGAGATCAAGAATCAGTGCACAGATGAGCGTTCACAGCAGCGCTTCCTGTACAGATTTTGGAGATCTCGCGATACGGATGAGACTACTCCTTCCAACGAGCGTCTCGATGAGTTCCGTAAGATGTATCAGTGGGCGCAGACATACTACACAAGTCCGACATACAAGGACGGTTGGCGCTCCGACAGGGGCACGATCATGCTTAAGTATGGCAGGCCGACACAGATTGAACAGTTTATTCAGAACACAGACACCAAACCCTACGAGATCTGGTTCTATCAGCACATACAAGGCGGCGCATATTTCTATTTCGTAGATATCACACTGCAGCAGAATCTCAAACTGGTGCATTCAACAGTGATCGGGAATGTGAATCAGCCGAACTGGTTCAATCTGTTTGCCAAAGCCTACGAACCAAATCCAAATCCATCGAACAAGCTCAGGCCGAATCAGCGCTGATGAAGTTTGGCGATACGATCATAACACAACTTCTACTCGCTGTTGGTGCTCTATCGCGTATGCTTACAAGGCGTGGACGACTGCGATTAGGCAAGGTGATCGGATGGGCGCTTGCCACTATCTCTGCGAAGCGACGTGCAATTACACTCGACAACGTGCGCCGAGCACTCCCAGAAACATCACCTTCTCTGCAGAAGCAGGTTGTAGCGTCGTCGTATGGCAATCTTGGTATCGTCTTAGCTGAACTGCTTGCCCTTCCGGCGCTTTCTCGTAAGGATCTGCTCGATCAAGTCTCGATGCCTGGTTTTGATCGTGTGATCGAGCGGCATAAGAGGGGACTGCCAACGATTCTTCTTTCAGCACACTATGGCAATTGGGAGTATCTGGCAATCGTTGCCGGTTTGCTCCTTGAAGCCCCAATTTCCATTGTGGTCCATCCGCAATCGAACGAAGCAGCAAACGAGATACTGAACAGCTATCGAACTATGCATGGCAACGTTCTGCTGCCGATGCACAACGCGGCGCGCTCGCTTGTAAAGCTTCTGTCAGGGGGCGGCACAGCCGCGTTTCTTGTCGATCAGCACGGACACCCGGAGAAGGATCCATGGATCTCGTTTCTCGGCACACCTGCACCAACGTATGAAGCGCCAGCAGCCCTTGCCCTGAAATTCAATGCGCCGATCTTTTGCACGTTCGCAGAGCGAGTGTCGGACGGACGCTATGTAGCCGCGTTCGAAGAAATTGATATGTCTGATCTTGAGTATACTGCTGAAGGTATACGTGAACTTACCACGCGTCATGTGCGCGCACTTGAGCAGGCAATTCAGAAGCACCCAGAGCTCTGGTCGTGGCAGCATCGGCGTTGGCGCGGAGAGCCCCCTGTCGAAGAAGGCAATGCATCATGAATGTGATCGTAGTGCAGACGGCTTTTCTGGGCGACGTGCTGTTAACACTGCCGTTGTGCGCAGCTGTTAAACGCACAGTGCCCGGTGCGACAGTTACGTTCGTGACAACACCTGCTGCGGCCTCGATGGTTGCTTATGCGGATGTTGTAGACCGCGTTGTGGAGTTCGACAAGCGCGGCAAGCACCGCTCTCTGCAGCAGCAGAAGGAGCTGGCTCAATCTCTTGGTGGAGACAAGACCGCTGTGCTGGTTGCGCACAAGAGTTGGAGAACGGCGCTGTTTGTGCGCTCGATCCCGGCAGACATCTCGATTGCGTTTGCCGATTCACCAGCCAAATGGTTTGCGTCAGTTTCTATCGAAGTACCTCGTGGACTCCATGCGGCTGAGCGCTACATGCAGTTACTTGCTCCCTTGCTTTCGATGCATACAAGCATGCCGTCGTTATCAGATTGTGTGCCTATACGATTGACGGATCGCAGCATCGCAAGCATGCGAAGCGATCAACCACATGTTGTTTTGGCTCCCGGGTCGGTTTGGGCTACCAAGCAATGGCCTGCAGCTCGATTTCGAGCCCTAGCTGCCAAGCTTGTGCACGAAGGCATGCGCGTAAGCGTCATAGGCGATGCGTCTGTGTCTGATGTTGCCCACGGAATCGAAGGTGTCGAGAACTTCGCAGGGGCAACATCAATGTCGGAAGCAGCAGGAATCGTTGCTCAATCAACGATTCTGGTTGCGAACGACAGCGCGCCCGTGCATCTTGCATCACTGCAGAACGTACCCACAGTTGCAATCTTTGGTCCAACGGTTCCAGAGTTCGGATTTGGTCCGTTCGGGTCACATGTAACGCTGGTGCAGCGGCAGGAGCTGCAGTGCCGACCGTGCAGTGACCATGGCACCAAGGCGTGTCCGCTTGGGACACATGAATGTATGACGTCTATTACAGTTGAAGAGGTCTTTGGCCATATTCAACATCTTCTTCAACGCTCACGATGAGAATCGCTATGCGACAACAACGACCATCCTCTTCTTCCTCACCAAAACGCACGGGCGCGCGAAAAGACTCGAGAAGCGATTCACGCAAAGATTCGCGCGGAGACGCACGCAAGAGTTCGCGATTTGATACTCGGGGTGATTCCCGTAGCGATTCTCGCAGCGATTCTCGCAGAGATTCACGAAGCGACTCACGTAGTGATTCCCGCAGTGATTCACGCTCGTCGCGTCCTGCAGCTAAACGCAAAGCTTCACACTCAGACGAGCCCCGAGCCCGTGTAAAAGCCCAACGTCCTAAGGATGAACAGTACACGCGCTCTCGCAACGTCGAAGACACACCGCAGATAGCCAGACTTAACAAGGCGATCGCTGATGCAGGTGTTGCTTCGCGCAGAAGAGCTGATGAGCTGATCCGATCGGGCTGCGTGCGCATCAACGGCATGGTCGTTACCGAATTGGGCACGAAGATCGAGATCGATGATATGGTAACCGTTAACGGCGAGCCTATCACGCGCTACAAGCACCTTACGTACGTTGTTCTCAATAAGCCCAAAGATGTTATCACAACATCCAGTGATGAGAAGGGGCGTGCAACGGTCTTTGATATCGTGAAGATCAAGTCGCGTTTGTTTACGATCGGACGTCTTGATCGCAACACCACCGGCGTACTCCTGATCACCAATGATGGCGACCTTGCTAACAAGCTGATGCACCCGCGATATGGCATCACGCGTGTTTACAAGGCAACACTCGACAAACCACTGCGTCAGGATCACATGCGCGCCATCGCAAAGGGCGTTGAGCTTGAAGATGGGCCAACGCAGCCTGTTGAGATTGCCGTTGACCCCTCGGATAAAACGTCAGTGCTGCTTGCGATACGCGAAGGACGAAACAGAGAGGTCCGGCGGATTTTTGAACTCTTTGAATACGAGGTTAAGCGCCTCGATCGCAAGGAGTATGCAAACATCTCTACCCGTGGACTCAAGCGCGGCGAGTATCGCCACCTTACACGTGAAGAAGTAGCCGAACTTCAACGATTGGTGTCTGCTGCCGAATGAACTTTCTCAATCCACTGGCGTTGATCGGACTGGCAGCTGCGAGCATACCGCTTGTGCTGCACCTGCTCAACCTACGTAGACTTAAGACCGTTGATTTTGGGACGCTGCGCTTTCTGCACGAACTGCAGCAAAAACAGGTGCGCAAACTGCGTCTGCAGCAACTGCTGCTCCTGATCATCCGTACACTGCTGGTGATCTTTGCAGTTCTTGCACTCTCGCGTCCGACCATCGAGAGCACACTCCCCCTCTTGGGAGCAACCTCACGATCAAGTGTTGTGATCTTGATCGACAACTCCGGAAGCATGGAAGCCGCCGACGGCTACGGACCCAGATTGGGTCAGGCCAAAAAGGCCGCCAAAGAAATCGTCGATGGTCTACGAGATGGTGATGAAGTAGTGGTGCTACCGATGACGGGTGTAGACCCAACGCAAAGGGTAGATTTTACCCGCACGTTTGCGATAGCACGAGAGCAGATCGATGCAGTCAGTCTCAGTAGCGGTACGGCAAGCATGCCTGCATCATTGCGCTCTATCGGCCAGTTGCTGGATAGGTCTCTACATCGCTACAACGAGATCTATATCATCAGCGACGCCCAGACATCATTGTCGTGGCGAGAAGCACCTGATTCCGGCGCCGTCTTGCAAAAGGATGCATCGGTGTTTCTTGTGCGCATTGGCGAAGGACAAACGGGACTCGAGCAAAACCTCAGTGTTGATTCGATACACGTTGTCACAAAATTGCTTCAGCCCGACAAGCCCATCGAGATCGAGGCATTTGTGCGAAATGGCAGTACCAAGGACATGCAGGGGGCGTTAGTATCGCTTGCTTTCGATAACAAACGTATTGCCCAGATCTCGGTTGACATCAAGGCCGGTACAACAAAACGAGTTGCATTGGCAGCATCGCCACAGCGCTATGGAATGATCAGCGCCTCTGTAGAGCTCGAGTCTGATGCCATTGACAAGGACAATGTCCGATATGCCGGATTGCTTGTGCCGCGTCCATCACGGGTTGCGCTTATCGGCACAGCAAGTGATCAAGCATTGGTTCGGACAGTGTTAAGTCTGCCCGGCATGGAGCGCTTTGCCCCCTCGATAGCAACCTATCAGACCATGGCGCAGGCATCGAGTGCATTTAACGAGATAGACGTGCTGATGATAACGCAAGGAAGCTACTCCAGCGCAGACGGTGCGTTGGTGCGTCAGTTCCTTGATGAAGGTGGCGGTGCAATGGTCTTCGCTGGCAATGGCATTGAAGGCCTTCTTTCGGCTCTCGGCGTTTCTGCGCAAGCCCGTGATGAAGCCCCGGATGGCGCACCGTTTCGTGTGAAGACCGTTGATAAAACACATCCGTTGTATAGCGGGGTGTTTGTATCGACGCAAGACCAAACAACTGCGAGGGAGACAACAAAGATCCTGCGACTGCAGCCTGCTTCTGGAGGGTTTGATATTGTACAAACTGATGCGGGCCCCCTGATTTCGGAGTTTGTCGTCGGTCAGGGAAGGCTGCTGTATGTTTCGGTTGCACCGGATGTTGAGTGGAGTACGTATCCACTGACAGGGTTGTTTGCCGCCACCACTATCCGCAGCACAATCTACTTGGTTGCCCCACGAGACCAGGGCATGAGTGCCGATGTAGCCCAGGCCATATCTGTTCCTATCCCACCGAGACTGGCAGGAACGGACAGGTTTGTAGTAAGCGATGCCTCCGGTGTTACAACCGAACTTCCTCCAGCGCGCCTGCCGTCTGCAACATTTTTGAGCATACCCCCACAGTTTCAAACGGGTGTTGTAAAGATCTCAACACCGGATTCCATCCCGGTTACCACCGTGTCGGTAAACTCCCGAACGGCCGAGTCGATGCTGAGCTACTATAGTGCCGGGGAATGGGAGAAGGTTGCGCGTCCATTCGTGATCAATCCAGATCATGTTGTCGAGCTTGATCAAGGTGCATCTGTTGCCAAGGCCATAGAATCTGCTCGGACGGGCTCGGAGCTCTGGGGACTCTTTACTGTGCTGGCATTGTTGATGGCGGCCACTGAAATGATCGTTGCCAGATTCATGGCGCAGGATACGGCTGCGGTAGACCCTGCGTAATTTGTGTGATGTCGATCACGATACATCCATCTGTTGAGCCCCTTCGAAGCAGGCTTCTTGAGCTAAAGGTAGAATTGCGGGAAGCGATGGATGATTGGCATCGATTGTCAAGCGAAGTGCGTCCACGGCTGCATGCGCAGTATGAGTTGCACTTTGGTGAACTCGAGCGAGAGCTCCAAGTTGCAGCGCTTACGAGCGCAGAATTATTCCGGCGCGTCGAGTTGCTCTCAATAAAGGTCTCGCGTGGGGAGGTGCTCACGCAGCATATCATTGATCTGATCAATCAGGTAGTTGACTCCGAGTATGCACGATTTACGATGCGCATTCGTGAGGCCTTCTACATGGATGTAGATCAACGTGAGCGTGCTGCAAAGGCACGTGAAGAACATGCGCAAGACGGCGAGCTGGTAAAGATGTACCGCTCTTTAGCAAAGCAATTACATCCGGATGCCGGACAAGGCGATAGCGCTGAATCTGTTGCCATCTGGCATCGCGTGCAGCAGGCATATACCTCGAGAAATGTCAGCCAGATGAAGTCGCTGCTCTCAATGCTTGGTGCAGACGAAGCACTGCGTGCCGAAGCATTCGATTGGAGTTTAGAGCGCTGGCAGCAGGAGGTTGCCATGATGGAAACACGCCTGCGAGTAGAACAGCGAAAACTTCGTAAACTTCGTTCCGAAGAGCCCTTTACGATGGAGCATGTTCTCGACAGTGAACAATGGCGTCAGCTGCACCAGGTTGAGCTCGAACGAGCCATCGCATCTAAACGTCACGAGATCAACGAGAATACGGCCAGATACACAGAGCTTACAGGGGGCATGTTGCCGCCTGGTACAGAACTTGTGAAGACGAAGGACGAGCAGAGTTTTGAAGAGGACTTTATGAAGAATACATACTTTGGACAACGATGACCTACTCAATCGAACAGCGCGATGAACAGCTTCGCGGAACGCAGGCTAAGATCACGTACGAACTTTCGTTCGAACGGGCCTCTCAGCATATCGTTAACGTACGAATGCGCATCGAAGGTATCACGAGTCCTGAAGTAGTTGTGGTGATGCCGTCGTGGTCTCCTGGAAGTTATAAGATCAGAGACTATGCCGGATGGCAGGGCAATGTACGGGCCTATGCTGGCGCGGGCTCTTCGAGAGTTGCTGCCGCTATGAAGTGGCGCGACAAAGCGGCGTTGGTTGTCGCATGTGAAGGCTCGAGCAGTGTCGAGGTTGAGTATGTGATCTATGCGCATGAGCGCACTGTGCGCACCAGCCATGTGAATCGCTTTCATGCGTTCCTGATGCTGACGTCGATATGCATGTATGTTGAAGGTCGAACAGATGAGGTTCACCACGTGCTGCTCAAACACGACAGAGCCCTCTGGCCCTCTACCTCTACTGCACTGTCGTCGGTGCGCGAACCCAACGCAGACGGCATGCTGCTGGGTGCATTGAACTATGATGTACTGGCAGATTCACCCATAGAGATCGGCGATCATACGGTAACATCGTTTACCGAAGCTGGCGCGCTGCACGAAGTAGCCATTGCCACGAACTATGATGTGGACACAGACTGGCTTACCAAGCAGGTGCAGCAGATCGTGAAGGTCGAGACAGCAGTCTTTGGCGGCGCTCCATACGATCGTTACGTGTTTATTATTCAAGCTTATCCGGGTGCTGGAGGGGGCTTGGAGCACGCACGGTCAAGCGTGAATGCGGTAGATCCAAGTGCCCTAACAGACAAAGCAAAGGCCGTTGGATTGTTGTCGCTGCTGTGTCATGAGTACTTCCACCTTTGGAATGTTAAGCGCATACGTCCAAAGGAGCTTGGACCATTCGACTACACTCGTGAGAATTACACATCGATGCTCTGGTTGGCCGAAGGCCTTACGTCGTATTACGATGACCTCTTGACCTTCCGATGCGGTTTTACGACAACGAAAGAGTATCTCGAAGCGCTTTCCAAAGAACACATTGGTAGACTGTTTACCGTGCCTGGACGCGAGGCCATGTCTACAAGTGACAGCTCATTCCTAGCCTGGCTAAAACTCTACATGCAGAGTCCTGACGGCAATAACAGGTTCCCGTCGTACTACCTCAAGGGCGGTGTGATTTTCCTTCTGCTTGATGCCTATATCATCGATCATTCAGACGGACGCTACAGCATGGATGATGCGTTGCGTGAGATGTGGAAGCGTTATCTGGCTGATCCGGCGCGTGGTATGACGGAGGAGGAATGCTATGCCATTATCGAGCAGGCCACAAGAGTTCAGATTCGCGAACGGTTAAAATTGTGGCTTGACGGAACTCATGAGCTTCCCTATGACGAGATTCTTGCAGGAGTTGGACTGCAGCTACAGTATGTAGAGAAGCCGGCAGAGCCTGCGACCTTTGGAGACAAACGTGCGTTTGCCAATGTGCCGCAAGCCCCTTATTGCGGCTGGGCACTTGCAGAGGCAAACGGAAAGCTCGTTGTGCGGGGTATTGACGATGGGTCTCCGGCAGCAGCAGCTGGATTCGGCATCGATGACGAGATCGTAGCTGTTGATGATCGTAGAGTTGTAACAACTGCCCAGTTGGACCATTATCTGGCATCACGCCGCGAAAAAGGTGTCCGCGTTACCGCCCACTGCGACGGCAGACTCTATACAACCACGATAAAGCCGATATTGCGTGTTGTGCCAAAGCTGATTGAAATAGAGAGTCCGTCGGCACGTCAACAGCAGATGCGAGACCGCTGGTTGCGAAGAGACAGTTGAGAATACCCCAAACGATACGGCATGGTTTGTTGATGCTCCTGCTTGCAGGAGTGAGTGGTTGCTCGTGGTACGACAATCAGACCACGTTCTTCAACACCTACTACAACATGAAGCGTATACGCCAGGAGGTTGTCAATGATTTCGAATACCAGGATGAGAGTAATCGCAAGCGTCCACGTGTGCTCGTTCCGGCAGTAGATAGCCTCGGACTCAAATCAGAGGCACCCAAGAACACGACCTATCAGTTCCTGCGTGCACTTGCCGTTGAGCGATCAAAGCTTGCCCCAATGTCGCAGAAAGTGGATAGTATCCTGATCAAGGGCTCAAAGGTCGTAGGGCTTCATCCGAAGTCCGAATACGTGCAGGGCGCGCTCTATCTTATGGCCGAGGCATACTTCTTCCGCAGCGAGTGGGTGCCATCGCAACAGAAGTGTCTCGAGCTCATCGAGCGATACCAGGATGGTGAGTATTCGCCTGATGCCCATCTGCTGCTGGCAAAGGTGTATCTGATGCAGCGTAAGATCACGCAGGGAAAGCAGGCATTGTCGAAGGCAGTTGATGTTGCGTGGTACAAAGACCGCTACGACATCCTGAGTGAGGCTTATCGAATTCAAGCTGAGATCCACATCGAGGATGGGGAGATCGACAAAGCCGTTAATCCCTACAAGCAGGCTTTGGTGATGACCGATGATTCAGAACAGCGATCACGCTGGCTTGTGGACATCGGCTCGATCTACTATCGCATGGGCAATTACAAACTGGCCGAAAAAAACTTTGCCCAGGCACTCGATGAAGCCCCTGATGCGTTGGCCGAGTTTGAATCGAAGCTCTACATGGCCGCCTCTATTGCACGCCAGGACAGAGCAGACGAAGCAAGTGCGCTCTTTGCAGAGCTTGAGGATAACAAGATCTTCACCGAATGGGGCTCCTTCATTCAGGCAGAGCGCATTGCGCTCGATCGTCTGCGTTCCGATAATCCCAACGACAAGACTCTTTTAGCGCGTGAGAAGTTTGCTGACACCTCGTTTGTTGGACGTCCGGAACTGATGGCGCAGAGCTTTCAAAAGGGCATGGCGCTCTACAAACGTGGCGACTATCAGGAGGCGATGAAGTATTTCGCCAAGGCCAAGCTTGTGCGCACACCGGTGTACGATGTGGCAAACAAGTACTTCACGTTGCTTAAGCAATGGGACGAAGAACAGCGGAAGGTTCTGCAGATGGACCTCCACCTGCGCATAGATACCACGCACAAAGACTCGATCATGCGCCTGCGCGCAAGCTCGATGTATGCTATCGGACGAGTACATGAGCAGCTCGACGCACCCGACTCTGCACGTTCGTATTACCAGGGTGCTTACCAGATAACACCTCCAACGTCGGACGTTGCCGGACGATATCTGTATTCTCAGGCACGCATGCTGCGCGAGAAAGATCCCAATACTGCTGATTCGCTCTTTGAATTCATTGCCGATACATGGCCCAGAAGCGAGTATGCCAAAGAGGCATCTGTTAACCTGGGCTATACAACGGATGCCAGTATCGACGACGCAGCAGAACTCTATAAATCAGCTACGAGCTTCCGTCAGATCAAAGATTACCCGTACGCCTCGCAGCAGTACATGAACATCGTAAACAAATTCCCAACCAGCGATTACGCGCCTAAAGCACTGTATGCCATGGGGTGGATGTTTGAGCGAGACAGGCAGATGAACGACAGCGCATTGCATTACTACGGGATGCTGATCGAGAAGTATCCGCGTTCCACATATGCTCGTGAGATACGACCAAGTGTTGAGTTCGCTCTGGCAAAGATCAATGGTGTAGAGGTTAACGACTCAACGCTGCTCAAAAATCTTGACGACGATCTGCTCAAAAGAGCAAAGCAGGGCGAGAAGGATGTGCTGCAACAACTGATGGACAAGAACAGGGATGCCCTGCAGGTTTCCGGACCCAATGCAACTCTGCCTTCGATTCCTGGTTTAAATCCGGGTGGCGGGTCGATTAACGACATGCTGCAGGGTCAGATCAAGGACGCTTCTGGACGGCTATTGGGCTCTGATTCAACAAAAGTGCCTCCTCCTGCGCCCCTTCCCAAACCCTAGAACTCTACCTGAGTGCTCAGGGCGATTTCCTCGAGAACGGCCGAGACGCGAATGCAATCGCTTACGGGCCCCTGAAAAACCCTTGCCTTGCCCCGAAAGTGCACTTCCAACGTTAACATCTCAGCTTGCGCAAGCCCACACCGCGTGGCTTTGACGATTTGTCGAATCACTTCGTCAAATGTATGCTCTTCATCGTTGAATAGGATTACTCGAGCACCTACGGTAGCCTCTGAGACAACCTCGGAATCGGGCACTAGGAGCTCGGTAGGTTCGGCAAGATTTTGAGCGGTTATCGTATCCATAATTGCAGGGCAAAATTACGAAAAGACCTATCTTTGCCCTCCAGAACCAAGCATACAATCATTCTTTTTGAGGTAGTGTCATGACAACCGAAGAGTTTCTCACCAAGCTCGATGAAATTGTAACTGAGCGTCACATGCTTCAGCACCCATTCTACCAGATGTGGAATGAAGGGGCTCTTACTGTTGAGATGCTCCGCGAGTATGCCAAGGAGTACTATCATCAAGTGCACCTATTCCCAACGTACGTCAGCGCAACGCACTCAAACTGCGATGATATGGATGTTCGCCAGATGCTTCTTGAGAATCTGATCGAAGAAGAGCATGGTCCGGATAACCACCCAGAATTGTGGCTGCGTTTTGGCGGAGCTCTTGGTGTTAGCCGCGAGGAAATGAAGGAGCGTCGCTACCTTCCTCATACGCGCGAGTCTGTACGTATCCTGCGCGAGCTTGCTGCTCGTAAAAATGGTTACGAAGGCCTTGCAGCCCTGTATGCATATGAATCACAGATTCCTGAGATCTCGACAACCAAGATCGAAGGACTCAAGAAGTTCTACAATCTTGATACCGAAGACGCGCTTGTATTCTTTGCTGTGCACGAGCATGCAGACGAGATTCACCGCACGGTAACCCGTGAGGCACTCGTGCGCATGTGCGAGACAGACGATAAGAAGCAGGCGGCTCTCGACGCAGCACGCGAAGCAGCTGATGCATTCAACCTGTTGCTCGATGGTGTCTACAACACATGGTGCGTTGAGAAGGCCTCGCTTAACTAAGCGTTAAGCTCTGCACTATGTGTCGGTTCGTTGCCTATATCGGCCCGTCCATCCTTGCCGATGATCTGCTGTACAAGCCGAAGTTTTCGCTTGTAACGGCGCAGACCATGAACGCTGGGGAAATGTCTGTATCCGTCAATGGCGATGGATTTGGCATTGGGTTCTATGCACCCGAACTCGACAATGAACCATGTGTTTTTCGCAGTATTCGCCCGGCCTGGAGTGATGGCAACCTGAAGAATCTTGCCAAGAAGATCCACTCTCCATGTATGTTCGCACATGTGCGTGCTGCATCGCCCGGGATTCCTGTGGAGGAACTCAACTCACATCCATTCTCATGTGGAAAGTTGATGTTCATGCACAATGGAGTGTTAGGGGGCTACAAGCAGATTCGTCGCAGACTCCTGCGTAGCTTGAACGATACGGCTTACGATGCGATCCAGGGCAGCACAGATTCAGAGCACATGTTCGGGTTGTTTTTGAACCATATTGCAGATCCGTACGGTAACGTAACGTGTGAGCAGATGGTCAACGCCATGAAAGGTATGTTCGCTGATCTGAACGACCTGCTCATGGAATCGGCTGTAAACCAGCACTCGTATCTCAACCTGGCGGTTACCAATGGAACATGCATGATCGCAGTGCGATACACGACAAATCCGAACGTGCAACCTGCTTCGCTGTACTATATGTTCGGACGCGAGTACAAGTGTGTGGACGACCTGTGCGGCATGGAGCCATCATACGGCAAGCCAAGCGCCATAGTGGTTGCTTCGGAACCGTTTACGGCCCGTAGATCGGATTGGATGAAGGTTGAACGAAACTCTATGATGGTTGTTGATGAGACAATGCGCATCAACTTCCACAATATTGAAATGGACGTCGAAAAACTGGATTTTGAGACAATTGCACCGGAAATAGGATGAACTACGCTCTTATTCTGCTCTTCCCGCTCGTCGGATTTATCATTCTTGGCCTCTTCGGCAAGCGGATCAAGAATGAGAAGATCATTGGACTGATCGGCAGCTCTGCTATCCTGCTCAGCTTCGTTACGGCACTGCAGGCATTTATGCAGGTGCGCCAGTCGGGGCCAATCCTCTCGAAGGTGTATGATTGGATTACGGTAGACACGTTCACCGTAAGCATTGCCTATCAGATCGACCAACTGTCAATTCTGTTTACGTTGATCATCACAGGCATCGGATTTTTAATCCATGTCTACTCGATCGGCTATATGCATGGTGACAAAGGATTCTTCCGATTCTTTGCCTATCTGAACCTCTTTGTGTTCATGATGCTCAACCTGGTGCTTGCTAACAACATGCTGCTAACATTCCTTGGTTGGGAGGGCGTAGGTCTAGCATCATACCTTCTGATCGGATTCTGGTACGACCGCAAATTCGAAGGCACCAACATTACATGGACTGGTGATGCCGCCATGAAGGCCTTTGTCGTGAACCGTATCGGAGACTTTGGCGTACTCTTGGCAATGTTCATGTTGTTCCAGCAGTTCGGCACACTAGACTATAACACGATCAACGAACTGGCACCTGAGAAGCTTGTTGCAGGGGGCACTGTGGTTACAACGATCACACTGCTGATGTTCCTGGGGTGCACTGGTAAAAGTGCTCAGATCCCCCTCGGCGTTTGGCTTCCTGATGCTATGGCGGGTCCGACACCTGTTTCTGCCCTCATCCACGCCGCAACGATGGTTACCTCGGGCATCTTCCTGATCGCCCGCACAAACGTGCTCTTTGCAATGTCGCCAACGACCATGGCTGTAATCACCGGTATCGGCATCACAACGGCGCTGATCGCCGGCACCATCGGCATCGTGCAGAACGACATCAAAAAAGTATTGGCCTATTCTACTGTTTCACAGCTTGGCTTTATGTTCACAGCGCTTGGCGTTGGTGCATTTACTGCCGGGGTTTTTCATGTGATGACGCACGCCTTCTTCAAAGCCCTCTTATTCTTGGGCTCTGGTAGCGTGATTCACGGCATGCACGAGGAACAGGACATTCAGAAGATGGGCGGATTGAAGAAGTACATGCCCATCACGTATCGTACGTTCCTTATCGGTACACTTGCTATCTCAGGAATCCCGTTCTTCTCCGGCTTCTTCTCAAAAGATGAGATCCTCTGGTTCGCATGGCTTAATGGCAGCCCAATCCTCTGGGCTGTAGGGGCTCTAGCAGCGCTCACGACTGCATTCTACATGTGGCGTCTGACATCGCTGACGTTCTTGGGTGAAGAGCGATTTGATCATCATCACGTGCATCCTCACGAGTCTCCGGCTACGATGACCATTCCGCTTATCGTACTTGCAGTTCTCTCCGCATTTGGCGGTCTACTCGGCGTTCCCCACGTGATCGGACACGCTCTGCATATTCCGAATCTTCTTGAAGGATGGCTCGAGCCGATATTTGCTGTAAGCAACGAAATGCTTCCGAAGCATACTGGTGATCATACAGCGTTAGAGATCGGGCTCATGGTTGCATCATCCGTATTGGCCGTGGTCGGCATCATGTATGCCCGCAGCATCTACAGTCAGGGCCTAACAAAGGCCTCGGCCATGGCCGATAAGATGTCGGGTGCGTACAAACTTCTGTTCAACAAGTACTATGTTGACGAGATCTATAACATGCTTGTGGCAGGGCCTATTCTTACCGCATCACGTGACTTCCTATGGAAGATCGTCGACGTTGTTGTGATCGATGGTGTTGTCAATGGTTCTGCCAAGTCGATGGGTGCTGCCGCTGGAGTGTTGCGCCGCATGCAGACCGGTGTTGCGCAGAATTATGCTCTTGTGATGATGATTGGTATCGTTATCATGCTTGCCATGGTACTGATGCCGATGTGGTAATCCAGTGTGCTTCACGGTATCCATCTATGCGACAACGCATAGTATTGAAGCAGACCTCGGAGCAGTATTTGAGCACGATCAAGAATATCGTCCGTACTTTCACGTTTCAGGGTTTGTGCATCCGCACCTGCCCCTTATCACGAATGCAGAATCAGATCAGATTCAGTTGTGTGAATGGGGCTTGATACCGCGCTGGACCAAGTCGTGTGAATCGGCCAGGGATATTCGAAAGATGACGTTGAATGCGCGGCGTGAAACCATTTACGAGAAGCCGTCGTTCCGAGATGCAATCAGGAAGCGGCGAGCGCTGCTGCCGGTAAATGGGTTTGTCGAATGGCGTCACGAGGGAGCGTTAAAGATCCCCCACTACGTGCGAGCTGTTGACAGATCATTGCTGACACTTGGGTGTGTTTGGGAAGATTGGACCGATCCGGAAAGCGGCGAGGTTCATACAACATTCTCGATCGTGACGACGGATGCAAATGAGCTGATGTCGTACGTGCACAATGCAAAACAACGTATGCCGGTAATCATACCTCGGGATGATCGTCAAGTATGGTTGATGGCAGAAGATCGAGAACAGATCGAACCCTGCATGCGTCCGCTCGAGGATGGGGTTCTTGAGGCATTCCAAGTAACAAGGGAAGTCTCAAGCATCAAGGTCAATACCACAGAAGAACAACTATTGGAGCCGGTAGGCCCCATGCATACATGAGTCTTGTTGCGAGCATTACAATTTGTTTGGCGCTGTCCGGAAACGTCGAAGAACTGCGCCTTAGCCAGCTTCAGCAGCGTTTGTCGTCAGGAAAGGACACAGCCTACGTTGTCAATTTCTGGGCCACGTGGTGCAAGCCATGTGTCGAAGAACTGCCAGCATTCGACAAGCTTGCGCGCAAGTATGCAGACAAGCCGGTTAAGGTGATACTTGTAAGCCTTGATAATCCCGCGGAACGTGAGAGCAAGGTTGTACCGTTTCTCAAACGTCGGGGCTACGAGTTTTGTGATGCAGTTGTCTTGAATGAGCCCAAACCGCATCTGTGGATCGACAGAGTTGACCAATCCTGGAGTGGATCTATTCCTGCAACGCTGTTCATCAAAGACCGACGTCGGCTCTTTGGGGAGTTCCAGTTCTCTGTAGAGCTGTTAGAGAAAACATTTACAGATTTTTTGAAAGAAGGAAAGTAGCATGAAGTACCTACTCATGTTGATGGTCGCCGTCACCACGTTGATGGCACAGCAGGGAAGTCAGCAGGGCGCTGCCATAGGCGATCGAGCCCCTGAGTTTAAACTGAAGAATATTGATGGACAATACATCTCGCTTGACACGTACAAGAACAGTAAAGGACTTGTAGTTGTCTTTACGTGTAATCACTGTCCGTATTCTGTGAAGTACGAAGACCGCATCATCGCACTGGCTGCAGAGACGGCTAAGCTTGGCTATCCGCTAGTTGCTATCAACCCTAACGACCCTGTCAAAGTCCCAGAAGATTCATTTGAGAATATGAAGGTTCGCGCCAAGGAAAAGGGATTCACCTTCCCATACATTGTTGATGAAACTCAGGAAGTTGCCAAGGCGTATGGTGCGAAGAGAACACCGCATGTCTTCGTTCTCAGTAATGCCAATAACTCGTGGAAGGTGGAGTACATTGGGGCAATAGATGATAATGCAAATGATGCCGAAAAGGTAGAATCACGCTTTGTGCTTGATGCAGTAAGATCCCTGTCTTCAGGATCGGCATTGGCAGTAACGCAGACCAAAGCAATTGGCTGCACGATCAAGTGGAAAGAATAATACATGAATGATAGAAACCGAGGTTTCGGTAAGCCACGTCGGCCACGCTTCGACGATGAACGTCAGCCAATGACAAGCGAAAACCCAGCTTATGCGCCTAAAACTGGAGGTGGTAAGCGTGGGGGTGGTAGACCCAAGCGCGACGACGGCGGAGCGCCCCGTTTTGACAGGCGCGATGACAGGGGGCCACGCACAGACCGACGTGATGATAGAGGGCCACGCTCTGATCGTCGAGATGACAGAGGGCCACGCCCAGAGCGTCGCGATGATAGAGGGCCACGCCCAGAGCGTCGCGATGATCGAGGGCCATACTCTGCTCGTCG